>CALEUL010000056.1 GCA_937921035.1 uncultured Porphyromonadaceae bacterium
ATTTTATTTACTGCCAGAGCCGCTTAGGCTAGGCTAATTTTTAACGAACTATTGTATGTCAAAAAACACATAAAAATATTTTGTCGGTTGAAAAGTAAAAGCTAACTTTGCGTTAGTCTTTAAAGAATGAACCCAATTTTATTCACCTTAAAAACGAATTACAGAACATAGAACGCTCCCGGAAAGCGGTCATTTTAAAAGACCATTCTTCCAAGCTACGTACACAAAAAAAGATAACCAAACAACAATCATTAACTAATACTTTTTTAATTTCAGTACACTTAATCAAATTATGGAAGCTCAAAAGCCTACCGCAAAGGCAAAGCCTACTGCGAAAAACAACGCTCCCGGTATTAAAAATGCCGCATGGGTAATTGTAATCTGCGCTATCGTCGCTGTATCACTTTTCATTTTCTGGTTTGGTAACGACATGCACTTCGACGAAGACGGTCATCCTCAGAACCTTTGGGGTACCGTTTACAAAGGTGGTTTCATCGTACCTGTACTCCAGACCCTCTTCCTCACCGTTATTGTTCTTGCTGTAGAACGCTGGATTGCCCTCAACTCTGCTAAAGGTAAAGGCAATGTTGCCAAGTTTGTTGCAGCTGTTAAAGTATGCCTTGAAAAAGGCGATATCGCTGGCGCTCGCGCACTCTGCTCCAAGCAGCGTGGTACAGTAGCCGCTGTTGTTGACTCCGCTCTTATCCGCTACGAAGAAATGGACAAGAACACCGTTCTTTCCAAAGAGCAGAAAATCGCTACTCTTCAGAAGCAGGTAGAAGAAGCAACCGCTCTCGAAATGCCTACTCTCCAGCAGAACCTCCCCATCCTGGCTACCATGACCACCCTCGGTACTCTCGTTGGTCTTCTCGGTACTGTAATGGGTATGATCAAGTCCTTCCAGGCTCTTTCACAGTCTGGTGCTCCTGACTCCACTGAACTGTCCACCGGTATTTCCGAGGCTCTTATCAATACCGCCTTCGGTATCGCAACCGGTGCTTTCGCTGTAATTTTCTACAACTACTACACCAACAAAATCGATACTCTCACCTACGCTATCGACGAGATCGGTTTCTCCATCGTGCAAACATTTGCCGCTACACACTAATTCCTATTTATCCGTTTTTCTAAGATAATCAACACCAACAAAGACAGGTAAATATGGGAAAAGTAAAAATCAAAAAGAAAAGTACCTTCATCGACATGACCGCGATGAGTGACGTAACTGTTCTTTTGCTTACTTTCTTCATGTTGACTTCTACCTTCCTTCAGAAGGAACCGACCATTGTCTACACTCCTTCTTCAGTATCTGAAGAAAAAGTGCCGATGAACAATCTGGTTACCGTCCTCGTTTCGTCCGCCGACAAGTCGGGCAAACTCGACGATCCCACCGTGACTGAAGGTAAACTCTTCATCTCGTTTACCGGCGACGCCGACTCGACATTATCAAGCGAAAACATTCGCGGCCTGATGCTCGACGAAGCACTCTCCATCTACAACGAACAGCACAAGAACAACAAAATCACTCTGACCGATGCACAGAAGGGCCAGTTCCGCACTACCAATATGATTGGTGTGCCGTTCGCGGAACTTCCTGCAGTCCTATCGATGTCAGTTACCGAACGCGATAAGTTCCTCGGCGATATCGGCAACCCCAAAGTGGGTATTCCTATCGACGGCAACAAGAACCGCGACGGTCGTCTGAACGACTTCCAGGTATGGCTCAAAGCCATCTACAATGTTGCTCAGCGCATCAACAACGAACAGGCTGAAGGTCTTACCCCGGATGAGCGCGCACAGCTCTCCAACCTTTACACCGCTCTTATGCGTAAAGGCCAGGGTATAGCCATCAAGGCAGACAAGGATACCCCCTTCACCACCGTGCAGCTGGTATTCGACAACCTCCAGACCATGAAGCTGAACAAGTTCAGCCTTATGACTGCCCTCAAATCGGAAAATGAACCCACTCAGTAAAGTAAAGTTATGGCACAGATAGAAGAATCCGGCGGCGGCAAAAAGAAAAAAGGCGCCCAGAAAAAGATGACCATCCGTGTGGACTTTACTCCCATGGTGGATATGAACATGCTTCTGATTACCTTCTTCATGCTCTGTACGACCATGATCAAGAGCCAGACACTGCAGATTATCCTTCCTACCAACGAAGATGTGAAGAAGGAACAGCAGAGCCAGGCAAAGCAGTCCGAAGCAATCACTCTGATCCTCGATACCCAGTACAATGGCGACAAACCTGCCATTGATGCCGAAACCGGCAAGACCTTGCACAATATTTACTATTATGAAGGTATCGCCGACACAACGTTCGCTACCCCGAACTACCTCCGCAAGGAACAGTTCATCGGTAACATGAACCACCAGGCACAGGGTATCCGCAAGATCCTGCTCAACAAGAACAAGCAGGTTATGGAAGAATATGCCAAGCTGAAAGATCAGTGGAAAAACAAGGAAATCACAAAGGAGCAGTTCGACGAACTTGCAAAGAAGAACGCGTCCGACTCCCTTAAGACTCGCCCTGTAGTTGTGATCAAACCCGGTCCCAACACCACATACGAAGGTCTTATCAACGCTATCGACGAAATGAACATCAACCAGATTTCTCGATACAGCATAGAGCTTCCTACTCACACCGATACAGTTCTGCTCCGTCATTACGAGCAGACAACCGGCGAGAAAGTCATCAATCCTTTAGTACGCGCCAAAGCAGTAGCAGCTGTGCAGGCAGACAATGCTGAAGAATCTACCTCCAACCCCTAAAACTTAGATTAAAATGGCAAAAGACGTAGATCTTACCTCAAAAGAGTGGCGCGATATAGTATTTGACGGCAAAAACAAGGAGTATGGCGCATATCAGATGCGTGCAACTTCCGCCGCTCGCCACACCAGAGCTATCGTTTCGGTTATCATTGCTGTTGCAATCATCCTTGTATTCCTTATCCTTTCCGTTTCCGGCGTATTCAGCAAGCCCGAGGAAGAGCAGATTGTTACTTCCACAGTGCAGGAGCTGACGGCAATGGAAACTGAAGAAGAGGAAATCATTGAGGAGGAGGAACAGTTCCAGATGCCCGAACCCGAAGAAATCATTGCTCCTGAAGAAGTTGCCAACCAGCAGCAGGTTACCGACCTCCTTATCGTTGAAGACGATCAGATCGAAGAGGATAAGCAGGTTAAGAACACCGAAGACGTGCTCGAGAACGAAGCTGCACTTGGTGCTGTCGACATTACCGAAGGCACAAACGACCTTAACAAGGTTATTGTGAAGGAAGAGGTTATCGCAGCTCCCGTGGTTGAAGACGAACCCGTCAGCATCGCAATGGTAGAACAGAAACCTGAATTCCCCGGCGGTGAAAGTGCCATGTACAAATGGCTCGGCGATAACATCGTTTATCCCTCCGCTGCTTCCGAAGAAGGTGTTCAGGGTCGTGTAGTTGTAGAATTCGTCGTAGGCAAGGACGGTAGCATTACAAACGTTCGCGTTGTACGTCCCCGTCATCCCGCACTCGACAAGGAAGCCCTCCGCGTTGTAAAAGCAATGCCCAAGTGGGTTCCCGGCCGTAACAACGGTCAGCCTGTAAAGGTTACATACACACTGCCCGTAACGTTCAAACTTCAGTAGAATTCGCTTTTGAATTCCATACCCCTCCAAGGTCCGGTGCCTCGCACCGGACTTTTTTTTGCGTCTACTGAATATTTTCGATGTGCGGTAATGCGTTAATCCTTTTTTTTCAGTACCTTTGCATGCGAAACAAACAACACAAATTATACTGCTATGACAATAGACAATTTCAATTTCAAAGGTCATAAGGCTATCGTCCGCGTGGACTTCAATGTGCCTCTGGACGAAAATGGCAATATCACAGACGACACCCGTATCCGTGGTGCACTTCCTACACTCAAGAAGATACTTGCCGACGGTGGTTCTCTCATCATCATGTCGCACATGGGTAAACCCAAAGGCAAAGTTAATCCCAAAATGTCGCTCGGTCAGATTAAGGATGCTGTAGCCAAGGCTCTCGGCGCAGATGTAGAGTTTGCTCCCGATTGCGCAGCTGCCGCTGATATGGCTGCCGCCCTCAAGCCCGGTCAGGTTCTTCTGCTTGAGAACCTCCGCTTCTATCCCGAAGAAGAAGGCAAGCCTGTGGGAATCGAGAAAACAGATCCTAACTACGACGCAGCAAAGAAAGAGATGAAGGCCCGTCAGAAAGATTTCGCCAAAACTCTTGCTTCCTATGCCGACGTTTACGTAAACGACGCATTCGGTACAGCTCACCGTCGCCATGCTTCCACTGCTGTTGTGGCTGATTACTTCGACGCCGACCACAAGATGCTCGGTTATCTGATGGAGAAAGAAGTAAAGGCTGTAGATAATATTCTCAACAACATCCAGCGTCCCTTCACCGCCATTATGGGTGGTTCCAAGGTGTCCACCAAGATTGGCATCATCGAGAACCTCATGGACAAGGTTGACAACCTGATTCTCTGCGGCGGCATGACATATACCTTCGCAAAAGCTATGGGTGGAAATGTTGGCAACTCTATCTGCGAGAACGACAAACTCGATCTTGCGCTCGACATTATGAAGAAAGCTAAGGAAAAAGGTGTAAACCTTGTTCTTGGCAGCGATTGTGTTGCAGCCGACGCTTTCAGCAACGACGCCAATACACAGGTATGCTCTGTAATGGCTATTCCCGAAGGCTGGGAAGGCCTTGATGCAGGTCCCGACACACGCAACCTTTTTGCCAAGACAATCGAGCCCTCCAAGACTATTCTTTGGAACGGTCCTGCCGGTGTATTTGAATTCGAGAACTTCACCGCAGGCAGCCGTGCTATTGCCGATGCAATTGTAAAGGCTACAAAAGACGGTGCATTCTCGCTTGTTGGTGGCGGCGACTCCGTTGCTTGCATCAATAAGTTCGGCCTGGCCGACGAAGTATCCTATGTGTCCACCGGTGGCGGCGCTCTGCTCGAAGCTATCGAGGGCAAGGTTCTTCCCGGTGTAGCAGCTATCAAAGGCGAATAATATTCGATAGAATTGATAACATTGGAAAGGGCCTGCAGCGATGCGGCCCTTTCTTTTACTTCTTCGGTCATGAACGGTTTAAACAGTGTTTTCTTTGAATGGGTGAACGCCCACGCCCTTGACAATCCTTCTGCGCTCCGACTAAAATACGCTTCGGTAAAACAGCCGGACATGGACTATGCGGCTGCCATTGTGCAGATAGAGTGCCGTCGTAAGTTTGCAATCAAATTCGAGGAGGAACTGAATGTCTTTTCGCGTTTCTATTTTCCGAGTATGCTTGCCGGTGAGCAGGCTTCGTCGGATATGCTTGCCGCATATCATGCGTCGCTATTGCCCGGCGGTCTTAAAGTCGTGGATTTTACAGCCGGATTAGGCATAGACGTTTTCCATCTTGCAAAGGATGCGAAAGAAACGACTGCAATAGAGATGGAGCATGACCGCGCGGAGGCTCTGAGCTATAATGTCGCTGGTCTGGGGCTTGATAATATGTCGGTAAAGGAAAACGATTGCATTGAGTTCATTGATGAATGTATTGCACAAGGATGTGTGTTCGATGCCGCTTTTATTGACCCCGCGCGACGCGATTCTATGGGTAAGCGTGTATTTGCCTTGGCCGACTGCCAGCCCGACGTTGTGGCGCTGTTGCCAAAGATTTCGCAGATATGCCGTAAACTTATTGTAAAGGCCTCGCCGATGCTCGATATAAGCCATACAGCCGATGCTCTTGGGAAATATCTGAGCAAGGCAGTGGCTGTTGGTACGCCTACCGACTGCAAGGAGCTGCTTCTTGTTCTGGATTTTTCATGTCCGAGTGTCGAGCCTGAAATCGAGGCGCTTGTGCTCACGGCAGATAAAAAACATAGCTACAAGTTCTTCCGGAGTGTAGAAAACGCTATGGAAATGCCTGCTTTCGGCCCTGTCCTTAAGACTGGCGATTATCTATATGAGGCGTATCCTGAAGTTATGAAAACCGGTGTGTTTAAACTGCTGGCCAAAGATTTCGGTCTAAGCATTATAGCGCCGAACACTAAACTGTTTTATTCAGACAGAATCGAATCTGCTTTTCCCGGACATATTTACAAGATTAACGAGGTGCTTCCGTATTCCTCAAAGGTAATAAAGCGCCTGCGAAAGGAAAAGATGAAAGCGAATGTTGCTACTCGTAATTTTGGTATCGGTGCCGACGTGCTTCGCAACAGACTTGGTATTTCTGATGGTGGAACATTGAGGCTGTACGGTTTTTCGGATGCCTTAGGCAATAAGATGCTGGCAATAGCAGAACCTGTTGTTATTTCCTGATTTCCGAAAGGATCGTTACCAGCTGCGGTAGTACAGCCGCTGTGTTGTCGTTTGTTATGATTTTTAGGTTTTTCAGCGGCTCTGTTGGATTCTCCTCTTCTGTCTGGGCTGTAATGCGTTCCAACACCTGATTGCGGCTGAACCGGTTGCGTGCCATCACACGCGCTATGCGAACTTCGACCGGCGCTGTTACGCGCAGTTCGCCGTCCACATCGTTATGGAGGCCGCTGGAGTAGAGTATAGCTGTTTCTACAAAGACAAGAGGTATGTTGTACAGCGAACTTCTCCAGTTACGTATATCCTCGCGGACTGCATTATGTACAATGTTGTTAAGAATCAGCAGCTTTTCTTTGTCAGCGAAGACTACATCAGAAAGAACCCCGCGGTTAATGGTTCCATTTACAATCACTTCGGCGGCAATTTCCCTGGCTATGCGGCGTTTAATTTCGGCGCTATTGTCCATCAGTGCGCGAGCCCGGCTGTCGCAGTCGAAAACAGCGTATCCCCATGCCCGCAGAACTTGCGCTATGGTGGATTTGCCGGATCCTATACCTCCGGTCAAAGCGATGATTCCAGACATTGTCAGCGGCGTTCGATTATATACTCGGCGCTGTCGGCCGAGAGTTGTACATTATATAACTTATCCGGAACGTCAGTGAGTTTCAGTTTCACTTTATTTGAGCGCAGGGGCTGTATCGTTTTATAGTCGGCCACTACGCGGAAATTTGTGCTGCCCTTCGAGTAAGCGCTCAGCGGCACCATGAAGAATGCGTCTATCTGTGCCGGAAAAGTTATAAGTTTAATATTCTGAGGAACGTTCACCGGTTCGATAACAACCTTGCGGCTCTTGAATATCATCGGTTCGACGATAAATGTAACGTCCACGCTGTCCGGAATAACCCTTGTATGCGGCGGAGTGAGGAGTTTGACGCGCCTTGTTGTAGTGTTCTCAAGGCCTACGAGACGTATAGGTTCTGTGAGTATGCGTGTGTAGTTGTCGGGAAGTTCATCGCCGTTTGCCACGAACAGACGCACAGTGTCGGGAGAAACCTTAGGTTTGCCAACAAGCGCCGCCTGCGGAGCGGCAGTAACTTTGTAATCGGCCTTCACGGTCATGTTGTAGCCGGCGTGAGTGGTGTAGCTCAACAAAAGGGTGTCGGGGTATACAACGTTTACCTGGGCACCTCCGGCGGCATTGCGTACCAAAGCTTTCAGTTCGGCGTTGCTCACGCGCACCAATCCGTTCTTTCGGTATGCGCGGAAATCCACATCTACTGCTGGCGAGCCTCCAATCGACATTTTCAGCAGCTGCGTGCCGCGGCAACGCAGGTTAACGCTCAGGGCCTCCGGCCCGGCCGTTATCAATGTAACCGAATCCGGAACGTGTGATATTTTAAGAGGCATACGAAAATCGTGCTGCTCCTCTTCGTTGAGGGTCAGCACGATCCATAGTATGGCCGATATAACCACAAAAATCATGAACATCCACACGTCGCGGCCGCGTGGCGAGCGCATTAAAGCTAATGCACGACCGAAGATGTCTTGAATTCTGTGCACGTTGCGGAGTTATTATTTCTGCTGGTTTTCGCCGTTCTGTGCGGCAACGTTGGCTTCGACAGCAGAGGGATATACAGAACCCTTGTCGATACGGATGCGTACGCCGTTGGAAATTTCAACAACGAAGTATGTGTCTTTCACTTCTTTGATAGTGCCGTAGATACCGCCGGCGGTAACGATGTCGCTGCCTGGAGCGAGTGATTCACGGAATTTTTTGATTTCTTTCTGTCGCTTCTGCTGCGGGCGAATCATAAAGAAGTAGAAGATTGCGAAAAGGGCTACAATCATAAGAATGCTACCCATTCCGCCGCCGGCGGCGCCGGCCTGAAGGAGAATGAAATTGCTCATTGTAGGTTTTGTAATTATCGGGGTTATTTTTTGTCTATAATACTGTCGGCCTGCAACATCTTGACAACTGAGAACAGTATGCCGTTGATAAACTGACCGCTGCGGGGGGTAGAGTAGTCGTTTGCAATTTCGATATACTCGTTCATCGTTACCGGAATAGGAATTGTGGGGAAGTTGATTATTTCGGCAATGGCCGTAAGCATCAGCACAATGTCCATAAAGGCGAGTCGTTCGGAATCCCACTGCTTGTTATCTATGAAACGGTCGATATAGCTGCGGTACGTCTCGCGGTTGGTAACAACGTATTCGAACAGCTGCGATCCGAATTTCTCGTCGTCTTTATTCATGAATTTAGGCAGCAACTCGATTGTGCCTGCCGGCAACGTTTTCTCGTTGTCGTCGGGTGATGCAAAGCTGCGGCGTATTGTCTTGAGAACGAACGTACCCATTATCTGGAGGTCGTCATTCCAATATACCGATCTGGTTTCCAGAATGTCGCTAAGTTCGTCGGAGGGCAGTATGATTGTCCGCATTGCTTCGCGCCAGAAGTTAGCATCCGTGGCGAAGTCTCCGGCCGGAGTCTCTATGTATTCCTTGTACAGATCGGATGTCAGAATACGGTCGAGAAGTGTATTGAACAGCAGATCGCTGTCGCGCCACGAGGGGCTGTCGGCTTCGGGATTGTCGGCGATGTATTTCTGCAGAGGCTCGCACTTGCGCAGGGCTTCCACAAAAAGATTGTCGGCCAGACGCATGTTGGGATTAAGATCCTCGGGCGTAGGTAAATATTTATGCTTGGCGTCGTCGATGCGGCGCAACTGAAGGTCGGTGATATGTACCGGAAGTTCCAGCAGCGCGTGATAGAGGCTGTAGGCCAATGCAAGCGAGCGGTCCAGGGCATTACGGGCGTTGAGGTAAGTAGCGCGAGTTTCATCGAAGGAGCCGAGCGTAGCCACAAACATTTTTAAGCCTTGTTCCAGACCGACGTGGCTGAAACTGTCGTTTTGTCGCAGAATCCTTTCTACAGTTTTACTCTTGCGTATTGTTGTGGAAAAAATGGTAGTCCAAAATGCAACATCGTCGGCCATTTCGAGTTTCCGCTTGCGTTTGAAATCGTTGTATGCAGCAGTTTCGGTAATGGCTGTAACCAGTTCTGGCAGGCAAGAATCGAACTTGCTCAGGCTGTCGCGATGCCTGTTTATGATTGCCTGCATTGTGGGGTCGGAACGCAGGGCCTGTCCAACACGATTCTTCTTGAGAACGGCATCGGGCACTATTTTAGCGCCGGACGCCGTGCCGAGAGGTATGGAAGATAACTTTTGAAGTAGGAAAAGAAAGTCGATATAAACAGAATATGCAAAAAGTCGGTCGCGGTTGGTTTCTCCATCGCGCGGAGCCGGTTCCAACTTAAAATCCGTGCGGGTGAGTAGATATGAATAGAGAATCTGAATAGTTTTGATTCTTATTAAACTACGGTTTATCATATTCTTAATGTTCTATCTTGTATTTTAGTGCAAAGATAAGTACAATTTTTCGAATAGCAGTGGGCCAAGGGCGGAAAAAATAACAGAATTATGCTTCTTGGTTGTCTGCCTGGGTATTCTGGTCGGCCAATGGATTCCATCCTTGTGCTCGTAACCGTATTTCCGCTCCGTCGCGAGTTACGAGTGCGCATCCGAGTTCGGGCTTGCAGATGTATCCGATTGTGCGCACACCCTCTATCTTCTGAATCTTTTCGTGATCGGTCAGAGGCACTGTAAACAGAAGTTCGTAGTCTTCGCCGCCATTAAGAGCCGCTGTAACGAGATTCATATTAAGTTCCTCGGCCATTACGGCAGTCTGATAGTCGATAGGTATGCGGTCCTCGTAAACACGGCAACCAGTGTCGCTGTCTTTGCAGATATGAATCAATTCCGAAGACAGACCATCGCTGATATCCATCATTGCCGTTGGCTGAATGCCTTCTTTAGCGAGTGCTGCGATAATGTCGCGTCGCGCTTCGGGTTTAAGCTGGCGTTCCACAAGATATTCCTTGCCGGCAAAGTCGGGCTGGAAATCTTTTTGTCCGGCAGATGCTGTTTTTTCACGCTCGAGCAACTGCAATCCCATATAGGCAGCTCCAAGGTCGCCGCTGACGCATATAAGATCGGTGTCGTGTGCGCCCGACCGACGTACGGCTTTGCCTTTAGGAGTATCGCCTATACATGTTATGGATATCACCAGACCCTGGTTAGAGGCGGATGTGTCGCCTCCGACGATATCGACGCCGTATTCTTCGCATGCGATACGTATTCCGGCATACAGTTCCTCGATATGCTCGACGGTGAAGCGGCGGGAAATGCCTAACGATACCGTTATCTGGCGTGGCGTACCGTTCATTGCGTATATATCGGAAAAGTTTACAACCGCGGCTTTGTAACCGAGGTGTTTGAGCGGGACATAAGTGAGGTCGAAGTGTACGTTCTCCAGCAGGAGGTCGGTGGTAACAAGGATGTCTTTGTCTTCAGGGTAGTGAAGGACGGCGGCATCGTCGCCCACGGAAACAACGGTGGATTCGTTCACATGTTTCAGACCTTTGGTGATATGGTCGATAAGACCGAATTCGCCTAAAGTGGAGATTTCAGTTTGTTTGTCTTCAGACATAATATATATATGTAAAACGGCAGCCGGCGCGAGCCGGCCGCGCGTCGTGTGAAGATAATGTTAATATCAGCAGCGTTCAACCATTGCCTTGACAATGGCTTCTACAGTCGGCTGTGCCTTTATGGCAGCTTTCTGCACTTCTTCGTGCGAGGGCACTTCGGTGATATCCTTGCCGCCGAGGTCGGTGATAACCGAGATACCGAATACACGCAGACCCGTATGGCGGGCAACGATAACCTCGGGTACTGTGGACATGCCTACTGCATCGCCGCCGATAACGCGGAAATATTCATATTCGGCCGGAGTCTCGAAAGTCGGCCCCGGAGTGCCTACATACACGCCGTGCATAAGGCGGATGTTTTTTTCTGCTGCAATAGCGTCGGCCAGTTCTATGTATTTCTTGTCGTACGGTTCTGTCATAGCAGGGAATCGCGGGCCAAGTTCCTCGTAGTTTTTGCCTCGGAGGGGATTCTCGGGAAACAGGTTGATGTGGTCGGTAATAACCATAACGTCGCCAACCTTGAATTCCTTGTTCATGCCTCCGGCAGCGTTGCTGACAAACAGAGTCTCAACCCCCAGAGCCTTGAAAACGCGCACGGGGAAAGTAACGGTTTTCATGTCGTAGCCTTCGTAGTAGTGGAAACGACCCTGCATGGCCATAACGCGCTTGCCGCCCATCTTGCCAAAGATGAGGTTGCCGCTGTGGCCCTGTACGGTGGAAACAGGGAAATTGGGGATTTCGGAGTAGGGGATAAAGAGTTTGTCTTCGATATGGTCTACCAGATTTCCAAGGCCGGTGCCGAGGATGATGGCAAGTTTTGGCATTTCTCCTGCACGCTGGCGGAGAAAATCGGCTGTCTGTTTGATTTTTTCGAGCATGATGCTTGTGTTATGTTGTTACGTTATAACGCCGGCCGGATATGCCGGGTTTTGGTTGAGGAAATTATTTGTGTTTTTCGCGTATCAGCTTGTCGATTGATTCAATGAAGTCGGGCTGACCGCTGCTGCTGTCGAATTCCACCTGTACAGGCAGGAAAAATGTTACCGCTTTCAGTTCGTGCGGGAAATATGGATTTGCCGCCAGTCGTACGGCGTCTTTTTCTGTAGTGACGATGAGACGCTGTTTGCCTTTCAGCTGATGGTAACGCTGGAGGATATAGTCAATGTCCTTGCGTGAGTACTTGTGGTGATCGGCGAAAATATCTACTTTTACTTTTGCCTGAAAACTCTTTAGGTGCCGCACGAAAGGTCTTGGGTTGCCTATGCCTGCAATTGCTAGAATGGTATCGCCGGCATCAAGCCAGTCTATATACGGCACTGCGCTTACTGCATCCGGGAACACCGGTTGCAGCGGCAGATACTGAAAATGCGAGAAAAACAGGTTTTGGTACGGTTGCAGGTCATAGTCGCGTTTCACCTGCCAATAGTCGATCGGACGCATGTTAGGCGGGCATTTGCCAACAACGAGAATGTCGGCCCTGTTGATGCCGCGGCTCGGTTCGCGCAGGCGTCCGTAAGGAAGCATCCTGTCGGTATATATCGGCCGTGCATATTCTGCGACTACAATAGACACGGTTGGACGGACATATCGGTGCTGAAAAGCATCGTCGAGCACTATCAATTCTATGCCTGGCTCCAGACGCATAAGTTCTGTGATGCCTTTTACGCGTTCTTCGCATACGGCCACAATTATTTCGCCCTTGAACTTGCGGTATATCTGGTATGATTCATCTCCGATATCGCGTGGCATAGTGTTGGCGCCCGCCATAACAAAACCTTTGGTTTCGCGACGGTAGCCGCGGCTAAGTACTGCGACGCGGCGGTTGCGGCGGAAAGATTCCACAATATATTCCACTAATGGAGTTTTGCCCGTGCCACCAACCGAGATATTTCCCACGCACACGACAGGTACGTCGAAGTCTTTCTCGGGTAGCACTTTCCAGTCGAAAAGTTTATTGCGCACATATGTAACCGCTCCATAAATTTTGGAGCAGGGCAGGAGGACAAGTTTTGCAAAAACGGTTCGGCCTTTCATCGTGCTATGGGTGCGTTATTTAATGATTACTTCGGGCATGAGTGCCTGCATCGGATTTGCGTGGCGCAACTTACGTACGACGTCGATACAGCGCATGGTTTCGGGATCGTAGGAGGCTGCTTTGAGATTACTGAAATCTATGTTCTCTCGCAGGAATTTCTGCCATATTTCTTCTTCGATTGTGGGGTAAGACTTGAAATCTCCCGGATTCAGATCAAGTTTGCCGGCCATTGTCCTGATGGTGGTTTCAAGCGAGCCGAGTTGATCCACAAGGCCAAGTTTCAGTGCGTCGGATCCGACCCATACACGGCCTTCGGCGATTTTCTTAACATCGTCCTGAGTCATGCCGCGGCCGTTGGCCACGCGCTTGGTAAAGAGGTCGTAGATATTCTCCACACTCTGCTGCATAGCATCGCGTTGCTGAGGAGTCATTGGCTCTAATATGCTTATGCCAGAGGCATTGGGGTTGGTCTGGACTGTACTGAACGTTAGACCGAGTTTGTCGGTTAAAAGTCCGGAGAAATCGGGTATCAGGCCAAAAACACCGATAGAGCCCGTGATTGTAGTGCGGTCGGCGAAAATGGAATCGGCGCCGCAGCTTATGTAATAACCGCCGGAAGCGGCGTAGCCGCCCATCGAAACGTAGAAGGGCTTGTCTTTGCTTTTGAAGTACTCTAACGCGCTCCATATTTGTTCGGAAGCGAAAGCGCTGCCGCCGGGCGAATTAACGCGCATCACCATTCCGGCGACATTGTCGTCGTCGGCCAATTTTGTAATTTCCTTTACCATCGGACCCGTAACGATGCCTTCGTCGCCGGAATCGTAGATGTTGCCGATGGCATATAGAACAGCGATATGGCGTTCGCTGGATGTCAGCTCTGCCAGAACGTTGCTTGTCGAGAGGTATTCGGAAGGTGTTATCAGACGCGGGTCTTCGTCGCTGAGACCTGATTTTGCAGCGAGACAATCGGGTATCTGTCGTGCGTACAGAAGAGTGTCGGCCAACGTAGGAACAAAGAAATCGGCCGTGCGGGTGCTTATCATCTCAGAGGCAAGGCTGCGTACAAGCGAATCGGGCATGTTGCGGTTGGAGGCGATTGTGCCGGAAACATAATCCCAGATGGTGTCGGTGTACTGAACGATCTGCTGGCGGGCCGGTTCACTTATTTTGTCGAGAATATAAGGTTCGACGGCGCTTTTGTATGTTCCAACCTTGAGGACCTGCATTTTAATGCCAACTTTGTCGAGCAGCCCTTTGTAGAACGGTACGACGCTTCCGACACCGTGAATGTCGATAGCGCCAACAGGGTTAAGGGCAACGACATCGGCTGCCGAAGCCAGCATGTAGTCTCCCTGGGTGTAATTGTCGGAGTAGGCATATATCCATTTGCCGGATTTCTTGAATTCGGCAATTGCTTCCATGAGTTCCTCGCGGTCTGCGGGCGCCATGATGGATCCGCGGCAATCGAGGTACAGTCCTTTGATGTTTTTGTCGCTGGCAGCGGCTTTCAGCGAGGCAATCATTTGCTCAAGCGTGGGGGCATTGGAAGTCTCGGACAGAATAATCTGCTGGAAGGAGACAATCTGGTCGCGGTCTAAGATTTCGCCGTCCAGTTTAAAGTGGAGTACGGAATTTTTTTGAAGTACTGTACTGCTGTCGCTGTTCTTGCCAAAAAAAATACCGGCAAGCATCAGCCCTCCGAAGAAAATCAAAAGAAGAGAAATCCAAAGACCGGCCATTGTGCCGAGCATGGAGATGAAAAATTTCTTAAGCATTGCAGATTGCTTTGTATGAGCGTGTTTGGTTGAACATTCAGTTTGTCGGAACGCAAGGCTTATGTTGCCGTTGCCGGCGGAAATAGCCTTTAAGTTTACAAAATTAGCAATTATTTATCGGTCTGCCAATAAATCCGTATAATAATGTGTAGAATTTGTGAAAATGGAGATGGTGCTGCTGTGTTCATAAATTTTCGTAACTTTGCAGCAAATAATCCATATCATGGAGATACTTTACGAAGACAACCACATAATAATCGTCAACAAAGCCTGCGGAGAGATTGTGCAGGGCGACAAAACCGGCGACGAGCCTCTGAGCGAAACGCTGAAAGCATATATAAAACGGCGCGACAACAAGCCCGGTAACGTGTTCATGGGTGTGGTCCATCGTCTGGACCGCCCGGTAAGCGGAGCTGTGGTGTTTGCCAAGACGTCGAAAGCGCTGTCTAGGCTGAACGCTATGTTCGCATCCGGAGATGTACATAAAACTTATTGGGCTATAAGCCGTAATGTGCCAGAGAAGCCCGAGGCGACTCTTACGCACTGGATAAAGTGTGTGGAGCGCAACAACAAGTCGTATGCCTCTGCCACACCGACCGACGGCGGCAAGGAAGCCAGGCTTGCATACCGTCTTATTGCCAGAGGTGAACGATATTGCCTGCTGGAAGTCCGCCTTATGACAGGACGGAAGCATCAGATACGTGTGCAGCTGTCGAGCATTGGATGCCCAGTGCGTGGCGACCTGAAATATGGCGACAGACGCAGCAATCCCGACGGAGGCATTTCTCTGCATGCCCGCAGGATACAGTTTATCCACCCGGTTTCCGGTAAAGAGATCGACGTAACGGCTCCGGTGCCCGATGACAATCTCTGGAAATCGCTGGAAGATATTGTTAACAAGCAAAATACACAACAATGACTAAAGAAGAGCTTAAAATAGTTTTTTTTGGCACTCCGGAGTTTGCGGTAGCAAGTCTGGATGCCCTTGTGCAGGGTGGATATAACGTTGCCGCCGTGGTTACGATGCCAGATAAAGCATCGGGCCGCGGGCAGCACCTCAACTATTCTGCAGTAAAAAAATATGCAGTGGAAAAAGGCTTGCCGGTGCTCCAGCCGGAACGTCTGAAAAATGAAGAATTTATAACCGCACTACGTGCTATTGAAGCCGACCTTTTCATTGTGATTGCATTCCGGATGTTGCCGGAGGTGGTATGGAGTATGCCGCCTATGGGAACATTTAATCTGCATGGCTCTCTGCTGCCGCATTATCGTGGAGCCGCTCCACTGAACCGAGCCGTTATGAACGGTGAGAAAACCACCGGTGTTACAACGTTTATGCTTAAGAAAGAGATCGATACCGGCGACATACTTTGCCGCGAATCCATCGAAATAGGCGAGGATGAAAATGTGGGGTCTGTTCACGACCGGCTGATGGCCATAGGCGCGCGCCTTACTGTACATACTGTCGATCAGTTGTTGGCCGGGACACTTGAACCACAGCCTCAGGACGAGCTTCTTGCTGGTATGGAGGCTACGCCAGCGCCTAAAATATTTAAAGAAGACTGCCGCATCGACTGGCAGCGCAGCGCCGCGGATATCCATAACCATGTGCGCGGTCTGTCGCCGTATCCTGCCGCATGGAGTACGGTACGTTTAGGCTCCGAGGAGCTGACGACTATAAAAATATTGGCTACACATAAGGAGAGCGCTCCGCGAAATCTTGCTCCCGGCGAATTGATGTTGCACGGTAAAAAAGCTTACGTGGGATGTGGTGTCGCAGAGTCGTTGCAGCTTGTCGAGGTTCAGCCTGCAGGAAAACGTCCCATGAGCGCACCGGACTACTTGCGGGGCCTTCGTCTTGGTGAGAACGCGCGTAATCCGCATCTTGAATAGCTCATTTTAACACTCTTTATTTAATATTTCGGGCATTCCGGCGTTGGATATGTATAATTTTTTGTAATTTTACGCCTAAATTCATATAGATATCCATGCCGGGCTACAGTGAACAAACTCCGGTGAAAAATGTTAAAATTTAAGGGACCAGTACAGTCCCGAGAAATAGACATTTAACTAAAAAGGTTTACTATTATGAGCACAGAACAATATTCCGGCGGTGAAAACCGAGAAAGCCAGAATGGAAACAAGGCGAACAATATCATGAAAGGTGTATTTGGCATTATCATGATAATAGTATATGTCGGCATGGGTGTACTCCTGCTTATAAACTTCTTCAACTGGGGAGGCGACTGGGCGTGGACGCGATATGTTGTAGGATGCGTGCTTATAGTCTATGGCTTTTGGCGTGCATACCGATATGTCAAGGGCATAGATTGAAAACGCTAAATTGTCGTGAAATGAGAAAACATATCCAACTGACAGCATTTGCGGGCGCGGCGCTCTTTATGGGCGTTGCGTTCACGTCGTGTCTAAAATACGAGAAAGACCCTCATTCATCTACTTCCGGCACAACAACAATGGTGTGCGACGATTCTTTCGAGAACATATTTAAACAGGAAGTGGATGTGTTCGAGTACCAGTATCCCGATGCACATATACTTGTGCGCTATGGCACTCAGGCCGAGGCATTCGACTCGCTTTTTAGCTTGAACACACGAACGATA
The DNA here is from genome assembly GCA_937921035.1 of uncultured Porphyromonadaceae bacterium. GTDB lineage: Bacteria > Bacteroidota > Bacteroidia > Bacteroidales > Muribaculaceae > CAG-873. The sequence goes on from CALEUL010000056.1 coordinate 17,315, forward strand.
GTGGCTTGCCGCGACCTCACCCCCGAGGAAAAGAAAGCACTCAAGGCCAAATACAAGAAAGAACGCAACGCCAATGTTAATGTGCGGTCGTCTAAAATCGCTGTCGATGCCATTGCTTTCATTGTAAATCCCGACAACAACGTAGAGAAACTTACACTTCCAGAATTGTCGGATATCCTTTCCGGGTCCACCACCGAATGGAACGAGGTACAGCCATCAAAACTTGGTAAGATTAAAGTGGTTCTGGACCGTAGCGGCTCCAGTATTGCCACCTACCTCAGCGATTCGCTCCTTGCCGGTCAGCCGCTTGGCGCAACCGTCTTCGCCGCAGGTTCTATATCCGACGTGTTCCATGCCGTTGAAAACAACCCTAATGCCATAGGCGTGTTAGGCGTCAGCTGGATAAGTTCCGATATGGACAGCGCCGACATAAGCAAGGAAGACCTTGCGAAAAGTGTACTTGGCGACGGTCCCGTTAATGGAGCCACGCTTACACAGCGCGTGAAGGTTCTCAAAATCTATCGTCCCGGTGAGGCGCGTGCATACAAACCCTATCAGCAATATATATTCGATGGTTCCTATCCTTTGTTCCGTCAGGTATATATGATAACGACAGCATCGACAAGCAATGTGGCCGGCGGATTCTATTCGTTTGTAACAGGTCCTATAGGCCAGAAAATAATAATGAAAACCGGCATTCTACCCGCACGCGTGCGTCAGATTAACGTGGAATTGCCGGAAAGCAACTGAAATTCGGAATATCTAAAAGAAACTAATAAATAAATCATTACAATGAAAATTAAACTTTTCTTATCCTTGCTCCTTGCCGGCGGCCTTGTAGCCTCCGCTCAGACTCAGGGCTACAAGGACGGTATTGAGTACTATAAAGCCGGCCAGTACGACAACGCCCGTACTATTCTGGAACGTACGCTCAACGATGCCAACACCGACAAGGCTCTTGCAAACTATTATCTCGGTCAGGTCGCTCTCACCAAGGGCGACAAGGCTCTTGCACAGTCTTTCTTCGACAAAGGTCTGGCTATTGACCCCTCCAATGGTTTCAACTATGTAGGCAAGGGTGCGCTCGCACTTCTCAATGGCGACGAAAAGTCTGCCGAGGATAATTTCAAAGAAGCTCAGAAACTTGCCAAAAAGAATCCTGAAGTTATTGTAGCCATCGCCCGCGCATATTACAATGCCGACCCGGTGAAGTACGACAAAGAAATTCAGAAATACATTGCCAAGGCACACAAGGATTCCAAGAACCGAGCTCCTTCCATTTATATTCTGGAAGGCGATATGCTCAGCGACAAGAGCGAATACGGCCCAGCAGCAGCCAAATATGAGCAGGCCATTACTTTCGATCCTTCCAACTCCGAGGGCTACGTTAAATTCGCCAACGCTTATTTTAATGTTAACAAGGACTTCGGTATGAAGAAACTGGAAGAACTTCTCGAAAAGCAGCCTAATTCCGCAATGGCTCAGCGCGAACTTGCCGAGAAATACTTCCTTGCCGATCACTGGAAAAAAGCTTCGAACCTATATGGCAAGTATATCCAGAATCCCAACCACTTCCCTGAGGACAAAGCCCGTTACGCAGTGCTTCTCTACTGGGGTGAAAATTATCCCGAATCTCTGAATATCGCCAATGAACTCCTCAAAGAAGAACCTTCCAATTTCCTGATGCAACGTGTGCGCTTCCTGGACCAGAAGGCTATGGGCCAGTATGCCGAGGCTGTGGATAACGCTGCCAAGTTCTTCAGCTCGAATCCCGACGGCAACTTTACTGCAAACGACTACATTACATATGCCGAGGCTCTTTCCGGACTTGGTCAGGACTCCCTCGCCGTTATCCAGTACGAGGCTGCCGTACAGCGCTTCCCAGAGAACGGCGACCTTCTTAAGACTCTGAGTAGTGCATACTCGCAGGCTAAGGAATACGCCAAGAGTGCCGATGCCTACGGTGCATATCTGGCTCTTCAGGAAAAACCGTCGCTCAACGACCTCTTCGGTATGTCGGGCCGTTATCTTAACGCTGCTGCATACACTCAGGATACTGCCAAAGCCAAAGAACTTGCTGACCGCGGTATCAAGTATCTGACGGAAGTGCTCGAGCGCACATCCGAGATTTCTCCTGCGATGTATCAGCGTCTTGCCCGTCTCTATGTTGCCGGCAACGACAAACGTCCCAATGCCGAGGCTATTGATGCTTATAACAAGATGCTCGCCATGCTTGACGCCGATCCTAAGAACATGGATCCAGCCAATCCTAACAATGCCCTTGCTCTTTACAAGGAAGCATATGCTTTCGAGCAGGCTTACGCCAGCATCACAGGCGATAAGGACGCTCATGCGATGTGGGGCGAGAAATACCGTCAGGTAAACGATCTCATGAACAAATAAGCCTTTAAGGCTATTCAATACAGCAAGGGCTCCGTCGGTTCGGGGCCCTTGTTTTCAGATTTAACCCTTCTTCCGATATTCTTATGTCGCTACAGCCTCTTGCCGAACGTCTTCGGCCACGCAACCTGGATGAATATATCGGCCAAAGCCATCTTGTCGGGCCTGACGGCATTATCCGGCGTATGATTGATTCAGGCAATGTATCATCTTTCATTCTCTGGGGCCCTCCCGGGGTGGGTAAGACCACACTTGCCAAAATCATTGCCAACACAACTCAGAGTAGCTTTTTTACGCTCTCGGCGGTAACATCGGGTGTAAAGGATGTTCGCGAGGTTATAGAAAATGCCCGTCGCGAAGTTTCGGGCATGTTCTCCAAAGGACGCCCCATACTGTTCATCGACGAAATCCATCGTTTTAGCAAAAGCCAGCAGGACAGTCTTCTCGGTGCGGTTGAGAACGGAACTGTTACGCTGATAGGCGCAACAACCGAGAACCCGTCGTTCGAAGTAATCAGGCCATTGCTGTCGCGCGCGCAGGTGTATACGCTTAAACCTCTTGACGAGACCGAGCTTAATGTGCTTCTGGACCGCGCGATAACCAGAGACGAAGTGCTGTCGGAGATGAATGTCAGGGTAGAGGAGACCGCGGCATTGTTCCGTTATAGCGGAGGCGATGCGCGTAAACTGCTCAATATCCTTGATTTGCTCGAACAGTCCACGCGTCTTGGACAGGATATGGTGATTAACGACAAAATTATCACCGAGGTGCTTCAGGAGAATCCTCTGGCATACGACAAAGGCGGCGAGATGCACTACGATATTATTTCGGCGTTTATCAAAAGTATCCGTGGCAGCGATCCCGATGCCGCAGTATACTGGCTGGCACGTATGATTGCCGGTGGCGAGGACCCGGAATTCATAGCCCGCCGTATGGTTATTCTTGCCAGCGAGGATGTCGGTCTGGCTAATCCCAACGCCATGCTTATTGCCGACACTACGTTCAATATAATTCAGAAAATCGGCATGCCCGAAGGGCGTATACCGCTTTCGGAATGTGCCATATATCTTGCACAGTCGCCCAAAAGCAATTCCGCATATATGGCGATCGACGCAGCTCTTGCCGAAGTTGAGCGTACCGGCAACCTGCCGGTACCATTGCATCTGCGTAACGCACCTACAGGACTTATGAAGAAGTTGGGGTATGGCAAAAACTATCTCTACGCACACGATTATCCGGGTAACTTTGTACGTCAGCAATTCCGTCCGGATGCTATTGCAGATAAAGTTTTCTGGCACCCCTGCAGCAATCCTGCCGAGGATGTGATGCGCCAGCGGCATGAGGCACGCTGGGGTACAAAATGATAAAATGATTTTGCCGATGCCGGATTTCAAAGTCCGGCATCGATGTTTTTAAATGTCAGCGTTTTGCCAAGTGCTTGGCGAAGTGGTAAAAAATTCGTAACTTCGCGAAAAATTATGTCAATGGCTGAATATCCCCTGCTTGAACGTCTGGATGGCATCGAGGCTCGTTTCGAAGAAGTGAGCACACTGATTACCGACCCTGCTGTAATAGCCGACATGAAGCGCTATGTGCGTCTGTCGAAAGAGTACAAGGATCTTGAAAAACTTACGTCGCTTACGCGCCGATATCGCGCGCTTACACAGAATATCGACGAGGCAAAACAGATTCTTTCCGACGAAACCGACGCTGAAATGAGGCAGATGGCTAAGGACGAACTGGAATCGGCATCCGCTAAACTTCCGCAACTCGAGGAGGAAATAAAACTGCAGCTTATACCTGCCGACCCCGAGGACAGCAAAAACGCCATACTTGAAATTCGCGGTGGCACCGGTGGCGACGAGGCCGCGATTTTTGCAGGCGACCTGTGCAAAATGTACATGAAATACTGCGAAAGCCGGGGGTGGAATGTCGCCGTAACATCGGCGAGCGAAGGCGCCGCCGGCGGTTATAAGGAGGTTATTCTTTCTGTAACCGGCGATGGTGTATACGGCGTGCTGAAATATGAAAGCGGAGTGCACCGCGTGCAGCGTGTCCCCGCTACCGAAACGCAGGGCAGGGTACATACATCTGCTGCAACCGTGGCCGTGCTCCCGGAAGCCGAACCTTTCGATGTGGAAATAAACGAGGGTGAAATCAAATGGGACACCTTCCGGTCCGGAGGTGCCGGCGGCCAGAACGTCAACAAGGTTGAGTCGGGTGTGCGTCTGCGCTATGTATGGAAAAATCCTAATACTGGCGTCAGCGAAGAAATTCTGATAGAATGTACCGAAACCCGCGACCAGCCCAAAAACAAGGAGCGAGCCCTTAGCCGTCTGCGCACCTTTATATATGATAAGGAACACCAGAAATATATCGACGATATTGCCTCTCGTCGTAAAACATTGGTTAGCACCGGCGACCGTTCCGCTAAAATCCGAACATACAACTACCCGCAGGGCCGTATTACCGACCACCGCATCAATTACACAATATATAATCTTCAGGCATTTGTGGATGGAGATATTCAGGATGTAATTGACCATCTGATTATAGCCGAAAATGCTGAAAAACTGAAGGCAGCCGAGCTATGAAACAACTGTATAAACTATTTTCCGCCGATGCTATCCGCCGCACGATTAGGATAGTTTCTCTCCGTTTTCCGTTTCCCTTTACTTTCGCGATCCTGATAACGGTGTGGGGAATATACATGACTTTCGAAAGGAACTCCGATTGCGATTACATCTTTGAATCTGTCAACTGGACGCTTACAGAAGGATTCCTGCTCACATTGGCCATCAATCTGTGGTGTGAATTCAGCGGCAAAAAACGCATACTGAAGCCAGGGCTGCTATGTGCCACCGCACTCGTTACAGCCGACCTGATAGTGCTGCTTGCCCGAAACGGCAGCGGAACAGGTGCCGAACCTGTCGGACGCTTAGCGTTTGCCTCAGCTCTCATCGCTGCCATTCTTTTTCTTCCTGCCATAAGTCGATACAGCCGCAAGCAATTATGGACATATACCATAGGACAGTTTGAGGCAGTTGCCACAGCTGTTTGCCTTGGCATCGTGATGGCTCTTTCTTGTTTTATCATTTTCGGCACACTGGCTATATTGTTCAATCTCGACAACTATAGGTTCTGTCTCACATCCATCTGCATATTCGGCTGGCTGATACCTTGCGTGATCTACCTGTCAAAGATTCCGTGTCAGCGTAAGACGGTCGCCGCACTTCTGCCGCCGAAAACATTCGCAGGAGCATTCTGCAAGAACATAGCACTGCCCATTGTGCTCATATATACCATTATATTATATGTCTATGCAGCGAAGATACTGTTTACCTGGACTCTTCCCAATGGGTCTGTGACGTGGATGGTTACAGGACTGATGATAACAGTATTGATAACGCTCTACGGATTGCAACGGTATTCTTTCGGAGATTATTTCTCTGAAAGTGCCATGCGCATAGCATCGCTCGTCCGGCAGTGGGCACCACGGATTCTGTTGCCTCTGCTTGTGCTTATGAGTGTCGGTCTTATATGTCGTATCAGGGAATATGGTATAACGGTATCGCGTCTCTATGTAGCAGCTTTCAACATATGGTCTTATTCAATTATCATCTACTTTATCCTGAAGCGTAACGCGAACCTCAATGTCGTTGCAGCATCCTTTGCCTTAGTATTCGCTTTAGTCTCTATGATACCAGGGCTAAACTTTACTTCCATCACCACGCGCGTGTTACGCGGAGAGGTAATCGAAGCGTTGCACGATGCTGGCGTCGAACGTCTGCCGATTACAAAAGAAGAAGCCAGCAGGGCTCTGGCAAAAATGAATAGGCAGGATGCAAGAAACACGGCATCCAAGATTGAGTATCTTGACGATTGGAACGACCACTCGGATATATCGGATATTGTGCGTTCCGACAGCAAAATATATGCATTCTCCATTTTACCCGAAAAATATGACCATCCGGCCAAAGTTGCGGAACCGTTGTTCGAACTTTCATGCGACAAAACCGTCGCCATTCCCGACGGCTGTCATGCGGTAAGGTATCAGGACAGTTTTAAATCCATTCATTTGATCGAAAAGAACGCTGGCATAACGGAATTCAGTGTAGAGGGCTATAGGATAAAGTTCAATATCGACAGCCTTAAAAAGAATCATTCTGGCGAGGAAGCGCTGACGATTCCGGCCGTTACACAAAACGGCGACAGCGCGACGATTGTGTTCACGTCGTTTAACATATATGCCACCGGAACAAACAATGATATTCCGGAAATTTCTCATTCCACATATTATATATTCACGAAATAAACTATTTTAGATATGAAAAGGACAGAACTGATAGAGAATATCTTTAAAAAGGGCTCGTTCCTCTGCGTGGGCCTTGATACAGACGTTAAAAAACTCCCTGCCTCTCTGACAGGCACACCCTGTGAGCGTGTAGTAGCTTTCAACAAGGCGATAATCGACGCTACTGCTCCTTACTGCGTCGCGTATAAGCCCAATATCGCGTTCTACGAAAGCCTTGGAGCAGATGGATGGACCGCTCTCGCCGAGACTGTTCATTATCTCCGCACAAACTATCCTGATCAGTTTATCATTGCAGACGCAAAACGCGGCGACATAGGCAATACCGCCGCGCTCTACGCCCGGGCTTTCTTCGAGACATTCGATTTCGACGCTGTCACACTTGCGCCTTACATGGGTGAAGACAGTATTAAGCCATTTCTTGCTTATGAAGGCAAATGGAGTATTATTCTTGCTCTCACATCAAATGCTTCATCGAGCGACTTTGAGACTGTCAAGGATGAACATGGCACACCCCTGTTCGAACGTGTTATCCGTCGTTCGCGCCACTGGGGCTCGCCGGTAGACACAATGTATGTCGTCGGAGCAACCAAAGCCGAGAGCCTTACAGAAATCCGAAAGGTCGCTCCCCGTCATTTCCTCCTTGTACCGGGCGTAGGAGCGCAGGGCGGCAGTCTTGAGGATGTTGCCAAATATGGCATGATTGACGAATGTGGTCTTCTGGTGAACAGCTCGCGCGGTATCATCTACGCATCTTCAGGAGCCGATTACGCCGAGGCTGCCGGAGAATCCGCAAAGAAATTAGCCGCGCAGATGCTTGCTCTCCTCAAGACCTTCGCAGACGCTAATTCAAAATGATTTGGCTGACAAAAAAAAAATACCTATCTTTGCACTTTGAAATTAACATCAAGCTTGATGGATACTTGTAACCAGGAAATAAAACTGTTATTTGAAGTAAGCTGGGAGGTTTGTAATAAGATTGGCGGTATATACACCGTTTTGTCTTCGAAAGCCAAGACATTGAATGACCAATTCAAGGACAAACTGATATTTATAGGCCCTGATGTTTGGAGCGACGAAAATCCGTCGCCTTACTTCGTGGAGATGAACACACCTCTGCGCAAGATTGCAGAAAAAGCTCTTCTGCCCGAGGGTGTTGATGTGCGTACAGGCCGCTGGGATATCCCGGGCAAGCCGTTGGCTGTTCTTGTAAAATTCGGTGGCATGGATAAAACCCGCGATGCAGCATACGGTGCTATGTGGGAACACTTCGGTGTTGATTCACTACACAGCTACGGAGATTACGACGAAGGTTGCGACTTTGCACGAGCCGCCGCCGAAGTTATTGAAGCATTTGTGAAAGCGTCCAAGACCAACCCTCGTTCTGTTGTCGCTCATTTCGATGAATGGACAACTGCGATGGGTCTTCTAAAACTTAGATTGGATATGCCTGAAGTTGCAACTGTGTTTACAACACATGCTACAAGCATCGGACGCAGTATCTGTGGCAACGGGAAACCGCTGTACGACCAGTTGCGCAACTATAACGGCGATCAGATGGCTGCTGAGCTTAATATGCAGTCCAAACACTCTTTGGAGAAAGCTGCAGCCTGGAATGCGGATTGTTTCACGACAGTGAGCGATGTTACGGCCGTTGAGTGCGAACAGCTTCTCGGCCGTCGTCCAGATGTGGTTACTCCCAACGGTTTTGAACTAAATTTTGTACCTGCCCGTACAAAATATACCGCAGCTCGCAAAGCGGCACGCGAAAAATTTCTTAAGGTTGCCGAGGCACTGACGGGCGTAAGTTATCCCGACGACACATTTATCGTAGCAACATCGGGCCGTTGTGAATATCGCAATAAAGGCATCGACATGTTCCTGGATGCCATCAGCCGTATGCGTGGTGTTGACACAGGACGCAAGACTCTTGCGTTTGTGCTTGTGCCCGCATGGTGCGGAGGCCCCCGCGCAGATCTTGCACATAATGTGGACTTCGGGCCAGCCGGACGCCTAAGCGATCCGGTGCTTACTCATAAACTCAACAATTATAACGAAGACCCAATTAACTCGCGTATACATCAGCTTGGCTTTGCTAACGATGTGGACGCTGACGTGTCTGTCATTTATGTGCCGTGCTATCTTTCCGGTGACGACGGTATATTCAACATGACGTATTATCAGTTGTTGCCCGGTCTGGATGCGACAGTATTCGCATCATATTACGAGCCGTGGGGCTATACTCCTTTGGAAAGCATCGCTTTCGAGGTGCCTACGGTTACGACCTGCCTGGCTGGCTTCGGGATGTTTATTAAAGAAAATTTCAAGCCTGGATTCGCTTCATGCGGTGTTGAGGTTGTAGAGCGTACCGACGGCAACTACGATTCTGCGTGCAACAAAATTGCATCAGACCTTGTTGTTCTTGAGCAGGCTAAAGCCTCTGTTATTGCCAAGATACGCAAGGCGGCTGCAGCAACAGCTAAGACAGCCCAATGGTCCGATTTTATAAAGTACTACAATCAGGCATATTGCGATGCGCTAACTTCGCGCGATACGCGAATGCTCAAATAAGAATATTTTTACCTTTATTATATGAAAATTCCTGTAAGCAACACAAACGCCCCTGTATGGCGTGACATTACAGTCAAATCTGAGCTGCCACAAAAGCTCAAACCCCTCGAAGAACTGTCGAAGAACCTCTGGTGGGTGTGGAACAGCGAAGCTAAAGCCTTGTTCCGCTCCATTGACCCCGATTCGTGGCGTCGCGATGGTGAAAATCCTGTGCTGATTCTTCAGCAGCTTACTTCCGACAGAATCAAAGCTCTTTTAGCCGATGATGAGTTCATGGCACAGCTCGACAAGGTATATTCCGACTTTAAGGAATATATGTCCAAGCCTATGCGTAAGGATGTTCCTTCGGTTTCCTATTTCTCGATGGAATATGGTCTGTGCAACTGCCTGAAGATTTATTCCGGCGGTCTTGGCGTACTTGCTGGCGACTATATCAAGGAAGCATCCGACAGCTGCGTGGACATGACTGCCGTAGGTTTCCTTTATCGCTTCGGCTATTTTACCCAGACACTGAGCGTGGACGGTCAGCAGATTGCCAACTACGAGCCTCAGAACTTCAATCAGCTTCCTGTAGAGCAGGTAATGGATGCCGATGGCCATCCAATGATTTTGGAAGTTCCTTATCCCGGCCGTATCATTTACAGCCATATATGGAGAGTTAACGTAGGTCGTATGAAGCTGTATCTGATGGATACGGATTTCGATATGAACAGCGAATTCGACCGTCCTATCACCCACAAGCTCTATGGAGGCGATTGGGAAAACCGCATCAAGCAGGAATATCTTCTCGGTATCGGCGGTGTGCTGATGCTCCAGAAACTTGGTGTCAACAGCCAGCTGTATCACTGCAACGAAGGCCACGCCGCTTTGCTGAACCTGCAGCGTCTGGTAGACTATGTTCAGAAAGACGGGCTCGACTTCAATGTAGCTCTCGAACTTGTACGCGCTTCTTCGCTGTATACAGTCCACACTCCTGTTCCTGCCGGCCACGACTACTTCGACGAAGGTCTCTTCGGTAAATACATGGGCGAATATCCCGCAAAACTTGGCATCAGCTGGAACGACCTTATGAATATGGGTCGCGAGAATCCCGACACCAACGAACGCTTCAGCATGAGCGTGTTCGCGCTCAACACATGCCAGGAAGCCAACGGTGTTAGCTGGCTCCACGGCGAAGTTTCCAAGAAGATGTTCGCCGGTATCTGGAAAGGTTATTCCTGGGAGGAAAGCCATGTAGGTTATGTTACCAATGGCGTTCATATGCCCACATGGGCCGCTTCCGAATGGAAGGAATTCTATACTGAGAAACTCGGCAAACAGGTATTCGCAAATCAGAGCGACCCCGAGGCATGGAAGGGCATCTTTGAAGTACCCGACGAGGAAATCTGGAAGATGCGCGTTACTCTCAAGAATAAGTTCATCAACTTCCTGCGCCGCGATTTCAAGGAAAAATGGCTTGCTCATCAGGGAGATCCTTCTGCAGTTATCAATATTGTAGACCGTATCAACCCCAACGCTCTCATTATAGGTTTTGCACGTCGCTTTGCAACATACAAGCGCGCACACCTTCTGTTTACCGATCTGGACCGTCTTGCCAAGATTGTAAACAATCCTCAGTTCCCCGTACAGTTTATCTTTGCCGGCAAGGCACATCCCGCCGATGGTGCCGGTCAGGACCTGATTAAGCGAATTGTTGAAATCAGCCGCCGCCCGGAATTCCTCGGCAAGATCATCTTCCTCGAGGACTACAATATGATTGTTGCAAAACGTCTTGTTACCGGTGTCGATATCTGGCTTAATACGCCTACACGTCCTCTCGAGGCTTCCGGTACATCCGGTGAAAAGGCTGAGATGAACGGTGTGCTGAACTTCTCGGTTCTCGACGGCTGGTGGTACGAAGGCTACCGCTTCAACGAGCATGCCGGCTGGGCACTTACCGACAAGCGTACTTATACCGACCAGGGTCAGCAGGACAAACTCGACTCTGCTACTATATACTCGATGCTCGAGAACGAGATTATTCCTCTGTACTTCGAGAAGAACTCCGCAGGTTACTCGCCCAAGTGGATCCAGTATATCAAGGGTTCTATCGGCGACATTGCGCCTCACTTTACTATGAAGCGTATGATAGACGACTATATCGACCGTTTCTACGATAAGGAGGCCAAGCGCAGCAAACGTCTCTCGGCCGATAACTTCTCGCTGGCAAAGCATATAGTTGCCTGGAAAGAGAATGTAGCACGCCTCTGGGATGGCGTAAAAGTTGTGGATATGCGCCACAGCGGCGAAATTGCCAATGGAATAACCGGCGAACCTTTCCATGTAGAGATTACCATCGATACTAACGGCCTCGGTCGCGACTTAGGTGTAGAGATGGTGGTATATCGTCAGATTGATGGTCAGGAGCGCCTGAACCGAGTAGTTCCCTTCAAGGTTATCAAGCAGGAAGGCAACAATGTTACCTACGAGCTCACCGATAAGGTAAACGATGCTGGTGTATTCCGTTACGGTTTCCGTATTTATCCCAAGAATGCGGAACTTCCCCATCGTCAGGACTTCGCTTTCACACGCTGGATCTGATTCTAAGACTGAACATAAAACGGGAGCGGCGAATGCCGCTCCCGCTTTTTATGCTCTGATATCTCTTTGGAAGTGTTGCGGGATAATTCCGCACTGCTTGATGGATACAAAAAAGCCGGCTAAAAGCCGGCTTTCTGAATATAATCGTAGATTTTAATGAGCTTTCTGAACTGTGTAGGTCAACTTAATTTTAACCTTGTCGAGATCCACGCTTCCCATGACCGGCGAGATAAGATAGGGTTGAACGTCGGTAACAGTGTATTGCGTGGTGTAGCTGTAGCTGCTGACTACGGCTTCCTGCGTAACCTGCACGGGAACGAGGCAGAATGTATAGTCGTCTTCGGTAATTTCCTTGCCATCCTGTACTTTGTCCAGCAAATCCAAAAGATATGAACGCATATCGCCGAAAGAATAGCCTGTGCCGGCGATGTAAGTGGCGTAGAACGATGTTTTGTTGTCGGGGAGTTTATTGTTGCGGAAGAAAGCGTCGCGGTCTTTCTTGAGAACGAGCAAAACATAGGGCGGGGGAGTAACAGATGCGTTATTGGAGATGGAGTCGCATGGAATCGTCATTGTAAGGTTGTTGAGTACTGCAATGGTGTTCTTGCTGTAATCCTCTACGAGTTTTTTGCCAGGGAGTTTGATTTCCATTTCGTAGCCGAGAGGAGCAACAAGCAGGTTCTTGCCTTCGTTGAACAGATTTTCCAGCGTCGGCGACATTCTGTAGCGCAGGTTATTGTTGCTGATAACCTCTGGTGTGGACAGCATATACTGGTGAATGCTGTTAATCGTATCATTCAGCGAGTCGTTCACTTCGGTTATTTTACGCAAGTGGAATGTGAGTGATGCGCTGGAGATTACAGTCATGCGTCCACTGCCGAAACTGGAACGCATATACACGCCCGGGAAAACGTTTTCGGAGAAAATCTCGCCGTTGGCAAAGTTGGCCGGATTATCCTGAAAATTCTTGAAAATATCCTGGCCAAGCTTCTGAGGCAGCTTTATGAGTATCTCACGATAGGTTTCGGTACTGTTCAGCTGATTGCTTTCCGGCAGTGTATTGTAGGTTGTCGTGGCAAGCGGTGTGGTGTTGTAATATCCGTCGGGGTTGAAGTCGCTGGAAATGGAATTCGGCAGAGCCTTGTTAAGCGGATATACTGTAAGCCCCATAGGAGCGATGGAGTCGCCGATATAATTGCCTATAGCATATCGGAGGGTAAGGAAAAGCGAATCTACGTTATTGTAGCTGTAATTGGCGGTGTCCAGGGCAGTGGAGGGCAGGAACTGTGTAACAACATCGCTTGTCAGAGTTCCGTAGTTCTCTATAGCGAGGTTGCCGAGGACAAAACTTGATGCTTTAGGGCGAATGCTCGCCATTGTCAAAGTTTTGCCTTCCACAGTGTAGGCCGAGTCAATTACAATAGTAACGTCGCTGCCTGTGAGTGATGAGCCGATTGTAGATGTAGTATCTTCATCGCAGCTGTAAACGGCACCTGCCAGAAATGCTGCAAGCAGAATTTTGATGCTGCTGTTTGTCATGATGATGAATAAAATTTCAGGTCGGCGGATGGCCTGAGATTAGATGTATGTCAGAGGGATTTGAAAAAATCGAAATAATCAGAGCTATCGTTGCTTTCGTCGAAAGGCATGAACGGTTTGCCGGATGCTTTTGCGTAGTCGAGAGCAACCTGATTGGAATCTGCGCCGCTGTCTATAGCAGCATCGGAGAAATCGATTGCCATACGGTTAAGACGTTCGAAGTCGATCAGTCCATCTTCTGTGGCGATACTCTTGACCAGTTCTTCGCTCAACCCTTCCTGCAGGAGTTTGTCTACCATACGCTTATCAAGCTCGCCGTCGAAGGCTTTGCCAGAAATAGCGTAAACAATCTTGTTTTCGGCGAACGAGGGGTCTTCGCTGTATATACTGCGGAGGTACAAGGGCACAAGAGCAGTAATCCATCCTACGCATATAACCAGATCGGGATTCCATCTCAACTTCTTAACAGTTTCGATAACGCCGCGTACAAAGAATATTGCGCGTTCGTCGTTTGTTTCCGGGTCATCATCGGTTTCAAGTGATTTCTGTTGTGTGTGTCGGCAGAAGTAATCGTCGTTGTCGATGAAATAAACTTGGAGGCGTGTGGGCTGAAGAGTAGCGACCTTTATGATAAGAGGATGGTCGGTATCATCGATGGAAATATTCAAGCCCGACAGCCTGATTACTTCATGGAGCTGATTGCGGCGTTCGTTAATTGCACCGTAACGCGGCATGAAACATCTTACTTCAGCACCTTTCTCCTGAAGTTTGAGAGCCATCAAACGGCTGAAATCGGCCATCGCTGTGCCGGTGAGGTAAGGGTCTATCTCCTGAGAGACGAGCAGCACTTTTTTTACGTCCATTCTCTATGGTGTTGTTTTGAGGAGAGGTTTGACTATAATATTACTTGCAAAGTTAGTGTTTTTTTTTTACATAAATGCCCTCCAGGGCTAACTGATTATTGTTTTTTTGCTTTTTTAGGTTTCATTTTACATTCGTAATCCGTAATTTTGTACCAAATTTTTCAATAGGTGCAAAACAATACATTAACATAATCCGGCATGAAATCCATTGGAATATCAATATTGTGTTATTTGTTTTTGGCTGTGATGTGTGCTGTGCCGGCACATGCTGCTGAAAAACAGACTGTTGTGTGGAGCGCCGATATCACCGAAGTATGCGATGGCTCGGCAACGCTTACCGTTCAAGGCAAAATTTCGCCAGGATGGCACATATATGGTTTCGAGATGCCCTCGTTAGGCGATGAAACCGGTGTCCCGGACCCAACTTCGCTGGAACTTTATCTACCGGCCGGGGTCGTTACCGATGGAGACATGATAAAATCGGGAGATTGTACAGTCCGTTTTGATGATTTCATGAACCTGAATCTGCCTTGGATTACCGGCAGCGCAACTTTTGTGCAGAAATTAAAGGTTGCGTCCGGTGCTTCCGGTAAAATTGAGGGTACCGTTAATTATATGGCCTGCACCGAACAGGCATGTACACCACCGTCTAAATATGAATTCTCGCTTACATTCTCTTCCTCCGATATCTCAGGCAAGAAGGTTGCCGAGACTTCGGAAGTCGTGCGAGATGTGCACAAGGATGCTGGCGATGCTGTTGAAGAACAAGTAGTCAATGCCGATGAGCCGGAACGTCGTCCGGTTCGTGCAGCAATCGCACTTGCCGTAGCGCTTGCCTTTATCGCAGTGGCCTACTTCTGTTTTGGCAGCTGCAGGAGATTCACGACACTGCGTGTCGTTTCCGGTTTTGTTGCGCTCGCGGTTGTCGCTGCCGGCCTGTATGCGGCCGAGAATGCGATGAACCTCAGTATTATGGGGCGCAGCGGACTCTGTGCGGCCTGGTGTGTTATTTTGACGCTGCTATCGCTGTATCTTCTTGGTAAACTGCGCTTTGCTGGCGACGATCAACCGAAACACATAACATCGCCTCGTATTATAGCAGCTGTTATTCTCCTCACGATGGCCCTGTGCCTTTATTTATCAATCAACTTCACTACAATTCAATGAACAATACTCGCGCAGAACAGCTCGAGGCCCTTGGCCGACTGTTGGATACACTCGACATCCTCCGTGTAAAATGCCCTTGGGATGCTAAACAGACTAACGAAAGTTTACGTCCCAATACTATCGAGGAAGTTTTTGAACTTACTCAAGCGTTGATGGACGATAAGCCCGATGAAATCAAGAAAGAACTTGGCGATGTGCTTCTGCACGTGATTTTCTATGCCAAGATAGGTTCGGAGAGCGGACGTTTCGATATCGGCGATGTTGCCAATGCTCTTAACGACAAACTTATATACCGTCATCCGCATATCTTCGGCAGTGTTGAGGCCAAGGATGCAGAAACGGTAATACAAAACTGGGAACAGTTGAAGCTGAAGGAGAAAGGCGGTAACCGCACTGTGCTTGCAGGCGTTCCCGCGGCATTACCTGCGCTTATCAAATCGTTCCGCATTCAGGAAAAGGCTGCAAATGTCGGTTTCGACTGGGAACAGCGCGAGCAAGTGTGGGATAAGGTCGCCGAGGAGACTGGAGAGGTGCGCCAGGCCATTGCAGAGGACTGCAAGGACGATATCGAAGCAGAATTCGGCGATTTGCTGTTCAGCATTGTAAATGCTGCGCGTATTTATGGAGTCAATCCGGAAAATGCTCTGGAACGTACCAACCGCAAATTTATCACTCGTTTCAACTGGCTTGAGGCCAGGGCTAAGGAAAACGGCCGGAATCTGAAGGACATGACACTTGCCGAGTTGGATGCCTTGTGGAACATGGCTAAGAAAGAAACGGGAATCTGATAACGGAACATGAAGGTTTGTATCACCGAGAAACCCAGTGTGGCAGCTACTATTGCATCCATTCTGGGCGCTAATGAACGTCATCAGGGATATTTTGAGGGCGGAGGCTATCGCGTTACATGGACATATGGTCATCTTTGCGGTCTTCTCGCCCCCGAGGATTATAATACTTCCTGGAAATCGTGGGCGCTGAGCACATTGCCCATGCTTCCGGCAAAATACGATATTAAGCTGCTCGATAATGACGGGTACAGACAACAGTTCAATGTAATCAAAAATCTGATTGCAGACGCCGACGAGGTGATAAACTGCGGTGATGCCGGCCAGGAAGGCGAGCTTATACAGCGATGGGTAATGAGGATGGCCGATACTACGTGTCCTGTGTATCGTCTGTGGACATCTTCGCTTACCGACGAGGCTATCCGAGACGGATTCGCAAACCTGAAGCCCCAGGCCGATTACGACCGTCTTTTCTATGCCGGACTTTCCCGCTCTATCGGCGACTGGATTCTGGGTATGAACGCCACTCGTCTTTATACGGTGAAATATGCAGCCCGTAAACAGGTGCTGTCGATAGGTCGTGTGCAGACGCCGACACTGGCGCTTATTGTGAAGCGCCAGCGCGAAATCGAATGTTTCGTGCCAAAGGATTCATGGGAGCTGCACACCCTTTACCGCAATGTCGATTTCACATCTACCGGCGAACGATTCGAAACGGAGAGTGCCGGAAATAGTGTGGTGGAAACCATTGCTCCGCTGCCGTTTGTTATAAAATCAGTAACTAAAAAACGCGGACGGGAATCAGCTCCGAGGCTTTTCGACCTTACCTCGATGCAGGTTGAATGTAACAAGAAATGGGGCTGGACTGCCGAGCATACTCTTGCCCTTATTCAGGGATTATACGAAAAAAAACTGACGACTTATCCGCGTGTGGATACAACATATCTGTCGGATGATATTCATTCAAAGATTGCGCCTACGCTACGTCAGATGACTCCTTATGCAAGCGTTACGGCGCCGATTCTTGCCAATCCGATTCCCAAAAGCAAGAAAATATTCGACAATTCCAAGGTTACAGATCACCATGCCATTATTCCCACCGGGCAGTATCCGTCGGGATTGGATGGCGATGAAAAGAAACTGTACCATCTTATCGCCATGCGATTTATCGGTGTGTTCTATCCCGACTGCCAGTTCGAATCCACAACTGTAATCGGTGAGGCTGGCAAGGAGGAATTCAAGGCCACAGGCAAGGTGATAGTATCGCCCGGCTGGCGCGCTCTTTTCCAGGATAAGCCGGACAAGGCTGACAAATCCGACAAGGCTTCTGAAGAACAGACTCTACCGGTTTTTATCGAAGGCGAAAGCGGCCCGCATCTTCCTTCGCTTGCCAAAAAGACTTCGCAGCCGCCCAAATATTACACGGATGGTACTCTGCTGCGGGCGATGGAAACCGCCGGCCGTACAGTAGACAGTGACGAATTGCGCGAAGCTCTGAAAGAGAATGGTATCGGGCGTCCGTCTACACGTGCCGGTATAATAGATACGCTGATAAAACGCCGATATATTGTGCGCGAACGCAAAAATATTATGGCTACACAGGCCGGAATCGACCTTATTGATCTTATTCAGGAAGAACTGTTGAAATCGGCAGCTCTTACCGGACTTTGGGAGAATAAGTTGCGTCGAATCGAATCCGGACAGTTCGCTCCGGCGAGATTCATTAACGAAATTAGCGACATGGTGCGTCAGATTGTGGGCAATGTTCTTGCCGACAATACCGTCCGTCGTATAGGTTCTGTGCCTGAGGCGGACCCTGAAAAAAAGACCCCGGCAGCCAGAAAACCACGCGCACCGAGGATTAAGGACATCAGCCAGATACCGTGTCCGGTATGCGGCGAAGGCCATTTGGTGAAAGGTCATACGGCTTATGGATGCAGCCGCTATGCACAGGGATGTCAATTTATTCTGCCGTTTACTGTGTGCCCGGCAGAATCGACGCCCTCGCAGGTTGCAAAGACCGCAAAAAAACAGAAATAATCAGCGGCGACGTCCGCGAACAGTTTCATGCCCGTCTGCAATTACAATGTGGACGGGTATGTCATGTTCTTCGGTGTCGAATTCATCGAAAAGCTGGAAATCGTAGCAAACACCCACTGTAATCGCCCGTGAGCGGCTGAGCAGACGGTCATAATAGCCCTTTCCGCGGCCTACGCGGTTTCCGTGGCTGTCGAAAGCCACAGCGGGAACAATCACAAGGTCTATTTCGTTGATGTCCACAGTATCATCGCCATCAGGCTCTTCGATATGGAATGCTCCCAAGTGCATGTGCGAGCGTTCGTAAGGTAATATCTCGAGGTCGAGCCCGTTCACGCGAGGCAGATAGAACTGCTTTGTGCCTGCCATCGATTCGATGAATTCTCTGGTTGACAATTCATCGGGCAGGGAATGGTACATCAGTATTCGGTCGGCCATTACGAATGCTGCGAGCTTTTGTACCCTTTCGAATACGCGCCGGGCTGCCGCACTCTTTTCGGCGGCATCCAGCATCGTTTTTCTTGCGCGCACCTGACGGCGTATTTCTTCTTTTGTCATTGTTCAGAATCCTCCGGAGTCTTAGTGTCGGTAAGCGGGAATTTCGCTCCACCGCTTTCAATCTGTCGAATAGCCTCTCCCACAACGGGATCGGAGGCGTTGATAATCTGGAAATAGCCGTCCATGCCGACAATATCCCGTGCTATCAGCGCTTTAATCTGATTAACAATCAACTTGGCCGAAATGTTTATGTAATACCACCTCGGAGCTATGCCGCCCTTGGCGTTTGCATAGTTCACAAACGATTGAAGAAGAACATTGTCGGCGGGCAGACGCTTGAGCAGGTCGTTGGCATCGGCACTTTCGTTGAGTTGCTCACGGTTAAGGTCGGCATATTCGTAGGCGAATTTGCGGAGCAGACCATTGTTGGCAACCTTGATATAGTAGCTTGTTACGCCGGAGGTATCGGAAGGTACAAAAATGTCGGGAATAATGCCGCCGCCCCCGTATACCAGGCGGCCGCCGGCGGTACGGAAGATTTTGGTGGAGTCAACTTTCACGCTGTCGGCCGAGAATATCTCGCCACGGTCGTAGCGGTTGAAGATTTCGGTTTCGTATTCGTTGTTCTTGCCGGGAGTGTAGGTCTTTTGTATGCAGCGTCCCGAGGGTGTATAGTACCGTTCCACTGTGAGACGGAATTCGCTTGAATCGGGCAGCTCGAAAGAGCGTTGTACAAGTCCCTTGCCAAATGTCCTGCGGCCGATTATGAGGCCGCGGTCGTTGTCCTGTATGGCGCCTGCAAGTATCTCGCTGGAGCTTGCGGTGTACTCGTCGGTAAGGATAACGATTTGCTGTTCGTTGAATACGCCCGAGCCATCGGAGAACAGAATGGAATTGTCGGCCATCGAGCGGCCTTTTGTCGCTACAATCAGCTGTTTTGCCGGAAGAAATTCGTTGGCTATGAGCACGGCGGGATTCATGTAGCCGCCACCGTTGCCTCGGAGGTCTACGATAAAGCTCTTGGCACCGTCGAATTTGAGTTGTCCCAGAGCCGTTAGGAATTCAGCGTATGCGTTCTCTGAGAACTTGCCTAAACGGATGTAGCCGATGGAGTCGTTGATAATGTATGACGCGTCGATAGGTGATACAGGTACTTCGCCCCGGACAAGGTCGAAGGTGAGCGGCTTCGCGGAATTATGGCGTTTTATGGTTACTTTTACAGGCGTGTCTTTCTCGCCGCGCAAAAGCGAGAATATTTCGTTTTCTGTGATGTTGACGCCTGCTATGTTCTTGCCGTCAACCTCTATCATCTTGTCGCCCGGTAGAATACCGGCTGCTTCGGAAGCACCGCCATTGATAACTTCGAGAATGTACAGCGTGTCGTTCACCATCTGGAACTGTATGCCAATGCCGTAGAACGAACCTTCCAGCTCGCGCTCGGCAGCGAGACGGTCTGCTGCTGAGATATAGGCGGAGTGCGGGTCGAGGTTCCGTAGCATTTCGGGCAGCGTAAGTTCTACAAGGCTGTCGAGATTTACTTCGTCGACGTAATTCTCGCCGATTATTTCAAAAATTTCACTGATTTTCTGCATTGCGCTGTTCCCTCGCGTGTTGGAGTCGAGCGCACGGCCCATCCACAGACCGACTACAAGAAAGACGGCTGCAACAATGGGGAGCCAGTAAAGATATTTGCGGTTTTGCGACATTTGTAATGTTGAAATTATTCAAGGTTTGATATGTGTACGCATTCAATTCCGGCGCGACGCATCAGTTCAATGCCGTCGGCAAGCCGGTAAAGGTCATTGAAAACTACGCGTCGTATGCCGGCCTGGATAATCAGTTTGGCACACTCCAGGCATGGCGACGCTGTAACATACAGAGTTGAGCCGTCGCTTGAGTTATTGCTTCGTGCCACTTTTGTTATAGCATTTGCCTCGGCGTGGAGAACGTACGGTTTTGTAACTCCGCTATCGTCCTCGCATATATTTTCAAAGCCTGCGGGAGTTCCGTTGTAGCCGTCGGAAATAATCATTTTATCCTTTACGATTATGGCGCCGACTTTGCGGCGCTGACAGTATGAATTCTCTGCCCATATCGATGCCATGCGCAGATAGCGCTTGTCGAGTATTTCCTGTTTATCGTGGTTGTTTTCCATGATTTTTAAGCGTTTTTTATTATTGGAAAAGGAGCATCAGTCGGTATGCGGCGAAGGCTACAATCCAGGCCACCGCCGTGTTGTAGATAATGCTGAACAAAGCATATTTCCATGAACCAGCCTCTCTGGCTATTGCTGTGATTGAAGCAAGGCAGGGACAGTACAGGAGGATAAACACCATGAACGCCAAAGCGCTTGCAGGTGTAAAGTCCGGATTACCTGTAATCGACGACGGTTTCTGCAGGCGTGCGCCAAGACGTGAGTCGGAAACTTCCTCGTCGTTGGTGTAAAGGACTCCTAAGGTAGAAACAACGATTTCTTTTGCGGGTACGCCGGCTAATGCGGCAACTGTGGCGCGCCATTTCTGACCAATAGGCTCCATTACCGGATTTATGGCTTTGCCAAGCATCTCCAGATAAGAGTCTGTGTCTGGATTGATACGCGAATCGTCTATGTTCTCGGTTGCGGCAATATTGGACGCCGCTTCCGGTTCGTGTATAGGGAAATAATTCAGAGCCCAAACAATTATGCTGGCAAAGAGGATTATGCCGCCCATTTTCTTGAGATACTGTTTGCCTTTCTCCCAAGTATGGCTCAGAGATACGCGCATAGATGGGATTCGATACGGCGGCAGTTCCATCACAAAAGGCGTTTCGTCCTTGTGAAAATAAAATCTGCGCAGCATTCTGGCCGTTATAATGGCAACGATGATTCCTAAGAAATACAGGCCAGCGAAAACCAGGGTTGCGTGCGAGGGGAAGAATGTTCCCACCATCAGCACGTAAATCGGTAGTCGTGCCGAACACGACATGAAGGGATTTATAAGAACCGTTATTATCCTGCTGGATTTGCTTTCTATGCTACGCGATGCTATGATTGCAGGCACATTACATCCAAACCCCATAACCAGCGGAATGAACGATTTCCCATGCAGACCGATACGGTGCATCACCTTATCCATAATGAATGCGGCCCGCGCCATGTAGCCGGAATCTTCCATGAACGATATGCAGAAGAACAGGATAAGGATATTGGGCAGGAATACAATAACACCGCCGACACCTCCTATGATACCTTGGGCTATAAGGTCCTTCAGAATTCCGGCAGGCATCAGATTGTCTACAATGCCGCTCAGCCAGGCAACGATTCCCTCAATCCAGTCCATAGGGTATTGTCCGATTGCGAATGTGGCCCAGAAGATAAAGAACATTATAGCGAAGAAAATGGGAAATCCGAGCACGCGGTTTGTGGCGAGTCTGTCCAGCACGCGTGTTGTTCTCTTCGGATTTGTTCCCGGAGTATAAGTCTCGGCGAGCGCGCCTGCGACAAAACCGTATTTTTCAGCAGCGACGATAGAGGAGATGTCCTCGTTCCGCAGCGCTTCAATTTTACCGCGTAGCTTGTCGCGCATTATCATTATTGGGTCGTCTGCGCCTGCTCGCAGATTTTCGCGCCAGTGGGGCTGACTTGCAATCGGGCAGTTGTCGCAGTCGCTGCACTGATGCAACAGCTTGTGCAGTCGCGAGCATTTATGCTTCTTGGTGTCTGTCGCGATTGATGGCTCGTTGGCCTGTGGTATCTCGTCTTCTATCTGATGGTCGCCTTCAAGCAACTTTATAGCAAGATAGCGGGGCGAGAAATGCTTATGCATGGACGGGCTTGCCTTAATGGCGTCCACAAGTTTGCGGATAGCCCCTTCCATATCGGCACCAAGGTTCACGTGCACATGTCGCACGGTATCGTCGCGGTTTTCGTATACGGCGATAATGGTATCGAGCAGTTCTTTTATTCCTTCGTGCGTTTTGGAAACTATCGGGACCATAGGCACGCCAATCATTTTTCCAAGATTGGTATAGTCCAGCGTAGCGCCCGATGAACGCAGCTCGTCGTACATGTTCAGAGCTATCACCATAGAGTAGTCCATGTCGATAAGCTCGGTTGTAAGGTATAGGTTTCTCTCAAGGTTGGAGGAATCCACAACGTTGAGTATAAGATCCGGTGTGTTTTCTTTAAGATATTGGCGTACGTATAGTTCTTCGGGAGAATAGCAGCTCAGTGAATATGTTCCGGGCAGGTCGATTAGATTGATAGTGTACTGCCCGTAGTGGAATTCACCGTCTTTGGCGCCGACTGTTACGCCGCTGTAGTTGCCGACATGTTCATTAGCTCCGGAGAGTGCATTGAACAACGAAGTTTTGCCGCAATTGGGATTGCCGATAAGAGCCACGTCGATAGTGTGCCGCCGGCGGTCGAAAGTGCGGTGCGTTTCGTGGGCCGTTGTCTCTGGAGGCGTCATAAGGATCGAAGCTCCTAGAACGGCGGCGTCGGCGTTGTCGAATTTCACTACTTCAACAAGTGCCGCTTCGGAAAGCCGCAGCGACACTTCATATCCGAGAATTCTGTATTGGATCGGGTCTTGCAGTGGGGCGTGAAGTATAACCGTAACTGTACGACCTTTTACGAAGCCCATCTCCATTACGCGCTTGCGGAAGGCTCCGTGGCCGTGGACTTTTACAACAACGGCAGATTCTCCTGTTTTGAGTTCCGAAAGTTTCATGAGAGAAAAGATTGAGCGGCTTCCAGTTTTTCCGGCGTACCGATGTCGAACCACCGGAAGTCTCCGGCTGGAGTGAAACCTTTTATGCGGCAACTGCCGCACACGTCAATATAATAATCCGTAATGCTGAACGGATGCAGATTGCCGCAGTATTCGCTGATATCACGCATTGTGGTCCTGTATATTGCATGAACTCCACCGAAAGCGGCTTCGTGCAGTCCGGTTGTTATAAGGTTGGCAGGTCGTATAACGGCAGTTTTCTTATTTTCCCATCCACGCAGAATGCTGTCGCTATCGAACAGGAATTTCCTGGAACTTTCCCTTGATGGATTAACAAGAATAGCCGCCGCATTGCCCGTAAGGGCATCTGTGAGGCTATTGATAGGGAAATCTGTAAGGATATCGGCGTTATGGACAACTACAGGTTCTTCTGCGCCGAGCGTAGCCATTATATGGCTTTCGCGGTAAATCTTTGCAATGGCGCCTCCGGTGTCCAGCAACAACGAACTTTCGTCGCTTATTTCGATGGGCACACCATAATTATGAGATAACACAAAATCAACGATTTGCCGGGCAAAGTGATGTACGTTCACCACAATGCCGTTGGCTCCGGCCGCAATCAGTTTGCCGATTACTAATCCTAAAGCCGGCTGCCCGCAGACGGGTGCCAGTGCTTTAGGGTGTTTATCGGTGAACGGTTTCAGCCGTGTGCCTGTACCGGCGGCAAAAACAATTGCTTTCATTCTTTTATGGGAAAAGATTGCTCTATGTTCTGTTCTCGGTGAACAAGTTCTACCTGTACTTTGAATTTGTTTGCTATATGTTCGGCGGTATGCTGTGCGCAGTACACGCTGCGGTGCTGTCCGCCGGTGCATCCGAAGGCAATCATCAGATTTGTGAAGCCGCGTTCGATGTATCGTTCGATACTGGCGTCGGTGAGGGCATAACAGTGATCAAGGAATGTGAGAACCTCGCCGTCGGTTTCCAAAAAGCTGATAACCTGTTGGTCCAGTCCGGTGAATGGCTTGTAACGTTCGTATTTGCCCGGATTGTTGATGGCGCGGCAGTCGAAAACATAGCCGCCGCCATTGCCCGACGGGTCGTTGGGAATGCCTTTTTTATACGCAAAGCTGAGTACGCGAACTGTTAGCTTTTTCTTGTTCAGCAGTTCGGTAAACTGTTTCATGTTCACGAGGCGGTTGAGCAGTTCGTTAAGATAAGGATATTCAGCATATGGCTCTGTAAGCAGGCCACGCAGATTCTCGATCGCGTAAGGCACGCTTTGCATGAAGTGCGGTTTCTTCTCGAAATATCCTCTGAAACCGTATGCTCCAAGCACCTGAAGAGTGCGGAAAAGCACGAAATGACGCAAGTTTGCCAGAAATTCCTTCTCGCCGATGGGATAGTACTTGTTCACGGCGTGCAGATATTCCATCAGCAGGTCGTGGCGCAAGCTGTCAGGCAGGTTGGCCTTTGCCTGCCAAAGGAATGAAGCGACATCGTAGTAGAACGGACCGCGGCGTCCGCCTTGAAAGTCGATGAACCACGGTTCTCCATCGCGTATCATTACGTTGCGGCTTTGGAAATCGCGGTACATGAAGGTATCGGTGGCACTTTGCATCAGCACCTTTGCCATCGTCTGAAAATCATCTTCCAGTTTTCCTTCTGAAAAATCGAGGCCTGTAGCTTTGAGGAAACAGTATTTGAAGTAATTGAGGTCCCACATTATGGAACGTTCGTCGAATGAATCCACAGGATAGCATACCGAGAAGTCCATACCTTTTGCGCCGGCGAACTGTATGTCGGGCAGACGGCGGATTGTTTTGGCGAGCAATTCTTTTTCCGTTGCCGAGAACGACCGGGTCAGTCGTCCTTTTTCTATTTCCTGAAAAAGAAGCGAGTTGCCCAGATCGGTCTGTATATACGCCATTCCATCGTCGCTGACAGCCAACACTTCGGGAACAGGAAGATCTCGTTCGCGGAAGTGTCGGGCCATATATATGAAAGCCTTGTTCTCGTCGTCGGAAGTCCCGATAACTCCAATGATACTGTCGGCGCCGTTTTCGCCAGACAAACGGAAATAGCGCCTGTTGGAACCGGAGGAGGGGAGTTCCACGATAGTCTCGGGCCTTTTGGCCTTTACGGAAAGATATAGGTCGGAAAGGATGCTTGTATTCATGTCGGTCAGTTGCCCAGTTCGGAGAGGAATTTGATTCTCATGAGACGTATTTCTTCTTCAGAGAAGTCAGGACACAATTCTTTGTACGCCTCCTGAATGTTGTCGGAGGTGCTTGTCCGGAAGTATTCGAAAATCTCGTTCTGATCCTCGGGATCGATTATTTCGTTGAGGTAATATGTGATATTAATCCGTGTGCCGGAATTTACGATGCTTTCGATTTCGTCTAACAGGGTGTCAAATTCAATACTGTTTGCCTCTGCTATTTCCTCAAGATTGATTTTGCGGTCGATTGCCTGGATGATTGCAATTTTGAGTTTGCTTTTGCTTGCAATGGTGAGTACCCGCAGATCTTCGGGACGTTCTATCTCGTTTTCGTCGACATAGGTCTTTATCACCTTGATGAATTCGTCGCCGTAGCGTTTTGCTTTTCCGGCACCCACGCCTGCAATTTTGGCCAGTTCATCCAATGTGATGGGATATGTGGTGGCCATAGCCTCTAACGACGGGTCCTGGAAAATTACATAAGGGGGAAGTTTGAGGCTAGAAGCAATCTGACGGCGCAGGGTATTGAGAATAGAGAAAAGCTCCGGATCGGCTGCGCACGACGATGCGTTCTTCGGAATCAGGTCTTCGTCGATCATATCGTCGTTGAATTCCGAATCTTCCACAATCTTGAAAGAACGGGGTTTCTTCAGGAACTCTTTTCCGGCTTTTGTGAGACGCAGAATTCCGTAATTTTCGATTCCACGTTCTATATAACCAGCAATTATGGCCTGTTGTATGACGGTATTGATAAACTTGGGAGTTTCGCCTTCGCAGCAGCCGAAAACTTCCAGTTCGTCGTGATGATAGGAACGTACATCGTTAGACGCGCGTCCGAGCATAACGTCGACCACATGGTCGGTCTTGAATTTTTCCTTAATTGCGGCAATGGTTTCCAACGCCGCAGACAAATCATCTTGTGCTTCCACTTTCTTTTTGGGATTAAGACAGTTGTCGCAGTTACCGCAGTTTTCGTTGTCGTACGTTTCTCCGAAATAGTGCATCAGGGTACGCCGGCGACATAGCGAGGACTCGGCATAGGCTGCTGTCTCTGCCAGCAGCTGTTTGCCTATTTCCTGCTCTGTAACAGGCTTCCCCTGCATGAATTTCTCCATTTTCTGGAGGTCTTTACGGGAGTAGAATGTAAGGCATATGCCTTCTCCGCCGTCTCGCCCGGCACGGCCAGTTTCCTGGTAGTAGCCCTCAAGCGATTTTGGCATGTCGTAGTGTATGACAAACCGGACGTCGGGCTTGTCAATGCCCATTCCGAAAGCAATGGTGGCTACAATGATATCCACTTGCTCCAAAAGAAACGCGTCCTGGTTTGCCGAACGGGTGGCTGGATCCATGCCGGCATGGTATGGCATGGCCTTTATATTGTTGACCCTCAGAAGTTCGGAGAATTCCTCTACTTTCCGGCGGCTAAGACAATATATAATGCCGGATTTGGACGGACGTTGCTTGATGAAACGGATAATGTCTTTATCGGTATTATTTGTCTTGGGACGTATCTCGTAGTAGAGGTTAGGTCTGTTGAACGACGATTTGTAAACGACGGCGTCGGTCATGGCAAGATTCTTGATGATATCGTGCTGAACCTTGGGCGTCGCGGTTGCGGTAAGCGCTATGACGGGACGGGTGCCGATTTCGTTGATAATGGGTCGTATCCTCCTGTATTCCGGGCGGAAGTCATGGCCCCATTCCGAGATGCAGTGAGCCTCGTCCACGGCATAAAATGATATGGGTACTGTTTTGAGGAATTCTATATTTTCCTCTTTTGTTAGAGATTCGGGCGCTACATAGAGTAGTTTGGTGCGCCCGGCAATAATATCGGCCTTCACTTGGTCGATAGCGCTTTTGGAGAGCGAGGAATTCAGAAAGTGTGCCACACTGTCGTTTTCACTGAAATTACGCATGGCATCCACCTGATTTTTCATCAACGCTATCAGAGGGGAGATTACGATGGCTGTGCCGTCGCTGATCAGCGACGGCAGTTGGTAGCAGAGAGATTTGCCTCCTCCGGTTGGCATTATTACAAAAGTGTCGCGACCGGAAAGTAGACTAAGCATTATCGCCTTCTGGTTGCCTTTGAAAGTGTCGAAACCGAAGTGCTTTTTAAGTGCTTTTTCCAATGTTTCTGCTACGGTTGCCATTGGCTCTGTTTTTTTGTGAAGGAGGTTTATGTTTTTGATTTAGTTATACGGCCTGTGCGTCGAAGTGTGCCGCTTCAAGCTGATGTTTGCAATAGTCGGCGGTAACTTCGAAACTTTCCGGCTTTTGAGTCGGCATCTCGAACATCGCGTTCATCATTATGGTTTCCACAATAGAACGTAATCCGCGAGCGCCAAGCTTGTATTCGATTGCTTTATCCACAATGAAATCGAGGGATTCGGGCAGGAAGGTGAGTTTTACACCGTCCATACTGAAAAGCTTCTCGTACTGTCGGATAATAGCATTCTTAGGCTCGGTGAGAATGCGGCGCAGGGCTTCACGGTCCAGAGGAAGCAGGTGGGTGAGAATCGGCAGACGGCCTATAATCTCGGGAATAAGGCCGAATGTGCGCAAATCCTGCGGAGCCACATGCCGCATAAGGTTTCCGCGGTCTATCTTGCGGTCGTTGTTCTCGGTGGCGAAGCCCACGAAACTTGTGTTGAGTCTGTGTGCAATGGCCTGTTCTATGCCCTCGAACGCTCCCCCGCAGATAAAAAGTATGTTTTTAGTGTCGACAGGTATCATGGGCTGTTCCGGGTGCTTGCGTCCTCCTTGCGGGGGCACGTTCACTACAGAACCTTCCAGAAGTTTGAGAAGTCCCTGCTGTACGCCTTCGCCTCCGACATCGCGTGTAATGGACGGATTGTCGCCTTTGCGTGCGATTTTGTCTATTTCATCGATGAAAACGATGCCGCGCTCAGCTTTCTTTACATCATAGTCGGCTGCCTGAAGAAGCCTTGTGAGAAGGCTTTCGATATCCTCGCCCACATAGCCGGCCTGTGTAAGCACAGTAGCGTCTACAATGGTAAATGGAACATCGAGCTGTTTGGCGATTGTACGGGCTATAAGGGTTTTGCCGGTACCGGTCGGACCAACCATTATGATGTTGCTCTTCTCGATTTCAACTCCGTCATCTTCCAATGGCTGGTCGAGACGTTTGTAATGGTTGTAGACTGCGACGGAAAGATACCTTTTGGCCTGGTCCTGCCCGATAATATATTGGTCCAGGAAATTCTTGATTTCGGACGGCGTGGGCGTTTTTTTGTGTTGTTCGCCCGCGTTGTGGACTGCGTCGGGGTTCGACGAATGATATTTTGCGCGTGCGCGAGCGGCAACACTGTTGTTGTCCTCTTCGGAAACGAGTCCTAACATCTGAGCGGCTGTCTCGAGGCAATCCACGCATACGCCTCCGTTCATGTCCGGTGAGGGTAGGATGGAGGCTCCGTCCGATTCGGAACGGCCGCAATAGATGCAGCGTATTTCGTGCGGAATTTTCTTCTTTGCCATAATTATTTTTTGGCTTTGACAAGAACGCGGTCAATCATGCCGTAGTCCAGAGCTTCCTGCGATGTCATCCAGTAGTCGCGGTCGGAATCTTTCTCCACTTTGTCGAACGGTTGTCCGGAATGGTCGGCAATGATATGATATAGCTCGTCTTTCAGCTTCTTGATTTCGCGTGCGGTGATTTCGATATCCGAAGCCTGTCCCTGGGCACCGCCCATAGGCTGGTGTATCATTACGCGCGAATGTTTAAGTGCAAAGCGTTTGCCTTTTTCTCCTGCTACAAGAAGGACTGCTGCCATTGATGCTGCGATACCGGTGCATAGTGTGGAAACGTCGGATGCGACATACTGCATGGTGTCGTAGATGCCAAGACCTGCGTATACCGAACCGCCGGGCGAGTTGATATAGATGGAAATATCCTTGCCTGTGTCGGTGCTGTCCAGATAGAGAAGCTGGGCCTGAATTACGTTGGCGGTATAATCGTTCACCTCAGTGCCAAGAAAAATGACACGATCCATCATCAGACGGGAGAAAACATCCATCTGTGCAACGTTAAGCTGACGTTCTTCTATGATGGTGGGGTTGATGTAAGATGCTACGGGACCCTTGGAATTTATAAGGGACGTGTATTGGTCCAGTGCAAGGCCGTTCATGCCGAGATGGTGTACGGCGTAGTTTCTAAAATCGTTATTGCTCATAATATAATCTTCAAATTTGGAGACCCTGTCTGGTACGGGTCGTTTTATACTCCAAAATTAAGTAAAATTTCTCAGCTTGGCAAATATTTTTTCTCTCTGCGACAAAAAAACGTGAAAGAAACTGTAACTTTGCAGACCCAAAACCAACAGAACAAATAAAACGAATCTCGGGATATGACCACTAAAGGCGTTTCAGAACTTAAATACTCGCCTATGCAGGCTGTGAAAAGACATTTCTTTGCCATGCGTAATGGAGTGATTGCCGATACTTTGCGCAAGGCCGGCAGTCCGTTCAGATATATTTTCGGTTTAAATTTGCCGCAGATTGTAGAGGCTTCGCAAATGTTCGGACAAAGCAGAGAACTTGCCGAGGCCCTGTGGGCCAACAGCACGACGCGCGAAAGCATGCTGATAGCGCCAATGCTGATGCCGGCTGCGGAATTCAGTGCCGACGATGCCCTGCGGTGGGTTTCGAATATTCCAGCGGCTGAGGTCGCCGATATTCTGTGCCACCGTTTGTTACGTCATTTACCTTTTGCCGGTTCGCTCGCTGTGGAGCTGGCGCAGGAGGTCAGACCGGATATGGAGCGATATACGGCAGGTAGACTGGCACTGAACCTTTTCTATACCGATAGCGATATTGCCCGGAAGGTGTCCGGTTTGTTGATGCAGAATCCGGGTCCGATGGCAGCCGAAATGGCTCGTCAGATTACAGTACGCTTCGAAGATATATGATATCCCGATGACAGAACGTCTCCTCGATCTTCTTGCCTACGACCCGAACAACCCTATGCTTTTCAATTCGGGTCTTTTTCTTGTGCTGTTCACGCTTTTTATCCTCGCATATCAGTGCGTGCGTAAGCAACGCACACTGCGAATGCTGCTGGTGATAGCATTTTCACTGTATTTCTACTACAAGTCCAGTTCGTGGTGTGTGCTTATCCTTTGCGGTGTATGCTGCTCGGACTATTTGCTCGGGTTGCTGATGGGAAAAACTAACGGCAACTTTTCAAGGCGTGCAATAGTCGCTGTCAATGTAGTTGTAAACGTAGGCATGTTGGTGTATTTCAAATATTTCAATCTGCTTGCCGATGCGTTTGCAAGCATAGTTTCCACCGAATTCAATCCTGTGGAGGTTCTCCTTCCAGCCGGAATATCTTTCTTTACGTTCCGTTCCATCAGTTATATTGTGGATTTATACCGCCGCCAGATGGAGCCTTGCAGGAATTTTCTGGACTACGCGTTCTTTCTTACTTTCTTCCCGCCGCTTCTCGCTGGTCCGGTGGTGCGCGCTAAGGACATGCTGCCGCAGATAGTAGGAAATACCACGGCTACAAAAGCGATGATTTCCGAAGGTCTGTTTCTGGTAATGACTGGCCTTGTGAAGAAAGTTGTGATTGCCGACTATATAAGCGGTAATTTTGTTGACAGGATATTTGACAACCCGATGTTATATTCCGGCTTCGAGAATCTGCTTGGGTGCATAGGGTTTACTATACAGCTATATTGCGATTTCTCAGGATATTCCGATATGGCAATAGGTGTCGCACTGCTGATGGGCTATCGTTTCAAGGAGAACTTTGCGGCGCCGTTCAAATCGGCCAGTCCTACGGAGTTCTGGCGCCGCTGGCATATTTCTCTGTCAACGTGGCTGCGCGACTATGTCTATATACCCCTTGGCGGCAACCGTTGTAGCAAACCCCGTGCTTATTTCAACCAGTTTGCCACTATGGTTGTCGGCGGTCTGTGGCATGGTGCGTCGTGGATGTATCTTTTCTGGGGTGCGTACCACGGGATTCTTTTAGTGTTGCACAAGACATTCAGGAAGTTATCACCTATACCGAAGGCATATCGCGGGTATCCTGTGATTCGAATGATTAATATTGGAGTAACATTCATGCTCGTGGTGTTCGGCTTTACCTTGTTCCGCGCTCCTGATCTTGCCACTGCGGGCAGTATTATATCGCAGATTTTTACAAATTTCCATATAGACGTAGCGCCACAGTTCTTAGAGGCATACATGATGATTGTCGCTGTGGCTCTGATGGGTTATATTGCGCACATGACGCCGCGCATATGGACTACCGGAGTGATGAACGCTTATGCGGGCATGTCAGTTATTTGGCAGGCGGCTATTCTCGCCGTGGTTTTGTTTGTTGTGGTGCAGACGCGTCAGAGCGAACTTGTTCCCTTTATTTATCTGCAGTACTGAACCCTTATGCCGATGCAGACGTTTTAATGAAAAACGTTTGAACATCAGCATTATGAAATTCATGAAATTATGCCTGTTGGCATTATGTGCCTTGCTTGCCCGTCCTGTATCGCAAGCATGCTCGCGCGTAGTTTATCTTGGAGACAAGGGTATTGTGATGGTGGGGCGTACGCTCGACTGGAAAACACCTATCCCGACAAATATCTATGTATATCCCCGAGGCGTGGACAAGACAAGCATGCCTACCGAGCCATGTCTGAGCTGGCGCTCCAAATATGCGTCGGTATTGGCAGTCGGTTACGATGGAGGCGTTACCGAGGGAATGAACGACCAGGGTCTGATTATGAACGGCTTGTTCTGCAAAGGAACTGTCTACAGGGAAGCAGTGGGCGGTAATATGCCTGTTGTGAGCCTTGCCATGATTGTGAGTTATTTTTTGGATAACTTCGCTACGGTAGACGAGGTTGATGCATGGCTGCAGGAAAATAAGTTCGGAATTTTCGGAAAGACATTCGACGGAGGTACGGTTTCGACTCTGCATTGGGCGCTTACGGATGCAAGCGGCATGACGCTTATTATGGAATTTGAGAACGGACAAATGAATACCTATAAGGGACGCGATCTGCTGGTATTGACCAATGACCCGCCGCATGCACAGATGACAGCTATAAACGACTATTGGAAGAAAGTCGACGGTGTGAATATGCTTCCCGGTACTGTGCGTAGTTCCGACCGTTATGTGCGTGCCAGTTTCTTTATACACAATGTACCTGCCGATTTCGAATATCCGGAGGCTCTCGGTTCTCTCTCCAGTATTATGGGAACTGTTTCTGTGCCTTACGGATATAAGATAGAAGGAGAACCTAATGTATCTAGTACTCAGTGGACCTCAATTTCAGACGCCGCCGGCAAATACTATTTCCGCACAGCAGCTTCTTTGGGCTATCTTTATGTGGATTTAGGTCGGTTACAGTTGAATACAGGTGCGCCTATTCTCAAGCTCGACATGACGAAACATGGCACAGCAGTAGGCTGTGCAAACCATTTGCTTGAAAAATCGACGGGCTTCACACCAATGTGGTGAGCAGCCCGATAAAATGAACGGACTCGGCTGTATAATTCGATTACAGCCGGGTCTTTTTATGTATTATTGCAGTTGTTCGGTTGCCCGCCGGGCAAGATCTGTCTTGCGGACAATGTGTTCTTTTACCATGCGCACAAACGGGTCGTCGTCGAATTCGCCACGTACGCTTATAAAGTCGCTGTCGGCGTCGTGGCCGGGATTATCGATGCCAAAACCGGTGTGTGATTTCAGTGAGTACTCCTTGCGTGCGTCCTCAAGTAGCATGTGGTCGAGGTCGGTAACACTCTTTAGCCATCGTTCGATTATAGCCCGGAGGTCGTCTTCGGTAATCTGGTCATAGGTTTTTCCGCACCATTCTTCCAGGTGCCCGGCCACCCAGGTCCATTCCATGTCGTAGTAGTCGGCATGCAGTTGCTTCCATCGGGCCTCGAGAGATGGAAGGTTATCTATTGTTCCATTCATTATGTCCTTGGATATGGCATTTACTTCGGTTTTGGGGACAAACAATCCGCAAATGTCTACCCATTCGCCTTGTCCCGCTTTGCATGTAGGAGTAAGCCGGTCGGTGAGTTCTTTCTGGTCGGCAATGGGTTCTTTGCCCATACGCGTTATAATGGAGTTGCCCATGAATTTGTCCACCACCATAGCGTACAGCTGACGGCCGCGGCGTAGGGCCCGCGCATCTATTGTCATTGCCTGGAAAGAGAAGCGTTCGGCTGTAGCACCGGCGGTTCGTTCAAGGTCGTTCAGGAGTTTGATGGCACCCAACATTTTACCTACGGTATAGGGGCTGAGAAGGTTGAAGTTGATTGAGTCGAGGTGTTCGGAATCTTTGCGCTTGTCGCGGTTGGGCCACTTCTGGGCGTCGCGTATTGTGCCCACACTGCGCAGGTTGATACCTGGTACGAGGTACGATTCCTTGTTGCCTTCAATCAGATATGAGAACGGGAGTCGAGAAGTGTCGGGATGGTTCACATGGCGCCCCATCACAAGCGAGAAAGCGCCGATGCGCGCCGGCCATAGGATGTATGAATCGCTCGTAGTCTTGGAACCACGCTCTACAACGCCTTGATGGATAGGACCGAGTTTGTACATGTGATTGCTCTGGTTACTGCCAGACCCAGCGTTCAGGAAAGAGAAGATGCCGGCGATAAGCAGGCTCGACTTGTGCATCGTAACAGTATATGGGCCACCGAAAATTGCAGCAGCCTCGCCGTTCTCGCACTGGCAGTTCGCGAAAAACAGCGAATCGTGGGCCGAGAAAAGATGAGAGAGCACGGATGCCTGTCCGACAAAGCAATGATGAACTACGGCGCCGTCGTCCACACGGCTTCCCGATGCGAAAACGAAACCTTCCGCAATTACATCGCGTCCCACGTTTACGGGGGATTCTTTGGAGCCTGCGATTGTGCCGTCCTTCAGGCGTGTGGCGCCTTTAAGCTGGGCGTATGCGCCGATGCGTACGTTCGTAATGGTGCCGCAGTTGGTGATTTCTGCACATTCGCCAACGGAGCCTCGCTTGCCGAAAAAAGAACCGGCATGTACCTTGATCAGCGTTACAAGTTTCTGAACCATTTCTTTGTCATGACGGTACATGGCAATCAGATATGCTGTCTGAGCCGACATTTTTTCGTATATCGGCACTTCGCGGCCGCCAGTCTCGTTCAGTACAGAAACTTCCGTGCCAATTCCGAAGGTGGAGTCAAGCGTTCCTGTAAGCGAATCTATGTTTTCGATATAAACGCCATCGGCAATATCGTAGTTGGCGATATAATTTGCCACATGTCGTATAAAGACGCCGTTGCCGATGGTAACGTTGTGGAGGGTAACATCGCTGATAGATGACTGTCGCCCGAGGCCCCCGGGACGGTTGAATGTCCCTTCGAGGCGTCCGATACGGATATCGCCCGAGAATTCCACATTGCTGAGCCTGGAGCAGTCGAAACCGTCCGCTACTTCGATTTTATACCATTCGTCGCTTTTGCAACCGCGACTTTTGAGAACTTCTATCTCGTTCTCGCATAGCATCCTAAAGTTATTATTTCCCATTGTGAATATAATGTTGAATGAATTTTGGACTTCTGGAATATAAAAGCATACAGAGCTACTCCCATTTGGCAAAGGTAAGCAAAATATGCCGTATTCTCATAAAAAATCGCTAACTTTGCCATTCAATTTTGCACCTATGTCGCGAATAGACCAGGAAACAGTACAGAAAATTCTTGATGCCGCCGATATCGTAGACGTTGTCAGCGACTTTGTGAAGTTGCGCCGCAGCGGGGCTAACTACAAGGGGCTGTGCCCGTTCCACAGCGAACGGACACCGTCGTTTTCGGTAAACAGGGCGCGCAATATATGCAAGTGCTTCAGTTGCGGCAAAGGCGGTTCGCCGGTGAACTTTATCATGGAGCACGAGCAGATGAGTTTTCAGGAAGCCCTCCGCTATCTTGCTCGCAAATATAATATAGAAATTGTAGAGAAAGACCTTACCGACGAGGAGCGGCAGGCTGCATCCAAAAGAGAGTCTCTATTGGCGCTCAATGCTTTTGCCAACGAACATTTTCGCTGCAATCTTGCCGAAACCACCGAAGGGCAAAGCGTGGCAATGCCATATTTCCGCCATCGCGGTCTTTCCGATGCGATGATAGAGCGTTTTCAGCTCGGGTATGCCATCGATCGGCCGACAGAATTTCTTGACGCAGCCCGAAAAGCCGGATTCAAAGACGAATTTATGGTCGAATTGGGCCTGGAGGTAGAAAACGAACGAGAGGGACGTAAATCCATGTACGACCGCTATCGCAGCCGTGTTGTATTTCCTATACATTCTCTTTCGGGACGAGTTGTTGGCTTTGGTGCGCGTACTATGCGCACCGACAAGAATATCGCCAAGTACGTAAATTCGCCAGAGTCGCCCATCTACCGGAAGAAAAACGAACTTTACGGCCTATTCCAGGCGCGCAGTGCTATTGTTCGCGCCGACAAGTGTATTATGGTGGAGGGCTATCTTGATGTCATTTCCATGCATCAGGTAGGGGTGGAGAATGTTGTGGCTTCGTCGGGTACTTCCATCACCGAAGAGCAGATTCGTGTTGTGCACCGCTTTACCAACAACGTAACTCTGATCTACGATGCCGATGCTGCCGGTATAAAGGCTTCGCTGCGAGGTATCAATATGCTCCTTGCCGAAAAGATGGATGTAAAGGTGCTTGCATTGCCTCCCGGCGACGACCCCGATTCTTTTGCACAGCACCATTCCTCAGAGGAAGTTGCAGAATACCTGAATACCCACGAGGTAGATATCATCACCTTTATGGTGGAGAAGCTCATGGCAGGAGTGAACCAAAGCGATCCCACTGCCAAAGCCAAGGTTATAAATGATGTTCTTCGCACCGTTGCCTACGTCGATGAGCCTGTCAAGCGTCAGGAATATATAGCCAAATGCTCGCGTCTGCTTGATGTGCCGGAGGAGGTGCTGTTGAATCAGCTCAATATTTTTATTACAGGGCGTTACGAGGATGCTGAAAAGGCCGCAATGCGTCAGAAAGCGCGCGAAAGCATTTCGGAAATAGAAAAAAAAGATAGTAAAGATGAGTCTTCGGAAGAAAAGAACGACGCACCGTTGCTAGACCTCGACAGCAATTACCTCAGGCCCTATGAGCAGGAACTCGTAAGGTATATAGTACGCTACGGGTTGCTGTATATCTTCGACATTACCACCGACGACGACCGCGTGCTTCCCGGTACCGTGTTCGATCTGATAGAGAATGAACTGAAACTGGATGGCATCTCGTTCACGCACCCTCCTTTTGCCAAAATTATGGATTTCTTCCGCAATGTCCGCAACAACGACTGGCCTCCGGCTCGTGCCGCTAAAGAGGCTGCGGTTGAGGCAGAATGCAAGAGCATGCTTGAGGAAAAGAGAGAGGAGATACGCCGCAACGCCGGTACTATGCAGCAGATAGAGAAAGCCGACAAGCAGGCTGTGGCCGATGTGGAAAGTTATCGCAAAAACACGATGGATTTTTTTGATGTGCATTTCGGTCAGACGCAGCTTGTGAATTCGTCGGACAACGATGTGCGCACAATTGCCACCGAATTGCTTGTGGAGCGCTATACGCTTTCGAGAATCTACACCAAGCAGGGAAAAGTGGAGACCGAACAGGAGCAGCTCCGCAACCTTGTACCCCGGGGGGTATTCGAATTGCGGAGCGCGATAGTGGGGGGGATGATAAAGGATCTGAATAAACAGCTTATGGAACTTACCGAGGACGACGGGTCCCGTGCTGCCGAGATTCTGGCCAGTCTGGCACAATGCAAAGCCTTCCAGCAGAAATTAGGTAAGATGCTCGGAGAGCGGATTATTCTTCCTGTACACAGATAATCAATCCGGAACACCTATGCGGCGGAATGTGAGATCGCGATGGTCAACCTCGCAGCTCATCATGTCGTTGTGGTGTATCTTGATATCTTCAATCTTGTTGTATTTCAGGAATTCGTCGCGGATAACTCCGGAAAGAAGCACACGCCATTTCTCGGCTGTAGAAGCTGTAAGTGAATCAAGGACAGGACGTTCTGTCTGGGAAAGAAGATTTTCCGAAAATGCAACACCGCTCGGGTCTACATCAACTTTAAGCGATGACTGGTCGAAAGAGAGAAGTATATCCTCGTCGTCATTGTCTTCGAAAACATATTTTGCAGAAATTGAGGCTGTTGCAGTAATGTTAGTCTCATAAACGGCATCTATGGCTTCGGGAGAGGGTGCCGTTGCTTGCGTAACCTCTATAACCGCCGAAAAAGCTGCGGTTCCCGTCTTTTTATCGCTTTGAGAGGGTGCGAAATCTATAGTCAATGTAGAGGTGGCGTCGGAGGCATCGGGAACATTTATCATGCGTTCGGGCGAACCCTGCCAGGAGCCGGCAAAACGGTCGGATTTCGCACAGGAGGTAACAGTGGAAATTGTACTGAGTGCGGCTACAGCAGAAAAAAAGAGGGAATAAGAGATTTTCATGATGCTTTTAATATGTGTGTTTGTTATTAAACACACCCTGCACCTGAAAGTTCATCCGGGTCTCTGGTTTTCCGGAAGTGCAGAAGCGATTGCACGGGCCGATTCTTCCATCAGGACAGAGAGTTCATGCTTGCCGCCTTCGGCCGGGAAAATAGGTTCATGAATAGTCATAACAATTTTGCCATACCTCGGAATAAGCGAGCTGCGAGGCATAACCCTGAAGGCTCCGTCAATTGTGATGGGTACAACAGGCAGTCCGAATTCAACGGCCAGCGAGAAAGCGCCGCGTCGAAAACCGTGCATCTTGCCGTCGCGGGTGCGGGACCCCTCGGGGAACACCACTACCGACATACCGCCTGCAAGCCTTCGTTCGGCATCCTGCATCGTATGGCGTACAGCGGACGGGCTGGAGTTATCAACATAGATATTACCTGCCACGCGGCAGGCATAGCCTACCAATGGAATCTTTTCGAGGCTTTTCTTCATCATCCACCGGAAGTTATGGCCAAGATAGCCGTAGATGGTAAAGATATCGAACGCGCCCTGATGATTTGCAACAAAAACATAGGAGCGTTTTTGCCGGATATGTTCTTTGCAGTGTACTTCGACTTTAACCCAGCAGAGCCAGCAGAATATACGTGCCCATATGCAACCGGGCCAGTAGCCCATCGCACGCGAAAAACCCAGCATACTGCCCACTATTGTTAGCAACGCTGCTACAACAGTTGCTGCAAGCAGCAGGGGAAGTGCGATAAACAGCTGGTATATGCGATAAATTACTATCATTTTTGTTTGTGTTTTAAACGTAGTGCAAAGATAGTAATTCGCGGTCTTTTGTCCAAATAAGTACGGCTATTCGTCGAGGTTGTCTGGCGATTCCACCATCTGCCTGAATGTGTTGGCGTCGTTTTCCTTCTGAGCAGGCGTCTCTCCATCCTCACGGGATGTTATGTAGGTGTTGTAGTAGGCCAGAAGCAGGGTGGTGAGAGGCAGGGCGATTATCAGACCTATGAAGCCGAGGAGGGTGCCCCATACCGAAAGAGAGAGAAGAATCAGCGCCGGATTCAATCCCATAGCCTTCCCCATAATCCTGGGAGTGAGGAAAAGGTCCTGAATACACTGTACAACTACATATACAGCCATGCAGGCCCACCATATTCCCCAGAAGTCAACATCGGTGTTGACGGAGTATACGATACACAGTAATGTTGTGGGAATAAGCGATATCAGTTGTAGATATGGCACCATGTTGAGCAATCCGATGAACAGGCCCAGAACGATGGCGAGAGGAAGTCCCACAATAAGGAAGCCTATGCAGAACAGTATGCCCACTATTGCTGCCACCAGAGCCTGCCCGCGAAAATACAGGTTCATCGAATTTTTTATGTCGTTTGTTATTCTGAAAGTGCGCTGGCGGTACTTCGGCGGAATCATGTGGCGGAATCCGCTGAGCAGCCGTTCGTAATCCAGCATTATGAATACCACGTAGAGCAGTACCACAAACCAACTGAAAATGTCCATCACCAGATTGTAGCTGCCGGTAACAAGGTTGCCTATGGTCTGAAGGATTGTGTTCCAGTCCTGGCGCGTCATGCCGGCGGCAATCTTTCGGAAATCGATATTCTCTTTCAGATAATTGTGAAGCGATTCGGGAATGAAGGCAATTTGGGCGTCGCGAGTGGTGTAGTTAGAGATAAGTCCGGCTACTTGATGCATCTCGTCGATAACCGAGGGGACAATGAAAACAGCAGCCGCGCAAGCGACAAGCGTACATTCAAACAGAGTTGCCATAATAGGCAGCCAGCGCTTTTTTACGCGAAACAGGCGTTTGTTGTACTGCACAAGCGGCTCAAGTATATACGCGATGAGCCACGCGACAAGAAATGGTAGCAGAACGCCTTTCAGAACATTCAGCAGCCACAGAGCGCCTACAAAACCTCCAATGGCAATGAGAATGCGCACAACGCGGTCGAAAGTATATGGTCGGTATGCCCCGGCGGGCAGTTTCCTGTTTTCCGAAATGATGGAGTCCGGCATATCTGGATGATATTCTTAAACAATATCGCAAAATTACACATTTTTTTGTAATTTTGCAGCTACGATAAAGCAAAACCAAGAATTAATATATCAATCATTCCACAATCATGACAGAACAAATCAAAACGACACTTCGCGACCATGCCTGGGCAAGATGGCTTGCCTTGGTTCTCGTGGCCTCGATGATGTTCTTCGCCTACATGTTTGTAGACGTTATGTCGCCCCTGCAGTCGCTCGTGGAGAGCGAATTGGGCTGGACACCTTCAGCGTTCGGCTACTATGCCGGAGCAGAGTATATCCTGAATGTATTTGGCTTCCTTATCATAGCCGGTATTATTCTGGACAAAATGGGCATCCGATTTACCGGCGTCCTATCGGCATCGGTGATGTTTGCCGGAGCATGTATAAAGCTTTATGCTATCAGCGACTTGTTCGCCGGCTCTGCATTCGATGCGTGGCTGAGCGGATGGTGGGTTGAAATGCCCGGTAGCGCCAAGCTGGCTGCTTTCGGTTTCATGATTTTCGGCTGCGGCTGCGAAATGGCCGGTATCACGGTTTCCAAAACTCTGGCAAAATGGTTCGAAGGACATGAGATGGCTCTTGCTATGGGTCTTGAGATGGCTCTTGCCCGAGTTGGGGTCTGGGCAATCTTTACAATCTCGCCCCGTCTGTCCACATGGATGGGCGATCCCACAGTTGTGGTGCCTGTAGCATTCTGCACTGTATTGCTGCTTATCGGCCTTATCTGTTATATTGTGTTCACCTTTATGGACACGCGTCTCGACCATGAAATTGCATCCGAGAAACTGAATGCTGCCGCGGCAGCCGATGACGAGGAGTTCAAAATCGGAGATGTGGGCAAGATTCTGTCAAGCAAGCTTTTCTGGGTAATCGCTATGCTTTGCGTGCTGTATTACTCGGCAATCTTCCCCTTCCAGCGCTATGCCACCAACATGCTGCAGTGCAATCTGAATATGGACGCGCAGCAGGCTGCAGATATCTTCCGCTGGTTCCCCATTGGCGCGGCATTCCTTACCCCGTTCTTAGGTTATTATCTCGACCGCAAGGGCCGTGGTGCTTCTATGCTTATTGCGGGTGCTGTGCTAATGATTATCTGTCACCTCACTTTCGCGCTGGTGCTTCCGCAGTATCCTCAGACATGGCTTGCCTTCACCGCAATCATTATTCTTGGCATATCGTTCTCGCTTGTGCCTGCGTCGTTGTGGCCTTCTGTCCCCAAGATTATGGAAGCCCGTTATCTCGGTTCTGCATATTCGCTCATTTTCTGGGTACAGAACATTGGCCTCGCTTTGTTCCCTATTCTCATCGGTAATGTTCTGCAGTGGTCGAACCCCGGCGTTACAGATCCTTTGAAGTACAATTATACAGTGCCTATGCTGCTGTTTGCATCGCTTGGCGTGCTTGCTCTTATCTTTGGCCTCTGGCTGCTCGCACTCAACAAAAAGCACAGCTATGGCCTTGAGGATCCCAACATCAAACCTACTTTGGCTGAGAAAACAGCAGAAGAAATGTCTGCGGAAGAATAATATCCCTTACAGATAAAATAATAGAGGCAGCGCCAACGCTGCCTCTATTATTTTATGACCGAGTATCAATGTCGGATGTAAGGATTGCTCTGTCGCTCCTTGCCGATTGTGGTAGACATGTCGTGGCCTGTTAGAACCAGGGTGCTGTCCGGAAGCGACATAAGCCTGTCGGCTACAGCGTTGACGAGAGTGCTGTAATCACCACCGGGCAAATCGGTACGTCCTATGGAACCGCGGAAAAGCGAGTCGCCAACGATGGCGAAGTTGCACTCCCCGGAGTATAGCGCAATGCCGCCTGGGGAATGGCCTGGCACGTGAATTACTTTCAGGGTGTATGTGCCTACGCATACGCTGTCGCCGTCATGCAGGGGTATATCAATCTTCACGGGACTGTCATCGGGACCACTCAGACCGAACATGGCGCATTGATTTTTGAGTGCCTCTCCCAATGGCGCGTCCGCCGGATGGGCCTTCACGGGTACGCCGTATTTGTCGCGAACATAATTGTCGCCGAAGCAATGGTCGAGATGCAGATGGGTATTTACAACTTGAGTCAGTTTAAGACCGTGGCTCAGGATAAAATCATCGAAAAGCCTATATTCTCCAGGATTTACCATGCCTGGATCTACTGCAATAGCTTCAAGCGTTTCGGGGTCGTAAACGATATAAGTATTAACTCCGAAGGGACCGAATGCGAATTGTTTTATTTCGAGCATTTTAAAGCCTTGTTTGATAATTGTACATAAACTACTTTCTTTGTTTCAAAGAAAGGTTCTGAGAAATAGTCGGAAATCTCCACGTCGATGGCCGGAACAGGTGTGGCAGCTAATTCGGACGAAAGATCGCCACCTTTTAGGCAAACAAGTCCCGGGGCATATTTGTTGCAGCGTGGAGAATCTGTCATGATATTTTTTGCGCAAGCCTTCACTAATTCCGGAAGGCTCATAACTGCGCGGCTCACCACATAATCGAACTGTTTCCGGCATTCGCCGGAATCGCCGTGCTGGAAGCTAACATTTTTCAGTCCTATGGCATTGGCGATGTCCTGAGCCACACGAATTTTTTTTCCGATCCGGTCCACAAGGTGAAAGTGGCATTGCGGGTACATTATAGCCAAAGGTATTCCCGGGAATCCGCCGCCGGTGCCCAGATCCATAATATCTGTTCCCGGGTGCAACTCGCCCAAAAATTTGGCGATAGCCAGCGAATGCAGCACGTGGCGCTCGTACAGATTGTCGGTGTCTGACCGTGAGATAACGTTGATCTTGGAGTTCCAGTCGTTATACAGCTGTTCTAGAGCGTTGAACTGCTGCTGCATGTCGGCGGAGGTGTCCGGAAAATATTTTTTGATTATGTCGGGGGAGACGGGCTGATTATCCATGTCTGTGGTGGAACAATAAATTGGAAATGTATGTTAGAATTGTAATATTGAATGCAAAATTAAGCATAAAGTTCAATTTTGAGGTCTGAAAGACGAAAAATCGGAATAAAAATGCGTACTTTGCATAGCAAAAAAGCATAGCTCCATAAAACATGAATACAACAAAGATGATTGAAATAGGAAAATACCAGGACCTGGAGGTGAACCGGCTCACCGACTTCGGCGCCTATCTTGGAAAACCCGGCGAACAGCAGGAAGTGTTGCTTCCTGGCCGATATGTAACCGAAGAAATGGTACCTGGCTATAAATTAAGAGTATTTGTATATAAGGATTCTGAGGACCGCCCTGTGGCAACCACTGAGAAACCCTATGCAACCGTAGGCGAGTTCGCTTATCTGTCCGTGAAAGCTGTTACCGATATAGGCGCTTTTCTGGACTGGGGGCTACAAAAAGACCTGCTCGTTCCGTTCAGTGAGCAGCGCGTGAGAATGCGCAGGGGTGGCATTTACCTTGTGTATGTATATCTTGACAAAACAACGGGCAGGGTAGCGGCATCGGCAAAAATCGAGAAGTTTCTGGGAAATGTCTATCCTGACTACAAGCCGGGGCAGGCAGTTGACGCTTTAGTGATAGAGCATAGCGAAATAGGCTACAAAGTGATTGTGGATAACCTGCACAGAGGCATGATCTATTCCAACGAAATTTTCCGTCCGATAGAACTTGAGGAGAACGTGCGTGCATATGTAAAGCAGGTGCGTCCGGATGGAAAAATCGACCTTACTCTGAGCGACCGTGCCGACCGCCGTACGTCGGCTCTTGCCGAAAGAATCATTGAATATCTCGGAAGCCAGGGGGCAATTCCTCTGTCCGACAAGATGCCTCCTGAGCATATAGAAATGCTGTTCGCTTCAAGCAAGAAGGATTTCAAAAAGGCTGTGGGACACCTGTACAAAGAACATCGTATTGTAATTGCCTCTGACGGCCATATTGTGAAGGCTTGATTAAAAATGCTTAAATGTTTGTTTTGTTAAAGAATAAATAGTTAAAATTAACATTCGCTTTTCACCTTTCAGGCGTTATAGTTAGTAACTTTGTACACGGAAGAAAATAACTTTCCGAGTTCATCATTAGATTAACGAATAACATTCAACGAAATACAATCGACAACACTATGAGTGAAAGTGTAAATATCCGAGAACTCAACGAACTTGTAGCCGGCAAGAGCGATTTTATAAGCATGGTTACACACGGCATGGACCAGACAATCGTAGGACAGAAACATCTTGTAGAAAGTCTTCTTGTGGCTCTGCTTGCGAATGGACACATACTCCTTGAGGGTGTTCCGGGTCTTGCCAAAACTCTTGCAATCAAGACTCTGGCCCAGCTTATCGATGCAAAATACAGCAGAATCCAGTTTACCCCCGACCTTCTGCCTGGAGATGTGAACGGTACAATGATCTATAGTGTGAAGAACGAGCAGTTCCAGGTTAAGAAAGGCCCGATATTCGCCAATTTCGTGCTTGCCGATGAAATCAACCGAGCCCCTGCAAAGGTGCAGTCAGCACTCCTTGAG
Organism: uncultured Porphyromonadaceae bacterium; assembly: GCA_937921035.1. GTDB lineage: Bacteria > Bacteroidota > Bacteroidia > Bacteroidales > Muribaculaceae > CAG-873. The sequence goes on from CALEUL010000056.1 coordinate 62,038, forward strand.
GCCATGCAGGAACGTCAGGTAACTATCGGGGACCATACATTCCCGCTCGACAAGCCGTTCCTCGTAATGGCTACTCAGAACCCTATCGAACAGGAAGGTACATATCCGCTGCCAGAGGCACAGGTAGACCGTTTTCTTATGAAAGTCGTTATCGGCTATCCTACCAAAGACGAAGAACGCGAAATTATACGTATGAACATCGCCCAGGATGCTAAGAAGGTGATGCCGTTGCTTCGTCCCCAGGAGGTGATTGATGCGCAGAAGATAGTGGAGAAGATATATGTGGACGAGAAAATCGAACGCTACATCGTTGATATTGTTTTTGCAACCCGAACCCCGCGCGAGTACGGTCTCGAAGACCTTGCTTCGTATATTTCGTTCGGCGCCTCGCCCCGTGCATCCATATCTCTGGCAAAAGCAGCCCGTGCATACGCGTTCTTGCATCAGCGCGGATATGTGATTCCAGAAGATGTGATTTCTGTTTGCCACGATGTGCTCCGCCACCGTATCGGACTGACATACGAAGCTGAGGCAAACAACTTTACTACCGATATGATAATCACCGATATCCTGGACAAAGTTCAGGTACCCTGATAAACATTTAGGAATTATTTCCGGATATGGATTCCAATGAACTTATAAAAAAAGTTCGCAAGATTGAAATAAAGACACGCGGACTTTCCCAGAACATCTTTGCCGGCGAATACCATTCGGCTTTCAAGGGTCGCGGCATGACGTTCTCGGAGGTGCGCGCATATCAGTACGGCGACGATATCCGCGATATCGACTGGAATGTAACCGCCCGCCACAACCAGCCTTATATTAAGGTATACGAGGAAGAACGCGAGCTTACAGTTATGTTGCTTGTCGATGTCTCCGCTAGCCGCAATTTCGGTGCCGCGGGACCAGAAAAACGCGAAATGATTGCTGAAATTGCCGCTACTATCGCATTTTCGGCGATTCAGAACAACGATAAAATCGGTGCTATCTTTTTCTCGGACAAGGTAGAGAAGTTTATCTCGCCCAAGAAAGGCCGCAAACATATCCTGTTCCTTATCCGCGAATTGCTCGATTTTCAGCCCGAAAGCAAAGGTACGGATATCGCTCAGGCGGTGCGCTATTTCAGCAATGCGCTTAAACGCCGCTGTACGATGTTCCTGCTTTCCGACTTTATCGACAGTTCCGACTACCGCACGCCTCTGACAGTTGCTGTCTCGCGCCACGATGTCATGGCCATTCAGGTATATGACAAACGAGATGGCGAGATGCCGGATGTGGGTCTGGTACGTGTTGCCGATCTGGAAACGGGACAGACTTGCTGGATAGATACATCCTCGTCGCGCACGCGCAAGGCGTACAACAAATGGTGGTACGACCGTCAGCAGCAGATGAGTTCCACTCTGCGGTCTAACCGTGTCGACTATGTTTCTGTGGCAACCGACGAGGATTACGTACGCGCTCTTATGAGTCTGTTTAAAAACCGTTCGGCAGTATGAAAATGAAACACAAAACATATCGTAGCGCAGCTGCATGCGCCGCTGTCGCTCTTATGACTGCTTCGTTAGTGGCTGCGCCGCGACGTTCCGCATCCGGCATTTCTGTTTCGGCATCTATTGATTCCGCCCTTGTAGAAATGGGCGATCTCAATCATCTGCGTGTGAAAGTAGATATGCCCGAAAGTGCATCGCGCGACGCCCGAATAGTCGATTTCCCTGAAATTGCTTCTGGCGATGACTATGTTACCTGGAACGGTATAGATATAGTAAAGATAGATACTGTCTCTACTGTGGAAGGTGGCAAAAGAGTTATAGATTACGATTTCACTATTCAGGCATTCGATCCCGGAACTGTTTCCTTGCCGCCATTTGCGGTCCTTGGTTCGGAAGGAGCCGATACGGCATTTTCCAATGTCGTTACTTTCAAGGTGGCTCCAGTTGATGTCGATTCTCTCGAGACAATCAATCCGATGCAGTCAATAGTGAGTCCTTCCACCCGCTGGTACGACTATATTCCCGATTGGCTTTTATGGGTACTGCTGGGCCTTGTTGTAGCTGGCATGGCGGTGACGGCATATCTGCTTCTGCGCAAGCATAAGGTCGAAGTTGAAATCAAGCGAGCCAAACCGGTTCCTCCGTACGAACTGGCTATGTCGCGTCTCCAGAGCCTGCGCTCGCGTAATCTGCCCGAAAACGGCCATGAGAAAGAATTCTATACCGAACTTGTGGACATCCTTCGCGATTATTTGCAGGGCCGTTTCGGTATATATGCGATGGAAATGACATCAACGCAGATAGTGAAAGCATTGCGTTCCAATGCGGAGACACGAATGTCTGCCGATACCGTCAAAGCTGTCCTTTCGATGGCCGACTTTGTAAAATTTGCTAAGGTAAGACCTGTTCCCGATGATAATGTGCGTGCGTTCTCCCGTGCTCAGGATTTTGTGGAACAGACCAAACCGGCTCCCGAACCCGAGCCTGAAACAGAGGACGGCAAGGAAGCAACCGATACCAACAAACCCTCCAAATAATCAAAGATAACGATGCATTTTGCCCATCCTCAATTACTTTGGCTTTTACTGATACTCGTGCCGCTGACGGTGTGGTATGTGCTTAAGCAGCGCAGCCTCAACGCCACCATCTCGCTGAGTACAACCGCGCCGTTCGCAAAACTGCCAAAGACGTGGAAGCAGTATCTGCGTCATCTTCTGTTTCTTCTGCGCATGGCTACACTGGCATGCCTGATTGTAGTCATGGCACGTCCGCAGGTACGCGACAGCTGGCGCACGACATCTACCGAAGGCACCGATATAGTGCTTGCACTCGACGTTTCGTCGTCGATGATGGCCCGCGATTTCACTCCCGACCGTTTTGAGGCCGCCAAGGAAGTGGCTGCGAAGTTTATTTCAGGTCGCGAGAGTGATAACATAGGCATTGTGGTGTTTGCAGGCGAAAGCCTTACCGGTGTTCCCATGACTGTAGACCGTGGACAGCTTCTGCAATATCTTCAAAATCTTTCTATGAATGTACTTGAGGACGGTACTGCTATCGGCGACGGCATTGCTACGTCGCTCAACCGCCTCAAAGAAGGCAAGGCAAAGAGCAAGAGTATTATTCTGCTTACCGACGGCAGTAACAATACCGGCGTAGTGGCTCCTGTAACCGCCGCAGAGGTAGCGAAGGAACTTGGTGTTAAGATCTATACCATTGGTGTGGGTACAAACGGTACCGCACCATATCCTACTCGTACGCTTACCGGCAGAATTGAATTCACTCCGCAGCCGGTGGTAATCGATGAGGCTACCCTTCAAAAAATTGCCGATACTACCGGCGGCAAGTATTTCCGTGCAACAGGCAACCGCGTACTCAACGAGGTTTTCGATGAAATAGACTCTTTGGAAAAAACGCAGATGGATGTAAAGCATTTCTCTCATACCGAAGATAATTATATGGTATGGGCGTGGCTTGCATTCGGTTTCTTTGCAGCCGGTCTCCTTCTGCGATATACCGTTCTCCGTACAATACCTTGATTAAAATATGTTCGACTTCGCATATCCACTGAATCTGTATCTTCTGCTGTTGGTGCCCCTGTTGGGACTTTTGTTCCTCGGTGCCCGCGCCTCCAGAAGAGCCAAGTTGCGCCGTTTCGGGCGTCCCGATGTGGTGGCGCAACTTATGCCGGATGCTTCCCGGTATACACCTGCTGTAAAGATTGTTCTTCAGCTTATTGCCGTGGCAGCCTTAGTATTGATGCTCGCACGCCCGCGTTCCGGTGCCAAGGAACAGCAGGAAACGTCGGCTGGCATAGAAGTAATGATTGCGTTCGACGTGTCCAACTCTATGTTGGCCTCGTCTACCGACCGTCCCGACGGAGTTTCACGTCTGGAACGTGCAAGGCTTCTTCTTGAAAAACTTATCGACAAACTCGATAATGACAAAGTTGGCCTTGTGATATATGCGCAACAGCCCAAGATGCAGTTGCCGCTTACGTCCGATTTCTATTCGGCCAAGATGTTCCTTAATGAACTTAGCCCCAAGCTGATTGCCAATCAGGGTACAGATATCTCGGATGCCATAAAGATGGCTATGAACGGCTTTTCGCCCGCTAAGGACATGCATAAGGCAATCATTCTTATTACCGATGCTGAGGATCACGAAGGCGCGGCTTTGGAAACCGCCAAACTGGCAGCTGACAATGGTATTCAGATAGACGTTATCGGATTAGGTACTGCACAGGGCTCTCTGGTGCCCGGCATAACCGGCCCTGATGGCCGTCCGGTAGTAAGTTCCCTCAACGAGGGTCTTGCCAAGGAAATAGCTCAGGCTGGAGACGGCATATATGTCAACGGAGCATCTCCTTCGGCATTATCCGATCTCCAGTCGCAGCTGGATAAATTGCAGAAATCAGAATTCAGTACTGTAACCTATTCGGCCGGCGCTGAACAGTTCCCCACATTTGCATTCCTTGCTTTCTTCTTCATCCTTATAGATTTCTTCGTTGTAGACCGCAAGATCAGCTGGCTTAAAGGTGTCAACTTCTTTACTAAAAGCGGTGCGATAAAGAATAGTGCAAAGGAGGACTCAAAATGAAAACGAAATATATTCCGGTGATGCTTTTGCTTGCGATACCGATGTGTGTCGTAGCTCAGGATCTGTCTATGCCGCAGGCTGCTGGGGCATCCGAACAGCAGCAAGTGCCCCAGATGTCTCAGCAGCAGCCTTCCGGCTCTATAGAACCGCAGATACAGGCAAAATATAATACTCCGTCGGAATCATATAAGGCCGAACGCAACGCTATCCGCAAAGGAAACAGTTATTTTAAGGAGGGCAAATTTCATCAGGCTCTCGAAGAGTATAACAAGGCTCTTGCCATTAACAGCGGTTCTGTCCGCGGACGTTATAACAAGGCTGTAGCGTTGTTGCAGCTGCAGAGCGATGACAACAAAGGTACCCAGAATGATCCGCGAATCCAGGCTGGTGCTATTCTGGAGGAAATAATTCCGGATGCCAAAAGCTACGATGTGGAAATTGCCGAAAAAGCTTTCTATAATCTCGGGAATATGGCTTTCAATGATGAAAAGTATGATCAGGCCATAGAATTATACAAAGGTGCACTGCGCATACAGCCAAATAATATGCTGACCCGTGAAAATCTGCGTCTTGCCCAGCTTAAGAAACAGGAGCAGGAACAGAATCAGGATCAGCAGAATCAGGACAAGCAGGATCAGCAGCAACAAGAACAGCAGCAACAGCAGCAACAGCAGCAGGACCAGCAGCAACAACAACAACAGCAGCAACAACAACAGCAACAACAGCCGATGACCCAGTCTGCACAACAGATTCTACAGTCTATGCAAAATAAAGAGAATACGACCCGAAAGAAAGTGCAGGAACAAGAACCTGCTGTCGGACGGCCTCAATCGGACAAACCCTGGTAATTTCTTTTGCTACCATGCTCCAGAAACGTTTTCTACTATTTATAATATTTGCATTGGCGGCTATAATAGTTGTCAATGCACAGTCTTTTTCACTCGTTCAACCGAGGAATGTGATACAGGGCCGCAATTTCAATATTACTTTCCGCCTTTCGGACGGAGAGGGAAATCCGCCCGCTGCACCACAGCTGAAAGGCTGTACGCTTCTTTACGGTCCAACGACATCTACGATGCAAAGCACTCAGATTGTCAATGGAAAGATGTCGTCGTCTTATTCTATTGATTTCTCTTTTGTATATCGTGCCGATACCCCGGGTGATGTTGAGATTCCGGAAGTAACTATTAATTCTGGAGGTAAAACGCTCCGTTCCAAGCCGCGACATTTCCAGATTCTCCCTGCCGACCAGACGTCGCAACAGGGTGGGGGAGGCCACCGGCAGGTGCAGCCTGATGATGTAAGTTCCCAGACACCTGGGGAGATCTCGTCGGATGCTCTTCTTGTTCGTGTATTCTTCTCCAAATCAAGTGTCTATGAACAGGAGCCTGTAGTGGCGACTTTCAAGGTCTATACCAAATACGATATTTCGTCGTTTCGTGTAACAACGCAGCCGGCTTTCGAAGGATTTCTTTCGGAAGAACTGCCTGTGGATATGGAAAGTTCCATTGAGCATTATAACGGACAGAACTATCACACGGCTGTGCTCAAACGAGTGCTCCTGTATCCGCAACATTCCGGCAAGCTGAGTGTGAACACGGGTAAATATGATGTAACTGTTGTGCAGTACGAAACCGTGAATATGGGTTTCTTCCGCACTCAGCGACCTGTTGAGCGTGAGGTTACGACATCGTCCAACGCCGCTTCGCTTCAGGTGCATCCACTTCCCGAACCCCGTCCGACCGGATTTTCCGGCGCTGTAGGTAAATTCTCTTCGGTGGATATAAGTATCGATCCCGAACTGCTCAGGACAAACGAGGCTGCGGTGTATTCCTATATTATCAAGGGTACCGGAAACATCAAATATCTTGCCGAACCGGTAATACAGTTCCCTGTCGGCATAGATGCCTACACGCCCAAGACAGATATAAATGCGAATATTGTTGGCGGCGGCACGAATATGAGCGGCACGTATCGTACCGACATCACTTTTGTTCCTCAGGAAGTTGGCAATTTTACAATCGAAGGAACGCCGTTCGTATATTTTAATCCGGATACGAAACAATATGTTACCATCGAAGTTCCATCGCTGCCAATCCGAGTGCTGAAAGGCAATTCTGTTGCTGCGGCGGTTGAACAGAAAGAGATAGACAAGACCATCAACGATATCCTGCATATCAAGCCAATCAAGGCCGGAGAGCAGCATATGGAAATTACATATCATTTCCGTAAAACGTTCTATTGGTTGGCTTATGCAATCGTTGCACTGATACTTGTGGGTCTTGTAATTGTATATCGCAGGCACATACGTCTCGAGGCCGATGTGGCAGGACGCAAACTTGCCAAGGCTTCCCGCGTAGCCAACAAGCGACTCAAGGCTGCCCGTGGCTTTATGGACCGCCACGAGAACGACAAGTTCTATGCCTCGCTGGCAAGCGCTATATGGGGCTATCTTTCCGATAAGCTTTCTATTCCGGCATCGCAGCTTACCCGCGAGAACATAGCATCCAAACTGGAAGCATACGGCGTTGCCAACGAGAAAGTGCATGATATGGTTGATGTTCTCGACCAGTGTGAGATGGCACGTTTCACACCGGTACATTCCGATGACGAAGTCGCAGAACTATATGAAAAGGCTTCGCAATCCATCAACAGCATTGAAAACACCAAGAAACGATAAGGATATGAAAAATATTATAGCTTCATTATTATTTGTTATCCTGTCTATACCATCGTTTGCTATGACTATCGGTCAGCAGGCCGATTCAGCATACAATGCAGAAAACTATTCCGAGGCAATTTCATTGTATAAGCAGTCGATAGAGCGCGAAGGACGATCAGATGATATATATTATAATCTTGGAAACGCCTACTACCGTGCCGACAAGCCCGGTATGGCTGTACTGAACTATGAACGCGCATTGAGGCTCAACCCTACAAATGAGGATGCCCGAACGAATCTTGAGTTTGTGCGTAGCCGCATACAGGACCGTCCCGAGGACGATACAGCATTTTTGGCGTCGATACATCATTCCATCGTTGGTGCCATGACTGCCAATGCCTGGGCATGGACAGCTTTCGCGATTTTTGTACTGCTCACGGGCGCGATAGCGCTGTATATATTCTCTACAAATGTAACTTTACGCAAGATAGGTTTCTTTGGAGGCATAACTTTGATATTGATTCTGCTGTACGCACTCATAGTAGCTTCCGACAGTACGAGCCGCGCTACTTCTCACGAATCGGCAGTTGTTATAGCCCCGAGTGCTCAGCTGACGTCGGCTCCGCGTGCTTCACGCAGCGGATCTGACAAAGTAGTTACAATCCACGAAGGAACCGTTGTGGAACTTGTCGATTCTGTCGATACCCCAGACGATCCACAGTCTCCGAAATGGTATAACGTTAAGATTAACAACAATACAAAGGCATGGCTGCGGGCAATTGATGTGGAACGAATTTGACATTCGCAAACAACAATATGTTATAGAACATATAATATTTTTTGACAAAATGTTTGCTGAAATGAAAAATAGAAACTAATTTAGAGCCTACAAAACAAACAACAGAATCATTAACCCTAAAGCGACCCTCAATATTATGACAAAGACAATCACCTTTAACGAGTTACGCCGACTCAAAGACCGTCTGCCCGACGGTTCGATGCACCAGATTGCAGACAGGTTGAACACCACTGTTCAGACCGTGCGCAATTATTTCGGCGGAACTAACTACGATTTCGGCAAGAACTGTGGTGTACATATCGAACCGGGTCCCGACGGCGGCATAGTCGTTCTTGATGACAGCACTATCTACGACATGGCTGTCGAAATTCTTCAGCAGCAGGAAGCTGAATAACCTGTAGGGATTGAAGAAACTGCAAAGGACGCGGAACTTCTGCGTCCTTTGTTGGTTTAAAACTTAAAACAAACCATAACTATAGATTAATGTCGCGCTACATAACGGTTGCCATACATACATATGAAAAGGCCCTGGCCCTACGTTCGCTTTTGGAGGGTGAGGGTATTGCTGTGGAGCTGAACAATGTGAATCTGGAAGTGCCCGGGTTTTCGTCGGGCGTACGAGTCCGCATTCCGGAGACAGATCTGCCGCTGGCGTTACGTATTATTGAGAACAAGGAGCTGTTCAGGACAAATCCGCTGCACGATGGCGAGGCAAAACGCACGATTCTTGTACCCGTGGATTTTAGCGAGCGTTCTTTCGGGGCTGCTTGTATCGCAGCCGATATCGCCTCCCGCAAGAATGAGACTCTCACCTTTCTGTACAGCTATATAGATCCGTACATCGCCGGAAATGTCCAGTTTACAGATAATCTTACATACGAGATAGGCGAGAGCGGCGCACGCGAACAAATGGTTAACAACGCCAAGCGACTGATGGACAATTTCCGTGACCGATTTCGTACAGCCATGAAGAAGGGGGATGTGCCGGTGGTTAAGTTGGACCATGTGGTTGTCGAAGGTGTCCCTGAAGATTCTATTATCGATTACGCTAAGGAGAAGCTTCCTTCGCTGATTGTAATGGGAACCCGGGCTGCGGATCAGAAGGATGCCGATATGATTGGCAGCGTTACGGCCGAAGTGCTCGACGAGGGTCGTTTTACTGTTCTCACTATACCCGAGCCGGCAGAAGTTGAGAAGTCTTTTGCTCCTACAAATATCCTGTTTCTGAGCAATCTTGACCAGGACGATATTCTGGCAATGGACACAATGTATCGCCTTTTCTCATCTGCCGATGCAAAGGTTACCATTGTTCATATTCCTCGGAAGAACCGTTTTTCGCTATCGTCGGCCGACAAGGCAATCCGTCGCCTCAGTGAATATTGTGCTGCCAATTTCACCAATTTCCATTTCGTAACTGTGCCTGTGCGAAACGAGGATAGCGAGAAAGAATTTTCGTTGCTGAACCAGAAATATAGCTATGATTTAGTTGTTGTGCCTAACCGGCGGAAGAATGCCTTCAGCAGGCTGTTCAATCCCGGACTTGCCCATAAGCTTCTGTTCAGTTCGGATATCCCGATGCTTGTAATTCCGGTATAAGGATAAATAGATGAGGCTGTGCCAAATGTGACACAGCCTCATTGTGTTCGCCCAGCATGTATTCAGTCTAACAGGTGCAAGTCCTTGGCACGCCCGATAGC
>CALEUL010000057.1 GCA_937921035.1 uncultured Porphyromonadaceae bacterium
TCTTCTCACCCCGACCCATTTAGGGTTAAATGCTTGTAAGTCAGCGACTTACAAGCATTTTTCAAATTTAGCCGGGACAAAAACGGGACAGGTCGTTTTAATCCCAATGTCAAATCGTGCATTATTTAGCCGGATATGTCCGCTAAATAATGTTAAAAAAATGTGTTCACCAACGAACCAATCTCCCGATAATGGGAGAACCGGAGTGCAGATCAGCACTCTCAGCGGAGTAAGCTCTGCGTTCCAATATACGCCGCCAGTCTACCGCGAAACCGAGGGCTGCTCGTTCATCGAGTTCTATGCCTACGACCCCGAGCAGGGCAAGATGCGACGTAAACGAATTAAGACAAACCGAATAAAGGGTGTTGTCAAACGCCGACAGTATGTCCGGAATGTCATTAAGCGACTCTGTGATCAATTAAGTCATGGCTGGAACCCTTGGATTGCCAAGGACACCTCGGACCTCTTTGTGTTCGAGGACGCATTAAGTCGCTACGAAGCTCACATCGAGAAGATGCTGGCGAGTGGTTACTTTCGCAAAGAGACATACAACGGCTATAAGTCGTATGTCAAAATCCTACGAGAATACATCAAGAGCGGCAATCCGCTTTATTACGTCTACCAGTTCGACCGGAAGTTCTGCGTCGCGTTCCTGGACTATGTATTCATCGACCGCGCCAACGGAGCGCAGACGAGGAATAATTATCTGAACTTTCTTCGGGTCTTTGCCGGGTTCCTCGTCGAGAAAGGTTACTTGCAGAGTCGGCCGACTGACGGTATCGCGCCCATCAGCAAAAGACTCTATAAGAAAGAACGGACGTGCATTCCTCTTGATGTAATCGGTAAACTTGCCGGCTACTGCAAGGAGCACGAGCCGCACTTTCTCTTAGCTTGCTACCTCTTGTATTACTGCTTTATCCGGCCAGTTGAGATGACTCGCCTACGAGTGCGTGATTTCAACCTGAAAGCCGGTACTGTAACCATCCCTGCAGAGTGCAGTAAGAACAAGAAGAAGCAGACGATAACATTGCCAAAGAAAGTCATCCAGTATGCAATAGACCTTGGTGTGTTCTCTGCGCCCATGGATGACTTCATTTTCTCCTATAATCTGCGTCCGGGTCGATACGAGATAGACCCGAAGCATTTCCGAGACCATTGGGATAACCTTCGCAAGCCTCTCGGATTACACAAGGAATGGAAATTTTACTCGCTCAAAGATACCGGGATAACCGCCATGCTGAAGGACAAGATGCCAACAATCGAAGTGAGAGACCAGGCGCGGCACTCGTCGCTTGCAATCACGGAGATTTACACTGAGCACAGTGAGGATGTAAATCCTGAGATCTTCAACCTTGACGGCGCCCTTTAGTCTTCTTCCAGAACCGGATAAAATTCGCCTTTTAATAACTGCGACATGCCATTTTCGGTAAATGTAGCAGTTATTTTTTCGCAAATGTACTTTTTGCCCTTGATGAAGAAAGTAGCTCGTGGATTTGGTATTTCATTGGCAAGCCACGAGAATTTGAACTTTTGGCGGGCATTTATTTGAGGAAGTTGCGTTTTTGCGCTAACTTCTGAATTGATCGTGCCACCATGTAGACGCATTGAGAAATTCTTACGATGATAGCTCTGCCAATCCTGAGCAATAATAACGCTGTCCACTATGGGAAAAGGAGTTTTTACAAAACTTATTATGGTTCCGTCCCAATAACCAACATATATTTCATCGTAGTAGCTCGAAGCACGCTCTGTTTTGCCCCGTGATATAGAAGAAGCCGGACCAGGCTGACTAATCGCCGAGGGGTCATAGTCAGGATTTGCACCCGGGCGTGTTCCGCTTGATGCTGCGTCCGAGTCTGATGAAGACTCGTCGAAGCTCGATGGATTAAGGAACAACATATAACCCTTGTCATCATCCTTGTTTATGAATGTGTCCATGATGCAAGCCGGGACAAATTCAATTTCTTCCGTCTCTGTATCGTCCGTTTCAACGGTGCCACTACCGAAGACATTTACAGGCTGTAAGACATATATCTGTGTATATACCGGGCGAGATACCCTATCCCCAAGGTATTCCGTACCGATTGAGCGAAACGCAAAATATGTATCAACATTTTCAGCATATAATAAAGCGTTGAGCGTAGTTACACGAGGATCCCAGCCGTCGCCCATTTGCTCACCCCAATGCACACGGGTTATTTGTCCCGGTCTGACTGAGTCTTTACGTTTGTTTTTCTCCATGAGATCCGACAAGGTCTCATATTTCTTTATAGCACGACAGTTATTCACATACCAATCGCAAGAGTAGAAGCCTTGCATCGAATGGGAACATTCCTTGTATGCAAGGCGCTTCGCTGCGATATAATCGCAAGAAACATGTTCATCTTGCGAGACTTCCACGCCATAACTGTCGACCACATCTTCGATATGCACCGGGGCGATTTTTTCGAGCTTTTTTTTCGAGAACGACATTTTCACAGCCTGGGCCTTATGGTCGAAGTCGAATTCGCACATGAGGAATAGCTCAAGTTTCTCAAAAAATTCCGAGACCGTCCACTCTGGAAGGACCTTTGCATATTCCGGCATGTACCATATTCCGGGAAGAGTGTTGCAAATTATGATATGACGCATCGGGCTCTGCTCCCATTCGGTAAAGTCATATTCATAACCTATGGCATCGCAAATTCTTTTGGCGATTACAATAAGATATGGCTGCCATGAAAGCATTCTGTTTTCCGAGTCCCATGTATAGACATTTGACTCCAGGTTAACCCAGTTGTTAGGCACGGACGGCGAATTTTCGTTGACCCATGGCAATGCGACTTCGTTGGCTCCACTATCAATACCTTTCCATGCTTGAACCGGAGTTATTGTAGATTGGTCGGTAGTCGGGCCGCATCCGAGGTCCAATTCGGTTATAAACACATCCTCGAAAGGATTTGTAACCGTTTGAGCACAGCGACCCTCGGAGAATTGGCACTCGACATCCGTTTCAGAGACTTTCACGACCGAAAGAGTGCCAAAGAGCGACGTTTTGCCACTTATAATAGAGCACTCGAAGTTAATTTTACTCTTTGTTACATCGGCTCGGTGGATTTGCCCGAAAATTTCTACATTTTCCGGGCAATCCTTCAGTGGAAAGGCCATCGAGAGAGTATAGCCGTCTCGGCCGAGGAATAGCCGATTTTCGGTTACATAATCGAAAGAAAAGCCAGATTTCAGCATGGCTTTCTTGCCGTTTACGAGAATGATCATTTTTTACGTTTCGACTTAGGTGTAACATTATCCATCAGGCGCGAGTATTCGTCCTGGGCCTGTTTAATTCCATGGTCGCCCGTAACCGTGTTGACCGTAACGAAAGGCTCGTTTAGACGTTCGACGAGAGCGCCGACGGCCTGAGAGTTCTGGGCGAAGGCAGCCACCATGAGGGCGCCCTGGTTATCGTCTTCGGCGATACGGGCGAGCGAGTCGTTGGCTCTGATGGAGCGCGACACGTCCTCGGGCTTAAGCGATCCAATCGTGTTGGTTCGCTGTGCCCGGTCAAGAGCCTCGATCATCGGCCGAGCGACAGGGTTGGCGAGGAGTTTCTGCGAAGCCACCCATTCGCCGGCATGAACGATGCCCGCAGGTTCGTCGACGGCACCTGGTTTCGTAAATCCACCTTTTGAATAGCCCTGTGCTTCCGAAGCCTGTTGCTGCTTCTTGATAGCTGCAATCTGAATTGCACCGGCAGCGACAGCCATGGCTGCCGCGATAGGAGCGAGGATATAACCGACGACGGGTATTGCGGCAGCAGAACCGTATGCCGAAAGAGCGTTTTGTGCGGTCTGAGCCACTGCCTGAATAACTTGCATGGCGAACATCTTTTTATTAGCTTCATTCTTCGCCTTGGCAAGTTCCTTCTCTTTCTGCTTTTCGAGCTTGGCAACTTTGTATGAATTGCCCTGTGCCATTTCAATTTCGCGGTCATATCGTTTCTCGATTTTAGCCGTCTGAATTTCGAGCTCGGCCTGGATCAGCGTAGAAAGACCCGAGAAGATTGAAGACATCCCCGATGTTAGAGTTCTGAGAGTCCCGGTCAAGGCCTGTCCGCCGTCGCCATTGAGCCATTCAAGAGAAGAGTCGACTGATTTCTGCATCGAGTTGCGAGTGTCTTCCTCGGCAAGAAGTCCGTATTGTCGTTGTAAGGCAAGTTTCGCTTGTTGGAAAGCTTCCTCGATACGCAGTCTTTCCTCGGCATTGTTACCAGCTGCACGAATTTCGGCATTATAGACTTCTGTTAGCGCCGCAATGTCGTTGTCATAGGCCGCTTGTTTCTCATCTGCATTAAGGCCGAAGTATTTATCCTTGAAAGAGGCGAGTTTCCGTTCATGCTCGGCCTGTTTACTTTCATATTCTTGCTGATGACGTTGGGCAGCCCTAAGCCGAGCGTCGAGATACTGCTGCTCTGCTTTCCGTCGGTCTTCGGTTCCTTCCTTTGTGAGTTCGACAAGACGGCGCAAATGTTCGAGCTCGGCGAGTTCAACGGACTCGTTGTAGACATCTTCGACATTCTGACGTTCTTCCGCAGACATATTGCCGACTTCGAGCCTGGCAACGAAAGCTTCGCGCAGTCTTGCGAGGCTATCGTTGTAGTCCTGGGTCTCCTCGGCTATGAGTTGACTGTTTTGGGCTTTGGTTTGCTTATTAACCGCTTCCCAATAGTCCGCTTGAATTGAAAGATGTTCGTTAGCCGAGAGGTCAGTCCGTTCCCGCAACATGTTGTAATAATTTACAGCAATTTCGTTCATGCGCTGAGTATATGTCTCATAGTCCGATTCGCCTTTGGCATAGGAGATGCGAGCGACGGCCTCCGCACGTTCTCGAGCTGCTTTCTCTATTGCAAAGCGGTCATGAGTAGTATCGCCCGGAGGTAAGACTGTTGGCTCTATGGTCGGTGTTGTTGTCGTTGTTGTAGACGCAGTAAATGGATTAAGAGATGCGACTTCTGTAGCATAGTCTCTCATCATCTGCTGTGCTCGAGCTTCAAGTGCATCCGCATATTGGTCCCATTTAGCCTTGTTCCTGTCATATACGGCATCATAAGCTTCATCCCAGCTCAGATGGTCCCACGATGGCAGATATTTAAGGTTTTCTATAAACTCATAAAGATTGTCTCCATTAGTTATACCCTCGCCATTGAGGCCTTTTTCGCGGGCTTCATTGGCTTTCTTTGCAAGGTCCAGAGCTTGCTGTCTCTTGGCCTCCATCAGAATTTGCTGATAGATTGAATTACAGTAATCGTTACCCTTCGAAGTCAGAGTCTCATACCACTCTTTAAGTGTAGAGCATGTACCGAAGAAGCCACCATACTTTTCATTAAGCTGCTGAATTAACTGCTGCTCCTGGCTTTTAGTACCGTTGAATGTTTGTAGAGTATTGATGTTCTGCTGAAGGATAGCTCTTTCCTCGGCCAAACGGATGTTTGCTTCTTCCTGGCCCTTTTTAAGTGTGTCAAGGTCAACTGTTAAATCTTCCACCTCATCGCCAAAAGACTTGAATGCTACTAAAGCAACAGTTATAGCCGTAAGTATAGCACCCCAAGGCGTTGCAGCCATAGCAGCTGAGAATGCCTTTTGAGCCATAATCGCCTTACTGGTTTGTCCTGTAAGGCGGAAATAAACAAGCCGTAAGCCTTCGGTTACCAAGGTAAGGGTCTTTGTAGCTTTTGACTCAAGGACGAGGTAGCCATAGTGAATTGTATCAATGGCGTTACGAATTTTCTTGATGATGATTTCCTTACTGAGAACGATGTGATAAGCAGCTACCGCTGCCGTGAGAGCAATGATGGCAGCCTTATGTTCGGCTACGAAGCGTATTGTTATGAGCAATCCCCTCATTATAGCCGAGCCAGTTGTCAGGAAATGCTTCATAAGAGGGTATAACCGCTCGCCGAGTTCCACTTTCAGTTCGTTAGCGCGGTTCTTGCATTTTTCAAGAGCTGCCGCTACCGTGTCATTTTGAACAGAGAATTCATTTCCGACTGACGTGCCTTCGCGAAATGCAGCGGCGGCAGCCTCTTGCTGAGCTCTAACATCGTCTATGTGAATAGCGAGGGTAGAAAGTGAAGCGATGGCACGAGAACCGTTTTCGCCCATGTCTTTGAACATCGGAGAGAGTACATCCATGCCGCCGGCCTTATTGAGAGCGTCGAGGAATTCAAGTAAAGCTCCGTTTGCATCAGTACGAAGCTTTTCCGCAAAAGACTCGACTTCAAGTCCTGCGACTTTAGCATATTTGGCAGGATCCTGCATCATTCTGACAAGGACCTGCGAAATTGCCGTGGATGAAGCCTCGACAGCCATGGCATTACTGTCAAGAACTGCTCCGAGTCCCATTATTTGGTCGATAGTCATTCCGGCTTGTGCGCCAACACCTCCCATTCTTTCTGCAAAGTTGGTAAGATATGGAGCGGAAGCGCGGCAGTTCTGCGAGAGTTCATTTACAACCGAGCCAACTTTCAAAAGAGATTGTTCGGTTCCATAGATATTTTCGATGCCGAACACGCCGGTCAATTTTGAAAGAGTGAGGGTAGCTCCGTCGCCAAGGTCATCGAGAGCGACATTGATTTGGTCTGCGGCTCTCACATAACCGAGGACATCTTCTTTAGATGTCTTACCAAGACGCCCGGCTTCTTGGGCGAGTTGATTTAGGCCCTCGCGGGTGGTGCGAGTGTCCATTTTTTTAAATTCCTCGTTCAGGTCTTCGACTTGCTCAGCCGTCATTCCCGTAAATTTGCGGACATTCGCCAGCTCTTGGTCCATCGATGCGTATGCGTCGACATATTCTCGCAGAGAGCTGACGGCAGCGTCATATCCCTTCGTCAGAAGGTCTATTGCCGGCCATGTATCTTCTGCCCAACTCTTAAATCGGGCCCAAAGAGATTGTCCCCCTTCAAGCTCGTTGTTAAGTTCAGCAATGCGCCCCTTAACGAGTTCTATTTGGTCGGCATACTTGTGCCATTGTTCCGAGTTTGGCTTAGTCATGGAGAGTTCACGCTGGAGATATTTCAGCGCGTTACGCAGTCCATGAATTGAAGTGTTGCCAAGGTCGTTGAGAACAATACCCGTTCCCTTCGCAGCTGACTCGGTCTTATTAAGTTCTTTAGTAACTCGGTCGAGTTCGTGTCTTAGCTTGTTGGCCGACTTTTTATCGCCTGCGGCCATGGCTGTTTGAAGCTGCTTGTCGAGGTCTTCGGCTTTTTTGCGAAGCCTGTCCATTGCGGACTCGGCCTGTTCGCCGTTGACGAAAAGACTGACAGTCGCTTTATCGTTAATATTGCTCATAGTTGTGGAGAGAATTTGCACAAAGCTACGAGCAAAAAGTCAGCCTCTAAAAGACGAAAACGCCACGGCTAAAGTATGCCGTGGCGTTATATTTAACTATCCCAATAGTATTTGGTTGTTCTTTGTCTGTTACGTTTTCCTTTCCCGAACCATGGGAGACCGCCGTTGTTGCTCTCTCGAGCACGGCGAGCGGCGCGGCGAAGCTGACGGCGGCGTTCAGCTGTCAATTCGCCAGAAGTGGCAGATGGCGGAGGCAATTTAATTGCGCTCATGACCACGATTGCGAGTAATATGAAAATTATAGTTCCCATGATGTACCACAAATATACAAAAAATTTTCCAATACGACAAGTTATTAACATTAAAAGTCTTTTCAGGGCATTTTCAAGGGCAGATAAAAGACTGAAATTCAGCGACGGTTTCATGCTCTCGGAGCGGAGATTTTTACAATTTTCTACGATTTTCCAGTAGTCGAAATCGTAACAAGCTGATAAATCAGCGATTAAAAAGGGGTAAAGGGGAAATTTTTCCTCTTTTCTGTCAGAAGACCCCCCGCCCGCCCTATGGAGCGCAGACCTTGCCCCTCTTTTCGATTTTTCGGAATATGCCGTGCGGTAGTGCGCCTTTGGGGGAAAATCCCCCCGAACGACAGCGAGAGGCGCACGGTATTGCGGCCATTGTGCGAGCCATGCCACTTCATGAGGGGCAAAGGCTCGTGCATGGCCACCGCTCTGCCCTTTGTGGGCGGTAAAACGGCTCGGCATGGAGTGAGGGGCGCATGAGCGTAGCGGAGTCAGCCATCGGAGCAGAGGGATGGAGTGTGTGTCGGTGCATAGGAGCGAGGCCGCAGGCCCACAGCGCCGGAAGCACGGCCTCACAGGGCGAGAGGGAAGATGAGTGCGCGTATGTCGGCTTGCCCGGCATTGGCGCACGAGAGAGGCCAGCCCCGTGAGGTGGTGCTGACAGCGCCGTGAGCGACATGCTCCGTGTAGTGGGCGCAGACCACTACAAACACTCTCCAGAGTGGAGCGGAGATGAGCTGACGCAGTGGAGCGTGAGCGTGCCACTCTGCCCATGCCGAGGGGCCTGGGGTGGGCCAAGGGCGGCGTTAATGTCATGGCAGCATAGGGATAGAGTGAGCCATGGGTTAGCGGCCTGTTGTGCGGTGGAGTGAGAGTGAAACAGCCATGCAGGAACGACCGGTAATAGTGTGTTGAGAGAACGGAATGAAGGGTCGAGGTGAGGACTGTCCGCAGGGCAGTCTCACCTCAGCCCATAATGTAGTGGGAGCGACACTCTATGAAGGGAGAGGGCACGGCTACTGAACGCGGGCGCAGCCCCCACTCGTCCGTACATAAGGCCGCCCCACGGCCACTATCCCGGGAGGGCCATGACGTGCGCCGCCCGATGCCGCAGGAATAGGCCGGAATGGGAGCTTGGGGCGTGGGCGGGGACAAAGGAGCGCGACGCTATGGGACGGCAGCATAAGGAGACCACATCAGCGGGAGAAGCCTCAGGAGTGTAAGCGGTGTAACGAGTGAACCGTCCATGCAGGAGAGAGAGCAGCGCGGTGTTGAGTATGACGAGCGGAACAGACAGCGAACGACCGCAGGGCGTCGCCGCCTGTTCTTAGCGAGGAAGGAGCGACACGGCGCGATGAACGGGCATAGACAGAGAACGTGGGCGCAGCCCCGACACGGCTTTCATGTAAGAGGCCCCGCTGATGCGGTCGACTGGCAGGGCCGGACCGAGCGTCGCGCTCGTACCGCTTAATTGGGCGACCACTTCGGCCTGATGAACTTAGCGGCGAATTTACGGCGCTTAAGGCGACGGCGAAGCAAGAACTTCTCATCGAATTCATTTCGGATTTTCATCACTGAAAAATCCTCGATGAAGTAAATATATTTGCCCCAAGTAGGCAATATCCATTCCTCGGCGATGCGGCGCCGGATCTTGTAGCTGTTGAAGTGGACCATCATGCCGAGGTATGAGTTGACACTGGCTCTCAGCTCCTCGAGCATTTTGATGCGTCCGGCATCGTCCGTGGC
This sequence comes from uncultured Porphyromonadaceae bacterium, assembly GCA_937921035.1. Lineage (GTDB taxonomy): Bacteria > Bacteroidota > Bacteroidia > Bacteroidales > Muribaculaceae > CAG-873. Next base: position 9,374 of record CALEUL010000057.1, read on the forward strand.
TTCGGCACGGACCTTGAAGCGGCGCATTGACTCGATAAAGTGGCCGCGTGTGCGGTTAGCAATGTAGACGCGGCCCTGCAAGGGCTTTCGAGTGGTTTGGCTGTTCAAGCCGGACAGGAGAAAGCTCTTGAATTTCTTTATGGGGATTGGTGCCTGACTGAAGCCGCGAGAGAGCCATTTGCAAAGGTTCTTAACCCTGTTGACCGGGCGAGGACGATTGCAGGGCGGTTTTATGACCGCGCCAACCATCTTCGTTCCCTTGGTGTAGTGCTGAAGATAGATTTTATCCGGGTGCAGCGTGATATGCAGGTCTTCGGCGAGAAATCGCCTGAAGTCCTCAATAACGCGGCGCCCCTCGTCGAGTGAGCGGACGAGACCGCGCCAGTCATCCACGAATATAAGGAAGCCAGAGATTTTCAAATGGAAGACCGCATATATCGTGGCGACGGCACCGAGGAAGTTGGCCCAGTTCTGGGACGGGAGATTGCCGATAGGCATACCGTCCATATAGAAAAGACTCTTGCGCGGTGGCAAGCCGTCCCACATATCATCAGATGAACGCTTGAAGTAGTTGTCCTGGCATCGATGGAAGAGCGTTGTCTTCATCATATAGAGGACAGCCTGTAGGTCGGGGCGAGAGTATGCTTTAGCCATCAGTTCCTCAAGCAGCGGCCAAAGGAGAGGTTTATCTACCGACATAAAGAAGTTGGCGAAATCTCCGCCGACGATATAACAGTCGTCGCGAGTGTAGCCTTCAGTGAAATCGTAGATAGCCTTGTTGAATGTCTCGATGGCCCGGAGAGCGCAGTAACCTTTGCGGCAGTTCATAGAACGGTCGCCGGCATAGATGAAGTATTGCTCGAGCACGGGCTGGTAACGCAAGTGTTCCCAGTGGTGGGCGACACGGTCGCGGAACGAGCCGGCCCACACTTCACGCAGGACCGGGTGCGTTACCATGAAAACCATCGAGGCTTTCGGCTTATATTTAGCGGTGCGCATCTGTTCCCATAGCTCGACGAGATCACGGGCAGCATGCCACCGGAATTTAGTGCATGAATTGCTTGAACGCTTCTCGCGTTCACAGTCAATCCATGCCTCGATAACAGAAGAAAATGGTATGTCATAGACTACAGGGATTGTCGCCGCCTCGGCAACCCGCGCCACCGGGCGCACCCTATTTGTATTTGTCTTATTGTTGTTGTTGACGTTGCCGTTGTTCATTGTAACGTTCCAGGCGTTGGAAGACGTCAGTAGCCACTGAAGATGTTACTACCCATGCAGATAGTGGGCTACCCGATATTCCTATGTAGTTGCTCACTCATGGCCAAGACACGAAGCAAAGCCTCCGGGCGTTACCCTTACCCTTGCCATGACTCCGGCTTTCAGACGGTAGCGCTTCGTCTCCATGCCCCGGCTTGGTTTTCCACGTCAGCCACGAGCAGGAAGACATCGGCAAGGACAGAGTCCTTCTTAAACTGCCGCCTGTCTCGACATACCATTATGAGAGTTTTTAAAATGTCAAATTCAATCAGGAACTTATCGAGGTGTTCGGCTCGCGCACCTTTGCGCCGGTCCTCGTTTGCGAAATGGATAAGTGAAACGCAATCGAGCGCGGTGTTGATCATGCGCTCGCCCACGACATATTTAAACGATTTATCGAAATCGTTCCTTGCATCGATGAGAGCAAGGAGCAATTTGTACATGGAGCGATAAATATTTAAATCCTCAGTAAGAGCCATACCGCAATAACGAGAAGATGTTAATAAATATTGCAAGCGGCCGAAAATAAAAAATTTTCGACCGCTTCGCGGTAGTGGCACTTACCGTGCTCCACCCCTCCTATCGTCGGGGACTACACACGGCAAGTGAAAAAGTGTGAAAGGGTTTATATCGCCGCCTCGGCAACCCGCGCCACCGGGCGCACCCTAAAGGAAGTATTTGACTTAGTGCCGATGACGACGAAGCCGTAGTACATAGTAACGAACCAGGCGTTGGAAGACGAATATTCGGTCGAAGACCAATACCAGTCGATAGCTATACGGGCAGATGTGCCGAAGAAATACTCCAGCTCGGCATTGATTTCGAGCAGATATTTATACATTATTAACATCTGTCCGACGGCTGCGAGAGACCACTTAGTCGGGTCATTATAGCCGCCATCGGCGACTGTCGCGGCCTTATAGGCTCTGGCCTGTTTTGCCGCCGGATGGCTAATGCCCGACTCTGCGGCCCACGCGAGAATTTTGTCGGTATTGGCCTCGCCGTCGAGGTCGCGGAACATGGCAGGGTTAGCTACGAAGTTTGTCAGACCCGGAACATCGGTGTAAGAGGATGACGAAGGCTGCCATGCCATCGAGGTTGTGCCGGTTTCGCTCAGGGCATCGGCTTTGGCTACGATGAACTGTGTGCGCTCCGCGCGGACACGGACACCGATGCGAATGTACGAGCCTTTGGCCGTAACACTGAGGGCATCCCATTGCGTGCGAGTAAAGAAAGCCTGTGAGCCATCGGCTTTCGACACACATGCGAGGGTAACGTCACGTAGGCCGCCGGCCCATCTCATGAGCTCGGCAAGTTCAGAGAGAGGCGTGTCAGCCGAGACCGGGACACCGACTTCGATAAGTGCGTCCACGAGGTCGGCCTTACTTTGTTTCATTAGTTGGGTATCTTCTATCAGGTTCATGGGTAAAAGGATTTAGTCGAGGCAGATTACACGGATAGAGCAATCGGTCGTAGCTCTATTCACGACATACATTTCGCCTGAGGAGAAATTCAGACGGTAGACATTGGTTGCATCAGGGTACTGCAGGCACGTCCAGATCTGCTCGTTCTTGATGCAGTAGTCAGAGCCGAGAGCGACCATAATGATGTCGTTTATTTCATCACGGTAGCGGAGCATCAGATGCGCATGAGCAGGAGTCGGAAGGCACCATTGCGAGTCATCCTCGATACCGTCGGAAGCGAGTGTGAAAGCCTTATAAGCGAGAGCAGCTTCAGCGGCAGGAGCGCCGGAGCAGTTATTGTCCGATTTTCCTTGCAGGAAGTCGCGGACTTTAACTGTCTCGTTGTAGGCATCCCACCACTTGTAGAGGTCGCGGCGGAGCGTCACGTCGTGAGCGTCTGCCACCAAGATGTTCGGACCCCAGCGACGTGCGGTAAGGAGCGTAAAGCCCATTACGAAGCTCGCACCATGGGCGCGTACACGGATGCCACGAAGGAGGAAGTTTGCTTTTTCGGTTTCGGAAAGGCTCTGCCATTCCTCTTTTGTGAAAAAGAATTTCTTGTTGTCGTTCTTGCGGTTGGCCGCAATATTGACATCAAGAAGGCCGCTGCCCCATTTGAGATACATGGGGAAGTCGGCAGCCCTGGCGCTCTCGGAGAGTTTAAATCCGAGAGCGTTCAAGGCTTCAACCTGCGCCACTTTGTTGCGGCGCAGGAGCGTAACTGATTGTTCGTTTGAAGCCATAGAGAGAGGTTATTGGGTTATAATGTCATGAATAGATTTATCTGCATCGGCAATACGCTGCACATATTCTTCGGCGGATTCGCCGTTGTAATATTTCAGATGTTCGCCGATGTTGTCGAGGGTTACGGTATCTACTTCAGGTGCGCCGGAGTAATACTCTCCATTGACCTCGTCAATGGAGTTGACGTATGCCTCGACCACGATATCGAGAGAGATGCCCTCAATGCCAGCCTCGATGCGCTGCAGCTCCGAAGATTCAAGGATGCGGCCGAGTTCGTAGCGGCCGTTTACAACAGGCAGCGACGAGCGCACACCGTCAGAGTCAAGGCCGCCAACATTGCGGTCGAGCATCGTGATCAGCTCCGAGGCATCGCCTTTGAGTGGCATACCGCTGATACGAACGGCCGACAGGACCGGTTCGTCGGACTGTCCGGAAAGCGTGTCTTTGAGCAGGCGGCGGGCATCGAGCTTAGCCGAGGTTTCCATGCGGAGGCGCTGCACTTTCGACAGCGACGGCACTTGTAAGCCGGAAGCAGCATTGAGGCCGTCGTATGTGATTTCAGGGAGGCCTACGAGCGTGATGTCGTTAAGAGAGCCAGGCATCGCGATATCGTTGATAGGCGATGTTTCGGCGACTGAGAACGACTCTACGGCAGAGTCCCGGGCATCGAGTTTCTGCAGACGCGGGCAACCCGAGCCATCGATGGACGTAAGACCGGTGCGTCGGATATCCAGCGTTTCGAGGAAGGGCAGATTACCGAGTTTGGCCGAAGACATTGCACGGTAGCCCGTCGGCACCTCTGAATGGGTTGCCGAGCCCAGGATCAGCGACACTACAAGCATCATTACCGAGAAGTCAATCTCGCCATTCGACGAGCCGAGCGAGATTTCGCTGAGGTCGAGCGAGCTCATACGGTCGGCCTGATAGATATAGATAAGGGCGCCGGTCTGATGCGAGAAGTTGCTGAACTCGTAGCTCTGTCCGGCTTCGAGATAGACGGACTCGGAGACGGCTGCCGTGTTATCGTTGCCGATGCCGAAATAGCCGGTCTTGGCGGCCGTGAAACGGATTTTGGCACCGGCGGCACAAGCAATACGGGCCGAGATGTAGCCGGAGAAGAAAGCGCCGGTCTGGTAATAGCCGTCGCGTATTCTCCAGCGCTTCTCGATGAAGTCCGGGAGCGAAGTAAGGCCGAGGCCCTGGAGTGCGTAGAAATAGATAGTGTCTGAAGTGGCGGTGTACTGTACATATTTGCGGATGCCGTCGTAGCTTGACACCATCTTCGGCCAAATCATCAGGCGCTTCTCCATGAAGAAGTACATAGCGCCTTCCGGGGAGAACGGTTTCATGTTCACGCCGTCGACAACCGCTTCGACGGAGCGCATTGCTGCTATGACAGTACGAAGGTCGGTCTTATTGCCGGCATCGTCGACAATGAATTCCTGAACGAGGCGAAGCACCACCCAGAGGATGGAGTTCCATCCTGCATAAGGGTTTGCGTAGCCCGTTTCCTCGTCGGTAGGCTTTGCAGGATCGCATTCAGGGTCGCCGGTGCAACCGCCGTCATTATCCTTACCGTTCGCGCCGTCAGCGTCATATACCTTGTTGAAGTACATGCGCACGGGCAGCATGTGAGAGGGCGTTGACTCGACATTGCAGTTATCGGCCTCGTCGTAGGAGTTGAAATAGATGCCGTTTTCAACGTAACATCCATCTTCGAGGAAGAACATTGGCTGCATGTTCTTTGCCTGTTGGTCGTAAAGCGAATTGTAGTCAGTCGCTCCATAGTAGACCATCTTAGAGCGTGTGTTCAGGAACTTGTAGAAGTTCTGACGAGCTCGGGCAGCGTATGTGCCGGGGTGTTTGTCGGGGTCGACGCTGTCGCAGAAGCGCAGCATTCGGTACAGTTCAAACGGCACTTTCTTGCCGGTGGCATATGCTATTGCGAGGTCATCGTTGTCGACCATGCACTCGAAATAGTAAGTCCACTTCGGCACGAGGTCGGCCGTGAGCTTACCCTTGTCGATAAGCTTCTGAACCCACGACGATATGAGGCCGGTGCCTGTCTGCATCATCGCGTCGAGGCTGTCGACACCGCGCCACCAGTCGAAATCCTGATAAGTCAGCAGCTCGAAGCCGGTAACTGGGTTGAGCACATAGCCATTGACTTTCCAAGTCTTTGTGCCTTTGCCGCCTGTCTGTCGCATGGAGCCTGTCTTTATGGCCCAAGCGCCGTTCTCGTATTTCAGGAAACGGTAGCGGTTGCCGCAATACTCAGAAATCAGATACAACTTTGTTGTGTCGACTGTCGTGTCTGCGCGGAAACGAGCCTCTGTCTGACTGAGAGTCTCGCCGGGAAGGCCGTAGTATTCGACGAAGCCGCCGTCCTGATAGTTTATACAGCCAAGGTTATAACCGGGCGTATTCATGAAGCCGAGGGCGGTCTGCTCGCCCTTGTCTTCCTTCCAGTTACCTTTGGCCTCGAAGTAGACATTTTGCAGAGTGTCCGATGTAGAGCGGAACACTGCAATCGGGTGGTTGGCCGTCGAATGGTTGAGTTCGAGGCCGTCGAGATGAATGTCGCCGATGTCCTGTGTGCCGTCGAAGAAACGCTGTGCGGGCGTCATGTAGTTGTCGCCCAAAGCGCGGTATGTAGCATTCATCATGTCGCATACGCCACAGTCGTTTGCGCCGCCGGCATCCGAGTAGTCGACCTTGATAGTGATAAGGTCGACGGCCATAGTCTTTTCGCCCACACGGATTTTCTTCTTGGCGAAAAGAGAGTAAGTGAGCAGAGCGTCGGCATTTGTATAATCCGGGAACAGGGCGGTAATCTGCGAAGCCTTCGAGAGGTAGATGCGGACATTCTTCTTGCAACGCTTGGCCGAGGTAGTACCCTGACGGCGTATGCGGCAGTTGGTAGCCTTGAAAGAGCGCCACGGACGTTTCGGGTCATAGTAATAGACCGTCATAACGAAGTTGTCCGAAGTAGACGTTCCGCTGTCGAAGGTGTTGAATGTGTCATCATCGGCGACGAGGACAACATAAGGGATGCCACGCGCCCAGAGAGCCGCGGCGGACGGGCGCATTGCGGTAGTACCCTCGGCAGTCTGAGACGTGAGGACATCCTCTGCGTTGAACTCACGGATCATCGCGTCGGTATCGATGAGCTTGACAAGGTAGTTCTTGAACGCCTGAGCCCATTCGTAGTGCGTCTGATAAGCGAGCATATAATAGAGATACAGGTCGCCCTTGGTGCCGTTCATGGTAATGTTCTTGCCATTGAACAGGTCGCCACGTCCGGGCGTGTAGCCGATATGTGCGACAAGCTCTCCGTTGAGATACATTCGCAGGGCCGAATATCTCACGCCGGAGCGCTCGACATAGATGCTCGAAGGCTCCACAGTGATGCCGAGAGTAATCTGCTGGCCGCACTTAAACGAGCGTTCTTCGAGGGACTGGTTGCCGTTGCGGCAGAATATACCAACCTTGTTGCCCTTGATGTAGAAGCCTGCGCCCGAAGTCGGGTCATAACATTCAAGGAGCTTAGCGTCTGCGTCCTTGATGTTATTTGTAGCAAACTGGCACTGCCATGCCATGCCGGCAGCTTCGAGAGCCTGAGAAGCGAACGGCATGTGGTTGAGCGAGGCGGTAACATTCTCGGCGATGCGAAGGCAGTTCTGGCCAAGGTAATTGCCAAAACCGTTAGTAGTATAGTTGGCCCCGTAAAGGCTGACACGGAAATCGCCGTCGACGATAGAATGATCAGCCTCGGTATTTGAGCGCGAAGAGAAGTCGAAGGAGTAAAGGGCGCCCTCTTTGAGGGTGGCGTCGATTACAGATCCGGATACGGTAAGCTGCACTTCAAAGGAGCGGAAGTCGCGAAGGTCCGACGAGCTTACAACCTTTGCGTAAAGTTTCACAACATCGCCGTCAGCAAAGCCCTGTATCTGCTTGCTGACGTTATAAGTGTGGGTGTTATCGCAAAGAAGCTGTGAAATGAGTGTGTCGTTGGCCTTCGTGTTGATGATGGTGTTGTTGCTCTTTGGATTGTAGACAGCGACGTCGAACTCTACGGACTCGAAGAGTTTGACAGTGCCACCGGAGCGGTCATCGTAGCGGACGGCAACAATAGGCGTTTCTGCCTCAGGGTCAACTACCATAATCGCCGAATATACGGTATTGCCTTTTACGCCAGAGTTGAGCGATGTGCCGCTAATCCTGATTGGATAAGCACCGTGTTTCAAACCAAGCTCCGAGGGATTGAAGGAGATTGATTTAGTGAAAGAGTCCGTAACGGTGCTTCTGTGCAGCTCCTTCCATTGGCCGTTGATGAGGATATCGACAACGGCCTCGATGCCTTTGTTGCTTTGGTTGTTCTCGAACTTGAACAGATCGACAGTGGCACGAGTCATGGACGGAGTAATCATAGCGTCGTTGCGCACATGAAGCACTTGCACGCCCGAGACGGAGACAGTGATATCTTCGGCAGTAACGGATATGAACTTTGTAGTAGAATATCCGGCCTCGTCGATAGCGCGGAGAGTGAAGCGTCGCATACCGGCCTGAGAGAGAAACTGGGTAAAGTCAATGTCGAAAGAGAAATCGTCCATCGAGGCCGAGGAAGGCTTGTTGACGTTCTCGGACCAGACCGTAATGTTTGTGTCGCGGTCGATGAGCTCGAGAGTGGCGATAGCATTGTCGACTTCATTGGAGCCGGACATCGTAATCGAACGAATTGCGGCTTTCGTGGCGATAGTTGCGCCGAGGGCACCGAACAGCGGAGAATTCTTGAATTTGATAGAAACGACTGTGCCGCTTACCTCTCCGCCGCCACCAGTAGAGGCGAGGAAGGAAACAGGCTCCATGACCGGCTCGCCGTCGGCATTCTGGAACTGAATTGATACTGTGCCGTCTTCCTGAGTAACGGTATGCTGGGCGGGGAGCATATTGTAAGCGCCCCCGGTAGAGAAAGCATCCTTACCACCGGAAGCCGGAGTGTCGCTTGTTTTTACTTCGCCACCGCTGCCGAAGTCTTTCCAAGCGTTAATGTTGGCGAAGTCGGTAACGCGCTGCACGAGCTGCTTACTTTCCCATTTGCCTTCGGCGACTATGTATGTAAGGATTATGCCGGCCTTTCGGAAGATAATGCCTGTCTCGGTTTCCTTATCGATGACGGCCTGAATTGCAGATGCGAGGTCGTAGAAACCTACGGCTCTGTCGCCGCAAAGATAGTTGACGTTGATAACCGACTCTGAGCCGGCCGACATTGCGGCGTTGTCAATCCAGTTAGCCGGAGATTTGAAATTGTTAGGCTCTGTGTTAACGCCTATGTACTGGAATGTTTTCCACGAACCGGCCTTAATCGCGTATGTGATTTGCATACCGATAAGAGCCTTACCGGCTTCATAGACAGCCTCGAGAACATTGTGGCCGTTCTCGGGGATTGTGGCAGCCTTGATGTCATAGTAATATTCGCCGGTGGGGAGTGGAAGATTGACCGTGGCATTGTAGTTGTTACCGATTGCGGCACCACCTACCTGAACGAGGTTCTTGCCGTCGAAACGGTAAAGGTCGTTATCGTGGCGGAAAATCCTGTCGGCTCGGGCAGTCTTGGCCGTACCGTCAGACTCCATATCGTTATAATCTGACGTAGTATAACCTAATGAAGATGTCTTTACGGCGAACTGGTTGGTAGCATACATGAACCATACGCCAGTGCGTGGCGGTTGCAGCGTTCCACCCTCCAGCTGCTTGAAGATACCGTCAAAGGGCAGAATACCTATAGCCTCACTGCGATTTTCGACACGGTCAAGGTCGACGTTTTCGGCTTTGTCGTTGAGAAGTTCATTTGTATTATCGACTGCCTCTAATAAGTAGTCGACATCTTCGCGGAGCTTTTTGCCTTTAGCACCTGAATATGCCGTCTGTTCAGTTTCGCCGAGAGCGAGGTCGGAGCCGGTGGTTACGAGAGTAGACCCGCTCCAGCGGTATTGCTTGTTCGCAGAAACGTCAAGATAAATCTTGCCAGAGTAAGGGATGCGACCATTTGCGGAAGCTTCGCCAAACGCTTCTGCACCGGGCCAGTTGGGATAAAATTTAAGGAACAACGGGGCGACAGTCTGACGCTGAGAGCAAATGAATGTGCCGAGCGCCGGACAAAAGAGAATTTCATCAGGAGTAGCTGCCGATGCCTCTTCGAGGGTAGTATTTTCGAACAGATTGAAGCCGTTGAATTCGACAACATCATCGACAAAAGAAGGAAGCTGATTAGATGGAATGAGACCGTGTCCGTCAAGTGTGGCGATACCTTCTGGCTTGCCTAACGCGGACTCCACAGCGCCGATACGGGTAAGAGCATTATCAGCTCTGACGATAGCGATATTGGCATTATCCTGTGCGTTAGCAGCCATTGTTTTAGCAGCATCGGCAGTAGTCTCGGCCGAGTTCGAGTGCGTGAGGGCTTCAGTCGCCTTTTTGACGGCATCGTTGGCTTTAGTAACAGCATCGAGTGCGCTGGTTGTGGCGAGTGCGGCCGAAGACTCAGCATTGCCGGCTTTAGTCAGGGCATTTTTGGCCGTAGAAAGAGCCTCGGAAGCATCCCGGACAGCAGCCTTCACGTCTTCGCTCATGCCGGTCATGTCGATGGCCTTCATCTGCACGATGAAGTCATCGAGCAACGCCCCAAGGTAAGAAGGGGTAATGGAATTTTGTTCCACCTTCGCCTTGAGGTCGTTGACTTTTGATTGGAGAGAGGAAAAGTCTGTCATAGAAGATGATTGATTTAGAGCAAAGGTACTGGGAAAGCGATAGCGGATAAAAGACACTTAGACCAGACCTTTGCGACGGTAGTAGTTGGAGTTATGTCGTGCGCGGTCAGCATCGAGGGTGTCGCAGAACATGGATTTGAATTCCTCGCCGAGAGATTGCGCCATGAAATCACGCAATTTCATTATCGAGGCGTAATACTTCGTCGAGAACCAGCGGCGGCGCTCCCTCTTTTTCTCTCGGCCGATGTCGCCAGGATTTCCTATCGGAACCTCGCGGCCGGTGCCGAGGTCCTGCCACAAACCATATTCCAGAAATGTCTGCGACAGAGTGATGTCGTAGAAGCGCCCGTCAGCCCTGACCGGAAGCTGCAATGGGGAGCCAAGGAGCGCCCCGGTGTCTACCACTTTCAGCAGACGGATGCGCTCACGCCAAATGTCGACCATGGTATTATTCCATCCCTCGACAAATTTCTCGCGTTCGTCTATAGGATTTCGCTGAGCCATTCTTCAGGGTTATAGACAAGGTTAGTGAAAGTATCGACAGCGATTTGAAAGAAAGCACAGGCTCCGCCGGTGTAGAAATACTTGTCTATCTCGGTAAACGATATGCGGTCATCGAGATAGATGCTATTTTCCCGGAGCCGTGTTTTCTCCTGGATCAATACGGACATGAACTGCCGGAACAGTTCATTCATCAGGTCGAGGCAGTCCTGACGAGCCTTCGGGTCATCGGCCTTGTGCCGCATGAAGAGAAACACCGTCTTAATTCGGCGAGTATGCGGCGAGTTGTTGAGCTCGGTGCCGCCGGAAGACGTATCGCTGACCGCGACAAAGGCTGTCGTAGACAGAGCGCCGGTAATTAGAGCGTGGAACCCTTCGAGCGAAGAAACGCGCTCGAACATAAAGCCATTAGACTTTGCGAGCTTATTGGCTGCAGTAAGCTTCTCGAAGAAGGCTGCTGCGTCCCAGTTGAAGGAGTGGTCGTTCATTTTGTCGGATACTTACGGTTAAGGTCATCATATTCTTTGGCAAGAGCGTCCAGCTCAGTCAAAGCCCTGTGAGCAGGCATCGCGAGGATAAGCGACTCCTTTGAGATGTCGCCCTTAGTCAAGGCCCTAATCTGAGCGTCCATATTGCGACGCAGCATGTCGCAGTCCGGCTCGACGGCAGTATTAGGGTCGGCAGGCTGAAAGAAATTCGGATAAAGCTGATTGCAATAGGCTTTCAGGCCGGCCCACCAATAGAAAATCGAGAGCGTTTCATGCTCTGCGAGTTTTATACCGGGCTTGCGATACAGCACTTCGGCCATCTGCTGAAGAAACTTATCCGATTTCACGACCTGATAGCCTTGCCAAAGGGCCTCGCAAGAGAGCCAGTCGTCGAAAGTGAACGAGTCATCGAGTTCAGCATCGACAGCTTCGGCCTTGTCGATATGGTCGAGCCTTACGGGCCCGGACGGTAACTCGGCCACCCATTCGAGAGCAGCCGTAGCTGCGGCAAGGTCTGAAGCTCGTATCAGATACTCCTTGCCGTCATGGGCGACAAGCCACGAGTCGGAGTAAGGAGTAATAACCCTTACTCCGTTCCACCGAAAAAGGCAGTATACGGCTACCTGAGCGGCCGTCTGCGCCGAGAAATCATCAATCGACCGAAACGGACGATTGATGTTAACGCGGTTGACTTTCGCGATGGTTCGGAGCAAGAAATCGAGCTGATCCTGGGATAATTCATCCCAAGACTTCGGGGCAGTGAGATTGAGAGGTTCCATCAGAAATAAAAGCCGCCTTTAATGTCGTTGACGAAACCCTGATTATTGAACTGGTCGCCCATTTCAGACTCCCATAACTGTTTATAGTCTGGGTGGAATTTAAGCTCATTGAGCACTATGTGCGCAGCATGCCACAAGCGGTTCTGGTCCATCACATGGCCGCCATCAGGCGGAGCAATGAGGGATAATACCGATGAGAGCATAGCTCCGACAAGCGGATGGCCACGATTGACAGTGCGGGCACTGTAGTCAGTTCTTAGCTTATCCATGAACTGCCGGCCGAGGTATCGGTCGGCAAGTTCACGCTCTACAGTCATGGCCCGCAGGCGTAAATCCTCGTAAGAGAGATTTTCAAGCTCCCGGATGCCATAGCACTCCGGCGGGTAATTCAGGAATGTAGAGCTGAAATACTGGCCTCGCTCCGACTGTTGCCATGCTTCGTAATAGCGGCAAAAGTCAAGGAGCGTGGGGATGCTCTTGCGTACCTGTTCACGGAGAGAGTTGATAAGACGCTCGACACGTTCCTTAGAAGCCGGAGCCATGGAGTCGGTATTAACGACAGCCATGCCGGTAGGCGTTACTACGAGGTCAAGAGAAGGCACGGCATCGGCCATGGCCTTAGCGACGAGTATTCTCAGCGCATAATCGTTATGCGCCTCGGAGAGGAAATCATCGGGGCCAAGATACTCGGTTTCGAGCCAAATTCTGGCCGAGTCGATGAACGGAGCGAGTTTTTCAGCGAGAGGCGTTTCGCCCGCTACCTCAGTCAGCACATTAGGGATGTACTGACGAATATTTTTATTTGTCAGCTTGTCCGTCTTCATCGGTTTTGTCGGATTTAGGGGTTACTTCTTTAGCGTCGGCGTGTTCATCGAGCGTTGTAAGCTGAATGAACGGGCAATCGGGATGCACTTTATCCCAGTGGTTGAAACGGATTATAATCTCATGCGGCAGGAACAGCAAATCGTGATAAGGCTTCTGCAAGGCCTGTGCGATAGTATAGAGCTCGCGTTTGTCAGAGCCGGAGTTATTTGTCTGTGCCTTGCCTGGAACTGAGCCCACGAGGTTCGAGTGGACGCGCATGGTAAAACACACCATGTTCACGGCCTCGGCGATGTCAGACTCCCAGTCGCCGCCTTCCTTATTCTTCGAGTCGATGCAGTTGACAGTGATGTCAGGAGTTTCGCCTTTTCCGTCGAGGGAGATAGACTTGCCGGTAAAAAGAACCGAGCCGGTGTTCTCGTGGTTTGTCAGGAACTCCAGCATTTCGCGCTTCTTCTCGTTCATCAGCGCGAGCTGATCTTCCGGGCGCGAGATGCGGCGTTCCTTAAAAAGGTTATCCCAGTATCGAGGCGAGACCTCGATAACGTATTTGATAGGAGCCGCGTTCTGGAGCTTGCTTTTCTTGGCTTCGCCGATAAGACGCTTGATTGTGTACCACGAGCCTTTGAACAGGGCCGCATAGTGCGGTATCGGGTAATAAGGCGAGTCAACGCCCGGGAAGCGAGTAAGGATTGCGAACTTGCGTGTCTTGGTGGGTGCGGAGTCAGAGCGCGAGGCCCGGAGCCCCATGCGCTGCTGAAGGTCGCGCCATGGAGAGCGAGGGTCAAGCAATTCGATTTCCTCGAAATTATCGCCCGGCTGCGTGTCGCGGAACTGGCCGAAGATAATTTTCGTGAGGCGGCCGGTTTTAGGATCTGCAGGAGCGAAACGGCAATAACATGCCGGCTTGCGGTGCAGTTCCACAATACGGTCGCCATCCTCGTTCATGATGATAACGGACACGGCGAAATTGAAGTGCTTGAGGTCCTGGCACACGCCGAGGAAATAATCAGGGAGAGGGTTGTCGATAAGGAAATCCTCGACCTCGTCCTTAACTTTCTGCGATGCTTCCTCGGTGCAGTATCGCAAGCCGGAGCCATAGCAGACCTCGGCGTTGAACACCTGACAAGTCGACAGTGTCTCGTCTTCCTCGATATATCTGATAATCGAATAAGGGAGCTGGTTATCGCCGCCCCATGAGACATATTCCTTGCCGTCCGGGGTCTGCCGCGTTTCATAGCGGCCAGAGTCGCGGAACACCTCGGTAGTCTTCGTAACAAAGGCTACGCGAGCGTTGCTCATTGGTAGGTTCTCGATAGAGAAACAGTCAAAAATATGGTTATCCATTGGGAGAGAGTGAAATTTAGAGATTAAAGGAATACTTCAAAATCATTTATTCCTATGATGCAGACATCATGTATCGTTTTTTTCTGCCCGTTGTGCAGGAGCTTGATAGTCCGAAGGCCGGTGTAAAAGTCATATCGGAGCGATACGACATTTTTAGCCGTAAAAATCTGGCCGTTTTTCTTCACATAGGTAAGCGTTACCGGCTGCCCTGCATCGAGCATTTTTCGAGCGGTGGATATGTGTATAGCACTATTCATATTCGGGCGAGAATGTATCGTTGAAGATTTGGCGGCGATTAGGCATGACACCGTCCATGAGCGAGTCGAAGACGTGCGGACGGTTGTCATCGAAGCGCCATGAAAACTTTATTGAGGTCAGGGAGTCATCGGCCGAGCTGGGCTCGCAAGTATGGTCTTCAATGTTCACGGTGTAATCGTCGCCGTCAAGCCACAGGGAAACGCTATGTGATGCCAGGAACTGCTCAAAGATTTTAACCTCGTCGGGAGTGAGAGCTTCGGTCTGTATCTGATATGTTCGCTCGATAGTGCGATCATATTGTTTGGATATGCCATTGCAGACAGCGACATCGCGAGAGACATTCGTCTTGGTTGTCATCACGCCCACGACATCGATAAATTCTTCCACATTGAAGGCATTGCGGAAAGAGAAAGTGAGATAAGCCGGAGCCGGGACGATGTAGCACATTTTCTGAATGCCGGCATACTCGATGCTGAAATACATCACATCGCGTAAATCGACACCGACTTCATCCTCGGTCTTATTGAGCGCCCAAAGAATAATATCGGCCACGTTAAAATATGCCACACCGTTGAAAAATGCCTGTTGCACTGATTTTTCAACGGCCACGAGCTGATTGTCGGCCTCGGCATGGCCCACAGCCTTTATGACGAAAGGAAAGGCAGAGCCATGGTTAAAGGCCGCAATAGCTATGATAGAGTCCTGATGAACCCGTTGCACCATGGACGAGAGGAAGAAAGTTTTGTCAGCTGCGAAATCGTATGGCATACGATATTCGCAATAGAGGAAATGCACATCGATTGAAACGCCGTCAAAAGAGATAGTAATTAAATCGGTTACCTTATTTCGCAGGCGAAAATATTCCTCGACAAGGGTGCCGACATCGGACAGTTCGGCTACGCCATTGAAGGGATAGAGAGATGTCGAATAGAAGGTTTCTATTTCGCCATCGAGCCCGTTTTCGCATGACAGCGAAACGTCGATGCGCACCTTGTCAGTGCGAGCCGTAATGTTAGGCACGCTCGATGTCGGGACGTACTGCTCGAGTTCAAGATATGACTGGTCTATTTGCGTTTCCATGCTACAAAAATAGCGGTAACAGACAGGGCAATAAAAGACAAACGGCGCAAGGAGGACTCCGAGCGCCGTGGCCGGTTTCCCTCGAAGCTCCCGACAATCATGTCGGGAGCAACATTCGGGAGCGGTGATTTATGCCTCGGCCTCGACCTTTTTGGTGCGCTTTCTGACTTTCGGCTCTTCAAGCTGTTCGCAGACGGCTACGCGATGCCCTGCCCTCACTAACTTGGGGAGGTATGTGTCGAGCGCATGGTGGGGGAAGCCAGCGAGTTCGATGCTGCTCTTTTTGCCGTTTGCGCGGCGTGTCAGGGTAATGCCGAGGACATCCGAGGCGGTAACTGCATCCTCGCAAAACAGTTCGTAAAAATCGCCTACGCGGAAAAGTAAGATTGCATCGGGGTGCTTTTTCTTCATTTCCATGTACTGCTTCATTAGGGGCGTGGCCGCGATGCCTTTGACTTTCGGCTCGGGTTCGGGCTGTTGTTCGACATTGGCGGCCTCGGTGGCCTCTGCGGCTTGTGCGGCCTCTGCCTCGGCTTTCTGCTTTGCCTCTGCGCGAGCCTTTGCGCGATTGCTGACTGCGCCTGTGCGCTTGATTTCGGCTTGCAGGAGTGCAAAGGCATTTTTAGAGATGGGGCAATTTTCGCCTTTGAGCATAAAGGCATAGTTAAGGGCATTGGCGGCATTGGTAAAATTGCAGATGTGCCAAATTGAGCGGTCCGACATGTATGTGCCGACGCTGACGACGGCAGGGGCGACGGCTTCGCCCTCTGCTACGGCTTTCGTGCCGTCAGCATAAAGGGAAAGCTCGATGAGCGACTGCGGAGCGATGAACGCCGTAACACATACGGGCGTGGGGAGTGCTGCGGCTGCGGCAAAGAGATTGTTAGCGGTGTTAGTGTTGGCGGTGGTGTTGGCTGTCTGTGACATGGTGAAAATGTTTTTAGGAGTTAATGACTTAGTTAGTTAGCAACCGAAGAAGATGCGGAAAAACGCTTTTTCGACTTCGACCTCAAAATGAGCCGTGCCGTTATTGGATTGACCATTTATCGGATTGGAGGAGAGGTGAGCAGCTTTTACAAGCTCTTGTTCTTTGTTGATTTCAGGCTTCTGTGAGCCTGTAGGCTGTACTTTATTCATGATTTTCTGTTCCATTTTTCGTCCTTGTTATCGAGTTTGATTTAGCTTTTACATTGCTGTTTGAGGGTGGACGAAAAGCACAGAGAGGCAAATTTTCAGCGAAAAATACCGTAGTGCAATGAGGATGATTTTTCAGATGAAGTGCCACTTAATTTGCCGTGTGCGTGTCTGCCCTAACTTTGCGATGGAAATAGCGGTCAAATCAGGAACCGATACAAGGGCACCGGGAAAAATGGATAGGGAAGCACAAGCCATGCACAGCCGTCAGGTTCACAGTGGCCGGTGCAAGCAGAAATCAATAAAGTGCAAGAGGACCGAGTCAGGGATTGAAACCTTATGGCCGAGACTATAGGCTCGGTGCGGAGCATGAAAGCCCGGCCCGAAGGGAGACTCCCAAAAACAAAAGGTCGCCCCCGGAATACCCGAGAACGACCTGACAATAAAAAAGGAGAGAGAAGAATGAGTTAACCGTCGATAGCCAATAGGTAGGCCGCGAGCCATGGTAGCCAGCAGATAGCGAAGCCGCCTGAAAGCGTCCAGAGCCAATCCCAAATGCAGAAATGGTTACCCTTTGAGTTGGAGTCGTGCAGCTCCTTGATGAAGCCGATGACAGCCACAGCAGCGAGAGCCACGGCCACAGACAACCAGGGCAAGTGAGGTGGAATGTGAGCGAAGATAACGCCGACGAAGAGAGCTATAACAAGGCCCATTATGAAATGGAGCGTCTTGTCGAAGCCACGTTTGTCAGAACAGAGTGTCATTTGTGTTTGATTGTGAAGATTATGGAGAAGATTACGATTGGAATTGCGCCTAATACCGAGACGAAGATCACCCAGTCTGAGGGTCGTAGGAAGTCATTATCGCTTTGGGTGTCCTGTTGCAAAGAAGCTGCGGATTGGGCTGAAAGATTTACAGTCTTTTGCTCGTCGACGGCTGCCGTTTCCTTGGTAGCCTGTTCAGTCGACTCCTTTGCCTTTGCGGTCTCGATGGTTAACGACTTGGGAGCGGCACGGGTGTCAGGGTGTACCGAGTCAGGTGGAAAGAATTCGACCTTGATACCCGACAAGTCCAGCTCACGGGAAGCGGAGATGAGAGAGAGGATTTCATCTTTCGAGAGCGTGGAGACAGACCCGGCGGCAGATACCGAGGTTGTGTCGGAGTATTGGAAGGACGATTGCTTCGATGACCGGCACGAGCATATTGCGCAAGTCAGCAATATGGTCAGGAAGATTTCAGATAGGAAGCGTTTCATAAATCGGAATATTCGGATTTAGCGTCGAAGCAAGGGCAATCCTTATGCACATTCGGGAAGTCGCGGTGTCCCTGAATAATGGCATTAGGGAACTGCTTTTTAAGACCGGCCAAGAGAGCGCGGAGCGAAACCTTCTGGGCGGGCGTGCGGTTGTCGACAGGCGGAAGTTCTTTCTTCGACGTATCGACCCCGCCAATCCAGCAAACATTAATGGTTACAGGATTGAATTGCGGGCCCACGCCGTTGCTCGACTGCTCGATGTGCCATGTGTTGACAATGGTGCCGTCGGCCTCGATTATGTAATGGTAGCCCGGATTAGACCAGCCTTTGCCGCCTTTTGATTTAGGGCGGGTATGATACGACACAATATCAGCGGCTTTATTGCGCTGATTGCCGGCAGTGCAATGCACAGCGATGTATTTAATATTTCTCATCATACCGGGATTTTAAGGCGGCGCATGCGCTTCTCGAGGATTTCATCGAGAGCAGCCATGTGCTCGAGCTGCAAAATGATTAATGACTGGTCTTCGGAGTCGAGCCGACTGAAACGGCTCTGATCATCGCAGAAGGCGCGAAGATTTTTGACATGCCGTGCGTTGCGGCTGTGCAACTCGGCGAGGCGTAGTTCAAACGGCTTCATTGTTTGTAGGATTAGAGATTTCGCGATCCCGGATAGTTTCGAGGAAAGCTTTGAGTTGGAAATTAAGGTC
The DNA here is from genome assembly GCA_937921035.1 of uncultured Porphyromonadaceae bacterium. GTDB lineage: Bacteria > Bacteroidota > Bacteroidia > Bacteroidales > Muribaculaceae > CAG-873. The sequence continues at coordinate 27,985 of CALEUL010000057.1, forward strand.
GATGCCAAGGAAAGCTCCGGCGGCTACGAGCAACATGCCGAACACGGTAATAACCGATGGGTGGATTTCACCCACGGGCGGCATATAGAGTGCCAACATGACAACGACCATGCCGAACACGACCAGCACAAAGGCCAGAACTGACTGTGCTGTGAGGCGTCGTTTGACGATAGTTACTGTTTTGGACATAGCGGAGAGAGGTTTATTAACGATGCAAAAGTACGAATGTACGACTGCACGGTAAAAGACAAGCGGAGCTACAAAACGCCGCCTGTATCGATAAGAGCGACGCCCGAATAAGGGCGGCGTTCGCATCCGATATACAGCGTGTCGAAAGCGTCGGTGCCGTCGGTGCGGTGTTCGAGAAGGTCTTCCTCGGACTCCGCAAGTTTCTCGCCGGCCTTATTTTTACGGAAGCCAAGGCGGCCGCGTTCTATGCCGGCCGACTGGATAGCCAGAATAAGATCATCATTATTTTGGCGGTTAAAATAAGGCGTGAGGCGGTTACGCCCGGCAAAGCCACGGTTGATAAGGTTGTACTTTTCATCGTGGCGCATAGGGTTGCCGAGCGGCACCGGGATAACGCGCCAGCCATGGCGCTCGAATTCCTGAATGATGGTGTATCGGAAATCGACATCATTAACGGCGTAATTGGAGCCGAGGGCGGTAGAGTCATAGTAAAATACTACTGTCTTTTCGCCATGGAAAGCGTAGTATTGGCAGAACTCGGCGATAAGGGCCGGCAGTTTACGCTCGTATTTCACATAAAACGACTTGATGACGTTGAGACGGCCAAGGCGTTCGTCAGGCTGCCCGGCTACAATCCAGTTGATATTTGCATTGTAGTCCATGCCGATGCAGATAGGAGCGTAACGGTTAAGGTCGCGGTCGGCACGACAGTCGACAGCCTCAGGCTCGAAGTCATAACCAAGCGAGTCGAGATACTCGAAATCGCTGTCGTTATACTTGTGGTCCTCTTTCATGGACGAGTAAAAGCCATCGCGAGCGATGCCGATTTTCTTGCACATGATAGAGGTTTGGAAAGTAAGCGGCGTTAGGTCGCGTTTCATGTCGCGGAGATACTGTTCGCCCAGCAGCTCGATATTTTCGACCGAGGAATATTCGCGGTAGTAAGTAGCTACCGAACGGAGCCGGTTGATATTGGCATCGAGGCGGCGCAGATGGTTGCGGAGATAAGCAGGGGGCTCCACGCCCTGCTTACGCATTTCGAGGATTTTCTGCTTTAAGCGCCAAATCTCGTAAACGCCGGCCTCGATAGCCGCGATAATTTCAGGGTCCATTTCCTTTTCGCACTCCAGGAACCACGAGCCTTTCTTGCTCTGCGGCATGTCGGAGAGTATTAGCGAAGCATGGTTGAAGGAGTGTCGGGCGAAATGGGTCTTGATGCCGCCGTTAGCCGGAAATGTTTCCTGATACAGCTTCACTGGGTCAATGAATTTGGCCTCGTCGACCAGGATCCACGAAAGCGTCAGCGAGTTAGCGGCTCCCTGTCGGTCCTGTGAAAGGATAACGGCAATACTGCCGTTATAGAAAGAAATCACTTGTTCCCAGTCTTCGGGATCAGTGATGGGCTGTTTGAAAGATTTAGGCGGGCGGCGGCCTACAACGAAGTGAACACCCTTTTTATAGCCCCAGCGGCGCCACGCGGCGAACAATCCCGGGAGTGTGTTTGTGAGGCCGTGTTTAAACGTAGGCACCACAACGCCGCCGGTGGAGCCGGGCATTCGTTGCATCATTTTAAGGGAGTATGGGGCGGCGATTGAGTCGGTCTTGCCGGTACGGCGGCCGGCGACAATAACAGTCTTGCGGGCCGCCACATACTGGGCCTGTAACTGCGGACGGTTGAAATATGTAGGCGTAGCCTTAGGGTTCGTCTGTAGCATCTGGCTTCGGGTCTTTATCGGGGAACAACATATCTTCTTCAAGGTCGGCTTCCTCGTATTCCACATCCTGAATGTCGACAAAATCGCGAGACAGCTCTTTTGTGAGCTTCGCGATATGGTTGTAGACATCCGGAATAGGTTTGAGACCGAGGACGCGGACATCGAGCGTTGCGCAGAAAGGTTGGATTACAATCTCGTCGTAAGGCATAGCCATCTCGTCTTCGAGGTCGACGCGATTGTTCTTGGCGTAAGATGTTGCGGCACGTTCCATTGTCTTGGTGTCCTTACGGGCCTTCGCCATGTTGTAAGTTTCAAGGATCATTTCATTGTATCGTGCCCGGTGGAAATCTCTTGACTTCGTCGAGAGCAGCGGCACGAGCTGATGAATGATGTTTATGTCGGCGTAGGCGGTAGACTGCGAGACATCATAACGCGACATGATAGCATCGCGGAGCTGCCGGTCCTTCATGGACGGGTTGCTCAGCCAGTAGTTATACATTTCGCGCAGACGCATGACGCGCTCGGCGATGGAAAGAGGGTATTTCTCTTTAAGTTCATCGTCGGACGCGAGGAGGTCGGCTTTACAGGCTTCGAGAGGAGAGGGCAAAGAGGCCATTTAAGATGATTTTATTATGCTTAATTCGTACAATTTTGACCGAATAAGGATGAAAACCGAGTTTTCAGCCGCTTATTCGTCATCTTCCATATCGAGCAAAGCCTTTTCGGACATCTCGATTGCGGCCGGGGAGCCGACGCGGGCGAGAGTGGCCATCTGCTTTCGGATTTCGAGCTTCTGCGAGAGTTTCCCTTTGATATAGGCTTTGCGGGCCGGATGCCCTTCTGAGGCAATATCGGCCTTAAACTCTTCCTCCGGGACATCGAGGTAAATGGCAATTTCAGAAGGCTTGGTGTAGAGCTGGGCGAACTGCTCAATTTTCTCTAACTGCGCGGGCGAATACTTCATGGAAAGGAACGGATTGACGGGTTATTACATAATCGACTTGCTGATGTAAGCTGTCGAAAACAGCTATATCGGTAGAGATGAAGCCCGACTCGAAGCGGTTGCCGCGAGTGAGGTTCTGCGACATGACTACCGAGACCGACCATTTGTCGTTGAACACAAGCAGGATTTTCGAGTGGTTCGACGCGAGGTAGCAGTTTTCGACAGTCTGGGCGATGAAGGGCCACAAGATAAGAGTCTTGTTTGTGGCCTTGAAATCGAGGACGATGTCGAGCGAGCTGATGAGCTTAGCTTTCTCGATGAAGAATATCCGTCGGAGAAATTCTTCGGAAATCGAGAAAGAGGTCATCTGCACATGCGCGGGGCCGGTCTGGTCCAAAATCCACTGGAGTACGTCGGCCACCTGAAGCATGTTGCTCAGATACGCCTGATTTGGCTTGTCGGCGAGAGGCCGAAGTACCGAAGTTATGAGCTCAGAGTGCTTCATAAGAGGTTAGCTTCGGTCATTTTCTTGCGCAGCGTATCGGACGGAGCCTCAATCTGCGCCCATATAGAGCGTATGCGGTCTGCTGCAGAGTCCGAGGGGTTCTTGGCATACTTGCCGAGAAGCAAGTTGATTGTCTTGACGAGATTTTTCTGCGCGGTTCGTTCGTCTACGGCCTTGACAGTGGCAGCCATCGGAGTGCCTTTGACATAGTGGTCGTAGACGTTCCAGTTGTCGCGATAACGCCTGTCATACTCGATAATAGCCTTTGCCAGCGGATAGCGGTCCGAGTCCGGGCATGTCGAGTTTTGCGGATTGATCATGCGGAGCCGTGTATGAGCTTCGCGCATACGTCGCATGATTTCGGCATTATCAACATAGAGCTGCTTGACCTCGTCGGGCAGCTCGTCATGGTCGGCACGCTTGCCGTTCTGGAACGGTGTGCGTGTTGACGCAGAGAGGCCGCGAGCTGAGGCGATGGCATCTACCTGGCCCATCAGGAGCTTCACTTCCTCGTGGGTTGTGTCGATAAGCCGGTTCTTTAATATCTTCTGGAGATGATATTCGAGGAGCGAGGCTTTCGCCACGGGGTTTCGCATGATGTTGGCATATAGGATGCGGTTGCGTGTAATGCGCAGCAGCAGCTCCGCACCGGCTTTCAAATCGCGCTTGTCGGGGTCAGCGGCGAGCCATTCTTTTATTTTGGGAGTGAGTTCTAAATTTATCATAGCTTGTTGTTTATCCCTGCGATGAACAACAGGGTTTTGTTATACGGCAAAAGGAGTTCGTGCATACCCCTGAGCGTTGAGCCGGTTGTAACGAAATCGTCGAAAACGATAACGTTAGGCTCGTCGGGCAGGCGGTTGAGAGTGAAGACCGCGTTAATACGCTGACGTGAATGGCAAAAAGCAACATCTTCATAGAAAGGAATTTTCAGCCGCTCGTGGATTTCCATGCAAATAAGAGAGGCAAAATTTCTTTCCTTGTGCCTACGCTTGGGCGAGGTGCAGATGCACCAGTGGCCGGAAGCGAGCGAAGGGCCGAGGACACGAATTAAAAAGTCCGACACGGCCTCCGCGAAATGCGGAATTTCAGCCGGGTCGGACTTTATTTCAGTGAGGGTGCGGCCCATCAGGGACTTTTGCCAGAGCGAGAGGAACCACAGCCCGGCACGGGGTGTTATTCGCGGACGGAACTCGAAATTACATCGGGCCTCCGTTGACTTGTCCCATGATTTGCGCTTCTCAACGGCGAAGATGTCATGCTTCGGAGAAATCTCGCCGAGAGCCGGGTCGGAGGCGATAGGCTCAACATCGGCAAGAATGTCGGCCACGTCATCGAGCAGGCTCCCGGAAAGAGATTTAGACTCCGGCTCCGGCGCCTCCCTCGTTGATGGTGCCATCCTCGGTGGGGATTTCGCCCTCGTAGAACGGCATGGAGACTTCGTCGGTGGCGGTAACGGTCAGCGTAGTAGCCGATGTGCCGGTAGCGCCCTGACCGAGAGCCTGCGAGGGAGCGATTTTGGCGGGCCAGTTCTTGGAGCCGAAGAGACGGAAGCGGCCATACATGTCCTCGATGAGGACGTAAACCTCGGTATTGAGGAACGGAGTTATGGCAGCCGTGGCCTCGGGGCCGACTTCGGGATGAACGATAGTGAGCTGGTTGTTGAAGGTCTGCGAGGGGAATTCGCCCTGGGGGTCGGATTTCGGCTCGGCCTTGTCGGCGAGATGGTCGATAGGCAGCCACTTTGCGCCTTCGGCAAGGGTTATGTTACCCTTGCGGACGGCAGTGGTGGGCCGGCCGAGTTCATCGCGTGTGAAATCGGGGATTTCGAGGACATCGTTGGCCGCGATTACCCATGCGCGACGACGCACACCGGGAAGCACAGGCTTACCCTGGCACCAGTCCATTTTTTTGAGAACGGAAGTACATTTGCTCATGATAGAACTGTTTAAGAGGTTTAACCATTGTCCTGTCCGCCCTCGGTACTGCCGGACTCGGGAGCAGCCGGTTTTTTGGGCTCGGCGCACTCGATGATGGTGAGACGGCGCGGGTCGATGGTGCGGAACTGGGTGCCGAGGAACATATTGGCAGCGAAAGAGAGGTCGTAGTGGCCGGTGCGCATGATGTCGACGAAAGACTCGTCGCTCTTGTTGTCGGTGGCCCAGAGCATATTGTCCTTCTGCGTGAGGATAAGGTGCTTCTGACCGGCCATTTCGGGAAGACCTACGAGAGTGAGGCGGTTGCTCGAACCCTCGACATACGGCTGATTGTAGGCCGTGTTGTAGTTGAGGGTGGCGTGAGTAGCCTGATACGACTCGTTGTACATGTCGACGAGTTCGGGGGCGCAGAGCAGGACGTTGTTCTCGCGGCGAAGGTACTGGTTGAGCTTGAACACAACCTCTTCTTTGAGAAGATCACAGGCATTCTCCATCGTGAAAGCGTCGGAGAGCTTGATGAGGTTGCCGACCTCGGTGGAGATTGTGCCGGCAGTGATTTCCTTCTCTGCGATGGTAACGAGGCCGTCGCAGAGGTCTTCGGTTGTGGTACCTTCGGCATTGCGCTTGCCGGTAAGAACGGCCTGGGCGATATGCTGACCGCGAGCCTTTGCGAGGTGGAACAGCACGAGGGCGGTTGTAGAAGCGCCCTTGATTTTTTCGCCGAGGATAGGGTCATCGTAACCCATAGTGAGGAAAGCGTAGTCGACGGGCGAGAACTCGTCGATAACGTTACCGAGGAAGGTTTCGATTTCGCGGTACTTGATTTTGACGTCGGCGTTCTGCTTGCGGGTCTTGGAGAAGGGAGCGAACTGCGAGTCAGCGGTTATCTCGCCGAAACGCTGTTTGCCTCGAAGGCCGGTAATGCCGTGCATGTACTTGAGCACATCCATGGCAGCGCGGATGGGAAGGTCGAGCAGGGTCGGCTCCCATTTGATGGCGGTCTTTTTGTAATCCTCAAGAACGTCATCGGAGATTTTGATTTTTGCCATTGTGGAGAGAGGATTAGGTTGGTTTTACAGAGAAGCTTCCATGAAAGCCTTGGAAGCGGCGAGCGCATCGGCTTCCGACACGGGAGCGTAGGGGTCATCGTCCTTCTTGGTGTCGACGACTCCCGAAGTGGGAGCAGCGGGTTCCTTGCGAAGGTCGGCGATGGTCTTGTCCTTCTCGGCGATAGAAGATTTGAGATCCGCGATTTCCTTGTCCTTGTCGGCGACAGAGGAATTGAGCGAGTCGATGGTCTTCTTGTTCTCGTCGAGCGTGTCGTTAACCTTGTCGACCTGCTCGGCCGAAAGAGTGAGCTTGTCATCCGACATCGCCAGCGTAGCGCCCAGGAGCGCAGAGAGAGCTGTGATTTTAGCCATGATTGGAGATTTTTTTGCGGCGCCCTCGGGGTCGTTGTCGGGTGCCTGGGTTGAGAATGAAGATTGGAGGAATGAGAAGAAGCGCTCCATAATGGAGCCTTTCTTCTTGTTGAAATTGGGCGGGAGCGGTATTCCGGCCGAAACCATCGAGGACACAGTTGCAGGAGAAGGCTCGGGTTCCTTATCGTCGGCATTGTCGGTAATCTCGTCGACAAAGCCCCATTCGAGGGCTTGCTGAGCCGTCATCCACGCGCCTGTCTTCATCAGGGACAGCAACTCGTCCCTCGTCTTCTTGCAGCGCTTGGCATATAAGCCGGCGATGCAGCCGTCGATTGTCGAGTTGTCATCCTTCATCTTTTCGAGCTCGGCGATATGAGCAGCGAGTTCGTCGGCGTTCATGTAATCCCACTCGAATACGAGAACCGAGCATTTGTGGACCAGGAAGAGCGCATCGGCATCGATGCTGACATGTTTTGCGCCCATGGCGGCGATTGTGGCCGCCGAGGCGTTCATGCCGACAAAGTGAACCGACACATTGCCGTGAAGCTTGAAGAGAGAGGAGATAGAGAGCGCGGTGTCTGTATCACCGCCAAGACTGTTGATCAGAACTTTTACCTCGGAGTCCTTGTGTTTTTCAAGGACGTAGTTAACCATGTCGGCATTGAAATCCCAATAGCCGACAGTGCCTCGAAGGAAAAGGTTGTAATTTTTAGGCATAGTTCCGTAATGAATTATGCCACAAAATTAGCGACCTGTCTGGGGCCGCTAAAAGACTATAAAACGCAGGGAAGCACCGATTTTTGGGCCACATGCGTTATCTTGTAAGTACGCAGGGCCGCGTCGCCGTCAGGGGAGCCGGCAGTATCGGTGTAATTTATTATCGGGTATTTAGGTTCGCGTGCGCCTACGAGATACTGTTTGCCCGAGGCCACAGTGAGAACGAAGGCCAGCCACTCGCCTTCGGGCAGTTTCTCGTTGGTTGAAAATTCGAGGGTTGATTTTTCCTGACGTGAGCCATTTACTATTGAACCATCCCATTTGAGAGAAGGCTGCCCGTAAAATTTAACGGTAACAGCAGGGAGTGCCAGGGCGACGAGCGCTCCGCTGATTGAAGCATACATTACATGCGGCTGAATGTCGGAGCAGCGCACCATTTGAATTTTGACGATGCCGGGGAGAGTGTTAGTTTGCATGAGCGTTCGTTTTTCTTTGCGGGTGTTTTAATTTAGCGGAGCAAAGCGTCCTTTGGACGGTTTGGGCGTTTTGTTTGGTTTGGGGGAAATGTGCAGTTTGGTAAAAATCAATGCGTTAATCAATGAAATTTAACACTATTTAACGCCATTTGATTTTAGGCTTTTTTCGCGCTGACGGTAGAACATTTGACGGATCGCTTCCCAGTTGCGTTCCGTCTTGTCGATGCCGTGAGTCTCCATGAAAGCATAAATGATGTCAGTGATTGAAATGTCCTGATTGTAGAAAACGGACAGCTCCTTGTCGATGCACGTTTTGAAATTACGTTTGATTGCCGACACGACCGCCTTCTGGCCGTCGCGGCCGAGGTAATTGTGTTGGTCGGGGTTCATGCCCTTAAAGGTGGGGACCTCGACAGGCAGGAGCTCCGACACGTCGCCCGGGTCGAATCCGTGCGGCTGTCTGCGCAAGAAAGTGGAGAGGATTGAATGGATGTTGCTGCCGCGCTCGAATTCGACGCGGCCGGTTACGGGGTTCCAGTAGTCGTGCCGGAGCCATTGGTCGAGGTATGAAGGAACTTTAAGGTAGATGCTGTAATTTGACATACGCTGGAGCTGAAGAGAAAACCTATTGAAAACTAAGTGCAAAGTTAAGTAAAAATTTCGGGGATGGTTAAATTTACATTAACAATTCCCGAATTTGCTTCTGCATCTGTTGGAAAAAGCAAAGCGGTAGGTCGTTTTCGGTCGTACATTCGTGCGCTTTTTCGTAAACGGCGCAGTATCAGCGGAGTAAAAGCGCACTTTTTCCACCCTGAAAAGTGCGCTGAAAGTGCCGGTCATCGGCAAATTTGTACATTAGTGCAGACGTACCGAAAAGTGCAAAATTAGTGCGCTATATAAGCCGCTGATTTACAAACGCAAACGCGCTCTCTGTACGAATGTACTTTTATTTTTACTTTATTACACACAAGAAAAAAAATATTATTGGGAATTGTTTCACGTGGAACATAAAAAGCTGAATAATAACATCTTACCCGAAATGTAAGAGGGTAAAAAGGTTCATGTGCCCCCGCGCCCCCACGATGGTCGAGATGTGGGTTGTGCGCGGGTACGGACGCACGGCTGCACCTTCTCCAATCTTCCCTGCCTTGGGGACGCGGGGGAGAGCCGCGAAGCGGTCGGAGGAGTGTGGATAAGTGCGCCCGCAAATGTTTGCTTAAGACCTTGACAATAGCTAACTTTGCGCTTATAATACCACTCTTTGCGCATATACATGCGAAAGAAGATGTATATACATATAGCTTCCAATAGGATAATAAATAGTTTGTGCGGATGTTATCAATTACCGACATCACGTCAGTAAGTGCCAACAATAGCATCCTATCAACAGTAAGCGCCGCCTCGATGTGATATCGGGGCGGCGCTGGTTTGAAAAATGTTCAGCGACAATCAGAGTTCGATGTGCTTCAGGAGCCATCCGAACGAGCCGGCGGAATTGTGGCCGGGCTTGTAACCGAGAACGGCCAGAACGCGGTTCACGTCGGACTGTGAAATATCGGCCATGTCGGAGAGGGCCGTAATTATATCGTCCGTCGACATAACGGTAACTCCGGGGCCGAACTGGTCGACGGGTACATAACCCTCGAGGAAGCGGCCGAGGATTACTGCATTGGGGTCGACGGGGTTTTCTTTATCTTTCCTGATGCCCTCGACTCCTTTGCGCAGGGCATCAAGGCGGTCATTCATGCTCATTGTTGTTCAGTGTTAGTGTAGGTTGGTATTAAGTTGTTTCGCTCGATGTATTCAGAGAGGGCATCGCGGAGAGTGATAAGGTCCTCGGCGCACTCCAGTTGGATATCCTGAATGTACTCGTCGCCGATATTCGCCTGGACCTCGTAGAGGGACGAGTCGAAGCTGCCGTCCGTCGAATATACGTCGCGGCGGCTTATGGAGATTTCGGCTTTCATTTGGCACCTCCTTTTGTAAGAGCGACGGCCTCCGGGATTGTAGCCGTGCGCGCCACACGGTGGTAGAACATGCGGAAGTATGGCTGCTTGTCGAAATCGACACCATCGGAGACCGGGTAGGCTGTAATTTGGCCGTAGTTCTCAGAGCGGTCGATTACATGGTCGACGTAAGTAGCACGGCCACGAGAAAACCGGCTGTCGGCAATACGGGCTTGCTCCTGCAACGCTATGGCGATTTTAAAGGGAGCGTCATCGCCCTGCACAAGCACGTCCTCGAAGCGCTTTGCTATCTCCTGAAGGTATTGTCCTTTGGCAGACTTACCCGAAGTGGAGAAGATCTGCACGGTATCGAAGAAGAACATCATTTTGCGCCTCCTTTCTTGAAGTGGTTGCGGCCATCGGCGGAGAGTTCGTAGGGTCCGTGGCCATTAAAGTCGTACCATTCGCCGCCCGGGAGAGCCTTGCCGATGTAATCCCACCGGTGGTAATAGTCATTGTAGACGTAGAGCATGACCTGTTCGCCTCGCTCGTCGGCGAGCTTATGAGCCTGTCGACGGATATACACCCAGTCAGCTTCGCCTTTTTCGAGCTCGATGCGAGAAACGTGAGCCGGGTAAAGGAACGACTCGAAGCGGTATTGAACAGTTTTAGCCATTATTCTTCACCTCCTTCCTCCGGCATCGGCATACGTGTGGCTCGAATAGCCCAGACAATGCCCCAGGGCATGCCGAGAAGGCAATCGAAGGCGACGGCTTCCTGCGACTCGATTGTGTTGTTTATTGATAGAATGTGCCAGTACATGGCGGCAAGAACGAGGACGGCCACGACGGTCGAGACCTTTCCCGAGAATGTGGCGCGGATGATGCGCACCGGCGTACAGTTGCACCGCGTCCAGTTCCATGCCTTCGAGAGGGCGCGGGAGAGGCGTACACTGACAGGGGTTGTAGAGTTCTTCGCAGGGCGAAGCGACTTTGTCGATGAGGCATCGATGTCGAGGCCGGTCAAGATTACGATTGGGCGGTTTGAGCTGCGCCCGGGAGCTTTAAAAAGAACTGTTTGTTGCATGAT
>CALEUL010000058.1 GCA_937921035.1 uncultured Porphyromonadaceae bacterium
ATCAACAAGTTAACGACCCCAAACCGTGCAAATTATATCTTCTCACCCCGACCCACATAGGGTTAATTGCCTGCAAGTACACTTGCAGGCAATTTTCATATACTCCCGCACAAAATTTGCAACTTTCAGCACAAACGACGTTTGGGACGACGTTGCATAACTGCCGCTGAAACCCGTTGTAGGGACGATGTTGCAGACTGCCGCAGAAACCCGTTGTTGGGACGTGCCTTTGGCACGTCAGCAACTGCCCACTGAGTATCAGCGATTTAGGCAGCAAATATCCCTACATGTATTGGAAAATCTGCATTGCAAAACCAACACGCCAAAGGTAACTGCAAAATCGAAATTCCGCAACACCCATATAACTATTCCGCCCATCACTCCACGTTTTTGCGGACGCGGTCGATAAAGGCTTTCATGCGAGCATAGTCTTTCGCGCGGATTATCTCGCGTAGTTCGGTGAGGTTTTCTATAATACCGTCGAGCTGCTCCGGCGTATTGGGATTGAATAGAATTTCAGACAGCAGGTAATCATCCTCGCTCATAAGGCCACGCGCTATCGCCATGTGCCGCTTGAAAGTAGTGCCTGGTGCATCCTGATGTTTCATAACGGCCCCGAAAGCCAGTGTGCTGGCAAAGGGTATGGACAGCGAGTAGGCTATCGTGAGGTCGTGCTCGCTGAATGTATACTCCTCTATATGCAGATGCAGCCGACGGTAAAGATCGAGGAAGAAAATGCGGCCAAGATGATCGCCCTCCTTGATTACTATCGCGTTCTCAGTCGCAAGATTGCCCATCGACGCAAAAGTAGGACCGAACATCGGGTGGCTCGAAACAAATGGATGGCCGCTGGAGGCATAGAATTCGGGTAGCCCCGTTTTAACGGAAGCGATGTCGCTGATAATACAATTGTCTGGTATATAGGGAAGCACCTGTTCGAATGCGCGGATGGTATATTTTACCGTCGCGGCATTTATAAGAAGCTCCGGCCCGAACTCTTCCACCTGTTCCGGACTGGTGAACCGCTGCACATTGTATGTATAACGCAGACGCATTGGATCGGGATCAAGAACGGCCACCTCATGATCGAATGAAAGCAGATCGCAGAAGAACGAGCCCATTTTTCCGGCCCCGAGAATAAGAATTTTCATTTTATATCAGCCGTTTATTCGTTAATATCGTCGCCGTTAAGAATATTTATCTGTTGGCGCACAGATTCTTCATGCACCGCCGACAGTACTGTGCGCATAAACTCGGCGCCCATATGCATCCTTACGGCCGCCTCAACGCGCGACGCCATGATATCTCCGTATCGTACTGCCTGCACAACTGGCATGGAGTGTTCCTTCTTGTAACGTCCGATCTGGCGGCAGACTCCCATACGCCGGTTCAGCACCTCAAGCAGTTCGTTGTCTATGCGGTCTATCTCGCGACGCAGCATGGCAAGATTCTCGGTGGTAGCGTTCTGGTCGCGCAACACAAGTGTACTCAGGATATAGGAGAGAACCTCCGGTGTAACCTGCTGCGTTTTATCGCTCCACGCACTGTCCGGGTTGCAGTGGCTCTCGATAATCAGGCCGTCGAAACCCATGTCCATCGCCTGCTGCGACAGCGGCGCTATCAGCTCCCGCTTGCCTCCTATATGGCTCGGATCGCATATTACGGGCAACTGCGGATATCTGCGGCGAAGTTCAAGGGCGATATGCCATTGGGGCGGATTGCGGTAGATATGCTGGCCGTATGTGCTGAAGCCTCGGTGAATGGCGCCGAGGCGACGTATGCCCGCATTGTATAGTCGCTGCAACGCTCCTATCCACAGCTCCAGATCTGGGTTAACAGGATTCTTCACAAGAACCGGACCCTGGAAATTGCGCTCGGCAAGGACATCGGCCACCTCCTGCATTGCAAAGGGATTGGCCGACGTGCGCGCGCCAATCCACAGAAGATCAACGCCGGCATCAATGGCACACTCGGCATGGTAGCGGTTCGCTATCTCGGTAGAGGTTTTCATGCCCAATTCCTTCTGAACTCGCGACAGCCACGGAAGACCCACTGCGCCGACACCCTCGAAGCCGCCCGGACGTGTCCGAGGCTTCCAGATACCGGCTCTAAAAACAGTAATGCCCTCGCTACGAAGCTGAGTGGCGGTTTCCATAACCTGCTGCTCGCTTTCTGCACTGCACGGGCCGGCAATAACCAGTGGCTTGCGGGAGCCGCATTCTTCCTCCGTAAATATCGGCTGGAGGTCCTTCATCTGTATATCTGTTGTCATGATAATTTTCTTTTACATTATGAAATATTAAATGGATTTGAAGCCTGCTGCCCGGATGCGTGCGGCAGCTTCCTTAAGCCTGTCTACTGGAGCGCAAAGCGATATGCGCACATAGCGGTCGCCGTTCTTGCCGAAGATGAATCCCGGAGTTATGAAAACGCGAGCCTCGCGCAGAACGCGGTCGGCAAGCGCCTCGCCGCTATCCTCGCTCTCCGGAATACGGCCCCACAGAAACAGTCCGCGCTGTGCCGGGTCGAAGTTCACGCCCAAGGCTTTCATCACATCCTCCGCGGCAACGCGCCGTTCACCATATGCCTCGTTCAGCTTTGCATACCAGTCATCCGAGCTTTTCAACGCTTCCGCGGCAGCCATCATCAGGGGCTTGAACTGACCCGAATCGATGTTGCTCTTCACCTTCAGAATCCAGCTTATGAATGTCGGATTGGAAGCAACCATGCCCATGCGCCATCCGGCCATGTTGTGTGCCTTGCTAAGCGAATTCAGCTCTATCGCGATATCCTGTGCCCCTGGAATCTGAAGAAGACTCAGCGGCTCTGTGTTCAGGATAAAACTGTACGGATTGTCGTTTACAATCACTATCCCGTGCCGGCGCCCGAATTCGACGGCACGGCGGAAAATATCGCGCGTGGCCGGAGCGCCTGTAGGCATATGCGGATAATTGAGCCACATAAGCTTCACGCCTTCCAGCGGCATCTGCTCGATAGCCTCGAAATCAGGCTGCCAGCCGCCATCCTCCGTGAGCGAATACTTCATGATGCGGGCGCCAACAAGCTTGCTGACCGACGTATACGTGGGATAACCGGGGTCCGGAACAAGCACACCGTCGCCGGGATTCAGAAAAGCCATCGAAATGTGCATTATACCTTCCTTAGACCCCGACAAAGGCAGAATCTGAGTCTTCGGGTCGAGACCGACACCATAATATTTGCCGTACCATTGCGCGAATGCGTTCCTCAGTTCGGGAATACCTATTCCCAGCTGATAGCTGTGGTTTCCGGGCTGACGGACAGCGGAACAAAAGGTGTCTATCGCCTGCTGTGGTGGCATCATGTCCGGACCTCCTATGCCAAGCGACACAATGTCGGCACCGGCGGCGTTGAGTGCGGCCACCTCTTTCATCTTGCGTTGCAGATAATACTCCTGCACAGTGGCCAGACGGTCGGCCGGTCGTATCTCGTTTAGAGTTTTCATGTTTTTTCAGTTTTTAAATTCGGCATACTCGCCAAGAACTCGGAAATCGGTAAGCAGTGGCTTTATCGCTTCTATAGCCTGGCGGTAGCGGGCATAGTCGTCGAATGTGAGGTCCACATAAAAGCGGTACTCCCATTCGCAGCCTATTATCGGAAGCGACTGTATCTTGGAAAGATTGAGATCGTAGAACGACAGTATTGCCAGCACCTTGGACAGAGCGCCACGGGTATGCGGCAAAGTGAAAACAACAGAAGCCTTGTCGGCGAAAGAGGACGCATCCACAGGAGCGTCGGCATGGGCCAGCACAAGGAATCGGGTAAAATTATGCTTGTCCGTTTCTATGCCGTGCTCAAGAATCTCCAGGCCGTAGAGCCTGGCCGCCAGTTCGCCACACACGGCAGATACACCGTGGCTCTGTTCCAGCGCTATATCGCGCGCAGCACCAGCCGTATCAAAATACTCTACCATGCGAAGATTTCGGTGCCTCAGCAAGAATTCCTCGCATTGCATCAGCGCCATTGCGTGCGATCGCACCTCGCTCATACTATCGATATCCTGACCGGACAGCGCACACAACACATGCGATATTCGCATTTTGTACTCGCCCACAACGCGCACACTGCTTTTGCGCAGAAGCTCGTGGTTTGGCAGGATGCTGCCCGCGATAGTGTTGTCTATAGCCATCACAGCCACCAGCGACGAATCGGAAGCAAGCGCATCAAACATTTGCGGGAAAGTATTGCATTCAATCGGCTGCACTTGCCTGTCGGCAAAAAAACTGCGTGCGGCAGCATCGTGGAAGCAGCCTGCCACTCCCTGTATCGCCACCCTGAGCGCCTCTCCTGTATTGCCGGCATTGCCGGGTTCCTCTCTGCTGAAAGATATCGAGGTATCCATATAAAAAAAACAAAACCGCTTTCGTAACATCGAAAGCGGGCTAAAAGTTTATTGTTACAACATGCGAAATCCCGCTTCTTATTCCGGAGAATAAAAATAATACGAAAATACGTATGCGAAATACTGTTTCATCATCTTGTTTGACCTGTTGCTTATCATAGAGCAACTAAATCTGCGCAAATATACGTTTTTATATCCGTACTGCAAACTTTTTCTTGATTATTTCTACAAAAACGGCACATTTTGTATAATTTTTGTATTCCGCCGCCAATATCCCTGAAAATCGAGTAGGAGGTAAACACTAATCGCAGGTGTTTATCTCCTGCTTTCGTGT
>CALEUL010000059.1 GCA_937921035.1 uncultured Porphyromonadaceae bacterium
TACGCCCCGCGTGGACTTTCACCACAGATGTATGACATGCCCGTCATACCAAAATAAGGGAGTGGGCCGTGGCCCACTCCCTCGGGGTAGTTATTCAGATCGTATTATCGCATTGTCTCAATAGTTCCACTGGCAGGCGATCATTCGCAGGTTCGGGCAGGCGATTGTGCGAAGGTCGGTAATCATGTTGTAACGGCAGTTGATGTAGGTAAGGGCCTGATCGAAGCTGACGTCGAGCATGGTGAGTTCGTTGTTGTTGCAGAGAAGACGCTGCAGGAACGTCTGGTTAGCCAGTGTAAGTGTGGTAAGGTCGTTATAGGAGCAGTCCACGAAGACGATATTGGGGCAGTCCGAAACGTCGAAGGAGGTAAGGTCGTTGTAGGAGCATACGACGTCCATCAGTGCCTGGCAGTCGCGCATTGCGAGACCCTTCATGTTATTGTCCGAGCAGATGAATGTTGCAAGCGATGGCAGTCCGGATACAATCAGGTTGGAAATCTGGTTGTCGTCGACATTGAGGTTCTGAAGCTTGGTAACTCCTACAAGACTGAGGGTCGTCAGCTTGTTGTAGCCGCAGTAGAGGTTTTTGAGGGCGGTACAGTTGGTAACGCTCAGGTTCTCAAGATGGTTGCTCTGGCAGTTGACGGTCTCGAGGGTGGAGGAAGCCTGCAGGTCGAGGTCTGCAAGAAGGTTGGAGGCGACATTGATGCTCTTCAGCACGGGTGAATCGGCAATCTCGAACTCGGTGAGGCGGTTGTTGTTCAGCGTTAGTTTGTAGAGCTGGGTGGTTCCCTGTAGGTCTATAGAGGAAAGAACATTGCGCGATGCGTTGAGTTCGGTAAGGGAGGCATCCCCCGAAACATTAACCGATGTAATCTTGTTGCGGGATACATCAACAGTAGTAAGGGATTTGAAGCCACTCAGGTCAAGGTTGCCGGCAAGTTTTTTGTCTTTCCATTTAATTTCGGTTACATGGCCGCCGACAACGGTAACTCCTTCCCATGTGGAGGGATCTTTCAGGTTGGAAACTCTAAGAGCCTCGGCGTTGCTGACTCCTTTTTCGGATGTCTGGCTCATGAAATTTTGGAGTTGTTTGAGTTCGCCCTTTGCGATTTGAGCGAAGCAAGCTGCGCTACTTAGTGCAACAGCGAGCAGTAATGCGATCTTTTTCATATCAATCATAAATAATAGTTGGATGTTTATTTTCGATTTTGTATTTCTAACAAGCGTAATCAGAAAAAGGTTTTCGTAAGTTTAAATATTTTTTAGTTTCTGATAAGATTTATGTATCTTTGCAAAAATAGAATACCATACCCGACAGACATGAAACTACACACCCTGCTCCTTTCGGCAGCCCTCTCGGGCGCCTTGTGCGCTCAAGCCCAACACATTGCGGTCCTCAGCGATGTACACGTTACTCCTGGCAACGCAAACGAAGCCGCCTTGCGAAATGCCGTGGCTGAAATTAACGCCTCGCCGTTCGATATCGTTGTCATGAACGGCGACCTCGGCAACGAAGGTTCCGATGTGGAGATGTCAAATATTAAAGCCATTCTCGACCAGATAAAGCACCCCCTGTACGTTCTCCCTGGTAACCACGAAAGCACTTGGAGCCAGAGTGCAACTAAAACTTTTGTG
The DNA here is from genome assembly GCA_937921035.1 of uncultured Porphyromonadaceae bacterium. Classification (GTDB taxonomy): domain Bacteria; phylum Bacteroidota; class Bacteroidia; order Bacteroidales; family Muribaculaceae; genus CAG-873. The sequence goes on from CALEUL010000059.1 coordinate 1,639, forward strand.
GATCTTTGGGGTAACGACCGATTCGTTACCGACCTCGACAGCCTTTTGGTTATTGGCATCAACTGCGGACCGTTCATGAAGATGGGAGACGGACATATAAAACAGGAAGACCTCCACTGGTTGCGGAGCACTTTGGGCGAAATGGCATCCGACGGAAAACGAGTGCTGTCATTCAACCACTATCCTCTCCTTCCCGACCTCGACAATTATCAGGATTATATCGAAGTTCTTCAGGACTTTCCGGTTATCGGGCATGTGAACGGCCATTACCACAGATGGCGCAACTATATGGCCGCTGGAAACGACAGCGGAAGCGACCTGCCTTGCGTTATGGTGCGGGCGCTCGACATGGGAAAAGGAAACTACGGATATACCGAACTCGTAATAGACAAAGACTGGGTACACGTATACAACAAAGAGTTAGGAAAACCGCGCGAGGCTAAATTTGCCTTCGCGGCCACTCCAAAACACTCGAAAGCCACCTTCCCGGAACGTCCAGAAATCAATGTGCCGGATGGTTTCGAGGTTACAAAAGTATGGGCCGACAGTGCATCGGTATTTACCCGACTGGGATTCGATGCCGACAACATATACTTCGGCAACTCAACAGGCCAGGCACGGGCTGTAGACAAAAACAGCGGAAAACTGAAATGGAGCGTTCCCACTGGCGCAAGTCTATTCAGCCGCCCTGTGGCAATGAAAGGACGTGTAGCTGTACCTATGCACGACGGTATAATGTACATCGACGCTAAATCTGGAAAGGTAAAAGGCAAATCGGAATCAAAGGAAGGTCCGTATGTTGCCGACGGTACAATAACTCCGGATGGCAAAGCTTACATCCAGGGAGCTTACAAGCGCATCGAACGACGCAATCCTGCCAACGGCAAACTCATCTGGTGCTACGATTCAATTTTCAACTACTGCCAGGCTGCTCCGGCTATCGACGGAAACGACCTTATCTTCGGAGCTTGGGACACAAACCTGCGTATGCTCGACCTCAAGACAGGCAAACTCCGCTGGGCTTGGAACAACGGCAAAAAAGCCAACATGCTCGGTCCCGGAAACGTTGTGCCCGTAATAACGGAGGAGCGAGTATATATTGTCGCTCCTGACCGCTACATGACAGCCATCGACCGCGCGACAGGCCGGCAGCTCTGGCGCGACAACTCGCACCGCTACCGCGAGAGCCTCGGACACAGCGCAGACAACTCAAGAGTATATGCCAAAACTATGGACGGCGAACTCGTCGCTGTTGATGCCTCAAAACCGAACTTCAGCGAATTGTGGACTCTCGATCTCGGGCTGGGCTACGAACACGCTCCATGTGTAATCGTTGAAAAAGACGGGTATGTCTACACCGGCTCACGCAGAGGCATCGTTACCATTTCATCCGTTTCAGGTGAAAAGCCCGAGCTTGTAGCAGCACTGCCCCTCGGCGTCAGCGAAATCAACGGCATTGACGTCGACCCCGCCACCGGCGATGTGTATGTATCGCTCATCGAGGGAACCATATTCCGAATTGCCCGTAAATAAGTTTGCACCAAAATGAAATGTATATTGGATGATCACAAAAATGTGGGTAATCACAAAATGTAGGGACGTGCCTTTGGCACGTCAGCAAATGCCTGCAAATGTCAACAAATGCCTGCAAATGCAACCGCAAATGCAACCGCAAATGTCAGCAAATGCCTGCAAATGCAACCGCAAATGCCCCTCACCGCAACCCTCGCACAAAAAAATCCATTTCTGCAAAATTTAACTTGACATTCTTTAACTTGAAGCCGCAAACACGGGACCACCGTTAAAAAGCGGCACCTCAGAACTATTATATCATGATTACAAAATTAAAACAGCTCGTTGAAGAAGCCAGCAAACGCGGAAAACGCCGTCTGGCAGTTGCATACGGCAACGACGCACACACCCTCCGTGCAGTATACGATGCTTGGAAGGCAGAACTCGTAGAGCCGATTATCTTCGGCGACAAAGAACAGATTCTTGAAGTGTGTACAAAAGAAGGTATCAACGCCTTCTTCAAAATCGTAAACGAAAAAGACGACGTGCGCTGCGTGGAAAAGGCCGTGGCGTGCGTGGCGGCCGGCGAAGCCGACGTGCTTATGAAAGGTCTTGTTTCTACCGACAAATACATGCGAGGCATCCTCAACAAGGAAGCCGGCCTGTTCCCTCCCAAGGGCACTCTCAGTCACGTTTCTGTTATTGAGATTCCTGGACGCGACAAACTGCTCTGCATATCCGACGTTGCCGTGATACCTCAGCCCGATTTCAAGCAGAAAAGCATCCTTATTAAGTATCTGGCCCAGGTTTCGCAGGCACTCGGCGTAGAGAAACCCCTCGTGGCTTGCATCGCGCCATCCGAGCAGGTTCTGCCATCCGTGCCTTCGTCTACAGAAGGTGCTATCCTTGCTAAAATGGCCGACCGTGGACAGCTCGGAAACGTTGTTGTCGACGGGCCCCTCTCCCTCGACGTTTCCCTATACCCGGAAGCCGCTGAAGAAAAACATGTCAAAGGATCTGCTGTGGCCGGAAAAGCCGACTGTCTCCTATTCCCCAATATCGAATCCGGAAACGTATTCTTCAAGGCCGCCACACATATGGCCGGCGCACAGGTTGCCGCTATCGTGGTGGGTACAAAAGTTCCATGCGTCCTCACTTCTCGAGGAGACACCCCGGAGACAAAACTTTATTCAATAGCCCTGGCTTGCCTGCGTGCAAAATAAACTACCACGATGGATTACAGGATACTTGCTATCAATCCCGGCTCAACATCCACAAAAATAGCCGTTTACAACAACGACAAACCCGAGTTCACCCTGTCGTTGGACCACTCCCGCGAAGACCTCGCGCAGTTCAAACAGGTTGGCGACCAGTTCCAGTGGCGCAAGGACCTGATTGAGGCTGCTTTGGCCGAAAGAGGTGTTGACATCCGCTCGCTGTCGGCTGTAATAGGACGCGGTGGTATCATCAGCCCGATCGAGAGCGGCGTCTACGAAGTGAACGACGACCTCAGGCACGACCTTCGCAACGCCCGCATGCAGCACGCCTCCAACCTCGGCGGCCTGATAGCTCGCGACATCGCCGACGAAATCGGAGTAAAATCATATATCGCCGACCCAGTCGTGGTCGACGAGATGATGCCATACGCACGCATAAGCGGCCTGCCGGAACTGCCTCGCGAATCCGTGTTCCACGCTCTCAACCAGAAGGCTGTGGCTCGCCTATATTGCAAGGAAACGGGCAAAAGCTACGAATCGCAGAACCTTATCGTGTGCCATATGGGCGGTGGCATAACCGTCAGCGCACACCGCCGAGGACGAGTTATCGACACAACCAACGCACTCGACGGTTGCGGACCATTCTCGCCCGAGCGCTCTGGATCGCTGCCCCCGGGACCTCTCGTACGCATGTGCTTCTCCGGAAAATATACCGAGGAGGAAATGATTAAGAAAGTACACGGAACAGGAGGTCTGTTCGCGCACCTCGGAACAACATCTATGCCCGAGGCGCTCGACCGCATTTACAAGCACGACCTTCACGCCATGCTCATTGTGCGGGCTATGTGCTACACAATCGCCAAGGAAATCGGAGCTATGGCAATAGCTCTCAAAGGCGACGTCGACGCTATCCTCCTCACGGGAGGAATTGCACACAGCAAGCGCGTTACCGACTTCATCGCCGACCATGTTACCTTTATCGCTCCAATATACGTATACCCCGGCGAGAACGAGCTGAAGGCTCTTGCCGAAAATGCACTCGCTGTCCTCCGGGGAGAGCGTGTCCCGAAAACCTATGTCAGCGAGGCTTACGACGACCCGTCCAAAATCAACGACGAAGGTCGTCCATCTAAACTCCGCGACTGGCTCCTTTTGGCGCTGAAACAGCAGAACACCCGCAAGACAAAGCCGCTTACTGCAATACGGCAGTACCTCAGCAAAAAATCCAAACAGCGCGAGGACTGATACCCCCATATATAGCAGTGGCCGCATGCAAGCGCATACGGCCACTGTTTCGTTTATAACAATCTCATATCTTCTGCCAAATCAGGCGCGCGCTAACGGCACGTGTACCGTCGGGCTGCACTATTTCGCAGACATTGGAGTTATCGGGCATATCGTCCGAGACCCGCAGCGATATTTCCTCCCCGAAATGACATTCCTTGTGGAAGTACAGGTCTATGCGGCCCACAGTATGCGCGTCGTAGTGCGCCAGTGGCCAGAAATCGAGGATAAGGTCTATGTACCTCACTGTATTAACGTGGCGGTTAAAGTCCAGGTCGCAAAACTTGAAGGTATATTTCTCCTCCCGCGATACTTGTGTCAGCGGACCCACGCGCGGAGCCTTGTCCATATGGCACGGCAAATCCACAGGACGAACCTCGGAACTGTCGAACTGCGAGAGGTCCGCGGCACACCGGCACGCGAAATCCATCGGAACCCACACAGTCCGCGCATAGCCGAGTATTTCACCCTCGGGTGTCGCAATCTCGAAATTACGCTCGCTGAAACGGCGGTTGTAGCTCTCCACCCATGTGGAAACGGTATAGCGCTCGTTTATTCGCGGATAGCGACGCATCTCTATGCTCAGGCGGCTAAGAACCCAGCCAACATTCTTTTCGATAAGTACGGCGTAGCCTATGCCGAGTGCGTTTGCATGAACTGTCGCTATCTCGATTATACGCTCGGCAAGAAGCGTTACGGGCATAAGGCCCTCGGCGTCGCTCTCGCCCGCCGTGAGGATATATTCTTCTGTGATTTTGCTTGGTACGGACATCTTGAAGACGATTTATAACAAAAGACGACCCTTGCGGGCCGTCTTTTCTGTATTTAGCGGATATTATTTCACGAATTTGAAGGTCTGGCTTTCTGCACCTGCCTGAGCCACACCTACATATACGCCTGCCTCTACATCGGCGGTGTATGTTTCGCCGGCTGCGAGATTTACGCGGGCTACTATCAGACCGGCAGCATTGTACAGGGTAACTGTAGCGGCTTCATTTGCGGTGAGGCAAGCGCCGGCTACTGTCAGAAGGTTGGCTGCGGGTTTGATTAACTGTACTCCGTCTACTTCGGGTTTCTTCGAACCTTCGTAGTTAACGGCAACTACACCGTAGCCGCGTACGCCGGGAGCTACAAGCTCTACCTCGGGATTTTCCTCTCCGAGTTTGATACGCTTGATACCGTCCTGATGGCGAGGGTTGGTGGCGTCGAACTTCTCGGCCCAGCCGAAGCACTTGACGTTGTTGAACAGTGCGTCGTCGTCAAGAGCCTCTACTGCTTCGATATCAGCTGCGGAGGGTGTACGGTAGCACCAGTAGAGGTACTCGCCGGTGTCGTCAAGTGCAAGCTGAGGAATACCTACGTGCTCGTTGCCGCTGCCTTCGACTGCTACAGGAGCGCCGTCGATAAGCACTGCATTGTAGGTGCTGAACGATGAGGATTCGGGATCTTTCTCCAGATCGGAGATATTAACACGGTAGAGACCGCCCTTGACGAAGTCTTTGGACGATTTGCCCATGCGGTCTACATAGAAGTAGAGGTGATCATTCTTGGTATCTACTGCAAAAGTAGTCATGATGGGATCGAACTTGTTGAAGAATATAGCCTCGCTGGGACGGGGACCTACTTCTGTGCTGCTCTTGCCGATGTTGGATTCGCGGAAACGGAAGATACCGTTGCCGTTATACTTCATGCCAACCCAGTAGAGGGGTTCGGGATTGCCTGCGTTGTCTGTCGTCTGAGTGATGGCGAAGCCGGCCTTGATACAGCCGTATACCCATTCTGCTCCGTAGAATGCCATCCAGTTGTTTTCCATCCACGATGGATAGTCCTGGGGCAGAGAAATAGCGTTTGCGGGAATCTTGCGGATGCAGACGTTGCGGTCGTTTACATAGAGGGTGTCGCCGTAAACATACAGGCCGAAGGGATCCTTGTAGGCGTTGTTGCCGGCGTTGTCGAGGATTGTAGCCTGGAATACCTGGCCGCCTACCTTGGAGATGTAGAACAGTTTGCCGTCGCCGTCAATATTGCCGGTAGCGGAGTAAACGAATTTCTTGCCTGCGCTGGCACCATAGATACGGTTCTTGAACTGGGTAAGCTGGAAGGTGTGAGGTACTCCGCCTACGTCGTAGGTATCGTCCTGGCCGTCGGCGTATACACAGTGTAGCATGTCGTCCTCACCGGCGTAGTAAAGACCGGCGGGCATACCCATGTCGGAGGGGCCGGCTGCAAGGTTGGCGTCGCCTACGATATTGAGGTCTTTCCAGCCTTCGGCGGCCTTGTAAGTGTCAACAAGGTCAACGGGAACTGTAACTGTGGGCTCTGATAGGAAATGTGCGAAAACGCCGTCAGGCATCACTGCGGGCAGAGCTGCTGTTACGGTTAAGTTCTCGATAGCGCTGTTGTCGAATGCACCTGCTTCGATAATGGCGAGGATAGAACCGAGGTTTAGGCTCTTGAGCGAGGAGCATCCCTGGAATGCGTCGGCTTTGACAACGGTAACCTTGTTGCTCAGGTTAACCTTGCTCAGCTTGGCGCAGCCATTGGCAACGCCGTAAGGAACTTCGCTGCCAAGATAGGTAAGTTCTTCAAGATTGGGGCTCGATGCGGCTACATTACGGCCTACAGCTCCTTTTACTTCCAGCTTGGTTACGCCTGTGCCTACTAACGAGTAGTCGCCGTAGTTTACGCAAGAGGGAAGGTTTACTGTCTCTACATTCGATGCACGGTACAGTGCATACGGTGCCAGTGTGGTAACTGCGGCATTGTCAACTACCTTGTTGGCGTTTGCTACTGCATAGGCATAAATTGTCGAACCGTCGGTAGAAGCGATATAGGCACCGTCAAGTTCGGCCTTGAAGTTTTCGTTACCTTCTGCAACGCTGAACTTTACAATTTCGTTGCCCATGAAAGCGCCGTCGCCGTATGTCTTGAGGCTGGCAGGCAGCGAAACTTCGGTAAGTTTATTTGCTGCAAAGGCCTGGCTGCCGATGCGGGTGGTGGCTTCGGGCACTGCCAATGCTCCGCTCAGTGCGGCGTTCTGTAATGCCATGTCGCCGAAGCTGGTGATTCCTGCGGGCAGATTGATGTTGCTCACATTGGTGTTGCAGAATGCCATAGCTTCGATGGTGGTGATGCCCTCGGGCAGAACAACGGTGCTAAGGCTCCTGGCGCCTAAGAAGCAGCTGCTGGGAATGGTGGTTACACCTGCGGGTATCGTAACAGAAGTTAGTCCTGTTGTAGCGAATGAACGGGTGCCGAGGGCGGTTACACCGTCGCCAAGTTCTACGCTCTCAAGAAGTGTGGCGCCATCGCAGAAGCTGTCGTACAGTGTTGTCATCTTACCGCCGACAACAACTTTCTTCAGGGCCTTGGCTGCGCGGAAGGGGCGCTTGTCCATTGTGGCGGGAGTTACAAGCTGACGATAGATGTATACTTCTTCCACTGCGTCCAGACCGCCTTCGGAGAAACCGCCGGCGTCTAACGACAGTTCCGTATCGCCTTCTTCTACGGTAATTTTCCTAAGGCCGGTGCAACCCTTGAACTGGTTGGCGTCAACCTTGGCGATACCCGAAGGAATGGAAATTTCCTCAAGGGCAACGCAGTTTGTGAATGTATTCTGCTCTATCTTGGTAAGACCGGTAGAAAGATTGATGCTCTTCAGCTGGCTGCAATCCTGGAAGCCGCCGATGCTGATTTTAATAACCGAATTAGGCATCTGCATCGACGTGATGGGCATGCCTTTGAACGCATTCTTCAGATCGGTTACGGTGTAAGTCTTTCCGTTGTACTCGATTTTCTCGGGAATGACAATGTCGCCTGTGTACTCGGTAGGTGCTGTGCCGTTTTCAACCACCAGAGAAGTGGTCAGCTTGGGTGTGCTCAGCTTGTTGCCGCTGATCTGATAAACAATACCCTCGTGGATAAAGTTTGTCGCAGCAGAAGCAACCTGGCTACCGAATGCCATCATTGCAAGAGCAACGCCGGCAAAAAGTTTGGTAGAAATGTTCATTTTGCTGAATTTAAGTAGGTTATAGAATTAAGATTTAGTTTTCGCGCTTTACGAAGCATATTTGCGCTTCTACTCGCAAAATTACAAATTAATTTTCATTCGGCAAGCAATTGCATCACTAATAAATAAAAAATTTCACAACAATTGTAAACAAATACAAATTACGTTGTCTTTCCCATAGGTCCAATCGACCCAATCTGCCCAACCCGTCCAATCGCTTGCGTATATCAGGGAAAATTGCTAACTTTGTATATTTAAGCGATAATCATATTTCCAGCTTATGAACATTCTGATTAGGACTATCATTCCCGTCATATTCGCAACTGCCCTACCCTGCACTGCGGCTGTAACTTTCAGCGGCCTTTCCGACAAGGCCGTTCGCGTCGAGGTTGCAGCATCCACCGGCCTCGAGGCCGTTTATGTTCTCCCGTCCACTCAGGGCGTTACAATGGAATTCGAAGGTGCTTCGACGCAGGCCAGATGGTCGGCTTTCAGCGCTATGGGAGGCGCTTATGCCGAAGAAATGGGAACTGGATCTTCCGTCCCATGCCGCCAGGGCGACATGGGTTATATCGTGGAGGACAACGGGCGCCAGACCTGCTTCTGGGTGATAGACTACTCGCAATATGAACTGCAATTAAGCGGCTTAGACCTCTCGCAGGAGGACAGCGACTGCTCACGCACGGCTCTCGTATTCACCGGCAACGCCGCCGAAATACCGTACCACAACATCAACGGACGACGATTGGTGATTTCCCGCGAGCTCGAGCTGTCATGGCAGACACTCTCGTTCGACGAAGAGGCCTTCACATATAACACCACCCGCTCGAAAGAGACTCTGGAAAGCATCAGCCGAATCGTATCGGCGCCCGCCGCTCTGTGCAACACCACCTTTACCCTCACCGGCGACCGCTTCCTCAAAGCATGGAGCCGCGAACTGAGCATCGAGAGCCCGTTTATTGAGACTTTTGCCGTCGACGCCCAGACACGTGCCACCCAGGCAACACGCGACGCCGACAACGAAATCAAGGACAGCAACGAAGGTCTCGGAGGTTCTGCCCCCTGCGAAATCACTTTCGAGGCCGCAGTAACCGACGCCGCCATCTACACCCAGTGGGAAATTTCGCGCGACGCCGCATTCGAGACCATCGACAACAGCTTCACCGAGCATGATTTCTCATACACCTTCACCGACCAGGGCACAACATACGTGCGCTTCACCGCCAACAACGCCGACGGAACATGCCCCTACGAAGGCGCCGTATACGAAATAGTGATAGGTGAATCGCGTCTCGACATCCCCAACGCCTTCTCGCCCCAGGCTTCGCCCGGCACAAACGACGAGTGGAAAGTGAGCTACAAATCGCTCACCAGTTTCGAGTGCCACATCTTCAACCGCTGGGGCAAAGAGCTGTTCTCCACCACCGATCCTGCTCAGGGCTGGGACGGACGCTCTGGCGGAAAATACGTTCCGGCCGGAGTATACTATTATGTGATAAAAGCAACTGGTGCCGACGGCATAAAATACAACAAAGCCGGCGACATAAACATTATAAACTATACCGGTAGCGGTACAACCGAGCAGCCGGCAGAATAATCTATCGAAACAGAAATGAATTTACGAAACATACTCTTTGCCGTGGCTTTTGCCCTTGCATCATCTGCCGCGGCACAGGCTCCGCAGCCCGAATTCTCCAAAGTACTCACTCCGGAAATCCCGTCGTCGGTTAAATTATGCGGCCAGAATATCGATCTCGACCGCGTAGACCTGTTCGAAGGCTTCGACCGCGAGCTCACCTCCCTCGCATACACCCACGGCAACACCATGCTGATTATCAAGCGCGCAAACCGGTTCTTTCCCGAGATAGCGCCCATTCTCAAAGCCAACGGCGTTCCTTCCGACCTGTTGTACCTCGCCTGCGTGGAAAGCTCGCTCAATCCAAGGGCCTACAGCGGCGCTGCTGCCGCTGGACTGTGGCAGTTCATTGCCTCGGCCGCCAAGGAATACGGCCTCGAGGTGAACGACGAGGTAGACGAACGCTACAACACCGAGAAAGCTACTGCCGCGGCATGCCGATACCTCAAGAAGGCATATAACCGCTTCGGCAACTGGCCCTCGGCTATGGCCGCTTACAACGGAGGTATGGCTCGCATTAGCAAAGAACTGGAAGCGCAGCTCCAGGACTCCTCGCTGGACCTATATCTCGCCGAGGAAACCACACGCTACCCCCTGCGCATAATGGCTATGAAAGAGATTATGGAGAATCCCCGGAAATACGGCTTCTTCCTTAACGAAAACCAGCTGTATCAGCCACGACGTTACAAGGTCGTGGAGGTATCAGGCCCCGTGGAAAGCTGGCCCGAATGGGCTGATAAACACGGAATAAGCTATGCAACTCTCCGAAACGAAAATCCCTGGATCCGAAGCAAGAAACTAACTAACAAGACCGGCAAGACCTACAAGGTGCGCATTCCATCCAGCCAGTCGCTCTCGCGACGCGATGCCGGAACTACTACCTACAACCCCGCCTGGATAGGCCGGTAAAAAGGGTTCCAAACACAGTCTGTAAATGAGCGAAAAAGATATCGACATAACCGAAACAACAGTTGCCGACGACGGTTCGGCTGGCTCCGTAAGCGTTATCGGAGCTCGTGTGAACAACCTCAAGAACGTTGATGTGGACATTCCGCACAACAAGCTCACAGTCATCACCGGCCTCAGCGGCAGCGGTAAATCGTCTCTGGCCTTCGACACCATATTTGCCGAAGGTCAGCGACGCTACATTGAAACTTTCTCGGCATACGCACGCAACATGCTCGGAACTCTGGAGCGCCCGGACGTCGACCAGATAAGCGGACTGTGTCCGGTAATTGCCATAGAGCAGAAAACGATAAACAAAAATCCGCGAAGCACTATCGGCACCACCACAGAGATTTACGACTTCCTGCGTCTGCTCTTCGCCCGCATAGGCCATGCGCGCAGTTATCTCTCGGGACGCGATATGGTGAAGTATACCGACGAGATGATTGTCGACGAAATCATAAGACATTATCAGGACAAAAAAATATATATTCTCGCACCGGTTGTAAAAAACCGAAAGGGACACTACCGCGAACTGTTCGAGCAGCTCTCGCGAAAAGGCTACCTGAATGTGCGCGTCGACGGTGAATTCAAGGAAATAAAGGGAGGCATGCGACTCGACCGATACCAGAACCACAGCGTGGAACTTGTCGTGGACAAACTGAAAGTGAACGACAAAGACCGCGAGCGCCTCCTTGCTTCCGTAAGCAACGCCCTCGTGCAGGGCGACAAAGAGCTCATGGTGCTCGACGCCGATACCGACAGAATAGCCCACTTCAGCCAGGAACTCATGGACCCCGAGACTGGCCTGTCGTACCACGAGCCGGCGCCGCACAATTTCTCTTTTAACTCACCGCAGGGCGCATGTCCGCGTTGCAAGGGTCTCGGGTATGTAAGCATTATCGACCGGTCCAAGATTGTGCCGGACGAAAAACTCTCCATTGCCAAAGGCGCACTCGCGCCGCTGGGCAAATACACCGAAAATTTTACATTCCAGCAGATACGGGCAATCCTCGAGGGGTATGGATTCACTATAAACACACCCTTCGCCGAACTGAGCGACGAAGCCGTAGACGATATATTCAACGGCACAACCTCGGTACCGAGGCTGAAGGACAGCACGCTGTCGTCGTTCAGCTATTTCAAGTCATTCGACGGAATAATAAAGTTCATCGAGCAGGCCGGCGAGGAAGACGGCGGATACCAGGCCCGCAAATGGAGCGGCCAGTTTATTACCCGGTGCACGTGCCCCGAGTGTAACGGTGCGCGTCTGAACCGCGAGGCGCTACACTTCTATGTGGACAACCACAACATTGCCCAACTGTCGGCTCTGGATATCGACGCGCTGTCCGAATGGGCATCCGGCGCTCTGGACCGTTTCAGCGAGCGCGACCGCAAAATAGCCGCCGAGATAATGAAAGAGATATCCACCCGTCTGCGCTTCCTTGTAGACGTAGGTCTGGGTTATCTTCAGCTCGACCGTGCGTCGGCGACTCTGTCCGGCGGCGAGAGCCAGCGCATACGCCTGGCCACTCAGCTCGGTTCGGAACTCGTGAATGTCCTCTATATCCTGGACGAACCCAGCATCGGGCTGCATCAGCGCGACAACCACAGGCTGATTTCGTCGCTAAAGCGTCTGCGCGACGCAGCCAACACTATTATCGTTGTCGAACACGACAAAGATATAATGCTCGAAGCCGACTACATTGTAGACATCGGTCCCGGTGCTGGCCGCAAAGGCGGTCAGGTCGTTTTCCAAGGTACGCCGGACCAGATGCTCAAAAGCGGAACACTCACTGCGGCATACCTCAACGGCAGCGCAACCATAGAAACACCTTCCGCGCGTCGCAAAGGAAACGGCAAGAAGCTGATTCTGAAAGGAGCCTCCGGACACAACCTGCGCGATGTCGATTTCGAGCTTGATCTGGGAACACTCACGGTTGTTGCCGGAGTATCTGGCAGCGGAAAATCGTCCCTCGTAAACGGTACTCTTCAGGCCATTCTCAGCAACAAATTCTATCATTCCAACGCCACGCCCCTGCCCTACAGGGAACTTATAGGAATCGAGAACATCGACAAGGTTGTTACCGTAGACCAGTCCCCGCTCGGACGCACGCCGCGTTCGAATCCGGCCACATATACCGGTGTTTTCTCCGACATTCGCAGCCTATTCGTAAACTTGCCCGAGGCCAAAATACGCGGCTACAAGCCGGGGCGCTTCTCCTTCAATGTGAGCGGTGGCCGATGCGAGGCTTGCAAGGGAAACGGCTATAAGACGATAGAGATGAACTTCCTGCCCGACGTGCTTATTCCTTGCGAGGAATGCCGAGGAAAACGCTACAACCGCGAGACTCTCGAGGTACGTTTCAAAGGCAAATCCATAGCCGACGTCCTCGACATGACCATCAACCAGGCCGTCGAATTCTTCAGCGGAATACCGTCAATCTACAAAAAAATAAAGGTCCTCCAGGAAATTGGACTGGGTTACATCAAACTCGGCCAACCGTCCTCAACTCTGTCCGGCGGAGAAAATCAGCGTGTGAAGCTGGCCACAGAACTCGCCAAGAAAGATACCGGGCGCACTCTCTTTATTCTCGACGAACCCACCACGGGCCTGCACTTCGAAGACATTAAGACACTCATGGGAATCCTAAACCGCCTGGTAGAGAAGGGCAACACCGTTCTTGTTATCGAGCACAACCTCGACGTTCTGCGCCTTGCCGACAGGATTATCGATATGGGACCCGAGGGTGGCCGCGGAGGCGGTACAATCCTCGCATCTGGCACACCCGAGGAAATTGCTGACGGCGATTCGCCATCTGCTCCATTCCTCCGCTCAGAACTGGGTATAGAGAAGACGGCAGAATAAAAAACTGCCGAGCAACGCGTTTTTTAAACGATAATGTTTACATTTGCGAGAAATAACATAATATCATGAAGTTTTCAAGACTGTTCGCCGCCGTTGCGGCTATGGCATTGATGATTGGCGCCGGTGCTGCCGATACCGGCGCAACAAAGTATAACTTCGCTCAGTGCGAAGGCTCGCTCACGCCCTATCCGGAGATTACGCGCTCTGCCGCTTATCCCGATTCGCTGCAACCGGTGTTCATAAACCATGTGGGACGACACGGCGCGCGCTACCCTGCTTCCGCGGCAAACTGCATTAAACTGCGCGACGCTCTCTACCGCGCCGACAGTCTGGGAACAATCACTCCACTCGGTAAAAAGCTGAGCATGCTAAACGACAGGATAATAGAAGTTAGCAACGGTCTGTGGGGAGCGCTCGACTCGGTGGGTATACGGGAGCAGCAGGGTATCGCCGCTCGCATGTTCGCAAACTACATGGATGTGTTCAGCAACAAAGGAACAGTACGCGCCATATCGTCATATTCGCCTCGCGTAATGATGAGCATGTTCGCATTCACGCATCAGCTCGACCGCATGAACAACCACAACAGCTTCATCACCTCCACTGGGCGCATGAACTCATACCTTGTACGGCCTTTCGACACTGATACCGCATATCTCGAATTCCGTGAGAAACGCCGCTGGCAACCCGCCTACGACCAGTATTTCAACTCCGAATGTCCTACTGGAGCAATCCGGCGAGTCCTCGGCGACAACTATCCGTTTGCCGACGCCGCACAGGAACGCGACCTTGCCATTACTGAATATTACGTTCTCGCCGGCCTCAGCGCTATGGGGCTGCCCTCCGAGATGGAAACGTATCTCTCGATAGACGAAGCCAACAAGCTGTGGAGCTGCTTCAACCTGCGACAGTACCTCCAGCGTACCGCATCGACTGTAAGCTCCGTGCCTGCCGACATCGCCGCCGACCTCGTAATGGACATTATATCAACCACCGACGCTTTCATCGATGGTTCGGACGCAAACACTTGCGCCGTGCTCCGTTTCGGTCATGCCGAAACGCTGATGCCGCTCCTTTCGCTCCTCCACATTCCCGGGTGCTATTACCTCACAAACTATTTCGACACAGTAGCCAGCCACTGGTGCGATTTCAATGTGGTGCCTATGGCCTCTAACATTCAGTTCATCCTGTTCAAATCCCGCAAAACCGGACGGCACTATGTACGCGTGGATCTGAACGAACAGCCCGTTAAGTTGCGAAACGGCGACGACGCCATTTATTTCCCCTGGGGTGAACTGCGCCGCTACCTCACCAACTGCGTCCCAATATACGCTCAGTAAGTAATAATAGTCTGAAGCAAATAAGACAATCTATTTTCTATACCTGTAGTCATGAGCGAAATCTCAAAAAAAGATATCGAAGAATATCTTGATGCGCGCGAAAGTCAACTAAATAATGTTCTTTCCTCGCCCATAGGGACAAAAGATTACTCTATGCCATCTATTGAGGAAATCGACGCAACTATCTTTTTAGAAAATGAGATTGAGACTACGGAAAATATGCTTGATATCTTGGAAGATGATGACATAATCATGAAACAGTTTTTCGGGATTAAATAATTACTATGACACCTACTGAATACGAATCATATATTGGCTCCATATTTGCTCAAAAGGGCTATAATGTTATCATAACTCCTCCTTCAAATGATTGGGGACTGGATATAATTGCAGTCAAAGGCAATGAAAAGATTGGAATTCAGGCTAAAATGTACGGACAAAGCAATCGTTGTGTCAATCGCCGTGTAATTATGGAACTCTTTGGAGCGTCAGCATATCAAGATTGTTCGAGAGCAATTCTTGCCACTGATGGGGACATTAGGCCTGATGCACGACAAGTCGCTGATAAATTGGGAATTGAAATCATCCAGACAACTAATAATATAATTCACGTACCAAAAACTCATCCAACCGAGATTGCGACCAAAAAAAATAATACTAATTTTATCTCTTTCGACGAGGCCTGGGAAAAATACATATTTCCGCTAAGAGGAAAGATTCTTAGTAATTCACGTGGGACAAACCGGATAACACGAGTCGATTGGGGTGGTATCGAAAGGATTACCTCTAATGGTGTAAAGGGCAAGATTGATATTGAAGGATTTAGATTGGCCTACAATGTCTTGATAAAAAAAGGTCATATAACACGTGATTATATAAATCAAGAAGTAGATAACCGACGTTCATCCGGCATCGTCCTGATTTTGGGTCAAATTCCGTTTATTGAGAAAACATCTTCTCCTACAGGTTTACGATTGAAATGAATATGGTTAATATCAACCATTTCTCTGCAATTCGATAGCTACATCCGTCCATAAACGAGTGAACACTTTGCTGCCGGGAACGTTTTAATATTAAAACTTCCAAATTATGAAAGAAATAGCTTTACTCGGTACTACAAACCACGTTTTTGCCAACGTTCTTGGCGAATTGCTCGCACGCGGACTTTCTGTAAACGCAATGGTCGATTACCCCGAAAAGGTAATGTTAGATGATACAAGCCTCACCGTAACACATCTGCCCGTTCAGGAGCATCAGCAGGTTGTAGACGCACTGCAAGGATACCACGACGCCGTTCTTACATACAACGACAACCTTACGGACGAATACACAAACGACCTTACACTCAAATATTTTGTCGATACCGTCCACGCAGCACGCGAAGCCGGTGTAGCACGTATAATCGTTATCGGCTCTCCCGATTCTGAAGCATTCTTCGTTTCCGATCTGCGCCGTCTCGACGACATCGACTGGGTTTTTATATCCACCGAAGGCAATTATTCCGGCCGTACGGCCGACGAGGTTGTTAAACCGAACCATCACCGCGAGGTTTACACCGAAGAATAATTCTCATTCTCTATTATTGCTGTCCGATAAAACTCGGATAACGCGATAAAGCATGGCTCGAACGCTGA
>CALEUL010000060.1 GCA_937921035.1 uncultured Porphyromonadaceae bacterium
CATTTTATTTACTGCCAGAGCCGCTTAGGCTAGGCTAATTTTTAACGAACTATTGTCGTTTTGGACATATGGAGGGTTTCCTCCGTATAGTCCAGGGCGTTGGCGTCAATGTCGAAATCGACGGCGCCGTGGAAGTGGTCGTGCAGCTTCGTGCCTACCTTTTCCGGAGCCAGCTGCATGGCTATCTCGGAGTAGTGCGAGCCTTGGGATGGCTCGGTGATGTGTGCGAAAGAAGCATCGTCGCAAGCAATGCCGCCGTAGGCGATGGCGCGGTAGTGGCCCGGGGCCAGGTCGATGTTCATGCGCCAGTTCTCGTCGGCGAGGACATCGGTTGTTTCGGTAACGGTCTTCACGAAGTTGCCGTCGCCGTCGTAGAGGTGCAGGGTCAGGCAATCCACCTGTCCCGGGAAGGCATTGGCCGACTCGAGATTATAGTCGTAGACGAAGCGCATGGACACGCCGCCGGGACACGGGTCGAGATCCTCAAAGACACTGCCGCACGAAGCGAGTGCGAGCACCGCGCATGTCATCACCGCGACGACCGCTTTGCCTGTCATTGAATGTCTTGTCATATTATAGCAGATTGCTTGAGATATTGGATTGGTTCAAAATTGATGATTGATGTTGCAGTTTGGCAACGATTTTTGCAGGCGATGCCGAACTGCCGGAGAAAAGATATTGTAGGGACGTGCCTTTGGCACGTCTGCCGCTAAAGCGCTGATGCTCAACAGCTATCGCTGACGTGCCAAAGGCACGTCCCTACATTGGGAGGCATTCTACGGCAGTGTTGCAGAATCCTCCCAAATGGCGGAGGTTTCGGGGGATCAGAATTCGATGTTGTTGATGCGTACAGTCCAGGGACGGACTTCTACATCCACTTTGAAATAAACTTCGTAAGGTTTGATCTCTGTGGGCGGTACGAAAGAAGCGAATTCAGAAATTTTGGTTACAGACAGTTTGTAAACATTGTTACGAACGGTTGCAAACTCATCAACTGCAACTGTTGTAGGCTCAGCAGAAGGATTATGCTGGTTGAAATAGTAATAATAGCAATAGTATTTGCCATCCTTCGGCCAATAAATGCTGATATTGTGGGTCAGGACAGTTTTATTGGCTTCAATAGCGCCTGTTTTATAGTTAGTGGTAGTAACATTGCCTGCTTCATCAACTTCATAACTAAATACAGCGTTGACATCATCAAACATGGTAGTACTCGGATTGTTATGTGCTGTCTGGCAAAGTTGCTGTGCATTTGCATACATCTTTGTGCCATACAAGAACATGGGATTTGTGCCATCGGGCTGAATAGTCGTACCCCCGACAGTAACAGGATCCAATGTCATCTCGGCCTCAAATACGAAACCGGTAGCTTCATTCGTCGGGAATGTCGTGGCACCTGTCGGATAAGTATTCTCGGTGCAATAACGCCAGATACGGTAACCGAGCTTATCTGCATCGTCAGTCGCATTCCACGGAGAATCATTATCTTCATCTTTTTTGCCGTCAACAAAATCCTGAAGGTTGCACCACTCGGAAGCTTCTGTAATAACTTTTGTCGGATCGAAACTTTCGGCAGCGTCGCCAGATTCATTTACGAATGTCAAACCGTTTAAGAACGTACGTGTTGCAGGAGTTGTTAGCAATGATGTAAAGTCATAATCAGATGCTGTGGCTCCCGGGCACAATGTTACTTTGCCGTCTGCGGCAGTTATGCGGGGCAGATAGTAGAAACGGTCGCGCATGTTGAACAGAGCGGCACGGGTCAATTTTACAGAACCCACCTTTGCACCGGTGCCATCATTGATATCGTAAGTCAGAGCGATTTTTTTCCCTGCTTCATCTTTTGCCGTAGCACCGTCCTTGTAGTCAAAACGGACAGCTGTACGCATAACTTCAAGCGGATTGTCTTTTGTAGTTAATTGCCAAGCTTTATCCTTATCAGTAGCAGCTTTCAGTTCAGCCTCAGTACCTAATTTAGACTCATAAATCTCATGGTTCGTCATCAGGAAACCATCATCTATCCATGTCTTGGCAAGGTCTGCAGCAGAACCGGCGCACACATCATTCAATAACTCGTCAGTGCCATCAAGTGTCACATCTTTGGCAAGACCCTTTACCTTGTCGACCAAAGTGGATGTAGGATTGCAATATGCAAAAAGATATACATTTTGACCTGCTTTTTCAAAAAGGCTTGCCTTGTCCTCAAAACAAATTGTGAACTTGTTTTCCACAGGTGCATCAACAGAGCCAGAATATGCATAGGTGATAAAAGTGTACGGTGCTGTATCTTCTGCTTTTTCTGCAAGGACTACAAGCAGACTGCTGACCTTATTCTCGTAATCCTTACCTGTTTCCGTACCATCGGACGCCTCTGCACGACTACCCTTAGGCATTGAAAAATTAACTGTGGCATAGAAGCCGTCTCCGCTATCGGGTGTAGGAGCGGGAGCGGGTTCATCGCTTGAGCAGCTCGACATTGCAAGCGCCAGAAGCGGAACTAAGAAAAATGATTTTCTCATAATTGAAAATTTAGAAATTTATTAATTGATTTATTTGTTTTTATTCATGTATTTGGTTTTCTCGTTAAGCTCGTCGAGCGTCTTGCGCGCCTGTTCAAGCCCCATTTCCTCGGCCTCTTTCAGATAAGTGCGGGCTGTTTCGAAATCCCGGCTGCGGATTGCAAGACATCCTCGCGCATATACCGCCTCGGCCGAGTTGCCCGCTTTCTTGAGGTAGCGTTCGGCGCCGTACAGGTCGCCGCGGCGCATCGCCGCGTTCGCTGCGTTGAGGTTCGCTATCGTGTCTGTCGGGAACATCACTACTGCCGTCTCGAATACATCGGAGAATTCATCGCTCCCCGGTTCAAGTGTGCTTGCGGCCACATAGAACTCGTTCTGGTCCAGATTCTGCGGACGAGTCTTCATAATACGCAGAATCTCGGCTGCGTCTACGAACGAACGGACGGTGTACGCCACGCGGTAATCCGTATGGCGCAGCGACGGATAGAAAGCCTCTTTCATAAAACGGTATTCCTCCGGATAGAGGTCCTTTATGCGCTGCTCCTTCGGGTCCGGTTCCATATCGCTGTCGATAATCGCAAGTATTTCGGACCGGTGGACCAGATTCGATTTTTCCACAGCTACACGAAGCCCGGCCCAGTCCTCTGGTTCGAAATCGGCGATAACCACCGCATTGCCGAAGTCATATAGATTGTCTATGTAATTCTTCACCGCGTCCGTACGGTTCGTCGCCAGGAATCTGTTATGCGCGTAGGGGCTCTCCGGCGATGCGAAACCTTTCAGGAACACGGTGTCGATCTTCGCGTCAGGGTCCGTGCGCACTGTGTCTATAGTAGCTGTTATTTTAGCCAGTTCCGCTGTATTGTTGCGGTACTCGGGGTCGATTCGGTATTTGTCCACACGGAACTCAACGTTCGCGCGTCCACGCAGCGAGCGGTGCTTCGTAACCTCGCCCTTCGGGCGTATATACACCAGTTCGGGGAAGAAAACGGCAGCGTTCAGGAAATCTTCCTGAATCTCGGGGAAGATACAGCTGCCGATAACACCGTAGTCGGTAAAGCTGATATGGTTGCAGCACCCGCGGTCCACTCGCTGCATTGCAAGCAATGCGCCGTTCATCCACGACTCATAAGGAATCATTGTGCTGTACACAACCGAATCGGGCATATCCTTGGCCCGGAATTTTATTGCGGCGGGGTCCGAGGCAAGCGTATCGCCGCCGTTGCGAAGGTAGTAGTAGTATCGTTTTCGGCCGTATACTGCAACTGGGGGTAAGTCGAGCGAATCGGGTGCGTTAACAAGTCGTGGCCTCAGCACCACACTGCTGTTCGACTCAACCCCAAGGTCCTTGAGGTCTACTGTCATGCCAACCGACAGATAGTTCCCGTTACGCTCAGTACTGAAGTTGTCGATGGCTACCTTGTCCACAATGACATCGGCCACTGCCGCGGCGGCGACAACGAATATAGCAGAAGTTATAAATATCCTTTTCATAGTCGTGCCGTTCTTTTAGAATAAGTACACCAGATTGATTGCGGCCTTTGTCGGGCCGACGTAGTTATGATTGCCCTTGTCTATGCGTGTGCCGCAGTGAGCGCACGGATACACATCGTAGTGCGCGTAAATCCACCCGATGCCTATCTCCGCCTCAAGGTTCCAGTGCTTGCCAAGAATCCACGCATAGCCGTAGCCTACGCCTACTCCCGCGTTCCAGCCCTGGTAACGCTTGTCCTTTAGCTGTGAGAAGTCCGTGCCGAGGAATTTTCCAAGACCTCCGATATTGCCGGTGTTGAACTCTCCGCCAACAGCATGTACACCGAGGAAATGACCGCTCAATCGGTCGCAAAACCAATAGCGGCCCTCTGGCATTACCCACCAGTGCTTCCACTTGTGGCCGTTAACCGTCCAGTTGTTGAAGCTCCCCGATAGTTCGGCACTCCACTTGGGGGCAAGACCCACTTCTACACCAAGATTGATGTTGAGTGCGGCATCGTCGAGCACGTTGGTCTTTACTGCCACACGCTGGCCGCTGAAACTCAGCGCAGTTCCACCAACCACAACAATTGCGAGTAATATCTTACGTATAATCTGAGTCATAGCGATGGCATATATAAATAAAATCCGCGGAGCCGGTAAATATCTGGCAACTCTACGGACAGAAATTCTGCTCTAAGATCGTAATTTCTGCTCATACATCATACTGTACCCGGTATTAATATAATTCTTCTCGGCTTCCGAAAACCCGGGAAAACTCGTTCGGAGGTCGGTCATAGGATTATCTGCATATGGCAGACATGGTATCTACAATAGATTAAAGTAAGGCGAAATGGATTATAACGGTTGGTCTATCAAAAAAATCTGTACTGCAAAAAAATTGCACTATCTGGAAAACTCCGAGGCTAACAGAAAAGTATTGAATCTCAAAAATTAGAATCCTTATCGGTATCTTGTTTAATCATCTCTCTTTTGCGGCACGGATTGTTTAAGGTCTACGAAAAATATCTGAACAACAGCTTGTTATCATAAATTTCATACTCCTGGAATTCCTCATCTGCCGATGTGCCGCTTTCTGGCAGACCGAAATTCACCTAAAACATCGTCAAAGATAGACCTTCTTATTGAAACTAAAAAATAAAAAACACATAATTTTGCTACTTTTTTAAATACCCCCCCCGGTTTTAACTTTGGTTAACATATATACAACTATCCGGCCCATTCCGGTGCGGGACAGGCTTAAAATCATGTTCCGTGCAGATAAACCACTGCCCGGAAACTCCCCGGCGGATTCCGGCCCATCCTCCAAGGACGCCGCAAATGCTCCGCCGGAGCTAAATAACCAATTTCAACCTCCATGTGCCAGAGCGCACGGGGGTCCTTACGATTGTTTTACAGATACCGTGTGCGAGATTCAGATTTCTGCGTCCTGGTTAACTATCTTCCAGGAATTGATGTATATTTCTGTGCTGATCCAACGGTAATCGGGATCGAGGAACAGCACCATCGAATAATCGTCACGATAATCAAGATAATCCTGGTCGGACAGTTGTGCGTCTTTGCCTTTTACCAACAGCGCATAGTCTACCAGTGGAATGGATGCAACCAGAGAATGGTCGGCATCATTAGAGCAAGAAATTGAAATCGCAAAACTTTCCACCTCCGGTTTTGCAAATTTTTCATTTACCCCCCCCCATTTTTAACTTTGCTTAACAATACCACTACTATTCTACTCTTCTCTTAGTATAAAAATTGACATCCCGTACACAAAAGTCCTTGTGGGCTAGGATATATGGCTATTATTATATACTTTTGTAATCGAATCCTATACCAACCCATTCCGATGAATTCAGTTATCAAAATTTTTCTTTCTTTCTGCAAGCCTTGCGCAGCCGCTATTGTGGCATCCGGTTTTGCGGTATCGGCGGCAGAACCGCTGCCTTTCACCGAAACCTTCGACTCCGCCGAAGGCTTCGCACGATTTTTTGTAAACAACGCTAACAACGACAGTTACACATGGCAGTACAATGCTTCCGAAAAGTTGGCAGAGTACAATTTCAGCCCGGACAACGCTGCCGACGACTGGCTGTTCTCCCCTGCTTTCGACCTTAAAGCAGGAAGAAACTACCGCCTCTCCTACAAGCGGCACAAACGCAACTACAGCGCTCGGGAGCGCCTTGCCGTTACCATCGGTCACGACACCGATCCGGCAAGCCACCGACAGATTGTGGAGGGCGACGACCACGTGGCCGAGATACACCCTACCGAACAGAAGGTAGATTTCACCGTCGCTGCCGACGGCTCATATCACATCGGCTTCCACTGCCTGTCCCCAAAAGACCTCTACTACGTTAAACTGGACGATGTTATGCTCGAGGAAGTGCTCGACATCCCTGTACCGGCACCCGTATCCGATTTTTCTGTAACTCCCGCTGCCGAAGGCGCCTTGAGTGCGCACATTGCATTCTCCGTACCGGCGACAGATGAATCCGGAGCACCTGTCTCAGACCTCACACAGGCCGAACTATACCGTTCGGACACAGGTCAGGCAATAAAAGTATGGACCGGCATTGCCGCAGGCGACGCACTCGTGTTCGACGATACCGTTCTGTCTCCCGGCAACTACAAATATTCCGCCGTGGTTAAGAACAAGGGTGGCAAAAGCGCCGAAACATCAGTATCGGTATATATAGGCCCCGACACTCCTCGTCCGGTTACCGGTATTTCCGCAAAAGAGAACGCCGACCATTCCGTAACCATTAGCTGGAACGCTCCCGACGGCGACACCGGCGTCAATGGTGGCTTCTCGCCAGCTTCGGCTCTCCTATATAATATTGTCGACGGCTCTGGACGCGAGGTTGCTGCCGGAATTGCAGCCACTACATTCACCGATACGGAAATCCCATACACCGAATATCAGCCACAGCAGGTGCTGGCATACACCGTAACCGCCGTTAATGGCTCGCTCGTTTCTTCCGATACCGATTCGGATCCCGTAATCGCCGGAACGCCATACCTGGCGCCGGCCGAGGAATCGTTCATGTTCGCCACCACCACTTATTACCCCTGGTACGGACAGAACCTCTTCTCCGAAGAAGGTTCATACTGGCAGTGCGTTACATACGGAGCTTCCCCCCGTGCCGACGCACGCGACGACGACGCCGGTCTGATTACTTTCCGCTCTATGGCCGCCCCTATGGGTGCTACAGAACGCTTCTGCTCGCCCAAATTCGATATCGGAAACCTTAAACACCCCACGGTGAGCTTCTACATGAACCACACCTCGGGCGACGACTCCGACAGTATCGGCCTTGATGTGGCAGTCGACGGCGGAGAATTCTCTCAGGTCGGCGACGCCATTGCCCTGGGCGCAGCAAACGCCGGATGGCAGCTCCACACATTCCCTCTCAACATTCCCGAAGGCGCAAAAACAATTCAGCTTGCCCTGAGAGGCACCGCAGCTCAAGGACACAACATTCACATCGACGTCATACGCGTGTTCGACGACCTTGTGGACTTCACAGTTACCGGTATAGAACACTCTGCCCGCCTTACACCTTCGCAGGAATATATAATCAGCGGAAAACTCCTCAACTGCGGCAACAGAACTTCGCAGAAACAGGTGTCCGTAACACTTAACAACGAGGAAGCAGACATAGACGTGCTTGCCTTCGACGCTCCCGCTCCTGGCGAGGCCGTTGAGTTCAGTTTCTCCATAATCGAACCGGTTACAAAAGCCGGCAACGACATCGTTTATTCCCTCCTTGTCGCCAACGACGACGACGAGAACCCCGCAAACGATATCGCTTCGTTCACCGCCGCATGCGAAATGCCGCCATACCCCGCTGTCGCCGCGCTGAAAGGCTGTGCCGACGGAAAGACCGTTACTCTCGAATGGACCCCTTCCGAACCCTACAAGGACTATCCCCTGACTACCGACGGATTCGAAACCTACGAAGCTTTCGCTATCGACGGAGCAGGTCCCTGGAAATTCGTGGATATGGACAAGGCATACACCGGCGAGAACGAAGACGCCACTCTGCCATACCCCAACGCAACAGCTAAAATGGCATACCAGGTATATAATCCCGAAAAAGCGGGTGTCGACCTCGCCGACTCGTGGGGACAGGACTGGGCAAGCTATCAGGGTGCCCAGTATCTGGCAAGCATGTACAACGCCGACAATTCCGCTAACGACGACTGGCTGATATCGCCCGAAATATCGGCCGACAAACCTGTCTCGTTCATGGCAAGGGCCCTCACAAACGGCTATAAGAAAGAAACCATCGAAATATATTATTCCGCCTCCTCCGACAATATTGCCGATTTCCGGCTGTTCGCATCCGAATCCTGCCCGGCTGAGTGGATACAGTATACATACTGGCTCCCCGCCGAAGCCCGATACTTCGCTATACGCCACACAACACCCGTGGCATACTGCTTTATGCTCGATAACCTCGAATGCGCGCACCTGTCGTCTGAACCGACACTCGTTCAGCCCGAAAGCTACAATATATATCGCGACAACGAGTATATCGCAAACGTTACCGGAACAAGCTACACCGAGGAAGCTCCGGAAGCCGACAAAGATTACCAGTACGCCGTATCAGCAGTCTTCCCCCAGGGAGAATCGGGTGCGGCAGGAGTCAGGGTTACTACTGGCGATAACTCCGGCATCTCAGGCATCGGAGCACGGACACAGGCTTGGGGTGGCGTCGGCTGCATAGTTGTAGAAACTTCCGCCGCCACAGCATGCACCGTGTGCGACACAGCCGGACGCACAGTCGCCGCCGCCGAACTGCCGGAGGGACGCTCTACATTAGCCGCCGCTCCCGGCATATACATTGTTCGCGCGGGTATAACCATATTACGCGTAATAGTAAAATAACCGCACTACAGACAGTATAATGGAACCGCACCGTGGCTGGTGCGGTTCTTTTTTATATTTATATGTTTTACGGCATGTTTCATTGTTGGATGCGAATAAAAATGTAACTTCGCAAAAATAATAATCTTCGCACTAACACATTCCTAACAAAACCATAAAATGAGTTATCTTAAATTTGATAAGAACGTGCTCATAAACCTGGACCAGTCTCTTACTAAAGAGATGTTGCGTACAAATCAGGCCGGTGCATACCATTGCACCAGTCTCGTTGGATGCAACACCCGAAAACAGCATGGCCTGCTGGTAATTCCCATCGAGGAGATGGACGGTAAGTCGCATGTGATGCTTTCTTCGCTCGACGAAACCGTTATCCAGCACGGGGCACCGTTCAACCTGGGAATACACCGCTACAAAGGCGGAACCATCAGTCCTGCGGGACACAAATACATTCGTGAGTTCGACTGCGAGAACGTTCCCCGAATGACCTACAGGGTGGGGGGCGTTATTCTCACAAAAGAGAAAATTTTTATCAGCAAGGAAAACCGTATTCTTATCCGCTACACGCTTGTCGACGCACATTCCGCTACTACTCTGCGTTTCAGGCCATTCCTCGCTTTCCGTGAGGTGAACCAGCTATGTATCGCAAACAGCGCCGTAAACACAGCCGTCGACCCGGTGAATAACGGAGTGGCTACTTGCCTCTACAAGGGATTCCCCACTCTATACATGCAGTTCAACCACAAACCTGTTTGGGTAGACGACCCTAACTGGTACAAGGACATCGAATACGTGAAAGACCTCGAACGAGGCGTTCCGTACTGCGAGGACCTCTGGGTGCCTGGTTACTTCGAAGTCCCTATCAAGAAAGGTGAATCCATAATATTCTCCGCCGGTATAAGCGAGGTTAATCCTCGTAGCCTCTCGAAGATGTACGACGCCGAAATCGCCAGCCGCACACCGCGTTCGTCGTTCTTCAACTGCCTCAAGAACTCGGCCAAGCAGTTCTATATCCGTCGAGGCGACGGAATGTACATCATTTCCGGATTCCCCTGGGGAGTAGTCCTGGCTCGAAACACTTTCATGTCGGTTCCGGGACTTACACTCGCTATCGACCACCGAGCCGACTACGAGGCTATCATGGAAACGGCTCTGAAAGCGCTTACTCACTTCGCCGACACCGGAGAGCTCTCCAAACATATTAAAGGCATCGACCTCCCCGACATTCCTCTCTGGGCTATATGGGCGATTCAGCAGTATGCTAAGACCGTCGGAAACGACGAAGCTCGCAAACTGTACCTCGAAAGCGTTACTCAGCTGGTAGACTATATTCTGCGCGGAGGGCATCCTAACCTCTTCATCGACAGCGACACTGGTCTCATCTCTACCGACGGACACCTCAAACCGGCTTCGTGGATGAACTCTATGCTCAACGGTGAGCCCGTTGTCCGCCGAACTGGCATGCTGGTCGAATTCAACGCGCTTTGGTACAACGCTCTCTTGTTCGCCGCTGCTCTTGCTGAAGGCAACGAAGGCCTGGCTGAACGACGCGAAGCCTGGCTCGCTGAAGCCGATAAGATGAAGCAGCCTTTCATTGATACTTTCCTCAACGAAAGCGGATATCTGTACGACTTTGTGGACGGAAACTTCGCCGAACCGTCGGTTCGCCCCAACATGGCTATCGCAATCGGCCTCGACTACTCGCCTCTCGACCGTCGACAGCGCAAAAGCATCCTCGACGTTGTTACACGTGAGCTTCTCACGCCAAAAGGTCTGCGAACCCTATCGCCAAAAAGCTACGGATACCGTCCGAACTATGTGGGCTCTCCGGACGAACGGGAGTTCGCGATGCACAACGGCCCCGCAAGACCCTGGCTTATCGGTTTCTATGCCGACGCATACCTCCGTGTTTTCGGTCTCAGCGGTGTCGGATACATAGACCGCATGCTCATCGGTTTCGAGGACGAAATGAGCCAGGGTTGCATCGCTTCCCTCTCTCAGCTATACGACGGTAACCCGCCCTACACCGGCCGAGGCGCTGTCAGCCACGCTACTAATGTGGCCGAGGTGCTTCGCGCTGTACGGTCCCTGAAACGCTTCGACAACAACTGATTCCCAATTCAAGTAACAAATAAAATAATCCACAATGAAAGCATTAATGTTCGGTTGGGAATTTCCGCCTCACATCCTCGGTGGACTCGGTACGGCAAGCTACGGCCTCACGCGAGGAATGTGGGAATGCGGCGACATGGACATAACATTCGTTATTCCCAAACCTTTCGGCGACGAGGACAAAAGCTTTGCCCGTATTATTGGTACTTCTCAGGTGCCTGTGGCTTGGCGAGACGTTAACCGCGACTACGTTGAATCGCGAATTGGAAACGTTATGGACCCGGACATGTATTACCGTCTGCGAGACCATATATACGCCGACTTCAACTACATGCGCACAAACGACCTCGGTTGCATCGAATTCTCCGGAAAATATCCTTCAAACCTCCTGGAGGAAATAAACAACTACTCGATAACAGCCGGTGTCATTGCCCGCACTCTGGATTTCGATATAATCCACAGCCACGACTGGCTAACATACCCCGCTGGTATACACGCGAAACAGGTTACTGGTAAACCGCTCGTCGTTCACGTACACGCTACCGAGTACGACCGTTCCAGAGGTAAGCCTAATCCTACTGTTTACGGCATCGAGCGAGACGGAATGACTCATGCCGACCATATTATTACCGTCAGCAACCTTACTCGCCAGACAGTAATAGACCACTATGGCATTGACCCCGCTAAAGTTACCACCGTACACAACGCCGTTGTGCCTCTTAGCCAGGACCTTCTCGATATCGAGATGCCACGCGCCACTAAAGAGAAAGTGGTTACTTTCCTCGGACGTATTACAATGCAGAAAGGCCCGGAATACTTCGTTGAAGCCGCAGCTAAAGTGCTTCGGAACTGCAAGAACGTGCGGTTCGTTATGGCTGGATCCGGCGACATGATGGAAAAGATGATTGCTCTCGCTGCTGAACGCGGAATAGCAGACCGGTTCCACTTCCCCGGATTCCAGAAAGGTCGTCAGGTCTACGAGATGCTCAAAGCAAGCGACGTATATATTATGCCGTCTGTTTCCGAACCTTTCGGTATTTCCCCTCTCGAAGCTATGCAGATGGGAGTGCCTTCTATTATTAGCAAGCAGAGCGGCTGCGCCGAAATCCTCGACAACGTCATTAAGACCGACTACTGGGACATCGACGCTATGGCCGATGCTATTCACGCAATCATTTCATACCCCGCGCTCTATAAGCAGATGCGCGAAGACGGCCTCGCCGAAGTTGCCCAGATCACTTGGGACAAAGCCGGAAAGAAGGTCATCGACATTTACAACAAAGTTTTAGCACGCTAATCAAACCATTGTCATGAAATCTATCTGTTTCAACTTCGAGATACATCAGCCTTTCCGCCTCAAACAATACCGTTTCTTCGATATAGGACGCGACCACTACTATTTCGACGATTTCCTTAACGACGACATTATAACTCGCATCGCCCGAAACTCGTACATCCCTGCCGCTGAAACTCTGCTCCGGATGATCGAGGAAAGCAAAGGATTCTTCAGATGCTCCATCGCTATCAGCGGCATGGCTCTGGAACAGTGCGAACAGTTCGTTCCCGAATTCCTGGACCTCCTGAAGAAACTTGCCGACACCGGACACTGCGAATTCGTAGCTCAGCCTTACGCATACTCGCTGGCTTGCCTGACAGACCCCGAGGAGTTCGCTCGCCAGGTAAAACAGACTTGCGACCGTCTCAAAGAACGTTTCGGCATAAATCCAAAGGTCATTCGCAACACCGAGCTTATATACTTCGACGACCTTGCTCCTCAGCTGGTGGAGCTCGGCTTCAAGGCCGTGCTGACAGAGGGCGCGAAGCACATCCTCGGATGGAAATCGCCAAACTACGTCTACACCGCAGCTTCCGCGCCTAAACTGAAAGTGCTTCTCCGCAACAGCAAGCTCAGCGACGACATCGCTTTCCGATTCACGGATACCGCATGGCCCGAATTCCCGCTCACGGCCGACAAATATATCGACTGGATTGCCTCCACGCCCCAGGAAGAGCAGATTATCAACATTTTCCTCAACCTCGAGGCTTTTGGCGAAATGCAGCCCGCTACGTCCGGTATATTCCAGTTCCTGGAGGCGCTACCTCGATTCGCTAAAGAGCGCGGTGTAGAATTCCTTACACCTACCGAGGCCGTTTCAAAAATCAAACCCGTCGACATTCTGTCGGTTACCCACCCCATCTCAAGCGCCGACGAGGCTCGAGACATTTCTGCTTGGCTTGGAAACCGTCTGCAGAACGAGGCGTTCGAAAAACTGTACTCGCAGGCCGAACGCATCGCTATATGCCAGAACAGAGCGCTAAAGGAAGACTGGGCTCGACTCCAGACTTGCGACCACTTCTTCTACATGAGCACTAAGAGGATGGCCGACGGACAGATGCACAGCCTGTTCAGCCCTTACGAGACTCCGTTCGCTGCATTCACCAACTACATGAACGTGCTCGCCGACTTCCTGATGCGTGTAAAAGAGGAATTCCCGTCGGCTGTTGGTAACGAAGAGCTTAACTCGCTGCTCCTCACTATCGCAAACCAGGGCAACGAAATCGAGGCCCTGAACAAGGAACTCGCTTCCATGCGTAAGAACGTGGAACAGTACAACATCGAGCACAAGAACCGCGACGAAGCTTGCGAGGAAAAGGCCGAAGCAAAGCCTAAACGCGGACGCAAGCCCGCGGCCGACAAGAAACCGGCTGCTAAAAAAACCGCAAAAAAGAAGGTCGCCGATAAAGATTGATTCCGACAAATCCCCATATGCCCGCCGACGTAAACGCCGGCGGGCTTAATCTTCAAAATATCCTGTAATTTATGCTACCCGACAAATATGTAATAACCATCGGTCGAACATTCGGCAGCGGTGGCCGAGCACTCGGCAGAATTATTGCCGAAAAACTCGGAATAGGATTCTACGATAAAAAACTGCTTGTTAAAGCCGCCGAAAAAGCTGGCTACGACATCGAATTCTTCAAAAGCGGCGACGAACGGGCACCTAAGTTCATGGGAAGCATAATACCTTTTTCAATGGGCTTCTATCCCGTTTCTTGGCTTGGTGACACTTCTTCGGCTGGTGGAGACAGAATTTACAAGGCGCAGTGCGATTTCATCCACGAGCTCGCGCTCTCGGAACCTTGCGTTATCGTTGGCAGAAGTGCCGATTACGTCCTGCGGGACATGAAAAACGTGATAAACATATTCGTGCACGCTCCTGCCGACGTATGCGCCCGACGCATTGTGGAACGCCTCGAATGCAAAGACATCGCCGAGGCAAAGGCTCTCGCCGAACGGACAAACAAACTCCGCGCGAACTACTACAATTTCTACACCGACAAGCAATGGGGAAACGCTCAGAGCTATGACCTCACTTTCGACACTTCCCTACTGCCGCTGGAGGAAATTGCCGATATAACAATCGACTACCTCCGCCGACGATTGGAATACTGATAATTTAAAATGCTTAAATGCGTGCTGTGTCGCTACCAAATATAGCGACACAGCACGCTCTTTTCTTCGGCTACGTTAAACCTATATTTTGCATTTGCCAAAACTTATTCTTACCTTTGTATTGATTTTCGTATTCTTTGTTCACGTTTGCTTCTGTCATTATAATTACATATGAATCGCAATTTCTTCCAGAGTTTGTCCAACTCAACAATTATTCAGGCTTTCATAGAAAAACCATCGCCTAAATGGATGGTCTTTTTAGCAGACCTCATAATTTTCGGACTATGCAGCGGACTCACATTCGCGTTCGGAATTCAGGACAATGCCAACAGCTACAGCGAGATACACTCTGCTCCTGTACACGCTACAATCGCTTTCATTATATATGCTGTTCTGGCCTTGATTTTAGGTACAAGCAAATATATAATACGTCTTTCGGTTATCGAGGACACATACCGGCTGGTGCTGCTTATCATCTCGGCCTCGTTTATTATGGCGATATTGTCCCTTTGCACTCTTGCTTTCGGCGGATTTTTATATTTCAGCTTCTGGAACATATTCACTCTCGGTGTGATGACATTCGCCCTGATGTTAGTGATGCGCCTGTCAATCAAGTACTTCTACATGCAGATTTCCGGCATCAGGAAAAACAAAAAGCGTGTGATTGTTCTCGGTTCTGCTATAAACTCGTATTTTCTTGCCTCGGCACTAAAAAACGAATATAACGGTGCTTTCGATCCCGTGGCGCTGCTTAGCCTCTCCGACAAGGCTGTTCAGAGCAACGTTAACGGTACTCCGGTGATACATTTCGACGAAAACTCAATTGCCGAGACTTTCGAATTATACCGATGCGACACTCTCCTCTTCCTTTCAACTCAGATGGAACTCATGCGAAGCGGAACCGCCGACGTCTTCCTTCGGAACAACATCAAGTTGCTTATGCTCAACCAGGTTGCCGAATTCGACATAAACAGAAAAGAGATGCCGGACATTTCAACTCATGTACACGACATCCGCATCGAAGACCTTCTTGGCCGAGAACCAATACGCACCGAAAATCCCACTATTCGAAGCGTGATAAAGGGCCAGACGGTAATGATTACTGGTGCCGCCGGTTCTATCGGTAGCGAGATTGTTCGACAGGTGGCGCAGCTCGACGCTTCCGACATTGTACTCCTCGACCAGGCAGAAACGCCAATGCACGACATGCAGCTGGAGCTGGAAAGCGCTTTCCCCGATATGAAAATACACCTCTTCATCGGCGACGTTGCCAACAAAGGGCGTATGGAACATGCATTCCAGAAATACCGTCCCAGATACGTGTTCCACGCCGCCGCATACAAGCACGTACCTATGATGGAGCGCAATCCTGCCGAAGCTGTGCTCACAAACGTGTTCGGTACAAAAAACATTGCCGACCTGTCAGTGAAATACGGCGTGGAGAAATTCGTTATGATTTCAACCGACAAAGCCGTAAATCCGACCAATGTGATGGGGGCATCCAAGCGCATTGCCGAGATTTATGTACAGTCCCTCTTCTTCCACAACCGAAAACAGTCCGACCGCCCAAGCACCCAGTTCATAACCACTCGCTTCGGAAACGTTCTCGGGTCAAACGGGTCCGTGATTCCGCTCTTCCGAAAGCAGATAGAACACGGCGGGCCTGTTACTATAACTCACCGCGACATCATACGCTATTTCATGACAATCCCCGAAGCATGCTCCCTCGTTCTCGAGGCCGGTTGCATGGGAAAAGGCGGCGAGATTTTCATCTTCGACATGGGGCAGCCCGTAAAAATATGGGACCTCGCAACTCGTATGATATCGCTGTCCGGTCTGAGGCCCGGAGAAGACATTCAGATTATCGAAACGGGACTGAGACCCGGTGAGAAGCTCTACGAGGAACTCCTGAACGAAAAGGAACACACTCTGGCCACTCACCACAAAAAGATTATGATTGCACGGGTCCGGATCTACGACTACAAAGACGTTCTCGAGCACCTCGAACAGCTCCACAAGAGCCTCGATGCAGGATACGCACACGACATCGTCGCTCAGATGAAGCACATGGTGCCGGAATACAAGTCCAACAACTCGCAATGGCAGAAGGTAGACTGCGAAATTAAAGCCGAGCACAGCGAGAACATGGACATGCACGAGATTAACATCCAGCAAATGAACTGACCAAAACTCGCAAATGAATAATTTGGACGGATCGGCTGCAATAAGCGGTGCGGTCCGTCTTTTACATAACAATGATTAATACCTTAAATATGAAAAAATTCATCGCATCGATTGCGGCTCTAATTATCGCCGCTACTGTTCTGGCTGCTAAACCTGCTCAATTCAATGTCGCATCCTATAACATCCGTATGCCGGCCGGTAGCGACTCGCTCGCTGGTAACGGTTGGGGCCGTCGTGGCCCTGTCGTGGCAAAACTGGCTTATTTCAACGATTTCGATATCTTCGGTACTCAGGAAGGATACAAATTCCAGTTAGACGATATGCTCGGACAAATGCCCGGTTACGCATACATCGGCGTTGGCCGCAACGACGGAAAAGACGGAGGCGAGCATTCAGCTATATTCTACAACACCGACATGTTCGACGTTCTCGACCACGGCGATTTCTGGCTCGCCGAGGACACTTCTTTCCCGCACCTCGGTTGGGATGCCGCTTGCGTGCGCATTTGCACCTGGGGCAAATTCCGGCACAAGCCATCAGGCCGTCAGTTCCTTTTCTTTAATCTGCACATGGACCATGTCGGAAAAATCGCACGTATAGAAAGCGCTAAACTTATCAAAAACAAAATGAACCAGCTTGGAAGCAAGCTGCCCGTATTCCTTACCGGTGATTTCAACATCGACCAGTTCAGCGACGAATACACCACAATCGTTGGCGACGGTAAACTCAAAGACGCTTACACAAGCGCCGACTTTGTTTTCGCTCCGAACGGAACTTTCAACAGCTTCCATCCGGACGGATTCTCAAACCAGCGTATCGACCATATATTTACAACTCCCGACGTTCACGTGCTCAAATACGGTGTTATCACTGATACATACCGTACTACCGACAACAACGACGATGCTCTATCCGCCGAAAACGCACCCGAGATAATTCACATTTCCAAAGCCACGCCGAGAACGCCCTCAGACCATTTTCCAATCAAAGCGAAGATTGAATTGAGATGATTTATTAAACTTTTTGTTAATACTTCTTTATTTAATAAAAAAACAGTAAGCATTTACGACCCGAAACAATCGTCTTTTCCGTTATTTTTCTTAACTTTGCAGCCTCAATAAACACTAAGCCAGATATGAAAACCGTAGCACGACTTCTTGCTGAAAAGCTGCTCAAAATCAACGCACTCAAACTCCAGCCCGCAAATCCTTTCACTTGGGCCTCAGGCTGGAACTCTCCAATCTATACCGACAACCGCCGCACGCTATCGCACCCTGAGTTGCGCACGTTCATCAAAACAGAACTCGCTCGCGTAATCCTGGAACAGTATCCCGATGCAGAGGCTATTGCCGGAGTAGCTACTGGTGCCATCGCTCAGGGAGCTCTCGTTGCCGATGTGCTCAACCTCCCGTTCGCATACATCCGCTCTACTCCAAAAGACCACGGTCTGGAAAACCTTATCGAAGGAGACCTTCGTCAGGGACAGAAAGTTGTAATCGTGGAAGACCTTGTTTCTACAGGCAAAAGCTCGCTCAAGGCCGTTGAGGCTGTCCGCAATGCCGGATGCGAGGTTGTCGGCATGGTGGCGCTGTTCTCCTATGGATTCCCAATCGCAGAGGAAAACTTCGAGAATGCCGGTGTTGAGCTGATTACACTCAGCAACTACAACGCAATCCTCGAAGCCGCACTTGAAACTCACTACATCAGCGAAAGCGACATCGAGACTCTCCACAACTGGCGCAAAGACCCTGCTACCTGGCAGCCCGAACGCTAATAAGACTCCAAATGGCTAAATTCTCATCTAAACCCACCGTCGTGGCTCTCGGCACCGAAGCCCTCGATGCCAAATTCTCCGACTTCAGCGCAATGCAGGCAAAGCTCGACGACCTCACGCCCGAACAGCGCGCAAAAGTTGGCGATATCAAGTTCACGAACGACAGCATCGTTATCAGCACACAGCAGGTTGGCTCTATCACGCTGCGTGCCGTTGAGCGTATCTCCGGCCACGTCCGTCTGCAGGCCGAGAACTCGCCTGTGCCTATGTCTATCAACATCCTGTACAAACCACAAGGTCCCGACTGTTCCGAAATCGTCGGAGAAATGGATGTTGACCTCCCTGCTATGCTGCGCCCGTTGGTTGGGCCTACTCTGCAGAAAGCTGTGGATCAGTTCGGCACGCTCTTCGCCTCCCTCGCATAACCCCTTTTGCCGACATGTACGGGGCCGCTTTGAAAAAATTCGCCGTCGTGGCAATTGCCGCAGCCTTTTCTATGGCGTTCGGAGCTTGCCACCGAATAAACGACGACAGGATTCCTGTGGTCTCCGTAAACATAATATTCCCTACTGTAGCTCAGTGGGATGTATACGGGGTGGCTGGAGCTATGGACTACGAACGCTTCATTCTCGACCAGCGCCTGCCGCACAATTTCCCTTATACCGCCATATCCGCAACCGGATATGGCGGCATTTTGCTTGTAAGCGACGTCCTCGGCGACCCTAAAGCATACGACCTTGCTTGCCCTGTGGAGTGCAAACGAGACGTTCGTGTTGCCATAGACACCGAAACAATGCTCGCCCGTTGTCCCGTATGCGGAAGCGAGTACGATGTTTTCTCCCTGCTCGGACATCCCGTAAGCGGACCCGCCGCAGCCGACGGATACGGACTCAGGCGATACTACGTGGGCCCGGGACGCGACGGCTCTTACCGACAGATCTGCTATTGATACTTCATGAAAAAGCACTATATAGAATTGTGGTTCCTCCTGGCCTGCGCTTTCGCAATCTTTGCCGTGGCGTCGGCCTTCGAAATGCCCGTTATCGCTGGGCATCAGCTCAAATCGTCGGAAATACACAGCCATATATTCGGCAAAAACGAAACCGCAGTCCCTTTGGATTCTGTCGGTCCCCTTACGGCAGCTGCTGAAACCGCAGAAAAAGCACCGGCATTCCCAGTCCCTTGCGACACGGCTTCTAAAACTATCCTCTTCATCGGCGACTCAATGCTCGAAGGCCTCGGGCCGCGTATGGCGGCATATGCACACGAAAACGGCCACACTATGTATCAGGTTACATGGTACAGCTCTACTTCAGAAGTTTGGGGACGATCCGACAAGCTCAAAGGATACATCGATCGGCTGCACCCCGACTACGTGTTCATTTGCCTGGGCGCTAACGAACTGTTTGTAAGCGATATCGCCACAAAACGCGACAAATACGTCAAGAAAATCATCGCCGACATCGACTCCATCCCGTTTCTATGGATAGGTCCGCCGAACTGGAAAAAAGACACCGGCATAAACGACCTTATCCGAGCCAATGCGCCGATTGGATCATTCTTCCTCAGCGACGGCATGCACTTCGACCGTTCCAAGGACGGCGCGCACCCTACGCGCTCCTCCGCGGCTTTGTGGATGGACAGCGTCGCCCGATGGATGCCTCTACACTCAAACCACCCGATACGCATGGCTTTGCCCCAAAAGACTTCGGCTCGCCCTAAGCGCATTTTTGTACACCAGCCTGACGAAAAATAATGGATAACGTGTGGAACAACATCGCCGGACTCCTGTCCTACGACCCGTCGGCACCTATGCTGTTTTCTTCCGGCACATTCTGGGCGCTGTTCCTTATTTTCATGCCCGTCTACGGCGTCCTGCGCAAGCGTTTCTGGCAGATGCTTGTCTTCGTCGTGGCGTTCAGTTTCTATTTCTACTATAAAAGCAGCGGATGGTTCGTCCTCCTGCTCGCATCTACATCCGTGCTCGACTGGTGCTTGTCCCGTGTCATGAACACCCCGGGGCGCTCTGTGATTTTCCGTCGCTGCTGCGTGGCCGTTTCGCTGCTTACATCGCTGGGCATTCTCGCCTACTTCAAGTACGCCAACTTCTTCCTGTGGAACATAAGCCAGATGGTCAACGCCAACTTTCAGCCGCTCGACCTTATTCTGCCAGTTGGAATATCTTTCTACACCTTCCAGTCGGTAAGCTACATAATCGACGTCTACAAACACCGCGTCGAGCCTACCAGAACATGGCTCGAATACGCCTTCTTCCTCTCGTTCTTTCCGGCTCTCGTTGCAGGTCCCATTGTTCGTGCCGATTACTTCCTGCCACAGATACGGCAGAACAGACACGCTACTCGCTCAGAGGTATACATGGGCCTGTGGCTGATTATACTCGGCATAGTAAAGAAAGCGGTTATCGCCGATTATATCGCCCAGTACAACGACCTGATTTTCCAGACACCTGGCGGCTACTCCGGTTTCGAGACGCTGATGGGCGTAATCGGATACACAATGCAGATATACTGCGACTTTTCCGGTTACTCCGACATGGCCATTGGCATTGCTCTTATAATGGGCTTCAAACTTGCAAAAAACTTCAATTTCCCCTACAAAAGCCGAAACCTCACCGACTTCTGGCGACGCTGGCACATTTCCCTGTCATCATGGCTGCGCGACTATATCTACATTCCACTCGGCGGCAACCGAAAAGGTACCGCTCGCACATACATGAACAACTTCGCCACTATGCTTATAGGCGGTCTCTGGCACGGTGCGGCTTGGAAATTCGTGTTCTGGGGTGCTATGCACGGTGCCGGACTTGCCGTACACAAAGCCTCTAAACCGTGGCTGTCGCGCATTCCTGATGTTTGGCCCGTCCGTGCCCTCTCGTGGTTCGTTACATTCGCTTTCGTTGCCGCTCTTTGGGTATTTTTCCGTGCCGACAGCTGGCAGGATTCTATAACCGTGATTGGAGCCATATTCCGCGATTTCTCGCCGGCATACATCCCCGCATTCGCCGCCGCCCGATCACTGTGGCTGATACTGATGTTGGTCATCGTCATTGCTCACTGCATGCCTGCAACATTCTGGGACAAGGCCGCCGCTTGGTTCGTGCGCTCGCCCTGGATTGTAAAGCTCATCATTTTCATCGTAACCGTCCAGCTTGTTCTTGAACTGCGAAGCGAGGACGTTACGCCATTCATCTACTTCCAGTTCTGATCACTTCATCTTCTCCCAGAAGTCGGAGAAGCGTTGTGCAACAAGCACGGCATCGTTGTGCCGGCGCACAAACTCCCGGGCCTGCTCCGACATACGGGCAAGCTCCGCAGGACTATCTATCAGATTCACCAAACGGCGCAGTGTTCCTTCAAAATCGTCTGGCTCGGGATTGAAAACAGGCCGCAGCTCTTTCTCGCCTATAAAATCGTAAAATTCCGGCTCGCCTCCCGTAATCGCAACAGAACCCATCGCCATAGCGAGCAATGCCGTCGTGGCAGGTGTAAACGAATACAGCTGGTCGCAAACCACGCCACACCCTCGCATATATTCCACAAAGCTGTCGTAGGGCATATTGGACGGCCTGTCGATAACGATACGTCCCGGACGCAGTGCCGACGCACGTTCAAGCATATGCAACAGTATATCGGCTCCCTTTTCGGCCTCACGGCCGCGATGCGCGGCGTACAGTACCCGCAGTGGTGCCCCGAAATCGAATTTGCTCGGATGCAGCGAACTTGTGTCTATCGGTATTCCGGCATACGCGCGCGCAACACCGGGATACTGCTTCGCAGCTATGGCATCGTATTCATACAGTGCCGTTACAACACCTTTCACTCCGGCATAGATTGCATCTGTATATTCCACAAGAGGCTGCGAGAGCCATTCATCACGGCGCGACGAAGGGGTAGACGCCCACGGTCGCAGTCCTTCGTCGCTGTGCCATTCGGAATACCGCAGCGACGGTGTGGCGCCCGTAAGGTCCCGGACAAGCGAGCTGTCCGTACCGAGGTCGGTAAGAAACACGGCCCCGTTGTCGTTGCGCAGACGCTCGAAAAGCTTCATAAGACGCTCGGGACGCAGTCTCGCGAAGCCGGGCGACACAAGCTGCACTATATCATATCCCGAAAGGCGACGTCGCAGCGGGCCGCTGAGACGCGCCCACAGCAATGCCCCGCCGAGTTTACCGTCGCGGCGCCCGAGGTCGATGTCGCGCCCGGTACGCATCCAGCGAGAACCGTCGGAGGCAAGAGTTACATCATGGCCGAGGGCCCGCAATCCGATCGCAAGAGTGGCGTGGTAATTGCTGGCATCGCCCATCAGTAGTACTTTCATAGCTCTTTCCTGTTACGGATGGAATAAACATACCCCTGGAGCAGCCATGCCACAGCTCGCAGGAACGGAACCTTTGCCCTGTATGCCTCCAGCGGAATACGGAGCAAACCTCCGGCACATCCGCGCTTAACGCGCAGAAGCACGCCCTTCGATCGTAAAAATCCCGGCTGCGACGAGCGCGTAACCGACGTTGTCTCTCCGGGATGCTTCACAATAACCCTGTCGAAAAACCGTCCTTTCAGACCAGCCTTGCGGCAATGCCACAACAGCAGTTCCTCCTCGCCGGCACAAAGATAGGGGGCGCCAAGGCCCGCAAGCTCGCTGAAACGAAGCATATTGTCGTTAAGACTCCTGCGCCGGAAAGTTATTTCAAAAGAAATTGGAAAATAAAAGCGGAATTCCTTTGCGAAATCATAGCCGTCCGGAGGATATACTCGGTTGCCGGGAATAACGGCGCGGAAGGTCGCATAGTCCAGCAGAGGGTCGGCGTCATAGGCGTCGATAATGGCTCGCAGACCGTCCGCTACGAATTCCGTATCATCGTCGGCTATCAGTATATAGGGCGCCGTCGCTGCCGCGATTGCCTGATTGCGGTTCACGGAAAGGCCGCTGTTGTCGAATTCTATATATTCTAAATCCTCGCGCTGCGGTTCCTTTACGTTCTTGCCGCTGGGATTCTGGCAAACTATCAGATAGCCAGCTTCCTTTACCTGCGGCCACAGCGATATATCGATATGCGGCAAACGGTCCGCAGTAGTGCATACAAGTATCTGTAGTCTGTGCATTATATCAGTTTATTATCCGACAGCACCTTCTCCACGGCAGCAGCAGTTCCCTCGCGGTTCCAGTCTGGTCGGTTTGCGAAAATAAGATAAAACACATCGGTATGCGGGAAATATGCCTCTATGGTTAGGAAGCCGCCGTTGTCGCCCGTATGATATATCTTTTTCCTGTTACCGGGCATTTTCTCGATAAAGAAGCCAAGGCCATAGAATGTGTCGGGTATATCTGTCTGTATTATTTCGGTAAATGCCTGCCTGAGAGATTCCTCGCCTACTATCTTTCCGGACATCAGAGCCCTTTCCCAGCTCAGGAATTCAAGTGCGGTCGTATAAAGGGCGCCGTCGGCCTTTGTGGGAAAGAAATTTGCCTCCCCGTAGTCGCACTCCTGCCACTTGCCGTCGGGGCTGCGGTAATAGTTACGGATATTGGCGGAATCCATCGAAACCGGGATATAGGCATGCGCCAGTTCGGGCTGTTCGGCCGACGGTACAAGATATTCCGTTTTTATCATTCCTGCCGGCACAAAGATAGCGCTGTCCATCCACGCTTTGAACTCGCATCCCGTAACTTGCTCTATCAGCGGCAACGCAAGCTGGTATGTGGGATTCTGGTATTCGTACGCCGTTCCGGGCTCGAATGCCAGGGAATCGAGGTTCT
Source organism: uncultured Porphyromonadaceae bacterium (assembly GCA_937921035.1). Taxonomy (GTDB): domain Bacteria; phylum Bacteroidota; class Bacteroidia; order Bacteroidales; family Muribaculaceae; genus CAG-873. The sequence goes on from CALEUL010000060.1 coordinate 24,201, forward strand.
CCATATACTTCACCGATTCGTCCGTAAGACTGTACAGCATATAATCGGTAACATTGGCAAACGCCGATGGTGTATGCTTTATATATTTGTTCCACTGGCGCCGTGTCCGCGGACGCGTATCCGGAATACCTGACGTGTGCGAAAGAAGGTGCCGGAGTGTTATCCGATTGAAAAACGGGGCCTTGAACTGAGGAAAATATTTGGCGACGGAGTCGTTAAGCGACAGTTTGCCTTCCTCCTGGAGTTTAAGCAGAGCTATGGCTGCAAACTGCTTGCTGATGGAACAGATATTCACAAGCGTGGTATCTGTAAGCCTACGACCGTCCGTAAAGTCGGCGATGCCGAATCCCCGGTCATAGATAACGCTGTCGCCCTTTGCAACAAGGACTATCGCGCCGGGCTCATCTTCGGCGAACAGTGTGCCGAAGATACTGTCGAGGGGGCTGGATATCGCATCCCCGGGATTGCCGGTTGCGGTTCTACAGGATAACAGCGCCGTCAAAAAAAGTAACGGAACTGAAAGCCTGAATATATTTTTTCTATGCATGTGTCAGTGTATCCGTAGGAACAAGCCAGTGATGCGCAAGCAGAATACTGTCGGTCATGCGGGCAAGCTGCAACCGGTTCCAGTCGGGGCGGTTGGCAAAAATCAGATAATAAATTTCCTGGTCTGGGTATCCGCCTTCAAATATAGCGAAACCGCCGTTGGAGGTGTTGTGGAAAATCTTTCGTGGCATACCGGGGCGGTCCTGTACAAACTGGCCCAGAGCATAGCTTATATTGCTCAGATTCAATCCGGTAGATATTACCGGAGTGCATGCGGTGTCCATATACGCCTGCGAAATCACCTTGCCTGCATGCAGGTAGCGCTGCCATTTCATAAACTCGCGCGCCGACGTATAGAGGCCCATGTCCGCACGTGTTGCAAAGAAGGGCGACTCCCCGTAATCGTACTCCTGCCATCGCCCGTCATCGCTTATGAAAGGTGTATATTCAAGCTGACGCGACCCCGTGGGAACATAGCCGTGCGCAAAGTTGTCGGACACGGCGTCAGGTTCGTAGAAAATTGTTTCTACAAGGCCGGCCGGATCAAATATCTCGCGCTTCATCCATTCTTCGAAACTTTCTCCGGTAACTTGCTCTATTACATTGGACAGCAACATGAAGGGTGGATTGGCATAATCGAAATGTGTGCCTGGCTCGTATGAGAAGGCGTCAAGTTTCTCGTAAAAGCGTATTAGTTCGTCGCCTCGAGCGTATAGCATATAGTCCGGAGCCTTCGTGAAGAATGTTTCCGGGAATTTTTTCATATAATCAACCCAATCTGTCTCCGTTCGGGGGCGGAGATCGGGCAGACCGGTGCTGTGCGATAGCACATGGCGGATTGTTACACGGTTGAAGATGGTGTTTCCGAAGTTGGGAAAGTATTCGCTCAGTGGGGTGTCAAGCTCCAGCATACCTTCCTCTACCAGTTTCAGGATACCGGCTGTTACGTACGTTTTCGTCGCTGAACAGATATTCAGAACGGTGCTGTCGCTCATGGTTTTCTTGGTGTCGAGACGGGCCATGCCAAATCCTCGGGAGTAAACTATATCGTCGCCTCGCATAACCATTACAACCGCGCCGGGATCCTGCGGATTTTTGAATACGGACGAATATAGAGAATCAAGTGGTGCTGTTATGTCGCACGGTGGAATAGCGTCCGGATTGTTGCTGCGGCCACATCCGAACAACATGAAAATGACACCGGCAAATAACACTGCGGGGAGTAGTAGACTTAGTCCTCCTGCTTTGAAAAAAGGGGCTCTTTGGCTATGTTTTTTTAATCGTTTTTCCATTGCAACGCAAACTTAGCAATTAAAAATGTGCCCTGCAATAGTCTCTGAGGCCGTTTCTGCCGATTTCACCGTTTTGTAGCAACTTTGTAGAGAGTTTGTACAAAACGCCATTCAAAATGTACAGCTCAACGTAAATCCTAACGATCCTCTTCCGATTTTTGGCACAAGCACCGACTCTACTGCGCGCTTGCTTTCTCGACGGTACAGACTGCGCGTGTCGCTGCCGCGGAAAAGATTCACCACCTCGTTGACGGGGTCTATGAGAAATGCCACTACATTTCCAAGCACGGGACTCCCTCCAAGCGTATAGCCGTTCCGCACTATTACGCGCTTAAGCTTGTAGAACATCTCTCCTATAAGGCTGCCTACGATTGGTGTAATAATCAGGTCCTGATACGAGGGGCGCTCCATGCACGCCTCTATTCCGAATTCCCACCCTATGTTGGATATGATGGCGCTATATAGAAACGAGCGCCAGAAATTAAAGCCGCAGCTGCGTGCTGCCATAAAGTACGCTGCTCCGGCGTAGGGATGTAGCACATAATTGAACACGAATTTATCGTGATCCCACTCCGGTCCCTTGCGGAATACAAAATCAAACCAGCGTTTGTAGGGCGGATCTTTCTGCAACGCTGCCCTGTTCCAGGTTGTTGCATCTTCAGGCAGACATTCAAGCACCAGCAGCGTCCCGACGAACGCGCCGCTAAGTACGGCGGTGTTTATCCACATTCGGTGCCACTGTGGCACGTTGGTTGTCATCGAGTACGGCAGCGAATATATGCTCGGGGGAACGCCCTTGCTCAGAGTGGGGCGGATTTCGGCCATAAATGAGGTGTCTGTCTCTACTTCTGTTATATCAATTGTATTCAGCTCTATTTCTGCTTCGTTACTTCCGGCCCTAATTCCAGCCGGAGTGAGAAGCAGCAATAGAAATACTGTCAGAATCTTAGAAATATAACGTAGCATATGTTTGAATAAATAAGTTGAATCGTCGTATTCTTAAAACAAATATGACGACGCGGCGATTGTTAAAAAGGCATAAATGCAGATGCGCCGAACCTCTGTTTTTTTGTCTTCTCAACAAACTTAACAATTAAAAATAGACCCTGCAATACCCTCTGAAGCCGATTCCGCCTTTTGTAGCAACATTGTGGAAATTTAGTACAAAACGTAGTTCGGGAACCTCTCGACGACGCGACCATTGTCAAAAAAGCATAAATACAGAAACACGACAGCTATCCGACAGCCCGAGGCGAAGGCGCGGTAAATTTGCGGTGCGTAAACACAACTTACTATGGAAAAATATGTAATAATCGACAATGGGCATGGATGCGACACATGCGGAAAATGCAGTCCCGACGGGAAAGTAAAGGAATGGGAATGGACAAGAGAAGCTGCTCGTAAACTGCATCGGAAACTCGCGGAAAAAGGAATTGAATCTGTGCTTCTTGTGCCGGAAGAACGTGATATCAGCCTGCGGGAGAGATGCGCGAGGGCAAACGCTCTGTGGCTCCGACATCGCAACGCCGTACTTGTGTCTTTGCATTCAAATGCCTCTGGCAACGGTTCGGAATGGGGCGACGCCAACGGATGGAGCGTATTCATTGCCCGAAATGCCTCCCGAGAATCGCAGATGCTTGCCCGATGCCTGTTCCGCAGGGCAAGCGATCATAATCTTCTGGGCAACAGATTCTCGCCGCCCGAATTATTCAACAGGGCGAACCTCGCGATATGCCGCGATACGCGCTGCCCTGCGGTCCTTACCGAAAACATGTTTCACGACAACCGCGCCGACGCCGCTTTCCTTGCCTCGCCGGAAGGTATCGAAACAATTGTCGCTCTACATGCACAAGGAATCGACGACTATTTTAATCTGCGCACGACATGAAAAAGATTACGGCTGCCATATTGATTCTCGGTTCTTTATTCGGTGCCTTCTGGCTGGGGAGAAGCACGGCACGGACCGGGCAGGTTGTATATCGCGTACGAACCGATACGGTGCGTATCGTTACCCCGGAAGTTATGGTCATAAAGGCTCGTGGGGCGGTGTCGGCAACGCTGCACGTCGCCGACACGACGGCACACACAACTCAGGACAGCGCTATAGTGGAAGTTCCTATGCAACAGGCCGTATACTCCGGTCCCGACTATACGGCGTATGTGAGCGGATTCCGTCCGTCGCTCGACAGTCTCGTCATCTCCAGAAGTATACGCGAATATAAACTACCCCGCCCTGCCGGAAAAAAGCGGTGGAACGTTGGCATACAGGCCGGATACGGCGTAACGCCGCGTGGTTTCCAGCCGTATATAGGAATTGGTATATCTTTCAGTATTTTTTGAATCGCAGTTGCCAGAATGCCACTGCCGATGCGGCTGCAACATTGAGTGAATCAACGCCTCGCGACATCGGTATGCGCACTACATAGTCGGCTCCTTCTATGGCCTCGCGGGCAAGGCCGTCGCCCTCTGTGCCGAGTACAATGGCAAGACGGGCTTCGGCGACGACCGCGGGGTCGTCTATGCTCACACTGTTGTCGGTTAGCGCCATCGCTACGGTCTTATAGCCGTTTGCTCGAAGAACGTCGTACGGATTCCGGGCGGGAAGATATGTCCACGGCAATTTGAATACAGTTCCCATCGACACACGAACGGCGCGGCGGTTCAGTGGGTCGCACGAGGTCGGTGTGAGCAGAACGCCGTCTATACCCAGGGCGGCGGCAGAACGGAAAATAGCACCTATATTTGTTGTATCAACCACACCGTCGATAACGGCAAGCCTGTGGGTACCATTGCACAGGGCTTCTGCTGTAGGAAGTTCTGGCCTTCGCATGGCGCAAAGCACACCCCGTGTAAGAACATACCCGGTGAGTTGCGACAGCAGCTCGCGAGAGCCCGTATATATAGGTATGTCGCCGCAGCGGGATATGATACCGGCAGCGTCGCCCTCTATATGCTTGCGCTCGCACATCAGCGCTACTGGCTCGCAGCCACAATCCAGAGCGACGTTGATAACCTTCGGACTTTCGGCGATAAAGATACCTTTGTCAGGCTCCAGGCGGTTCCGCAGCTGTGCCTCGGTAAGGGTGGCGAACATCCTCGCGCCGGGATGATCAAGCGTTGTTAGTTCTGTCAGGTTCATGTCTATTTCCGGATTATCCCGCGAAGGCGCCACAGCAGACGCATGACAAAGTTGTTCAGCTTGCGCATGATGGCCGTGGGAGGCTGCGCTATGTCGGACATTAGCGGGTCCGTGAACGATGTAAGTACCGGCGCCGCTCCGAACTGCTCGGGATAAATTATCATCAGATTGTTGTTGGCGAAATAGCGTTGCAGGAACGAGGGTATCTCTGCCATCTGCGATGTGTACGACACCGACTGTGGACGCGCCCCGATAAGCACGAACAGATCGTCGTCAAGCACTTTGTTGGACAGTAGGATAAGATCCTCGTATGTCTCGGTTGTTCGGAACTCGCAGCGGATTCCGTAATTTTCTGAGTAGATGACTCCTCGTATATATGGCTGTAGTTCGCCGGGACAACAGAAAATTATGCGGCAGCCGACCTGACGGGTGAGGCGCGATACTGCCCGCACCCAGCGGTTGAAGCCGCTCTCGTACTGCGCGCCTTTCGGAACCCAGACTACAACGCGCGTAATGGTACCGGCGGGAATAAAGCATCGCGCTATCATTATCATGCGGTTGGTGCTGCGCAGAAGCTGGTCTACCTTGTTGCCGTAGAACGAATCTATTACCGTGTTGCGTCGGTGCATTCCAAGGATAATCTCGGTAATGTCGCGTTCCTCTATGGCGTTCAGAACGCCAGTAACGGTGTTGAGGTCGTAACGGTCGAGGGTTTCTATAACCGTATCGGCGGCTGCGGCCGTCTTGCGGGCGGCATTGAGCGAATTGTACGACAACGATTTGGCTGCCTTGGTATTGTCGTTGCGAACGTGCAGGGCATAGAAGTTGTGGCCGCCGCGGGTGTTGCGCATCAGAACCGCCAGCTCTACAAGAGCGGGCGTTGTTACCGGATTGGCCACGCCGATTAGCGTGTTATTGTTTCTTGTGAACTTCCCGCCTACGTTCATGGGATCGCTCTCAAGCATTCCTACACTCAGTCGAGCCGATGCGCCGGTCATTATCAGTGGTGCGATGCCACAGGTAATAAGTATAACGGCAATTGTGCTGTTGAGAATGCTTTCGTCAAACATGTTCATGCTGTAGCCTACACTGACAACGGCCAACGCAACTGCCGTATGTGCTGCCGTAAGGCCGAACATCACCTTGCGGCCGTCGGAATCGAAGCCGTATGCCTTCTGCGCTATCCACGCGGGAAGCCACTTGCTTGCCAATGCTACTCCAAGCATTATCACGGCCATCCGCAGTGTCGACATATCGCCGAACACACGCACATTTATCATCATGCCCACACTTATCAGGAAGTACGGGATAAACAATGCGTTCCCTACGAATTCGATGGAACTCATAAGAGGCGACGAGAAGGGTATATAACGGTTCAGTAACAATCCTGCGAAGAACGCGCCAAGAACCGGTTCAAGTCCGATGAACTGCGCCGAGCACGCCGCGAACATCACAAGGACAAGCACAAACACATACTGCGTTACCTTGTCGCTGAATTTCTTGAAGAAATAGCGCGCAAGACGTGGATAGGAATACAGAAGCACCCCAACCCATATTCCCAGTTTGACAATGAGCAGAACTATGGCCGAGACATTGAAATATCCTTCCTGACGAACGCTGACGGCTCCTGCAAGAACAAGAAGCGCGCCAACTACGGCAATGATGGTTCCGACAATCGCAATGAGCACGGGGGCCGCCTTGGTAAGACCGAAACGCGCCGCGACTGGATATGCCAGTAGGGTATGCGAGGCGTACATGGCTCCAAGTAGACACGCCGTATCCCAATCCACGCCAAGCATATACACGCTCGTAAGCACTCCCATCACCAGTGGTATGAACAGCGTGAGGACGCCGAACAGCATCCCTCGGCGAAGATTAAGACGCAGATGATACATATCTATCTCCAGTCCGGCCAGGAACATAAGGTACAGCAGTCCTACCTGTCCGAAGATATTGAACGACGTATCGCGGTCGAGGACATCGAAGCCATATGGACCGATGACAACGCCCGCTACAATCATTCCGATAATATGCGGAATCTTGAGTTTGTTCAGAAGCAAAGGCGCAAAAAGGATGATGGCCAGAACAATGAAGAAAATCTGGACCGGCTCGGTTACAAGTGCCTGATGGACGAGCGGAATCATCTTTTTGTGCCTCTATGTTTTTTAATTATGATTTGCGGTGTGCGACGATATATTCGGCTATCTGCACCGCGTTGAGGGCTGCCCCCTTGCGTATCTGGTCGGCTACCGCCCAGAACGACAGTCCGTTGCGATTGGTAAGATCGGCTCGTATGCGCCCTACATATACCGGATCGGTGCCGGCCGCATCCTTGGGCATTGGATAGCCGAGGGCTTCGGCTCGGTCCACAAGCACCACGCCGTCGGCTGCCGCAAACGCCGAGCGAGCCTCGGCAACGCTGACCGGGCGCTCTGTCTCTACCCAGATTGCCTCGCTGTGGGCCCGCTCTACAGGAACTCGAACGCAGGTGGCGCTTACATCGAGATCCGGTGCGTGCATAATCTTCTTCGTCTCGTTGTACATCTTCATCTCCTCACGCGTATAACCGTTCTCGGTAAAGGTATCTATATGGGGGATAAGATTGTACACCAGTTGGCTGACGAATTTCTTTGCCACAGGTTCCTCGCCGCGCACAGCCTGCGCTGTCTGCTCGTGAAGCTCCTCTATTCCGGAAGCACCCGCGCCGCTGGCTGCCTGGTATGTGGCTACATGCACGCGACGGATTGGCGATATGTCGTTTATCGGTTTAAGTGCTACAACCATCTGAATGGTCGTGCAGTTCGGATTGGCGATAATATTGCGCGGAGCGTCAAGGGCATCGTCGCCGTTAAGCTCAGGAACCACAAGGGGCACATCATCATCCATGCGGAAAGCACTGGAATTGTCTATCATTATTGCGCCTCCGCTTGTGATAAGATCGGCATACTGCTTGGACACTTCCCCTCCTGCCGAAACAAATGCGAAATCGATGCCGTCAAAGGCATGTTCGTCTTCGCCAAGCACCTCTACGGCTTGTGTAGGCTCTCCGCGGAAAGTATATCGTCGTCCGGCGCTACGCTGCGACCCGAAAAGCCGTAATTCTTCAATAGAAAGCGACGATGCGCCCAATACATTCAGAAATTCCTGACCAACAGCGCCCGAGGCGCCCACGATAGCTACTTTCATTCTCTAATGCGGTATATTTTTCAGTTGTTTTGCTGTTAAATTTACGTTCAAGTTGCAAAATTACTAAAAATATTTCAATATCGTTCCACACCACAAAATATCTGCATACAATATGCGAATGTATGGAACCAAAAGAACGCTATTTGTCCTTTCGCCGAGGATTCGACGGGAACCATCCTTTGCGGACCCGCTCGCGCTGCTCAAAAACCTCAAGTATCGACCAGAAGCACGAGAATGCTACAACTCCGCACAATATCGATACAACCCCGTGGGTGAACAAAGAGACGACGCACATTATGAGGCCGCCGACAAGGAAAGCCCACCAGCAGCCGACGCCGAAATAGTATTCTCCTTTTATAACTAAGGGATGAAACAATCCGATTATAAGAAATGTGGCAAGACCTATCGCAAGCCCTTCGAAGTCCAGTAGTTCTAACATAGCTGATATTTTCCACAAAAATAATCATTTTTTTTCATCCCGCAAGCCCCAACATACGTCGCCCATTGCATACAGCGCCCAATGCACACCCCAACATACGGCGCCCAATGCACACCCAATGTAGGGACGTGCCTTTGGCACGTCAGCATCTACCGCTGACTATCAGCGTTTTAGACACACCAAAAGCCCATCCCTACAGGTGTCGTAAAACTTTGGTCCTGCAACACCCTCAGCCTCGAAAACACAGAAAGGCCGACACGCCAAAAGACGTAAAACTGTTCAGAACCTGTACTTGAAGCCGAACTGCACCAGACCCTGCGCGCCGAAGCCAGCCTCGGCAAACATCGCCCAGTTGTTCTGAAGGTCTACCTGCGCTCCGAGCGGCACAATCTGGTAGGCGCAGTAGCTCTTGGTATAATTGTCGCCTCCTCGGGGCTGCATGTACGAGAACTCCACACCCAGACCAACTTTGGCATACAGCTTAACGATACTGTTGCTGTAATAATGGTAACGACCGTTAATCATTACGGCATGATACGCTATATTGCTGTGATGCGCTCCCTCCGTGGTCGTAGACGAGAATGTATACGACGGGCCTACCCATATCTTGTTGTTTACTCTGAAGTTGACCCCCAGATTTAGAGCCCCCCACGCATTGTTCACATGGCTCCAGCCATCGTGCATGTTTGTCGCATCCATCTGCGTGTAAGCGCCGTACGACGCCGTGATTTCGGTACGCTGTGCCGATGCCGCTGATACTGTAGCTATACCGGCAAGCGCCGCAACGAGAATTTTCTTTATCATAACAGTAGTCTATAAGTAATTATTGAATCCCGACATGAGATTCTGATTTTCTAACACATCTGCACCGCCGTCGGTTTACTTCAGGATAAAATTTCATAAAAAAACATGAAAATTGAATTATTGCAGAATTTTTTCGCCAATAAGTTGGCGGGGACGTGAAAACTCCTTAAATTTGCAAAATAAACGGAGAACGGTAAAGAGCCGTCCTCCCTTTCCATTTAACCGACAAAAGAACACATACAATTAATAATTCATTAAAAAACAGTCATCTTATGTGGTTAACAAGCTCATCTATAGGAAGGAAGTTCGTGATGTCTATCACGGGCGTTTGCCTTGTCCTATTCGTAACTTTTCACGTGTTGATGAACTCGGTGGCTCTGATTTGGCCCGCTGCCTATAATATGGTTTGCGAGTTCCTCGGTGCCAACTGGTATGCCCTTGTCGCATCGATGGGCCTTGCCCTTCTGTTCATCCTACACATTATTTATGCTCTCTGGCTCACTGTCCAGAACCGTAAAGCCCGAGGCAACGACCGATACGCTATCGCCGGCGCTGCTCCCGGTGTTGAATGGGCATCAAAGAACATGCTCGTCCTCGGCATTGTCATCTTTGCTTTCCTTATTGTGCACATGACCCAGTTCTGGGCTAAAATGCAGCTCCAGGAACTTATCTCGCACGACCTTACCGCCTTCCCGCAGGTTGAAGGCGCTCCCGCCGACCCTGCTATGGGTACCCTTTTCCTCCAGCTCGCTTTTGAAAAATGGTGGACGCCCGTCGTTTACATCATTGGCTTCGTCGCCCTCTGGTTCCACATGAACCACGGATTCTGGTCCATGTTCCAGACTTGCGGTTGGAACAACGACATCTGGATCAACCGTCTCAAGAAAATCGGCTGCTGGTGGACAAGCATCGTTGTCATCCTATTCATGGCTCAGGCTATCCTTTTCACCGTACAGGCTCACTCAAAGTTCTTCCTCAAAGACCCCGCGCTCGTAGAGCAGTACGGTAACTACTGGGAAGAAAAAGCTGAAGCTCTAATTGCCGACTACTCCTCCGAAATCATGTCCGTTAGCCAGACCGACCCCGACGCTGCTACTGCTTTCTTCGCTGAAAAAGGCGACAACTACGCCGACATGGCCGAAGCTATCGCTCAGTTCTCCGCTATTCAGGCTCCCGGTTTCGCCGGTCAGAACCTGAACCAGATGGGACAGTTCTCCGAGTTCGTTCGCACTCGGGCTAAAAGAGCTAAGGAAATGACCAAAATGCAGATTACCCCCAACGAGGACTTGCAGCCCGCTGAGGAATCCGCTGAAACAAACAACGATAACAAATAACAACTCAGAGATATGGCACAGAACAACCTTGAGGGCATGATTGATTCCAGCCCCATCATGCACGATTTTGCCGATGTGGAAACTGGCAACAAGCCCGAGTACACTATCGACTCCAAGATTCCCGAAGGTCCTATCGCTGAGAAATGGACCAACTACAAAGCCCACCAGCACCTTGTTAACCCCGCTAACAAGCGTAACCTCGACATTATCGTCGTGGGTACTGGCCTCGCAGGTGCTTCGGCTGCCTCCACTCTCGGCGAAATGGGCTTCAACGTATACAACTTCTGCATCCAGGACAGCCCCCGCCGCGCTCACTCCATCGCTGCTCAGGGCGGTATCAACGCAGCAAAGAACTATCAGAACGACGGCGACTCCGTTTACCGCCTGTTCTACGACACCGTAAAAGGCGGCGACTTCCGCTCTCGTGAAGCTAACGTATACCGTCTTGCCGAAGTGTCAAACAACATCATCGACCAGTGCGTGCAGCAGGGCGTTCCATTCGCCCGCGAATACGGCGGCCTCCTCGCTAACCGCTCGTTCGGCGGTGCTCAGGTAAGCCGTACATTCTACGCCAAGGGCCAGACAGGACAGCAGCTTCTCCTCGGTGCCTATAGCTCCCTCAACCGACAGATTCAGAAAGGAACCGTACGCTCATTCAACCGTCGCGAGATGCTCGACATCGTCATAATCGACGGACGCGCACGCGGTATCATCGTTCGCAACCTCGTAACCGGCGAAATCGAGCGCTACGCCGCTCATGCCGTAGTTCTCGCTACCGGCGGCTACGGTCGTGCATTCTTCCTTTCCACAAACGCTATGGGATGCAACGGCTCCGCTGCTATCCAGGCTTTCAAGAAAGGCGCATACCTGGCAAACCTCGCCTTCACTCAGATTCACCCCACATGTATCCCCGTGCACGGCGAAGACCAGAGCAAGCTCACACTTATGAGCGAATCGCTCCGTAACGACGGCCGCATCTGGGTTCCCGCTAAGAAAGAAGATGCCGAAGCTATACGCGCCGGCAAAAAGAAACCAACCGATATCCCCGACGAAGACCGCGACTTCTATCTCGAACGCCGCTACCCCGCATTCGGTAACCTCTGCCCACGCGATATCGCCAGCCGTGCCGCCAAGGAACGCTGCGACGCCGGCTTCGGCGTAGGTACTGGCAACGCCGTTTACCTCGACTTCAAGTACGCTATCCAGCGTCTCGGAAAGGACGTCGTACGCGACCGCTACGGCAACCTCTTCGACATGTACCAGATGATCAGCGACGACAACCCATACGAGACTCCTATGATGATCTTCCCCGCAAGCCACTACACTATGGGCGGCATCTGGGTAGACTACGAGCTCCAGACATCTATCAAGGGCCTCTTCGCTATCGGCGAATGCAACTTCTCCGACCACGGCGCTAACCGCCTCGGCGCATCAGCGCTTATGCAGGGCCTCGCCGACGGTTACTTCGTTCTGCCCTACACAATGCAGAACTACCTCAGCGACCAGATCAAGGTTCCCCGCTTCAAAACCACAGCGCCCGAATTCGACGCCGCCGAGAAAGCCGTACGCGAACGCATCGCTAAACTTATGAACATCAAGGGTACAAAGAGCCCCGACGAAATTCACAAGCGCCTCGGACACGTAATGTGGAACCTCGTTGGCATGGGTCGTACTCTTCAGAGCCTCGTTAAGGCTCTCGGTGAAATCGAGGAAGTTCGCAAGGAATTCTACACCGACCTCCGCGTGGTGGGCAAAGCCGACGACCTCAACACCGAGCTCGAAAAGGCTCTCCGTCTGGAAGACTTCCTCGTTATCGCTCGAATGATGGCTATCGACGCTCTTAACCGCAACGAAAGCTGCGGCGCTCACTTCCGCGAAGAATATCAGACTGCCGACGGCGAAGCCGCTCGACGCGACGACGAGTACATGTACGTCAGCTGCTGGAAATACACCGGCGACACCGAAAAGCCAATCCTCATCAAGGAACCCCTCAAATACGAGGCTATTAAGGTTCAGACACGTAACTACAAGTCATAATTCTAAACCACGTGGTGGCGACGGACTCCAAGCCGCCGCCCCTACCAAAGAAAAATTCGAAAATGGAACATACAATCAGCGTAAAACTGAAAATTTGGCGTCAGCGTGGTCCTAAGGAAAAAGGACAGTTCGTCAACTACGCCCTCGACAACGTTTCCACAGGCTCAAGCTTCCTCGAAATGCTCGACATGCTAAACCAGCAGCTCGTGGAAAAAGGCGAAGAACCCGTTGTATTCGACAACGACTGCCGCGAAGGTATCTGCGGCATGTGCTCACTCTATATCAACGGCCATCCTCACGGCCCCGTGCAGGGTATCACAACATGCCAGCTCCACATGCGCAAGTTCAACGACGGAGACACAATCACAATCGAACCCTGGCGCTCGGCTGCATTCCCTGTAATCCGCGACCTCATGGTTAACCGTAACGCCTTCGACCAGATTCAGCAGGCCGGCGGCTACGTATCATTCAACTGCGGCGGCGCTCCCGACGCAAACAGCACACCCATCAGCAAGGCCGTTGCCGACACCGCAATGGACTCCGCAACATGTATCGGCTGCGGCGCATGTGTGGCTGCCTGCAAGAACGGTTCCGCAATGCTCTTCGTATCCGCAAAGGTTAGCCAGTTCGCACTCCTGCCCCAGGGACAGGTTGAACGCAAGCGTCGTGCTCGCGCAATGGTACGCAAGATGGACGAACTCGGATTCGGCAACTGCACCAACACCGGTGCATGCGCAGCCGAATGCCCAAAGAACGTACCCCTGAGCAACATCGCACGCCTCAACCGCGAATTCATCTCCGCAAAATGTTCGGAATAACACCTCCGACACCAAAATAAAAAAATCCCGCCCCGGCGGGATTTTTTTGTTTTTATAGCCTTCGTTCGAAAACCTCTTATGACAAGCGCACCACCGGCACAAGGAATGCCTCCCAATGTAGGGACGTGCCTTTGGTACGCCAACAACAGCACTGAGTATCAATGATTTAGACAAGCGTTTCCCCAAGCGTCCCCTATCCTTTTTTCTATTTCTTTGTGATACGGCCAAGCACAGCCTCCCCTACCGACACATTGAGGGCGCGGGGATAACGGATATCGGCGAATACCTGCGCGAGCGTCTGCTTAGCATTCTCCTCGATGAACACCTTTGATTCCGGCAGCGCCTCCTTTTCGGCATAGAAGCGGTCAATATCCTCCGCTGTCGCATCGTGATATACCTCATGATGCAGCACAGCCTCCACAGGAAGACGGTCAGAAACAGGATGCTCCTGCTCCGCAGGATAGCCCAGGGCAATGCCCACCAGCGGCAACACCCCGTCTGGCAGATTCAGAGCATCCACAAAACCCTGCACATTGTACGTGGCAGTGCCAAGATAGCAGCACCCAAGACCATTCTGTTCAGCCGCAGTAACAAGCTGCTGGGCGAATATGGCAGCATCCGTAATCGCCGACAGGTAGCCGCCGAAATTATCAAGACCCGTCTCAGCCTCGCGGGCATCGCACCACTGGCCGAAACGCCTTATATCGGCGCAAACAGTCAGCAGAACAGGAGCCCCCGTAGCCGCTGGCTGGCTGAAATGCAGCGGAGCCAGGCGTCGGCGTCCCTCATCCGTCGTCGTGGCTACGACGCTGTACAGTTGCATATTGCCCGTATTGGGAGCATGCGCCGCCGCGTCAACAAGAGCGGCTATCGTCTCATCAGATACCGGTCTGTTGTCGAAGACTCGTACAGTAGACCGGTGCGTGAAAAAATCGAGATTCATATTCTTCCTTGCTGTTATTCGTTTTCTGTCAGGGGTATTTTCTTGAGCGTAAGCGTCTGACGCCCCTTGGCATCAAGCAATATTACCGTATCCTCATGCTTGCCGGCCACGGCGGTTACCGCCTGTTCAAGGCCAACAAGAATTCGACGTTCCTGGTCCTCCTTGGGGCACGCCATACGCGTAATTCCCATGTCGCTGAAGTCTATCGCATTGCTGCGCGACGGGTCGATATACAGTTCGCCGTTGAAATAGTTACATCCTGTGTTGCCGTGAACCTTAAGCTGAGCGATATCGATAAACAGATTAGCCTCCTCATCGTCGATGCTCTTGCCCTCTGCCGACGTTATGCGCCAGTTACCGTTAAGAAACTCCATATTATGTCGTCGCAGGGTAACCTCGGCAACTCCCTTGCCGTTCTTCAGATACAGATACGTATCCTGCCCTATCGTGCGGCAATCAACCGAGTAGCTCATGCCGTCCGACAGAACGCCGGCTATAAGTTCGCCGTATTTGTTGTCGGGACACATTTTCATCGTCGACAGTACTGCGTTGAACATTATCTTGCCATCGCTGCGCAGAACATAATCTCCGTTCAGCACATTGCACCCGTCGCCGGCATAAAAGCGGCCCTTTCGGTCAAATACAATATATGGAGCATCATCCTCCGCCTGGACTGTCTTGCCCTTAACGCCGGATATCAGCCATTCTCCGCCGTACAGCTCATCCTCGTTCGGCATACGCCCTGCAGCGGTGAGGGTCTCGCCTGTGTTGTGCTTGTTTTTGTGCCGGTTCTTCTTGTCTTTCTTCTTCTCCGGCTTAACAACTTCAACCGGCTCCACCTTCCTGTCGGATTTGCCGGATACGGATTTTTTGATAACCGAACAGGAGCTCACAAGCAGCGCAGCTGATAAAGAATATGCTATAAGTTTAATTTTCATGTAGTTATAAATTGTAGTCTATTAATTCAGAACAACTTTTGCCGTTTCAATGCCGGCTCTTACTATATAAACGCCGCACGGCAGGCTGATATTGTACGATGCCGCTGTTTCCGAAGCCACGCACATGCCCTCGGCTGTATATATACGGATGTCTGTTTCCGACGCTGCTTCAACTGTTATGCTGCATCCACGCGCACTGATGCTTGCCTTCCTCGCTACTACGCCCTCTATTCCGTCGCAAAGAGCCTGTATAGTTCCGAATTCTTTCCATTGTTCCGCTTCCTTGTACGCTCCTATCGAACCCAGTTCTACCGACAGAACTGCATTCTCCTGATTGGCTTTGTAGAAAGCGTAGCTCCCGAGCGTCGGAGGATTCACTGCCTCGCAAACCACCGATCGAAGCGACGGATTCATCGAGAACACCTCCGTTCCGAGTGTTTCTACGTTACGGCCAAGATGCACTGTCTCAAGTGAGGTGCACTGCGAAAAAGTGTAGTCGTCAACACTTTTTACCGACTGGGGAAGCGTCAGGGATTTCAATGCCGAACAGCCGTAGAATACGTTCCAGTCTATCTGTTCAAGCTTTTCGTTGAACACTATATCGTCGAGCGACGAGCACTCGAAGAAAGCGCCGTTTTTAATCACCTCCACATTCTCGCCAAGGGTTAGTTTCTTAAGCGACGAACAGCCGTAGCATAGCTTCACTGGAACCTCGGTATAGCTATCGGGTATAACAATTTCCTGTAGGGACGTGCAGTTCTGGAACATTCCTCCCGAGATAGACCACGGGGTAGGTGGCAGTGTGGCGGACGTTAGCTGTTTGCAGTCCTCGAAAACATTGTATCCGAAAGATACCGGTGCGGTGATATTGCCGAGGTCCGCGCTCAGCAGACCGGTCCCGGAGAACGCCGAAGATTCCACCGTCTCAAGCTGGCTGCCGAAAATAACAACCATCATCTTTTCACATGCCTCGAATGCATAAGCACCTATCGACTTCAGGCCCTCAGGCAGAGCCATTGCCGTAAGCGACGTGCAGTTCTTGAACGCTTCCTCGCCTATTGTCCGAAGACCCGCTGGAAGAGATACCGACCCGAGAGACGTACACGAGTTGAAGCAGCCCGCTGGCAGGTCCTTTATGCCGTCAGGCACTCCCATAACGATAAGCGACGTACAGTTATAGAATGTGGAATTTCCTATCTCCTCAAGATTCGAGGGCAACGATATGTCATACAGTGCGGTGCAGCCCGAGAAGACTGCTAATTTGAGCGATTTCAGACCTGCCGGCAGGCCGACACCTTCAAGAGAGAGGCAGTCCATAAATGCCCAGTTGTCTATGGTCTCTACATTCTCGCCTACGTATATCTTCGTAATGGCCGTTTTGCTGAATGCGTTGCGGCCGATGGCGGTAACTTCCTTGAGTACGGAGTCTGAGTTCATGTCTATCACAGTCTCGCTGCCTTTCCACATGGCGAGTGTCTTGCCGTCGTCGGACAATGTATACGATTCCGGCGAATAGTCGGCCCACGTCATCATTGGCGAAAAAAACGCTGCTGCGCTTAGGATTACTGTGGAAAATATTCTGTTCATAATGCTCCAAATTATGTTTATAATCGTTTTGAGAGCGTAAAATTACACATTATTAATTAAAAAGAACATATTGGTTGGACGTTTGCCCGAAAAAAAGTAATTTTGCCATAACAAAATATAGAACCAATGCTCGAAATCAGTGAAATATTCAATGCGGCTGCCGTTCTGAAAGACGTAGCACGCAAAACAGCTATTATTCCGGCTCCTAAGCTGAGGCCTGGATGCGAAATTTTCCTCAAAACGGAAAATCTTCAGCTTACTGGCTCTTTCAAACTTCGTGGCGCGTACTATAAAATCAGCCAGCTAACCGACGAGGAGAAAGCAAGAGGCGTAATCGCTTGCTCGGCCGGTAACCACGCGCAGGGCGTTGCTCTCGGTGCTACGCACAACGGTATAAAATCGCTGATATGCCTTCCTGCCGGTGCGCCTCTTTCAAAGGTCGAGGCCACTAAGAATTTCGGGGCCGATGTGTGCCTTGTGCCAGGTGTATACGACGACGCTTATGCGCGTGCTATGCAGCTCCAGCAGGAACACGGCTACACTTTCGTGCATCCCTTCGACGATCCGAAGGTAATTGCCGGACAGGGTACAATCGGACTTGAAATACTCGACCAGATGCCCGACGTTCAGGCTGTAATCGTTCCTATTGGTGGCGGCGGTCTTATATCGGGTGTCGCTTTTGCGATAAAGACTCTCCGCCCCGACGTTAAAGTATACGGCGTCCAGAGCTCCGGAGCACCGTCTATGGCGGCTTCGCTCAAGGAAGGAAAGCTATGCCACCTCAACGATGTTTCTACTATCGCCGACGGTATTGCCGTCAAAGAACCCGGTGTTAACACATTCGACATGTGCAACAAATACGTCGACGAGGTCGTTACCGTTACCGACGACGAGATTGCTGCCGCAATCCTTGCTCTTATCGAACAGCAGAAACTCGTTGCCGAAGGAGCCGGTGCTGTCGCAGTAGCCGCTGCCATGTTCGGCAAGCTGCCTATCGACAACCTGCGGACCGTTTGCCTCGTCTCGGGTGGAAACATCGACGTAAACACCCTCAGCCGAGTTATCACACGCGGTCTAAACAAGAGCGGACGCAACTACACTTTCATTATCGACCTTGCCGACAAGCCAGGACAGCTTTCGGGCGTATGCAGCGTTATCGGCGCAAAAGGTGGTAACATCATCAGCGTTACTCACGAGCGCATAAACTCCAGTGCCGAAATCAACGGTTGCACTATACGTGTAGAGCTGGAGACCCGCGACAAAAACCATATCGAAGAAATTCGCACGGCCCTGCGTGAGGCCGCGTACAAAGTTTTGAACTAAAATGAAAGCTTTAATCGCAATGGCGCTATGCGCCTTCCCTGTGGCTGCTATGGCCGAGAACACCGATTCTGTCGCCGCAGATACCGTAAAATTTCAGTTCACCGACATAAAGACCATTCCAACCACTTCCGTAAAGGACCAGAATAAATCGGGAACATGCTGGTGCTTCGCCGGCACATCGTTCTTCGAGGACGAAATAATGCGAAAGGGCGGCGACTCGCTGGACATTTCCGAAATGTTTACCGTTCGTAAATGCTACGAAGACAAAGCCGAACGATTCATACGTCTTTACGGCGAAACAAACTTCGCCGCCGGCGGATCTGCTATGGATGTCCCTTATGTATGGGAGCGATACGGAGCTGTCCCGGAGGAAATTTATTCCGGACTCCAGTACGGCGAGGCTAAACACGTTCACGGCGAACTCGACGCCGCGCTGTCAGCTTTCCTCAAAGCCGTAGTCAGCAAGCCTAACAAAAAGCTCACTACCGCATGGCGAAAAGGTGTGAAAGGTATCCTCGACGCTTATCTCGGCGAAGTACCCGAAACTTTCACTTACAAAGGCAAGCAGTACACCCCGAAAAGCTATGCCGAAAGCCTCGGGCTGGACATGGACGACTATGTGCCGCTGACTTCCTTCACTCACCATCCTTTCTACACTCAGTTCGCTGTCGAAGTGCCGGACAACTGGCTGTGGGCGCAGTACTGGAACGTCCCGATGGACGAGCTCAAAGCTATCGTGGACAATGCCATCGAAAAAGGTTATACCGTTATTTGGGCAGCCGACGTTAGCGAGGGCGGTTTCAAATGGAAAGACGGCGTGGCACTGATGCCTAAAGGCAAGGACGAGGGCGACATGAACGACACCGAACTCTCGCGATGGGTAAAGCTGTCCGACAAGGAGCGTGAGAACAACAAGTACGACTTCAAAGGTCCCGTCGAGGAGATTACCGTTACACAGGAAATGCGTCAGGAAATGTTCGACAACCAGGAAACTACCGACGACCACGGTATGGAAATTGTCGGTATCGCAAAGGACCAGAACGGAAACCGCTACTACAAAGTCAAGAACTCCTGGGACACAAACCAGATCTACGACGGGTTCTTCTACGTTAGCGAACCATACTTCCTGGCAAAGACTGTCGACATCCTTGTCAACCGCAAGGCCATTCCCGACGTTATTGCTAAAAAGCTCAAAAAGTGAAAACTGCAAAACTACTCATCCTCTCTGTCCTGACGGCTGCTGCTTTCACGGCTTGCCGCACTACCGAAGACAACTACCGTCAGGCATACGAACGCACTGTTGCGGCAAAAGCTCAACAGGACACCCTCGACAACGCTATCTACGGCCACGAGCGTCGCAACATGACCGAGACTAAGGTCCGCACTGCTGTCGGAGAGGTTACCATCAAAACGCAGTTTGTACGCGTTGCCGACGACTGCGGAATCAACGAAAACCTGCACCGCTACAACACCGTAGTGGGTCAGTTCAAACAGATTTTCAATGCCAAATCCATGCGCGAACGCCTTATCGACGCCGGATTCCCTGCTACGATTGTCGTAGAAACAGCCGAACCATACTACTACATCGTTATCGGATCCTTCAACACTATCGACGAGGCTGCCGACGCGATGGACAAATATCTCGCGTCGGGTTGCAAAATCGGCAATGCGAAAGAGCCTTTCGTTCTCGACGCTACTGCACGTCGCAGCCCGCTGACGCGCAAAGCAAACAAATAACTATCTATGTTCGATATTTTCAAGAAAAAGACCAAGACTTTCGCCGAACTCTGTTTCTGCACCGACATTCACTGCCATATTGTCCCTGGAATTGACGACGGGTCTCCGGACCCCGTTACTTCGGCCGACCTCATCGAAAGAATGCAGGCATGGGGCATTAAGCGAATACTCGCTTCGCCGCACGTTACCCAGGACACTTTCGAAAACGACCACAGCACTATCGACCCCGCCCTCGAAAAACTGCATGCCGAATTACAGAAAAGAGGAAACAACATTCAGGTTCAGAACCACGCGGAATACCGTATCGACGAATTGTTCCAGCACCGTCTGGAAATAAACGATATAATGCCTCTCCCGGGTAACTTCCTGCTCATAGAAAATCCTTTCTTTCAGGAGCCCTGGAATCTGGACCAGCTTGTATTCGACCTACAGGTCAAAGGTTATTCCCCTATCCTCGCTCACCCGGAACGATATGCCTACTACTACAACCGTAAAGACCGTTTCAAAACTCTGCACAACGCCGGACTTAGCCTTCAGATAAATCTCCTGAGCCTCGCCGGGTACTACGGAAAGGGGGAACAGAAACTGGCCGAATACCTCATTAAGGAAGGCCTGGTAGACTTTATCGGTACCGACCTCCACAAGGCCGCTCATGCCGACCGCATCGACGCATACCTGCTCACTTCCGATGCCCGCGCGCACATGAAAGACCTACGCCACCTCGTGCAGAACGACAAAGCATTCCCCGCCTGACAAACAGATGCACGAACCTTGTACAGACATTATAGAAACATTGTAGAAACATTGTAGGGACGTGCCTTTGGCACGTCAGCAACGGCCACCGAATATCAATGGTTCCCCCACCACCTCCGTGGCAGAACCCATAATTTTTCCCCCCGGCGCTTGCGTCGGGGGGTACTTATATTTATGGCCTCCGGACATTGGACTTTTTGCAACACATTTAATTTCAATTATCGGAAATTTAATCAATCATACCATATAAAAATTGAAATAAACCGCAATCTATCAATCGTGCCATACAGACAACGAATATTGTAAATTTTTGTTAAACATTTGCAAATTATATGTTAAAATAATATATTTGCGCCGTAATTAGTAATATCAAAATAATATCACAATGAAACAGGAATTTAATCAGGAAATGCCATATGGAGGCCTCATTCTCAATGGATTTCTAATGCTTTTCGCAACACTTCTCATGCTTCTGGGCGGAATAGCCCTTACCGTGCTGTGCATCATGTGCACAATCTCATCTTGGTGGCTGATACTCAGCATCTTAATGATTGTTATAAGCTTCTTCATGATGGGCGGATTCATAATCCTGCAACCCAACCAGAGCTGCGTCATGATTTTCTTCGGAAAATACCGGGGCACCCTACGCAAAACAGGATATTTCTGGTATAACCCCTTCATGGACAACAAGAAAATATCCCTGCGAATCCGCAACATGGACGTCGATCCTATCAAGGTCAACGACAAAACTGGCAACCCCGTGATGATAGGCATGGTACTGGTATGGAAGATACGCGACACCTACCGCGCCGTATTCGACATCGACGAAACTACCAAAACAGCAACTACGGCTGCGATAACAAACTCTCCTTCAGGCAAAAACGCAATCGAAAACTTTGTCCGAATCCAGAGCGACGCCGCTCTCCGCGAGGTTACAGGCCAATATGCCTACGACAACGATTCCGATTCGGCCTCTGCCGACGCCATAACACTGCGCTCCGGCGGTGAGGAGATAAACGATCTGCTTGAAAAGAAGCTGAACGAGCGCCTTGCTATGGCTGGTATCGAGGTTGTGGAAGCTCGCCTGAACTACCTTGCATACGCCCCGGAAATCGCCGCCGTTATGCTGCGCCGACAGCAGGCATCGGCTATTATTTCTGCCCGCGAAAAAATTGTGGAAGGTGCCGTTTCAATGGTAAAGATGGCTCTCGACCAGCTCAGCGCCGAAGGCGTAGTGGAGCTCGACGAGGAACGCAAGGCTTCGATGGTAAGCAATCTGCTTGTAGTGCTTTGCGCCGACGAACCAGCTCAGCCCGTTCTTAACACCGGCACTCTCTACAGCTGATATGGCGGCTAAGAAGCCGGCTGACAAAGGTTTTTTGCTGCGCATAGACCCCGCCACAATGGAACTGGTGGAACGTTGGGCCGCCGACGAATTCCGCTCGGTAAACGGGCAACTCCAGTGGATTATCAACGACGCGCTCAATCGCTACAAAAAAAAACCGAAAGAGAAGCCGCAAAAGAAAGAACAATAAATCAGCGAGGCTGCACCCGCAAGGATGCAGCCTCGTATTTTTTGCTTGTCCCGGAATTATTCGCCGGGGATGATTGCGTCGTTGGGGCAAACGGATGCGCAGGTACCGCAGTCGATGCACATATCGGGATTGATGTGGTAGATGTCGCCTTCGGAGATAGCGCCAACGGGGCATTCGGGAAGACAGGTGCCGCAAGCTACGCAGCTGTCGGTAATTACGTAAGCCATGATTCTGTTTTTTTTAGTGATTATTTCTTATTTGGGTTTTCTGTAGGTGCAAATTTACAACAAATGTGCGACATATCGCACATTTGTTGTTCAAAATTATTTAAGGGAGTCTACAACCTGCCTTATGCGGTCCGCAAGGGCACGCGCTTCGTCGGAGGTATGAGCCTCGGCATAGATACGGATAATTGGCTCGGTGTTAGACTTGCGCAGGTGTACCCAGCTTTCGGCAAAATCGATTTTTACACCGTCGATGTCTGTTATCGTCTCGCCGGCGAATTTCTGCTTAACAGCCTCGAGGATAGCGTCTACGTCGATATCCGGAGTCAGCTGTATCTTGGTCTTGTAGATTTCGTATGCGGGGTACTGGCGGCGCAGTTCGCTCACTTTCTTACCGCTCTTGGCAAGAAGAGTAAGGAATAGTGCTACTCCTACAAGTGCGTCGCGGCCGTAGTGGATTTCGGGATAGATGACTCCGCCGTTGCCTTCGCCGCCGATAACGGCGTTGGTTTCCTTCATTTTTGTGGTTACGTTCACCTCACCGACAGCAGCCGCGGTGTACGTGCCGCCGTGAGCTTCTGTAACATCTCGCAGGGCGCGCGACGAGCTCAGGTTGCTCACAGTGTTGCCCGGTGTGTGGGCAAGAACATAGTCGGCAACGCTAACAAGCGTGTATTCCTCTCCGAACATGTCGCCGTTCTCGCAAACAATTGCAAGGCGGTCAACATCAGGGTCTACCACAAAAGCGACATCGGCTTTGCCCGATCGCATAAGGTCTGATATGCCGGTAAGGTTTTCGGGGATGGGTTCGGGGGTGTGGGCGAAGTCGCCGGTTGCGGCGCAGTTCAGCTCAACAATATTCTTTACGCCCAGTGCGCGCAGAAGCTGTGGTATTACAATACCTCCGACTGAATTAACGGCGTCCACTGCCACTGTGAAGTTGGCTGCGGCGATTGCCTCGGTATCTACCAGCGGCAACGACAGAACCTGGTCGATATGGCGGCGGTTGTATGTTGTGTTTTTGTATACCTTGCCAAGATTATCCACTTCAGCGAAAGTGAACTGGCATTCGTCGGCTATGCGGAGCACCTCGTTGCCTTCGGCGGCGTTCAGGAATTCGCCATGCTCGTTCAGCAGCTTGAGGGCATTCCACTGGCGAGGGTTGTGCGACGCGGTAAGGATAAGGCCGCCGCATGCGTTTTCTCCTACTACGGCAAGCTCTGTGGTGGGTGTGGAGGCAAGATCAATGTCTACCACATCGAAGCCCATGCCGGCAAGCGTGCCCGTTACAAGGTCGCGCACCATCGGACCCGAGAGGCGCGCATCGCGGCCCACAACTATGGTTTTATTCTTCTTTGTTGTCGTGCGGGCGATAAAGGTAGCGAAAGCTGCCGTAAACTTAACAATGTCTATAGGCGAGAGGCCTTCGCCGGGTTGGCCTCCGATAGTTCCGCGGATGCCGGAAATCGATTTAATAAGGCTCATAAATTATATTAGATAAAGGATTTTTACTGTTGACGTCGTTCGTATGTTAGGTAAAACAGATAAGGCTGTACGTCGGATTGCTCCTGTATAAAGCCCATCTGTGCCTTCAGCACAATATTCACCTTGCAGTCTACTGGAAGATAGTCCAGCGGCGTCTGCACACCCACGCCCCAGTTGTAGGAGCTTTGGATAGAGTAGTTCTTGTAGCGGAACCAGCTCGGGCTCAGTGTTATGTTATTGCCTCCGCCTGTCGGCAGCTTGCCGTTGTCGTACGATGCGAGGGCATAGCGGGTATAGCGGAAATATATCTGCTCGTTGTCGGTAACGCGGTTGCCGGGTGTGCCGGCATCAAGCACTTGCATGTACATGGTGCCGTCGGCATCAAGGCGGTAGTAAGGAGCATCCGGGCCGGTGATGAAAACCGTATCCTCGGGTATGGAAAGTTCTACGCGCTGGTCAGCAAGGAAGTTATTGACGTATTTGTCCTGATCGCGCAGCAGGTCGGCATACGACTTCGAATCGTCGCACGCCGTAGGCACAATAGCCGCGGCGGCGAACAGTAGCAGGGATAATGCAGCTTTTATAATTTTCATTGCAAAAATGTCAGTGATTTTCAATGGGTTATAAATCGTTTCTGTATGTCGCCAAGGTGAGAGCGCAGGAATTCAGCGGCATCGTCTATAGTACCGAAGAACTCGCCCCCGGCTGCATTCAGATGGCCACCGCCGCCAAACAGTTCGCTGGCCATGATATTTACGGGAATATTGCCCACCGAACGCATGGATACGCGGATGCAATCGCTTTCCTGACGCATAAACACGCTGATTTCGATACCGGGAATCGAAAGAGGCCTGTTTACAAGGCCCTCAGTATCGCCCTTGGTATAGTGGAAACGGTTAAGTTCGTCGCGCCTCAGCGTTATCAGCGCAAGATGCGCATCGCGGAATATCTCCATCTTGTTCAGTATTGCATACGAATTCAGCCGTAGACAGTTGGCGCTGAATGTGTTGAACAGCATGCGGCACAGGGCTGCCTTGTCTACGCCCTTGCGCACAAGTTCTGCCTCCACGATATACAGATCGGGGTCGTCGCAACTGTAGGAGAAATTGCCTGTATCTGTCATCATGCCGGCCAGAATACACTCGGCGGCCTGGCGGTCGATGAAATTGAACAACTCCAGACGGCAGATAAAGCGGAACAGAAGATAGCACGTCGAGGACATCTCCGGATGCGAGATAACAACATCGGCTTCAACTGCCGGGTCTAGATGGTGATCGATAAGAATCTTCGGTGCCTTGCATGATTTCAGAGCCTCCTCCAGTCGTCCAACTCGCGACGGAGTGTTGAAATCAAGGCACAGCAGTAGGTCTGTATCGGAAATTAGCTTGGCTGCGAAATCGGGATACTTGGAAGCGTTCACAATCTCGTCTGCGCCAGGTAGATTCATCAGATACGACAGACATGCGTCCGGAATAACCACACGCACTTCCTTGCCCAAGGCCGAGAACACCCGCATCGCGGCAAGAGACGAACCGACAGCATCGCCGTCGGGGCTTGTGTGGCATATCACCGTCATGGTAGAGGCGCCATCTATAAGCGCCTTTGCCTTTCTTATATTGCTTTCGCTTATCACTTTGGAAATCATCTCGCAAAATTAAACAAAAAATCGCGAAACAGTCCGTCATTATTCCTTAAAAATGCGTAACAACAAAACGATAAGGCCTATTAGCCTTATTTGTAAAATTATACTGATTTGCTTATGCATGCAAAAAAAGAGCGCGCCGTTTGACGCGCTCTTGTATGTTGGACAAGAATTTTAATTCCAGCCGGGGTTCTGGGTAAGCTTGCTGTTGAGCTGACGCTGTCCCGAGGGGATGGGATAGAGATAATACTTCTCGTCGAATGTACGCGAGCTGCCGAACGAGCCGTTGAGGTAACCGTCAGTTACGAGTTTGGGCTGGATGGGTGCGTTGGTAACATTCACGCCGAGGATTACATTGGGATGCTTGCTGGTGTCGAGAAGTTCGAGCTGATGCCAGCGGATAAGGTCCCAGTAACGGATTCCGTCGTCAAGCATAAGCTCGCAGCGGCGCAGACGGCGGATCTCCCAGAGGAGCGACGAAACGCCCATATTGTTGGCGCTGTCGTTGAGGCCGTTGAGGTAAGCTACTGTAAGTCCGTCGATAGCAGCCTGGTCAAAGCCTGCACGTTTCCACAGAGGCTTCATGTACTTGTTCAGGTCGCCGTCGGAGATGTTGCCGAGTTCTGCCTTGGCCTCGAGGAGGCCTACACATACACGAGCTCCCCAGAACAGAGGTGCGCTGCAGTAGTTCTTGTTGATGCTGTTCAGATCGGAGTAAGGCATCTCAGGGTTGTTGAATTTCTTCACGCCGTAGCCGGTGGACGATACCATACCGCCGGTATTGGATGCTTTCCACGACATGTTCACATAAGCTGCATAGGGATAAGTGATGGCGGATAGACGGCCGTCGCGCACATCCAGCAGGTTCTGGATGCTCATGGCAGCATCTCCCTCTGCAACACCGGCGTCAGTTGTAGGATAGGTGGTGGCGGGAGTTGTTGTGGCATTCTTGCCGTCCTTGAAAAGGAAGGAATTGAATGCGTCGCGGGTAATACCGGCAACACCGTCGGAAGCGTTCGAGTAGTCCGAGATGGAGTTCATGAACACATTTTTCTGGTAGCCTTTGTACATGATGATTTCGTCGTTTCCGCCGAGATCACCGTAGTTGATACGGTTGTACAGGCTTGCATAGTCGTCGCATACGGGATATTTGTCAGCAACGGCAAGACCGGCCTTTTCGGCTTCCTGGAAGAACTTGGTGGCGCGGGTGGCGTCGTTCTGATGATACTTGGCGAAGGCTCCTTCGAAGAGGCAAACCTCGAGCTTGAAGGCCTGAGCCATATCACGGGAGAATGTAGTTTTGCCATTCTCGGCAGCGATATTTTCAACAGCGTAGTTGAGGTCCTCGAGAACGAAGTCCATCACGGTGTTGCGATTGGTACGCTCAGCATAAAGTGCTTCGGTATCTGATACAGTGATTGGTTCTTTTGTGAGAATCACATCTCCATAGCGCTGAACCAGCTGATAGTACTGACGAGCGCGATGTAAGCGTGCGAGTGCGGTGTAATTTGATTTTTCCTCCGGGAAAAGTGTGGAGGTTGCAACACCGGCAATTACAAGATTCGCGCGGCGGATTTCCTCATACGGGCCGTCGTAGGAGGCCGACGAGGCGGGGATTGCCTTGAAAGTCCAGTCGTTGATGCTGTGGCGGCCGCACTGGTCATCGCTCAGCCAGCTGAAATAGAAAGTGCCGTTTGTGGAGGCTCGGTTGCCGTAGCCGTAATAATCGTTGTAGAATGTTGAAATCTGGTTATCTACGTTAACGGAGCTACTCCAAAATTCGGGGTTTGCCGTCTGCGAAGACAGCGGTAAGCGGTTGTCGTCAAGAAAGTCGGAGCAGGATGTCATGGACATTGCAGCGGCGACGGCAAGAGCGCCAAAAATATATTTATTTTTCATATCTTTCGGGTAATTAGAAAGTTACTTGTATACCGAACGACAGAGCCTGACGCTGGGGAATTGTCTGGCCGAAGCGTGCGTCGTTGTTGTTGCCTACTACCTTGCTGCCGGCACGACGAGTCATTTCGGGATCGAGCTGATACTTGCTTGCTCCGTTGTAGAGGAAGCAGAGGTTATCGGCGCTGAAATAGATGCGGGCCTTCTGGATAAGTGCCTTCTGGGTGAGTTCAGCGGGAAGGGTATAACCTACGGTAATGTTCTTCAGACGGAGATATGCGAGGTTAAGCAGGTACTTCGACTGGGGATAGAAGTTGAAGTTACCATAGCCAACATTGGGTACGGTACCGAGAGAAGCGGCTCCGGAATACAGGCGAGGATACCAGTTGTCTTCGCTGATGTTGGAGTTGGCGAAGTCGATCTGGCCGTCGGGCAGATAAGAAATTTCGTTGTAGTTGCCGATCTGGTTGGTGAAAGTACCCCAGCCGGACTGTGCCTGCGGGAGGATGGTAGAACCGGTACCCCACATGTTACGTTTGCCTACGCCCTGGAAGAAGATATCGATATCGAAACCTTTCCAGGCGCCCCCGATGCGGAACGAGTATTCGTAGCGGGGCATTGCGTTGCCGATAACCTTGAGGTCGCCGTGGTCTTCTACAGTACCTTTACCCCAGTCAATCTTGCCGTCGCCGTCCTGGTCAACGAACTTCACGTCGCCGGGAGCAAAAAGGAAATCACCGTTTTCAAGGGCGGTCTGGTTAACGACTCCTTCATTGGGAACATAGCGTTTGCCATCCCAGCTCATGTCGTCCTGAGTATAGTAACCGTCGGTCTCAAAACCTAAAATGTCGCCGAAGTACATACCTTCGGTATAGTTACCGCCTGCGGGAAGGAAAGAATACATCAGGTGAGATTCGTTATTCCACTTGGTAATCTTTGTGCGGGCGTCGCCGATGTTGAATGTTGCGTATACGTCGGCATCACCGAAGCTGTGATTCCAGTTGATGGAGAGTTCCCAGCCGTTGGTGCGCAGCGAACCATAGTTGCCATAAGGTGTAGCAGAACCGAGAACAGAGGGAAGTTCGGTACCCGGGCCGAGCATGTCCTTGGTAGCGCGAGAGTACCAGTCGAATACTACATTAAGGCTGTTGTCGAGGAAACCGAGGTCAAGACCGATATCGAGGGTTTCGATGCGTTCCCATGTAAGAGAACTGGAAACGAGAGTTGGCATACCGTACATAGACTGCAGGTTGGAGCCGTTGGCAAGCCAGTTTATATAGCTCGAGCCAAGCTGTGTTACTGTAGAAAGGAAGCGGTTACTGCCTACAGCCTCGTTGCCGATTGCACCGTAGGAAGCACGGATTTTACCGTTGCTCCACCAGTTCTTGAGGGGCTGGAAGTAGTTTTCTTCAGAGAAGCGGTAGCCTACGGAACCCGAGGGGAAGAATGCCCACTGGTCGTTTGCGGGGAAGCGGCTGGAACCATCGTAACGGCCGTTGAGTTCCAGAAGGTATTTGCCCTTGTAGTCGAAGTTAACGCGGGCAAAGAAACCGGTTGTGGCGCGGTGGGTATTTTGGCCGCTTGTACTGTAAGTCGAGCTGTTGGTAAGGTCTATGTTGGGGAGGCCCTCGTCTACAAGACCATTACGCTTAGCGTAGAAATATTTGTATACTTCCTGCTCGGCTGTCCAGCCGGCCATAGCCTTGAAGTTGTAGTCGTTATCCCATGTGTGGCTGTAGGTGGCGAATACGTTTGCGGTCCAGGTGTTGTCATAGTAGTGGCTCTGCGATGCATAAGTACCGGACTGCGAGTAGATAGGCAGGTAAGGATAATAATCGGTACCTGCGCTCCACTGGTTGTAGCGGTAGAAGTTCACGCCGGTGCCATCGCTGTCCTGCTGACGGGTGTCGTAGGTGAAGTCGGCCTGCAGGAGGATATCCTTGGTGATGTTGGCCTGCATCCAGGCCTGCATACGGGTCTGGTCGGTAACAGTCTTGTCGTTGTAGCTGTATACTCGCTGGGCGATATCGTTGTTGAACAGCACTTTCTCGCCTTCGTCGTTGTACATGTAGCCGTACATTTCGAACCACGACGGGAAGCGCCACATATATGTGTACTGGTTACGTGCGTCGCTGGGCGAAGTGAATTCCTTGCGCGAGAAGCTAAAGCGGGCACCGGCCTTCAGGAATTTGAAAATCTGAGTATCGATGCTGGCGTTGGCCATGTAGCGGGCCATCTTGTTGGGGTTATACTTATCCAGACCCTCGCGGCTGTCGTAGCCGAAAGATACACGGTAGTGGGTCTTGCCGGATGCGCCTTCCAGGCTCACATTGTGTTTCTGGCCGGGAGCCCACTGATACATTGTCTTGCGAATATCCCAGTCGGCGAAGCAGAATGCCTTTGTGGACTGCATAACTTCACCGGTGAAGGGGTTGAGGTCGCCTTTTTGGAAGAAGAAAATATCTCCTACGTTGTCCTTGCCAACGTAAGGCTTGAGTTCCACCATGTCGGTGTACTTCTTGCCGCCGTGCTGCTGCTGCCATGCTACAGCGAAAGGAAGCATGTCGGTCGGAATCATACCGAAACCGCCTTTCTCGGCACCTGGGTTGGTGTTGGCGATATCCATGATGAGGTCGTCGACTGTGGTGTTCTTGTCAGGCAGAACGGTCGGCTGGCTCCAGGAGAAGTTGTTGTTGTAGCTTACGGAAACGCGGTCTTTCTTGTTTGCGGTCTTGGTTGTGATAAGAATCACACCGAAAGCTGCGCGTGTACCGTAGATAGAGGAGGAAGCGGCGTCCTTGAGAACGGAGATTTCCTCTATGTCCTCGGGGTTGAGGAAGCTCATATCTTCGACGGGCACACCGTCGACAACGATAAGAGGATTGGATGTGTGGTCGTTGGACAGGGTACCGACGCCACGGATATTGATGGTAGGATTATCGGAGATATCACCGCTGGAAGTTGTGATAGTGAGGCCGGGAACAGCACCCTGGAGTGCACGGGTAACATCGGCAACAGGACGGCTGTCCATAACACGGGCAACATCTACTGTCGAAACGGCACCGGTAAGGTTGGCGCGCTTCTGCGAGCCATAGCCCACAGCCACGAGTTCGTTAAGCATTTCTGTGGTGGGCTGCATGTAAACAGTCATGCCGTCGGCTGCGTCAACCGACGTAGTCTGATAGCCCACATAGCTGATGTTCAGCTTTGTGCCAGGAGTTACTTTAAGTTTGAAATGACCGTAAACATCGGTTGCTACTGCCGAACCGGTTCTACCGGCCGGAACAACGCTCGCCCCGATAATGGGCTCGTTGTTTTCATCCAGTACAGTACCCACAATGGTAGCTATCGATGCCTGCTGCTGCGGTTCGGGATTTGCCGAGGCAAAAACTGCGGGCGTCGGGAGAGCGGCCATCAAAAGCACTGCCAATAATAGATGCTTTCTCATAAAAAAGTGGTTTGGTTTTTTGGATTACCCGTTGTGGTGGTCCGCAACGGGGCGGTTGTTTGTTATTTTTTCAGTCTACTCATTTTTTACTTTAACCCGCGGCAGAATTTTTACATTCAAACTGCTCGGCGGGGATATCCCCATGCGGGGTATATTTATTGTTTCTTTCAGGCTATTTTGTCTATTTGTAAATTTAAAAATTTTTAATAAGCGGTGTGATAGGGAATTGCCCTAAACTATGTTAAACGATTTTTACAAAATCGCATTAACTCACGGCCAAAATTAATTATTTTTTCTTAAATCCCATGCTCAGAGCATTAATTTAACATTATTTTGCATTTACCTTTTATAATTACGTTAGCCTCGCGCGGATGTACATCAATGGTGTTTTTTAATGAATTTTTTAACATCTCAAGGCTATTTTTTGGCCGCTATACTCTCTCCTGTGAAAAAAAACAACTAACTTTGCCACGCTCACACTTGTTAATAACATAAAACTTAATGCAGCACTGACATAAATGACACAAAAACGTTTCGCTTCCTGCAGCGCGGCTCTGCGCGCAATCGTGCTCTTCCTCCTCATAACCATATCCGCCGCCGGCGCCTACGCACAGAACCAGCGCGGAAAAAAAAGCTTCGGTATCAAGGCCGGATACATAACCGAAAACGAATCCGCTACCGGTGGCCTCGTGTTCCAGTATTGCTTTGCCAAGCACCTGCGCATCGCTCCACAGATAGGCGTGGTGTTCCGCAACCAAAACGAGGACGCACTCACCGTTGATGCCGACATGCAGTTCCCGTTCGATTTTGCCAACGGGCGCGCCGACGTTTATCCTCTGGCAGGCATCGCCTTTAACTCGTGGACCCTGCGCAGCGCTGCTAACGACAAGGATGTGAACACTCATTACAACCGTTTGGGAATGAACCTGGGCGCCGGTTTCAGCTTCCTCTGCAAACCGTCGCTCAAAGTAAGCGTCGAAGGACGTTATACTTTCATAAAGAACTTCTCAAATGCCCAGATAACAGCCGGAATTGCATATATTTTTTAGTGTAAGGAATACCTCTAAATGAAAGGAATAACCATACTCGGAATTGAATCGTCGTGCGACGACACCTCGGCGGCAGTCGTGCGCGACGGAATTTTACTCAGCAACGTAATAGCATCGCAGCAGGTACACGAAGAATACGGCGGAGTGGTACCCGAACTGGCATCACGCGCGCACCAGCAGAACATCGTACCTGTGGTGGACGCTGCCCTGCGCCGCGCCGGAATAGACAAAAAAGAACTCAGCGGCATCGCTTTCACTCGTGGTCCTGGACTGATAGGCTCGCTGCTGGTAGGCACAAGCTTCGCTAAAGGAATGTCGCTTGGCCTGAGAATACCTATAATCGACGTCAACCACCTCCACGGACATGTGCTGGCACATTTCGTTCGCGAGAAAGCCGACGATGAGGTCCCGGAATTTCCATACCTGTGTCTGCTCGTATCGGGCGGCAATTCGCAGATTATAATGGTGAAGGGCTGCAACGACATGGAGATATTGGGACGCACAATCGACGACGCCGCCGGCGAGGCTTTCGACAAATGTGCCAAGGTGATGGGACTCCCCTACCCCGGAGGCCCGCACATCGACCGTCTTGCTGCCGAAGGCAATCCCAAGGCTTTTGCATTCGCAAAACCGCATATACCGGGTCTCGACTATAGCTTCAGCGGTCTTAAAACATCTTTCCTCTACACCCTGCGCGACGGTCTCAAAGCCGACCAACAGTTCATCGAGAAAAACCGTGCCGACCTTGCAGCATCGCTCCAGGCTACTATAATCGCTATTCTCACCGACAAACTCGAAAAAGCCATCCGCCAGACCGGTGTTAAGACCGTGGCTATAGGCGGAGGCGTATCGGCAAACAGCGGTGTCCGCGACGCTGTGGCCGCCCTCTGCGAAGCTCACGGCATAAAAGCCTTTATCCCGCAACGCAAATTCACTACCGACAACGCCGCAATGGTGGCGATAGCCGGTTACTTCAAATATCTCGACAAGATTTTCTGTCCATACGACGCCGCGCCCTTCGCACGCGTGGAAATTTGATACGATGAACATTTCTATAATCATCATAGGCGACGAGATACTCCTCGGCCGAGTTACCGACACCAATTCAGGACTTATAGCACGCCGTTTCTCGGAGCTTGGCTGGCAGGTGAAAGGCGTGCGTACCGTCGGCGACGACCGTCGCGCCATCTGCGACGCCGTAAAGGCCTCGCTTGAAGAAAGCGACCTTGTGATAAGCACCGGCGGACTCGGCCCCACACGCGACGACATCACCAAATTTGCGCTTATGGACATTTTCGGCGGCTCGCTGTACCACAACAGCGAAGTGGCCGCGAATGTCGACCGCATTTTCTGTGAACGCGGCCTTGCGATGAACGAGCTGACGCGCCGTCAGGCCCTGGTACCCGATACCTGCCGCGTTATCCAGAACAACCTTGGCACTGCACCAATAATGTGGTTCGACAAAGAAGGCAAAGCTCTTGTAACGATGCCGGGGGTTCCTTTCGAGACTCGCGGCATGTTAGAGACGGTAGTCGCCGAAGTAGAAAAGCACTTTGGGAGTGCCGGTCGCACCATGCACCGCGAATTCACGGCCACAGGCATAACTGAATCGGGTCTTGCAGAGCATCTTACCGCCTACGAGGACAGTATGCCGGAAGGTTACAAGCTGGCCTATCTGCCGTCGCCGGGCGAAATAGTGCTTCGCCTCGACGGCAAGCCTGACGATACTGCCGAGAACTTCGAGGCCGAGGCTGCACGCCTCACAGCGGCCATCGGAAAATACCTCGCCGGCACGGGCAAAATACTACCCGCGCAGATGGTTCTGCATAAGGTACGCGCACATGGTTATACCCTCGCCACAGCCGAAAGCTGCACAGGAGGCAATATAGCGCATCTGATAACCGAGATTGCCGGATGCTCCGACGTGTTCCGTGGAAGCGTGGTATCTTATGCCAACGAGGTAAAGACTGGGCTGCTGGGCGTGGATACCGCCGTTCTGGAAAGCGACGGCGCAGTATCGCAAGCTACTGTGCGGCAGATGACAGCCGGAGCGTGCCGCGCCTGCGGCGCCGACTGTTCGGTGGCCACAAGCGGCATAGCAGGCCCCGGCGGAGCTGTCCCCGGCAAGCCGGTAGGCACAGTTTGGATAGCAGCACGCACGCCTCACGCATCGGTGGAAAGGGAATATCATTTCTCAGGCGACCGCCAGGCCGTAATCGACCGGGCATCAGCCACAGCCCTCATGCTCCTGGCATCGCTGCTATAAAAACATTCAGTTTTTCTTCGGGCGGAGCACATCGTTCACAGGCCATGCGAATTCGTCGCGTACAGTGAAGTCGGCGGCACAGCGCACATCCTCGGCAGAAGCGCCAAACAGCACTTTATAATGGCCCTTGTCTGTTACCCAGCTCTGTATTTCGGGGTCGAACGAAGCAAGGTCGTAAGGAGACACACTCATGCTAAGAATTTCGCTCTCGCCCGGTTGCAGCAGACGGGTCTTGGCAAACGCCTTCAGCTCTAAAGCCGGTTTCGCGAGTTTTCCTTCCGGTGCGGTTACATACAGCTGCACGCTTTCCTTGCCTGCGGCCTTACCGATGTTTGTAACTTTAACAAAAGCATAGAAGCCGCCATCAGCCTTTTTCTTTATTACAGGGCTCGAATAAGTGAATTCCGTGTAACTAAGCCCATATCCGAACGGGTAGGCAACTTCTTTGCCGGAGGTGCAGAAATAGCGGTAGCCAATATCAAGACCTTCTTCATGGAGAGTATAGTCAATGTTTTTGCGTCGGCCGTCCCGGCTGCGGCCCGATACGGAATAGCCAGTAGGATAATTTAGCGTCGAGGGAACATCCACAATCGATATCGGGAACGTGGTGGGGAGCTTGCCCGACGGATTTACCTTGCCCGTAAGGACATCCGCAACCGCGTTACCACCCTCCTGTCCAGGCTGCCATGCCAACAGTATCGCATCGGGCAACCCGCGCCACGATGCCGTCTCTACGGGGCCTCCCACATTAAGCACAACGATAGCTTTTTTACCGCGCGCATGGAACGAACTGCATACATCATCTATAAGGCTGCGTTCTTCATCAGACAGATTGAAGCCTCCCTCGATAGTACGGTCGCCACCCTCGCCGGCTTGACGGCCAAGTGTAACTATGGCGAGATCCGATGTTTTGGCTAAATTTTCGATAGCGGCATGGTCAAGAGCCGGTTCCTGTACGGGAGGCGCCGTATACCAGCGCTGCTCGGGGTCGCGGTTACACCGGTTGCGGGCGTCCCAATATTCTTTGTAGCT
Organism: uncultured Porphyromonadaceae bacterium; assembly: GCA_937921035.1. Lineage (GTDB taxonomy): Bacteria > Bacteroidota > Bacteroidia > Bacteroidales > Muribaculaceae > CAG-873. The sequence goes on from CALEUL010000060.1 coordinate 59,654, forward strand.
TTTGTACAAGTCGTCAGGACCTTTTTTTACTGAAAATCCTGCATTACGCAGTCCTTGTGCGAGATTTACCACATATGGCTTCACAACATTTCCCGAACCTGTTCCTCCGGCCATAAAGTCATAGGAATGAAGTCCTAACAGAGCCACATCGAGACTATCGGAAAGAGGCAGTGTGCTGCTTGAATTTTTCAATAGCACCATGCTTTCGGCTCCGGCGCGTCGGCACACGGCAGCATGAGCCTCGAGGTCGGGATTATCGCTATATTTATAACGGCGGAAATGTGGCGTCTTTACAATATATTTCAGCATACGTTCGCAGGCCTTGTCGAGGTCGGCGACAGACAGACGGCCGTCGGCTACCATCTCTTTGATATCACGAATCTGCACTTCGTATCCTGGCTGCAGATTATCGATACCGGCGTGTATCTGCGCCGCTGTATTGCGCTGCTGTATCCAGTCTGTCATAACGATACCGTCGAAGCCCCATTCATCGCGCAGGATTGTGGTGAGGAGTTCGTAGTTTTCCTGAGTGTACGGGCCGTTGAGGCGGTTGTACGATGCCATCACTGTCCACGGCCTGGCCTTCTTCACTGCAATTTCGAACCCTTTGAGGTAAATCTCGCGCAGCGAACGCTGATCCACTATTTCATCAACTTCCGTGCGGTTTGTCTCCTGACTGTTTACGGCATAATGTTTAAGCGATGTTCCAACACCGTTGCTCTGAATGCCATTGACAAAAGAAGCGGCTATACTGCCGGTAAGAACTGGATCTTCCGAGTAATATTCGTAGTTGCGTCCGCACAGTGGCGAACGCATTATATTCATGCCCGGCGCAAGAATAACATCGCACCCTTATTCGAGAATCTCGTTACCCATAGCGCGGCCCACTTCCTCGACGAGCGCACCGTCCCAGCTGCTTGCCAGGGCTATGCCGGAGGAAAAGCCGGTTGCATAATATGACTTATCATTATCTTCGCGGGTAACCACCACCGCTCCGGCAGGTCCGTCGGCCAACGCTGTTGGCGGAATACCGAGACGCGGCACACCCTGGGTGTAGCCCGAAACACTTGGCTTGATGAAACGGACGAATTCTTCCGGATTGTCGTAACCCCCGAAAGTATAGTCGTTGCGGCCAGTTACAAGCCGTGCCTTTTCATCAAGGGTCATTGCCGCAACTATTTCCTTTATATTGTTTTCATCAAGCTGTAGCTCCGGCGTATCAGCTGCGGAGATGAAAGAAACGGCAAGAAGCACCGCACATATGCAATCAAATCTTTTCATGATAATTAAATTCAATATCGGTTTACCGGTGCAAATTTACAGAACAGACTCGACGCAGAGGTTTGCTATTGTTTAAAATACTTCCAAAAATTGTACAAATAGAGCGCTCAAATGAAAAAAACTTCCCGATGCACCTACATTACCAGTTAGTAGTGGTGCGATAAAAGTCTAACCACTGTTATTAAAATATTAGTATTTAGTTAAATACAAGAGGACATTGATTTTTTGATTTGAAATTGATTTATTAGTCTTGTTGTTCCCAAACATCAAGATTATGAATCAGGGTAAGTATGTTTTCTCCCAAGTAATCGAATTTATACCGCGCTACCAGTTCGATAAACTGGTGATGCTGTATAAAGGAGACTGGCATGTAAAGAATCTGAACAGTTACAATCACCTCCTTCATCTGCTCTTCGGACAGCTGACAGACTGTGATTCGCTACGGGACATCTGTCTATGTCTGGAGGCCCATTCAAAAATGCTATATCATCTCGGTTTTCGAAAAACAGTCAATCACACATCATTGTCGCGGGCTAACGAAAGTCGGGACTATCGAATTTTTGAAGGTTTGGGCATTTATCTCATAGGATTGGTAAGACCTATGTATTCAAAGGCTAAACTGTCTGAGATAACCATAGACAACGTAATATATGCTTTGGACTCTACAACCATATCAACCAGCATAAAACTTGCGGCATGGGCATTGGGCAAATACAGCAGAGGCGCTATAAAAATGCACACATTGCTTGATCTGCGTGGAAGCATACTGGCCAACATCCATATTACCGACGGGAAATGGCATGACAGCAACGAACTTGACATGCTTTCGCCGGAACCATTCGCATTCTATGTGATGGACAAGGCTTATGTTGACTTCAAGGCTTTGTTCAGATTCCATCAGTCACAGGCATTCTGGGTATCCCGTCCGAAAGAGAACATGAAGTTCATGACAATCGGGCAAATGGAAATCCCCGATGCAAAGTCAGGCATCATAGAAGACTCTCGGATTCGGGTAACCGGATATAAGTCGAGTAAACTCTATCCTGATGACATGCGGTTTGTACGGGTATATGACCCAAACAATGACAAAATTGTGGATTTCATATCCAATAACTTTGAGGTCAGCGCCTTAGAGATATCCAATCTCTACCGCCATCGCTGGGATATAGAAGTTTTCTTCAAATGGATCAAACAGAATATTGTCGTGAAGACCCTTTGGGGATTTTCCGAGAACGCTGTAAAAATCCATCTTTGGACTGCTGTCATTGCCTATCTTACGGTAGCTAGAATAAAGGCCGATCACAAAAGCTGCTATTCTATAACCGAAGTGGCAACCCTTATCAGAATCTCTGCTTTGGAACGTGTCGAGTTACGACATCTTCTAACTAGGCAAGACTTGTCAACCAATTCAAATCAAAATGTCAAAGAACTCTCTTTATTTGATGATTTCTAAACCAACGCGATTTTATCGCACCAGTAGTAATTACCAGTTAAGAATATCCTTTATAATCATATTCTATTCCAAAAAAGTGACATTTATGTCAACTTTTTGGAATAGATAATAAAAATTAAACTTCCCGATGCGGCAGCACCGGGAAGCTGAGACTTATTCCATGAGTTTGCGGTAACGGCGGCGGGGTGGTTCCTTGCCTCCGTTCTGCATTTTCTTGTATTCCTCGTAGTCGGAGTAGGAGCCTTCGTAGAACACAACTTTGCCATCGCCCTCGAAGCTGAGGATGTGGGTGCAGATACGGTCCAGGAACCAACGGTCGTGACTTACCACAACAGCGCATCCGGCAAATTCCTCAAGACCTTCCTCAAGGGCTCGCAGAGTGTTGACGTCAATATCGTTGGTAGGTTCGTCGAGCAGAAGCACGTTACCTTCCTCTTTTAGCGCCATAGCAAGGTGCAGACGGTTGCGCTCGCCGCCGGAGAGAACGGCAATCTTCTTTTCCTGGTCGGCGCCGGTAAAATTGAAACGCGAAAGATATGCGCGGGCATTGACATCGCGGCCGCCCATGCGAAAACTCTCCACGCCCTGCGAGATAACCTCGTATACGCTCTTTTCAGGAACAAGATCGTGGTGCGTCTGGTCCACATACGCCACCTTTACGGTCTCGCCAACCTCGAAGCTGCCTGCATCCGGTTTCTCCTGTCCCATGATGAGGCGGAAGAGGGTTGTCTTGCCTGCACCATTGGGACCTATTACACCCACAATGCCGTTTGGCGGCAGAGCGAAAGAAAGATCCTGGAACAGCTTCTTGTGGGTAAACGATTTTGCCAGGCCGGTGGCCTCGATTACCTTGTTGCCCAGACGAGGACCGTTGGGAATAAAGATTTCCAGACGTTCCTCACGCTGCTTCTGGTCTTCGTTGAGAAGCTTGTCGTAAGAGTTAAGACGGGCCTTGCCTTTAGCCTGACGGGCCTTGGGCGCCATGCGCACCCACTCTAACTCGCGCTCGAGGGTCTTGCGGCGCTTGGACGCCTGTTTTTCCTCCATTGCCATGCGTTTCGTCTTTTGATCGAGCCACGACGAATAGTTTCCTTTCCAGGGAATGCCTTCGCCACGGTCCAGCTCGAGAATCCATCCGGCTACATGGTCGAGGAAGTACCTGTCGTGAGTGATTGCGATAACAGTGCCGGGATACTGGCGCAGATGTTCCTCGAGCCAGTCGATACTCTCGGCGTCGAGGTGGTTGGTAGGCTCGTCGAGCAGAAGCACATCGGGCTGCTGTAACAGCAGGCGGCACAGAGCCACGCGGCGACGTTCGCCTCCGGAAAGGGTGGTAACAGGCTGGTCGTCGGGCGGGCACTGCAGTGCGTCCATCGCACGCTCCAGCTTAGTGTCGATGTTCCATGCGTCGGCGGCATCGAGTTTGTCCTGCAGCTCGGCCTGGCGGGCAATAAGCGCGTCCATCTTGTCGGGATCCTCTAACACGTCAGGATCTCCGAAAGCCTCGTTCACTTTCTCGAACTCGGCAAGCAGATCCATAACAGGCTGCACGCCTTCGCGCACAACTTCTATAACCGTTTTGTCGGGATCGAGTTTGGGGTCCTGCTCCAGATAGCCTACGCTGTAGCCGGGAGCGAACACCACTTCGCCGCGGTAGTCCTTGTCTATGCCGGCAATTATCTTCAGCAGAGTCGATTTACCGGAGCCGTTAAGACCGATAATACCGATTTTTGCGCCGTAGAAGAACGACAGATAAATATCCTTGAGAACTTGTTTCTGGGGAGGGAAGATTTTGCTCACTCCCACCATTGAGAAAATAATCTTTTTATCGTCAGCCATTTGAGGTCGGGATATGGTGTTGAACAATCAGTGTTTGGGGGCGAAACGCACGGGATAGTCCACGCTGATTCTGCCGCGGGCAATGTTGTTTAATTTTGCACGGATAAGCTGCTTGCGTATACCGGAAATATGGTCGATGAACATCTTGCCTTCGAGGTGATCGCATTCGTGCTGAACGATACGCGCCAGAAAACCGCTGATTTCCTCGGTATGTTCATTAAAGTTCTCGTCGAGCCACGTAAGGCGGATATGCTCCACGCGGGGCACGTTCTCGCTTATTCCCGGCAGACTGAGGCAACCTTCGGGACGCGACACGGTGTCGCCGTCAAGAACCTCTACGACAGGATTGATTAAAGCGAATTTGCGGCCTGTGCATTCAGGGAAGTTTTCGGCTACAGGATCGGCGTCAATAACGACAAGACGTATATTCTTGCCTATCTGCGGAGCGGCGAGGCCAACGCCCTCCGATTCGTACATGGCGTCGAACATCTGGGCCACAAGCTCATTGAGGCCTTCGGTACCGGGAGCCACCGGTTCCGAAATTTTACGCAGAACAGGGTGGCCGTAAAGATATACGGGTAGTTTCATATCACTTCTTATTATATGTTTAGTTCCCGGTAGGCTCGGCTGCCGAGAAAATCGTTCAGTATAATCGTGGCCGACATCTCGTCCACCAATGCTTTGTCGCGGCGAGCCATCTTGGGAAGGCCCCCGTCGAGCATTGCGCGGTGCGCCAGCACGGAGGTGAAACGCTCGTCGAAGAAAACTATGCGCACGTCAGGCATAGCCTTGCCGAGGCGATCGATTGCCGGTTTGAGGTAGCGCATGGATTCGGAAGGGTTCCCTTTAAGGTCGCGCGGCTCACCGACAACAATAAAATCGACGCTCTCGTGAGCGCAGTAATCCTTCACAAAATCAATGAGTGAGGCCGTCGCCACTGTGGCGACACCCGATGCGACAATGCGCGCGCTATCCGTTGCAGCTATACCACAGCGGCGTCTTCCAAAATCGATTGATAGAATTCTTCCCATTTCAACTGCAAAGTTACAAAATTGACGTGTTATTGACAAATCCGAATATTTTCTTTACCTTTGCAAGATGAAATAACAAAAAATTGTCAAATATATGAAAGCTTGCTTCATGGGTCTTGGCTACATCGGTCTGCCAACGGCCATTACAGCTGCTATGAATGGCATAGATGTAGTCGGCGTGGACGTCAACCCCTCGGTGGTTGAAAAAACCAACGCCGGCGAACTACATATAGTGGAACCGGGCCTTGCCGAAATGCTCAGGGAAGTTATTTCCACAGGCTCGCTGCACGCCACAGACAAACCGGAAGTTTCCGATGCCTATTTTATAGTTGTTCCCACTCCGTTCAAAGGCAACCATGAGCCGGATGTATCCTTCGTGGAGTCCGCAACACGTGCCGTTGTGCCCTATCTTAAGGAAGGCGACCTATACGTTATCGAATCCACGTCGCCCATCGGCACAACCGAAACAATGGCAGACATTATTTTCGGCCTGCGCCCCGAACTGAAAGGCAAGATTTACATAGCATACTGCCCGGAGCGCGTCCTTCCTGGCAACGTCATTTACGAACTGATTCACAACGACCGCGTCATAGGCGGCATAGACGAAGCATCCACAAAAAAAGCCCGGGAATTCTATGGCACTTTCGTAAAAGGAGAACTGCATTCAACCAACGCCCGCACTGCCGAAATGTGCAAGCTGACCGAGAATTCTTCGCGCGACGTGCAGATAGCCTTCGCAAACGAACTTTCGCTGATATGCGACCGCGCCGGTATAAACGTATGGGAACTTATACACCTTGCCAATAAGCATCCGCGCGTAAACATCCTCCAGCCCGGCTGCGGAGTTGGCGGCCACTGCATAGCCGTAGACCCCTACTTTATAACAGCTGCTTATCCTCATGAAGCACAGCTTATCGCCGATGCACGCCGCATAAACAACTACAAAGCAGACTGGTGCGCCGAAAAGATTATCAACGCAATGCTACGTTTCGAAATCGAAAACGGACGCAAGCCTGTTGTGGCGCTGATGGGCGTGGCTTTCAAACCGGATATCGATGACCTCCGGGAAAGCCCAGCAAAAGCTATCATCAGCAAAGTGATGCAAAGCAGCAACAACTGCCGCATTCTTGTCGTGGAGCCAAACGTTGCCGAACATCAGGTGTTTAAGCTCACACCGTACGACCAGGCATACCGCGAAGCCGACATCGTGGCATTCCTTACCGCACATACTCCATTCAAGAGCCTTGAATGGGACAACTCGAAGGTTATACTCGACTTCTGCGGTATTTTCAAGAACAATCCCGTGCTGAAATGAACAAAGACGACGGACCCGAAAGAATAGACCTACGCGGCGTAAAGGTATACCCCTTCAGCAAACCCGCGGATCTTATCGATTTCGCCGACCGACGCAAAGGCATACTCATTGCCATCAACGCCGAAAAAATTGCCAACGCCAACGAGAAGACACTTGGCATAATAAACAGCAACATCGCCTACTGCGACGGTGCAGGCGCCGTTATGGCCCTGCGCCAGAAAGGCGGCGTCGCCGAAAAAATCGCCGGATGCGAGCTGTGGCTACACATCGTGGAACGGTTCCACAGCTCAAAGTCTTTTTATATTATAGGTGCGACTCCGGAGGTTAACGATGCCACCGTGAGTAAGCTGCACCGGATTTACCCGGACATAAACATCGTAGGTGCCAGAAACGGATATATAAAAAACGAATCCGAACGGACCGCGCTTATAGAAGACGTCGCCGCTAAGAAACCCGACGTTGTTTTTGTGGCAATGGGTTCGCCGAAGCAGGAATTTCTGATGGCCGACATGCTGAAACACCACGAAGCCATATATCAGGGGCTTGGAGGTAGTTTCGATGTTTTCACCGGGAAAGTGGAACGCGCCCCAAAATGGTGGATAGACCACAATCTGGAAGCCGCATACCGCCTGCTGCGCCAGCCAAAACGAATTAAACGCAATTTAGTGTATTTCAAATTCATGTGGTGGCTGATGCTACACAAATTCTAACCGTTATACCACACCCTACTTCCAAAGACAAAATCTTCCGGACATGATAAAAGTAATGACCGTATTCGGAACGCGCCCCGAAGCTATAAAGATGGCGCCGTTAGTGAAAGCACTGCAGAAAAAGAATGACCAGTTCCAGACAATAGTCTGCGTTACCGGACAGCACCGGCAGATGCTCGATCAGGTACTCAGCCTGTTTGAGATCACCCCCGACTACGATTTAGACATCATGAAACCGGGACAGGACCTGTACGACGTAACTGCCCGCATACTCACCGGCATGCGCACGGTGCTTGCCGAAGCAAAGCCAGATATTGTGCTCGTACACGGCGATACATCCACCTCGACAGCTGCCGCCCTAAGCGCATTCTACGCCCAGATTCCCGTAGGTCACGTCGAAGCCGGCCTGCGCACAGGCGACATATACTCTCCCTGGCCCGAAGAGATGAACCGACGCATCACAGGCCGAATAGCAACACTCCACTTCTCGCCCACAGATACCGCCCGCCAGAATCTGCTGCTCGAGAACACTCCCGACAACAACATCACCGTTACAGGCAACACCGTTATCGACGCCCTGCATACTGTGGTGAACAAAATAGACAGCAACAAGGAACTCGAAAAATCGCTGGCAAGCGGCATGAAACAATTGGGCTACGACTGCTCGCGCCTTGCCGACAGTCGCCGCATGGTGCTTATCACCGGACATCGCCGCGAGAACTTCGGCGAAGGTTTCCGAAATATCTGTCTGGCCATCCGTGATCTTGCCGGCCGCTATCCCGACGTGGATTTTGTGTATCCTATGCACATGAATCCAAACGTGCGGCGTCCCATCGCAGAAATGTTCGACAATGTAGAACATCCCAACGTTTTCTTCATCGAGCCGCTTGAATATCTGCCGTTTGTATTCATGATGAAACAGGCCTACCTTATTATCACAGACAGTGGAGGCATTCAGGAGGAAGCCCCGTCGCTCGGCAAACCCGTACTTGTGATGCGTAGCGTTACCGAGCGTCCCGAAGCGCTCGAAGCCGGAACCATACGTCTTGTTGGCACCGACCGCGACAAGATTGTCGGCGAAGCCGCACGCTTCCTCGACGACAGCGAATACTATCGCCAGAACAGTCTGATTGCCAATCCTTACGGCGACGGACACGCATGCGAGAGAATAATCGCATTCATTAAAGAAAAAATATGAGTGCAATGCCGGTGGAAAAATGGAAAGTACTCGATTCCGAGTACGTCGTGAAACGTCCCTGGCTTACCGCGCGCCGCGAACGCGTGCAACTGCCCAACGGACAGATCCACAACGAATACTACGTATTGGAATATCCCACATGGGTTAATGTGATTGCAATCCGTCCCGACGGCCGTTTTGTAATGATTGAACAGTACCGCCACGGTCTGGGCGAAGTAGGAATCGAACTTAGTGCCGGATGCGCCGAAGAAGGCGAAGACCCGCTGGATGCTGCTAAGCGAGAGCTTGCCGAGGAAACAGGTTACACTGGCGGCACATGGACTCTCAATTGCGTTATAAGCGCAAATCCGGCCACATCAAACAATCTGAGCTACTGCTACATCGCCGAAGGTGTAACGTCCACAGAAAAACAGCATCTGGACCGCACCGAAGATATCGCCGTTCGCATATTCTCGCGCGAGGAAGTGCTTGAAATGCTTCGCTCCGACAAAATAAAGCAGGCCCTAATGGCCTCCTCACTCTGGAAATACTTCTTCGAACACCACTGAACAGCTGAACAGCTGAACGCTGAACGCCAAATTTTTTCAGCAAAAAAAATTGGCGCGGTGTTTTGACATTCGGCAAAAAAAATGTAATTTTGCGTGCAATTATTACAATTGCAAATTTTATGTCGTTTATAACCGATCGAGTGAAGATGGACGGCCTTACCTTCGACGACGTCCTGCTTATTCCCGCTTATTCCGAAGTACTTCCGCGCGAAGTTAACCTTGCAACGCGTTTCTCGCGCAACATTCACCTTAACGTTCCTATCATCTCCGCCGCAATGGACACTGTTACTGAATCGCAGCTGGCCATAGCTATCGCACGCGAAGGCGGTCTGGGCGTTATTCACAAAAATATGTCGATAAAGGAGCAGGCCCAGCAGGTTCAGGCCGTAAAACGCGCTGAAAACGGCATGATCTACGATCCCGTAACCATTCTGGAAGGCAGCAACGTGGCCGACGCCCTGCGTATGATGAGCGAATACCACATCGGAGGCATTCCTGTTGTAGACAAGGACGGCTTCCTGGTAGGTATCGTTACAAACCGCGATCTCCGTTTCGAACGCGACCACTCGCGCCTCATCAACGAGGTTATGACTTCCAAGAACCTCGTAACCACCAACTCTTCCACAAATCTCGAACAGGCCGCCGACATTCTCCAGCGCCACAAAATTGAAAAACTGCCTGTCGTAGATCCCGACGGCAAGCTCATCGGGCTAGTAACTTACAAAGACATCACCAAGGCGAAAGACAAACCCTTCGCATGCAAGGACAGCCGCGGACGCCTCCGCGTTGCAGCAGGCATCGGTGTTACTCCCGACTCAATGAAACGCGCCGAGGCTCTCGTTGAAGCCGGTGTGGATGCAATTGTAATCGACACCGCACACGGCCATTCCAAAGGCGTTGTAACCGTACTCAAAGACCTCAAGAACAACTTCCCCGGCATCGACGCTGTGGTCGGCAACATAGCCACCGGCGACGCCGCCAAATATCTGGCAGACAACGGCGCCGACGGCGTTAAAGTTGGTATCGGACCCGGCTCTATCTGCACAACACGCATCATCGCAGGCGTTGGTGTTCCCCAGCTCTCTGCCGTTTATGATGTAGCCAAAGCACTCGAAAGCTATGGCGTACCCCTGATTGCCGACGGCGGTATCCGCTACAGCGGCGATATCGTCAAAGCTCTTGCTGCAGGAGCATACTCCGTAATGCTCGGCGGCATGCTTGCCGGCGTAGAGGAATCCCCCGGCGACACCATCATCTTCAACGGACGCAAATACAAGACTTACCGCGGCATGGGTTCGCTCGAAGCTATGGAACACGGATCCAAAGACCGTTACTTCCAGGGCAACGTTACCGACGCCAAGAAGCTCGTGCCCGAAGGCATCGCCGCCCGCGTACCTTACAAAGGCTCGCTATACGAGGTTGTATACCAGATGCTCGGCGGCCTCCGCTCCGGTATGGGATACTGCGGCGCAAAGGATATCGAATCCCTCCACAAGGCAAAGTTTGTTCGCATCACAAACGCCGGCGTGGCCGAAAGCCATCCGCACGACGTAGCAATAACTTCCGAAGCGCCCAATTACAGCACCGGCGCGCAATAAATCGCCTATTACAACGTTCTATAACCAGTTGCGCTGCGGCGCCACTGGTTTTTACGTTAATATATACATCTGATACAGCATAATGAAAAAGCACTATCTATCTGCCGCCTTGGCTTTTACAACTTTTATGGGCTTCGCCGCCGATGCCGGCACCGACCCGGTTCTCATGACGGTAGACGGCCACAAGATTCACGTCAGTGAATTCGAATACCTCTACAACAAAAACAACAACCAGCAGCTGGAACCTCAGACTATGGACCAGTATCTGGACATGTTCGCCACATACAAGCTCAAGGTTGCCGAGGCACAGCATGCAGGAATAGACAAAACGGAATCGTTCATAAAGGAATTCGACAAATTCCGCAAGGAACTCGCAGCACCGTATCTGATAGACAATTCCGTAAAAGAACAGATAATTCAGGAAAGCTACAGCCACCGCCTCAAAGACGTAAAGGTGAGCCATATCATGATGTCGCCTGACGAAGGCAGCCGGGCCACTCTCGACTCCATCCGCACCGCCATTCTCAACGGCACAACCACATTCGAGGCCGAAGCTCAGAAATGGAGCGTAGACCGAGGCTCGTCGCGAAACGGAGGCCTCATGGGTTACGTATCGCACGACCGCTTCCCCTGGGTATTCGAACAGACTGCATACAATACCCCCGAAGGACAGATTTCTCCCGTCATAAACTCCGGCATGGGCTATCATATCATCCGAGTGGAATCAAGCAAACCCACCGATGGCGAAGTTAACGCAAGCCACATACTGCTGCTCACACGCGGCATGGACAGCGAAGCCGCCGAAAAACAGAAAGTGCGCATGGATTCCATCTACAACGTTATCCGCGAAGGCGCCGATTTTGCCGAGATTGCCAAGAAATACTCCCAGGATCCCGGCTCGGCACGCAACGGAGGCAGCTTAGGCTGGTTCGGACACGGCACTATGGTAGCCGAATTCGACAGCGCATGCTTCGCCCTTAAGGACGGAGAGCTTTCCAAACCTTTTGCAACAAGCTTCGGCTACCATATTGTAAAGCGTATGGACAGCCGCAAGCCCGGCGCCCTTGACGAAGCCATGCGCAAGGACATTGAGCATAAGATTGCCGGCGACGAACGCGCAAACAAACCCGCCGAGGCTAAAGCTGAACAGCTGATGAAAGAATACAGCGCTACGGTCGACAATAAAGGCATCGACAAAGTGCGCGAAATACTCAACGCAAACGCCGGCGGATACGATTCCACAGCTATTGCGCAGCTTAAAGGCATGGACTTCGTGGTAGGCACATACAATGGCGGCACTGTGAGCATTGCCGATGCAATGGCATTTGTGATGCGCACCGCATCTAACGACGTAGAAAATGGCGTCGGCATCGTAAGCAGCGCCGCACGCAGCGCCCTGAAAAACGCTGTGCTCGAAAGCGCCCGCGACAACCTCGCCGAAACAAACGCCGAGTACCGCAACCTGCTCAACGAATACCGCGACGGCATACTCCTCTACGAAATCTCCAACCAGAACGTATGGGACAAGGCAGCCAAGGATAAAGAAGGCCTCGAAGCATTCTTCAAGAAAAATATCAAGAAATACAAATGGGAACAGCCCAAGTTCAAGAGCTACATATTCTTCACCGCCAACGACTCCACCCTCAACGAGGTGCTCGAATATGCCAAGACCGTAGACACCGCTGTTCCTGCCGACTTCATGTCTGAACTGCGCAATCACTTCGGCCGCAACCTCAAGATAGAACGCGTGATAGCTGCTAAAGGCGAGAACGCAATAACCGATTACCTCGGTTTCGGCGAGCCCAAGCCCACCGACGAGAACAAGACCCGCTGGAAACACTACGCAGCATTCAACGGACGCATTATAAACGCACCCGAAGAAGCTGCCGACGTTCGCGGAGCTGCCGTTACCGACTATCAGCAGGCTCTCGAAGAGAAATGGGTGAAAGACCTGCATAAGAAATACAAAGTAAATATCGACCGCAAGGTATTCAAGGCTATCAAGGAAAATCACAAGTGATGTCCGTAGCCAGCCGCATAACTGTCGCCGCTGCGTTTGCACTCGTCATATCCGGGTGCACCCGCAGCGGCGACAATTCTTTACCCGCCGACGCCGTCGCGACTGTAGGCAACGAGGTTATCACTCGCGCCAACATCGTCGCAGCAATGCCCGCAGGACTTCCCGTTGCCGACAGCACTGCTTTCGCCAACGCATACATCCGCGCATGGATAGAACGGCGACTGGTGGAACAGGTCGCTGCCAGTGAAGTGAACATGGAGGAAATAGACCGCTTGACCGCCGACTACCGCAGCGAGCTGATTATGGCACAGTACCGTAGAGCTATGGCAGGACAAGCCGACGGATTCTTCGCCGAGGACAGTCTTAAAGCGTACTTCGATGCCCATAAAAATGATTTCAGACTCGAACGACCGCTAATAAAAGGAATCTACCTCAAAGTGCCAGACGACGCTCCGAACCTCAACACAATCCGTCAGCTCTACAAATCCGCACGTCCAGACGACATTGACCGCCTCGAAAAAGCCGCCAACAGTTCCGCCATCCACTACGACTACTTCCGCGACACATGGGTAGACCTCGAACAGATAGAAACGCGCATTCCCATAGACTTCACATCCGCCACGATGGCTAAAGTAAACGGCAGACACCCCATCGATGTAACATCGCAAGGCTTCGTTTACCTCCTTTCCATCTCCGACGTACTCCCCGCAGGCTCCTCAATGCCATTCGAGACCGCCCGTCCGCTTGTGCAGGAGCGTCTGTTGGCACTACGCCGCCGCGCATACGACAAAAAACTGATGAACGACCTCTACGATAAAGCAGTAGCCGACGGAACCGTCAAGTTTCCTAACATCAGGAAAGAAAAATAAAAGACAGCGAGCTTTCTGCGCTTAACCATGCGCATATATCTTAATTTTCTGGATTCTTTATTACCGAAAATGAAAAATAATCGCTAAATTTGCAACGCAAACGCGGTAGTAGCTCAGTTGGCAGAGCATCAGCTTCCCAAGCTGAGGGTCGCGGGTTCGACCCCCGTCTACCGCTCCATCAGGCCGCCACGTGCGGCCTTTTTCATTGACAAAAAAACAGGGACGCAGTACCGCGTCCCTGCCCGTATGGGTTATGCGACAAAAATCAACGTACGATTCTTACCTTTAAAGCTTTGCCGTTCTGCTGCTTTATGAGTATCTGGCCGTCGGTTGGATTGTCGACACGCAGACCTTGTAGATTATAATAAACCGGAGCATCACTGCCATCCACAGCAACTGAATCCACACCGGTGAGGACTGCGAGTGTCAGCGAGCCATCGGGCTGGTCTTCTCCCCAGTCATACAGTTCATCTGGAGTCATTTTGGTAGAGAACACTACATTGCAGAATGTAACCTGCTGTTTTTCTTCATCATAGTTCGACATACCTCTTAGAATTCCGGCACCAATGATATCTTCCTTAGAGAAGCCTCCGAGTACAGCATAGAAACCTTCCACGTTGGTACACAGATACTGGTCATATCCATCGTTCATGCCCGAGAATACAAGAGGCTGAACGGTAACGAAATCAGGATCGGCAACAGAGAATACGATATAGCCGGCACCGCTTGTGTTCATGTTCACTTCATAGAGGGGCGACGATTCACCGTAAGGATTGACAATGCGATAAAGACCTTCTACATCCACATTGCGCTCAACCAGCACGTCGTACGGCAGTTCGGTTGGTTCTATACCCATTACACCGAACATCAGCCACGGGTCTACGAAAGTGCTGTAGGAATAGAACTCCCATCCCTCCACAGGCATATTGTCTACCCATTCGTCGTTTACAGGAATCATACTGTTGAATCCGGCAAATATGAAGTAACCTCCGATTTCATTATTGCCAAACACAATACAGTCGCTGGAACCGAAAACAATCTCCGAGCCGGTGAAAGTAGCTTCCAGCGGAGCATCGACAAAGTTAAATGCTGTGCCTTCTTCGTTAATCACCGCATGATAGAAGTAAAGTTCAATTACACCTTGCGAAGTGTTTATAGGGCCAAGATACTGGTTGGAAGGAATAGATATACTGCCGGTCGCTTCATCATAGCCGGCAACAACACCGAAATCGTAGTCGAAGAAAATTACAATCGAATCCAGAGCTATCTCCGAAGGATATATTTGGGCAACGCCCTGCGATGATCCTCCGCCCCCGATTAAACTATAATAGAACCAGTCGAAATCACCGACAACAGAACCCGGCGCCTCCTCGGCAGCGGGAACTGCTTTTTTTGAACGGAGAACATCGGCCAGCACATGCTTTTCGACCGGACGGGACAACTGTTTTTTGGAATAAACGGAAACATCCTTGCAGAATTCATGCGCTGTTGCGCCGGCTGCGAAGACCGCGCAGACCACGGCGAGCACTAAAGTGTAGAATTTTTTCATATTAAAATTTTAAAGTTCAGTTGCAAAAGTAATAATAAATTTCAATTAGCAGTAGAGTAACTGTAATAATCTTAAAACAAAATATCAAAAACATAAAAGAAGAAGCCACAGGAAATAATCATCGGCACATTAAACTATGCCTACTGCATAATGGATTATCTTTCCATTGCCAAAGCATACGACGCCGGCAAAATATGGAACACCCGCGTAGTTAAAAAATGCAAAGTATGATAGTTTTTATATAGTTTTTTTTCGTAACTTTGCAACCGACAAAATGAAAACGGCCTAATATTTGCGCGCCGCACCCTCGATTATTGTATTTAGCAGATTATGAAACTTTTACAAGAAAAATTATCCAGATACACAGCTCCGCAGGAGGCTAAAGCCGCCGGTGTATATCCCTATTTCCGCGCTATTTCTTCCGAACAGGACCCCGAAGTCATTATCGACGGGAAAAAAGTTCTTATGTTCGGTTCCAATTGCTACACCGGTCTTGTCAACGACCCCCGCATCAAGGAAGCTGCCATCGAGGCAACAAAAAAATACGGTACGGGCTGTGCCGGATCGCCTTTCCTCAACGGCACGCTGGACCTGCACAAAAAACTTGAACGCCGCATCGCCGAATATATAGGCAAAGAAGACGTTATGATTTACTCCACCGGCTTCGGTGTCAACCTCGGTGTTGTAAGCACACTCACCGGCCGCGAAGACTATATCCTGTGGGACGAGCAGGACCACGCTTCTATCATCGAAGGACGCCGTCTGTCGTTCAGCAAATCACTGAAATACCGCCACAACGACATGGCCTCCCTTGAAGAACAGCTTAAGAAATGCGACCCCGACAAGGTGAAACTGATTGTTACCGACGGCGTTTTCTCGATGGAAGGCGATGTTGCCAATCTTCCCGAAATCGTACGTCTGGCAAAGCAGTACAACGCTTCCGTTATGGTTGACGAAGCCCACGCTATTGGCGTATTCGGCGAAGGCGGTCGTGGCGTCTGCAACCACTTCGGTGTAACCGGAGACGTAGACCTTATTATGGGCACATTCTCCAAATCGTTTGCGTCGCTCGGCGGTTTCATCGCAACAGACAAAGAAATCACCAACTTCCTGCGCCACCACTCGCGTTCCTACATCTTCACCGCCAGCATCACCCCGGCATCTACAGCCGCTGCGCTAAAGGCAATAGACATCATGATCGAGGAACCCGAACTGCAGGAAAACCTGTGGAAACTAACCAACATGGCACTCGAGGGTTTCCGCAGCCGCGGTTTCGAGATTGGCAACACTTCCACTCCTATCATTCCTCTATTTATCCGCGACGACTTCAAGACTTTCGCCATCACCCGCGACCTGCTCGACGAGGGTATATTCGTAAATCCTGTCGTTACCCCCGCCGTTGCCCCGCAGGACACACTCATCCGTTTCAGCCTCATGGCCACTCACACCCCCGAACAGGTTGAATATGCACTGGAAACCATCACCAAGGTATTCAAGAAAAACGGAATCCTCTAAACAACTCCTCCAATTAATAATAAATAAAACGTAACTCTCATGAAAAAGAAATTTATCTGCACCGTATGCGGCTACATTCACGAAGGCAACGAAGCACCTGAAAAGTGCCCTCTCTGCGGCGCTCCCCGCAATAAATTCAAAGAACTCGATGCCGAGTCTGCTCTCGAATTTGTAACCGAACACGAAATCGGCGTTGCAAAAGGCTGCGACGAGGAAATGATTAAAGACCTCACCGCTCACTTCAACGGCGAATGCACCGAAGTTGGCATGTACCTTGCCATGAGCCGCCAGGCCGACCGCGAGGGCTATCCCGAAATTGCCGAGGCTTTCAAACGCTACGCGTGGGAAGAGGCCGAGCACGCCAGCAAATTTGCCGAACTCCTCGGCGAAGTTGTATGGGACACCAAGACCAACCTTGAAAAGCGTATGGCTGCCGAAGCCGGTGCCAACGCCGACAAGATGCGTATTGCCCGTCGTGCAAAAGAACTGAACCTCGACGCCATCCACGACACCGTTCACGAAATGGCTAAGGACGAAGCTCGTCACGGTCAGGGTTTCCAGGGTCTCTACAACCGCTACTTCAAGAAATAATCCTGAACAGACAGGTCAAAAATTCCCCGTGCGCTTCACAGCTGCACGGGGAATTTTATATATCAGAACCTTAAGTGAATGACTAGTGAACTGAGGAAATATCATCTACCAAAAAAAGCTGCACCGTAACGATGCAGCCTTGTGATGTATTACAGTAAATAATTACTTAACGAACTTGATAGTCTTGGAACCGCTGACAGCGATATAGAGCCCCTTGGCAAGACTACCTACTGATGTCTCGTCAGCTGTGGAATCGATGAGAAGCGAACCGTTTACATTGAATACCTTTACACCGCCTTCCGAGAAAATCTTACCTACGGCTGCGTCGTAACGCAGACCTTCACCGGCAGCGACACCGTCTATAGCATCAGACTTGGCTGTCATGAGACCGCAGATCCAGATAATACCGTCGGCATTGGCATCGTCGGGGTTAATGGTATATGGATCAGAAACAAGGCTATTGGGGAAACCATCCATCAGACAGAAACCTGCCACCTGGTAAAGAGCGAAAATTTCGGGGTCGGTTACAGAAATCTCGAGTTTTACAACTTCGCCGGCAATACCGGTGTATTCGCGCGAATATGTGCCGTCGCCCATGCTGAATACAACATTACCTGCGGCGCTCGACGATGTTTCTGAAAGATTGCCGTTCTCATCTACAATCCACGCTGTAGAACCACGGAGAACATATACCATTTCTTCCTGATCTACGTTGAACACACCCTTGAAAAGGAGGAACTCGTTCTGGCAGTCTTCTTCGGTAAATGTATAGGTATCGCCTTCAATAGCGAAGCCTTCGCTGGCCATAGTAGTGGGATAGAAAAGTTCGGCGTGATCAAACACATAACCTGTGGACGGTACGGGAACAATCTTCACGGTCATGCCTGGTTCTGCGTAGAAATAGCTTGTGCGTGTACCGTTAACCTCAAATTCAAGTTTGCCGGAAACAATAAACTTCTGATCATCGTATGACTCTGTCGAATATGTATATGTGGGGGAATATACCTCGGCTTCGATAGTGGTACGGCCCTTAATTTCTACATAGAGCGCACGCGACGATATATTGTCAAGAGCTTCGCCGTTTACGGTTACATAGCGATACTCAGTCTGGCCGTCGATACGGTAAATCTGTATGGAGTTGCCAATCTTAACCTCGTTGACGGTATTGTTTTCGAGGACCTTGACCCTGCTGTAGCTATTTATTTCGGTATCGAAATAAACTTCGGTGTATCTGATAAACATAGGATCGCCATTGGGGATAACAATGGCGTTGCCCTCTGCGGGAGCAATCTCAGATACGCTCAGTGCGATAGTTGCAGCATTGATGTCTGCCGAAGAAACTTCAATAGTGTATACACCTTCGGCATTGGAGATGAGCAGCGAGGGTTCGTTACAGCTCAGATTGTCGATAACATAGCCTGCTGCGGCATAGAGGGTTATGGTGGAGTAAGTCTTCACGTTCAGAGGTGAAATGGAAGGTACTTCGGTACCGTCTACCATCAGTTTGATACGGCTCATGTCGGCGCCTTCGTTGAATTCGAAGGAGATTGCAGTTTCAACAGGACTCTTGCGCGATTTCACCTGCACATAGTTGCCTTCGGCAACGGATACAAGGTACACACCCTGGGCATTTACAGCAACAGGATTGCCGTCGAGAGTTACGGAAAGAATCTGATTGCCCTCGGTTGCGCTGATGGCAAGTGCATTCTTAATGCTGGAGGGTTCGAAAGAATTCTTGCCGCTTGTAAGTGCGAGAGCATCGCCGCGACCACCTTCCTGAACTATGCTTATGCGGTCGGCATTGTCGATATCAAGAACAACGCCATTGACGTCGCGGGAGCCGTACAGCTCTACAGAGGCGGGATTGACGCCGTCGAGACCCGGAGTGATGCGGAACCAGTCTTTCCAGGTGTTTCGGTCGGTTTCAGCACCGTTGGAGCCAAGAACCATGTCGTAAGTTGTACCGGGACGGGGAGAAACATATACGTATTCGCCTTGATTGCCGGTAATTGTTGTCTGGCGTCCCGAGAGCTGCAGCTCTGTGCCGTCGCTCTTGGTGAAGTAATATGCGCTAAGGTCGGCTGTCGACGAGGATGCAGCGGAAACAAGCATCTCAATTTCAGGACCGCGTGTGGTAACTGTGAAAGCATCGCCGTTGGCCACGCTGATAAGGTAACCGCCCGTGCCTTCCCAGCCGATGGGATTAACAACTTCGCCATTACAGGTAACCTGAAGAATTTCGCCGCCTGCTACAGCCATGAACTCCAGAGGATTGGCGTCATCCAGAATTGCGAACGTATTCACACCCGAATTCAGAGTAAGAACCTCCCAGTCGTGTGAACCGTTACGCTGCCATTCAAGATACGCTACGATATTGCGGGGATAGTCAACCTGTACAGAGAAGCGGATGGCGCTGTCCGACAGCTTCATCTTAAGCATCAGGTTGTAATAATCAGGAATAGTGTTGAGGAATACTATGGAACCGTCATCCTCACGGGTAACCTCGAGGGGTTCTGACTGATTCTGTATTGTAACGCTTTCAATCTCGTATGGAGCCACCGGTGTAATCTTCATTTCGGCGTTCTCTTCAACTTTGTACTTCATGCCGAAGTCGCCTGCCTCGGGTTCGGTCCACTCTCCGTCCTTCTTTACATAGAGGGTATAGGGAGCGCCGGTAACACCTTCACCGGAAACATAGATATTGAAATTGCTCGATTTTGCCACAGGTGTCGTTGACGAACCGTTGCCCGATGTAGTTATATCAATATCGAAAGAAGGACCCCCGATACCGATGCGGTAGGTGCCGTCGCCGCTGGCAAATGCCTCGTTGCCGTTGGCAATAATCTTTACAATCTCAGCTCCCTCGGTGGGCGTGATTAACAGAGGATTTTGGGCTGATGGATCGATTTCGAAGGCATTCGCGCCATCCTGCAGTGTATACAGGTCGCCATAGCCATTGTTACCCTGAACAGTAACATTCACAGCCTTGTCGACGGTGATGTTCACCGTTGTGGCTTTAGACGCCACTACGCCAAGAAGAGCAATAAACAGAGTGAGTAGAATTTTACTTTTCATTGCTGAATGAATTAAAAATATGAAAATTAATGGATTGCAATTTTAACAACGTTGTCGCCGCTACGAACCACATAAACGCCGGGAGCAAGGTTTGCAGTACCAACGCAGCGGCCCGACATATCAAAAACCTTAGTGTCTTCGGGAGCGACAATGGTGTTGCCCTCGACCCTGATTCCTGATTCTGGAGCGATGGCAATGTCGCCTGTGCCGGCTTCTCCGGAATTGTAATCGAATGTAATTGTACCTGATTCCGATTCACGGATATTGGTGATAGCCTGTATCATAGGCCGTTTGCTCGACATCCATATTGCAGCAGGCACCGACGTTCCTGTGAACGAAGTGTTCCCCGACTGGCCAGGATAAGTGTCGCCGGCCTCGTTGCTGAATGGCTTGCCGTTTTCATCGGTAATCCATATGTTATCGGCGGCCATTATGCGTATGTGCTCGTAGCCTGCTGCTGCTGCATTTACCGTATTTCTACGCCATAAGCGGGGTTCATAATGGCAATAAGAGATAACAAGGCCGTGGCCCGGTATACCACTGTCCCAATCCCGTTTCTGACGGTTCTCAAGAGTAAAATACTCGTTGGTGTTGTCAGGATTTACGATGAATACGGCCTCGTTGCTCTCGTCGAAGGGCATCAGCTCAATATCGGAAGCCGACTGTTCAAGTACGGTCGGCTTCATCCAGCCAAGCGAAAATTTCTCGAATGCGGTATATCCCGGAGGAGTGCGAAGATTATCGTTATACGTACCCACATCCATAATATCGTAGTGGCCCATGCCGTGTCCGCCCTGACTGGAAGTATCGTAAATATCTGCAAGACCGAGGATGTGGCCGAACTCATGGCAGATAGTGCTGATACCGTCGAGATTGGCGCCGGAACCACCCTTAAGCTCGCAGGAACATGCTGCAACGCCGAGGTTAAGCCCGTCAAAATAATCGAAGACATATTCCGACAAGTCCTGCATGGCAGGCCAGACGCTATCGTAGGGGCCTCCCTGGGCCTGACCGTGGCCGGCAAAAACTACAAACAGAAAATCCACATATCCGTCGTTATTGACATCGTATTTGGAAAAATCGAGACCCATTCGGTCAGCCTCCAGAGCGGCATCGCGGAAAAGATTGTTCACATCGTTGGTCATACCGTAGTGGGCGCGCTCATAAGGCAGAGTAACTTTACCGAAAACATCGAACTGTGGCGTAAACAGGCCATGCGATTGCGCGGTAAAGTAGTCTATCACACTGCCGTGGGCAGCATCGCTGGAAAAGCCGCGTTCATTGCATAACTGACGGTAGTGCTCCTCGGTAGCTTCCTCTGTCATTTTCACGTCCTGAAAATCGCAGAGAAGAATCAGACCTGTAACCGTACCCGTTGTAGGAAACGAAAGCTTTATCTCGTCCGGCTTCGCCGCCGCACGCGCTGCTCCGGTGCGCTTGCGGGTCATTGTAGCCATAACGGCATTACGTATTGCCTCCGTAGATGGCTTGCCTGTAATAGTTCCCTCGGCCCGAAGCACTCCGTCGGACCCTATTACACACGGCCGCAACGTACCGTAATCATCATGCAAAAGAATTTCACCGGCTTCTGTCTCGTAATAATGGAAATGCTCGTCGCCGACAATGTTCGCTTCCACTATTGTGCCGTCAGGTTGTTGTAAAAGGTGTTTACCCGGCATGGCGGGTACAGCATAAGCTACCGTCATTCCAAAAAGAAACGACGCTAAAGCCAAATATTTTTTTACAATCATTTTATAAATGTTTTGTTAACAAAGATGAATCTGGTTTAGGGAACAGACGCGCAAAGGTAGTGCTTTTTTGAATAAACTGCAAAACAGCGACGCGTTTTAATTTGCCGTCTGCAAAATAGATGTCAAAAATACCACGGTGACACTCCTGCCTGATACTCCGCGTATGCCAAAAATATGTATTTAACAATAATTAATGACAATCAATTTGAATATATATAGCAAAGGATGTACTTTTGTCGCCAATATTCGATTTTAGCAAACAGTCTGTTAAGTATCTCCTTTTCATTGTTACATTATTAAAGATAAATAAAACCAAGATTTCTCTGTATATATATTTCCCAAGGAACTACATAATATTATTTTCATGGTAAAACAAATACTTTTTTCTGTCGCACTGTTATGCTCTGCCGGCTGCTACGAAGCCCATGCTGCTGAAGTACAGTACGGCAACCGCGACTTTTATGGTTTCTTTCTGGGCAACGAAACGTACACCAACGCCAACGGCTCGCAGTACGGCTTCACTCGCCAGACATTTGCTTCGCCCGGTACAAACGAGCTGATTTACGAATTTACGGACAACATGGGCATGTATGCCGCCACTGCAATTGACGGCGTTTTCTACGGCGTTCCGTATATTTATTCTTCGTCCATAACCATGCCGGAACCCAAACCGTTCTTCTCCTACAACATATACACGGGACACTACGAAGAAATCGGCGACTGGAATCCTGAAAAATCGCAGTTCAAGCCTCAGGATATGACCTACGACCTTGCCAACGACCGTCTGCTCGCCGTCGGATTTGATCCTGAATACAGAAGCTGCGTATACGACGTCGACCGCAATACGGGAAAATTCACCCGATTAGTCAAGCTGCCTGTAACAGCCGGAACAATTGCATGCGACGCACATGGCCGTGTATTCGTAATCTCCGGCGAAGGAAAGCTATATCAGGTGGATATGGAGAACGACAACCGTGCAGAACTTCTTATGCAGCTCCCCTACAGCGATTTGGTTGGTAACCAGTCGATGTCTTTCGACCTCACCTGTAATAAACTCTACTGGGGCGCCAACTGCATGGTAAATCCCAATAACGACCGTTCCGCCTCTACATGGCTCGTGGAAATTACGCTGCCAGTCATCGGCCCACAGCAAAACTATACACCGGAAAGCGGTAAATACGAATACACCCAGATTGCAGAAATCGGCTCGCACGGCCGTTTCATGGGCCTGTATATCCCATATTGCGCCGGTGGATTCTCGGCACCCGGTTTTGCCACCGACATAGAGTGCAAATCTGCCGAGAACGGTTCGGATTGCACTCTGTCGTTCACCACACCAGTAAAATGCTTCAACGGCGAGGATGACACCACAGTAGACGGCTATGACATTTACCGCGACGGCGTACGCATCTACACCGCGAAGGGCGTCAGTGCCGGACAACGCATATCGTTCACCGATACCAACATTCCTGCATCCGGCACTTACCGCTACGACATTGTATGCTACAGTTTTACCGGAGGCGACGGCCCAAAGACCCCTGTCTACGCATATGTCGGGTTCGACCGTCCTGCAGCTGTATCCGGCTTCTCCGTCGAGTCCTCTGATGATTTCAGCAGCGTAACACTGTCTTGGCAGGCTCCCACCGAAGGCGCATACGGCGGCACTTATATCCCTGAAAATACACGCTACGATATCACCCGTCTGCCCGACAATGTTGTTGTGGCAACAGATATTACAGAAACTTCTGTAGTAGACAAAAATATCCGACGTCTGCTCAACTACACATACCGAGTTACCTCCAAAAACGATTATGGCGCATCCACTGCCGTATCCCCTGTTGTTGTTGCCGGCCCCGCCATCGACGATCTACCCCTGGAGGAAACTTTCGAGAATCCCACGGCACTCGCAAACCGCTGGACTGTATCGGACCACAACGCCGACACTTTCTCCTGGCTCTTCGGCTCCGATCTCGGACACTCCGTATTCGGCGACTATGAGATGACTGCCGAATATATTATCTCGCCGACATTTGACATATCTTCTATCAAAGATGCCGACGACTGGATTATCTCGCCTCCTATCGCTTTCGAAGAAGGTAAGAAATACTGCGTAACATACGAAATACGCTCGCTTACAAACGAACTCTTTATCGTATACACCGGCAAAAAACCTAAAGTGGAGGACATGACAGAACTGGATGCCTTCACCCTTAGAGAACCCCAGTACAGCGACGACGGCCTGATGCTGTTCCAGAAATATATAGTAGAGCTTCCCGAAAGCATCGCCGGCACTACTGCTTGTATCGGCACTCAGCTTGCCTCCCCGATACCTTCCAACTACTACAGCTACGTGCAACTCGGTTCCATCTGCATTGATGAGTCGTCCACCGGTTCGGTAGCCGAGATTATCTCCGACGAAGACAATGTAAAGGTAATAATAGACGCTTCTGAAATTATGATTGCCGGCGATTTCGAACACGCTGCGGTTTATGGCATCAACGGCACCAAGGTGATGGATGTTACCGGCAACGCCATTTCGCGCGATGCACTGCCACGAGGCATCTATATCCTCAAGGTAGACAGCAAATGTATTAAGATAGCACTCTGATTCATCGGAACAACAATGCAGGGAGGCTGTGGCGCACAATACGCCACAGCCTCCCTTTTTCTGCGCGGGATTTTACAGAATCGGCTCTGTAGGGTCTATGCGGTTGCGCAGGCGTCCCGATGGTACAAAGTCGATGGTAATCTCTGGCGGCAGAAGCATACGCTTGCCCGTGGAGAGGTCGTTAACAATCTCCTCGTCGTGCTTTACGGGCACAAAGGATCCGAATGTGGGCACAGCCACCGTATCCATGTCGGCGCAACTTTCGCGCAGAGATACGGACAGTCCCTCGGTGAGAGCGTCGATATCGGCCTCGCTGCGGCCTGTACGCTCGCTCATTGTCTTGCGGAATTTATCGTAGTCCATAGTTAGTATTTATCTTTATTATGTCTTTTATACACGTGGAATAGTTTGGAGACCGATGCCCGCAGTTCACGCAACTATCGACAGGCATATACGATGCTATGTGCACGCGGTCGTGGCTCAGCGACGATGCGTTTATCCCGTCTACCACCGACATTAGCCTGCGGCGCCGTTCGCGGTCGTCGCTGTCGCCGAAAAGCGACATCTGCACGGCACTCTCCGGAATAAGCTCGGTAATTATTATGCCAGCTCGCTTGAAAGCATAGCCAGTACGGAAAATACCACGCACTGCATGATGCGCCGCAGCAGCAATCTGCATGGTGTCCGATGTAGGCTCCATCAGAGGCGCATAGGCCGAAGGGCAATACTGGGGCTGGTCGGTGCGGAACGAATTTGTCTGCATAAACACACTCAAACCCTTAGCTGCCAGATGATGTTCGCGCAGACGCCGTGTTACTATTGTAGCAAACAGCGCGAACACATCGCACAACTGTCCGAAGGAGGATATGCTGGTGCCGAAAGAACGCGTACAGCACATCTGCTTGCGGCTTGCCTCGTGGTCTTCTATATCCACACAGGAAATGCCATTTAGCTCGCGCCACGTGCGTTGCCCGGCGACATTCACTATTTTTTCGACATCGTCAGGCGCCATATCGGCGTACTGTATTGCCTGCGTGATGCCGTACGCGCCGAACCTCTTGAGCAGACGGCGCCCCACGCCCCACACGTCGCCTATCGGAGTAAGCTCCAGAGCCTTACGGCGGCGCGTCTCATTGTCGATAAAGCACACTCCGCGATAGGCCGGATATTTCTTTGCGAAATGCGACGCAATCTTGGCAAGAGTTTTTGTGGTGGCTATGCCGAGCGAGGCTGGGATACCCGTATTGCGGCGCACGCGACGCACAATCTCGCGACCGAGGCTCTCGAGACCCTCTCCATTAAAAAGGCTGAAATCTATAAATGCTTCGTCGATGGAATATACGCTAACGTCGCCGGCTACAGAGGCTATCGTATCCATCACTCGCGACGAAATGTCGCCATATAGCCTGTGATTGCCCGAAAGGACAGCTACATTGAACTTGTCGCATACATCCTTGACCTTGAAATAAGGATCGCCGCGCCTCAGTCCGAGAGCTTTGGCCTCGTTGGATAAGGCCACCATGCAGCCGTCGTTGTTGCTCAGCACGGCGACAGGCACTCCCCGCAGGCGCGGGTTGAAAACGCGCTCGCAGCTGACAAAAAAATTGTTGCAGTCTATCAGCCCGGTCATATCGGTGGCAGCGTCAGCTTTTACGCAGATGGCGCGGACGGCGATTGTTCTTTATGGTATGCAGCACAACGCCCCATATCTCGAAGCGGTTATCCGGAGTTACGAGAATAGGGTCGAAAGATTCGTTGGACGGAATGAGCCATACAGCGCCAGTTGCCAGTCGGATACGTTTCAGTGTAAACTCGCCGTCGAGACAGCAAACAGCCAGGTCGCCGTCGGCAGGCTCGATGGAGCGGTCTATAACCAGAAGATCGCCAGGCTCTATACCCTCCTCTATCATGGAATCGCCCGATACTCGGCCATAGAAGGTTGCCGAAGGATGCGGCACCAGCTCACGGTTCAGGTCGATATATTCGCTAATATAATCCTGCGCCGGCGAAGGGAATCCTGCCTGAATGCCACCGTCCGCTACGGGAATACTCACATGAGTGGCTGTATCAGGTCGGAACAGTTGGAGTTCAACATTAATCTTATTAGCCATAGGAGAGGATAAAATCTGCCCCGCCGGACCGCCTGCGCGGAACCGCACGGGGCAGTATATTTGATTTATATCAATAGTTACGGGCGATGATTACACGGCGCTTGGAGGGTTTGCCGGTTACCATACATACACCCGGGGTGTCGTCGCCGTCCAGAGGGATGCAGCGGATAGTCGCCTTTGTCTCAGCCTTGATAAGCTCCTCGGTCTCGGTGGTGCCGTCCCAGTGGCAAAGGAAGAAACCGCCATCCTCGATACGCTTCTTAAAGTCCTCGTAGCTGTCGCATACGTAAGTCTTCTCGGTACGTCTGGCTTTTGCCTTCTCGAAGATGTTGTTCTGTATATCCTCGAGCAGAGTGTTGACATAGTCGGCGATGCCGGCCAGAGGTGCCACATGTTTCTCGAGGGTATCGCGACGCATAACCTCCACAGTGCCTTGCTCGATGTCGCGCGGGCCAAGTACCAGACGCACTGGCACACCCTTGAGTTCGTAATCGGCGAACTTGAAACCGGGACGCTTGTTGTCGGCGTCGTCGTACTTCACGGATATACCGAGTTCGTTGAAACGCTGCACAATAGGCATAACCTTGTCGGTGATATCGGAAAGCTGCTCGGCAGTCTTGTAGATAGGCACAATAACAACCTGGATAGGAGCCAGATGCGGAGGCAGCACAAGGCCGTTGTCGTCGGAGTGCGTCATAATAAGGGCACCCATCAGACGTGTGGACACGCCCCACGAGTTCGCCCATACATATTCGGGCTTGTTCTCCTTGTTGGCGAAGGTAACATCGAAAGCCTTGGCAAAATTCTGGCCAAGGTTATGGCTTGTTCCGGCCTGCAGAGCCTTGCCGTCCTGCATCATCGCCTCGATGGTATAGGTGTTCAGCGCGCCGGCAAAACGTTCGTTTGCGGTCTTTACGCCCATAGTTACGGGCATAGCCATATACTTTTCGGCGAATTCGGCGTAAAGCTTTATCATCTGCACGGTACGGGCTTCCGATTCTTCGGCTGTGGCATGGGCGCAGTGGCCTTCCTGCCACAGGAATTCGGCAGTGCGGAGGAACATGCGTGTGCGCATCTCCCAGCGCATAACGTTAGCCCACTGATTGCACAGCACGGGCAGATCTCGCCAGCTATGAATCCAGTTTTTATACGTACCCCATATAATGGTCTCGGAAGTAGGACGGATAATAAGTTCCTCCTCCAGACGTGCCTCGGGGTCTACAATAACGCCGTTTCCGTCAGGGTCATTCTTAAGACGGTAGTGTGTAACCACTGCACACTCCTTTGCGAATCCCTCCACATGCTCGGCCTCGCGGCAGAGGTACGACTTGGGGATAAGCAGAGGAAAATATGCATTCTTCACGCCGGTTTCCTTGAACATGCGGTCCAGCGTCTGCTGCATCTTTTCCCAGATAGCGTAGCCGTAGGGTTTGATTACCATACAGCCGCGCACAGCCGATTGCTCGGCAAGGTCGGCCTTCACAACAAGCTCGTTATACCACTGCGAGTAGTTGTCGGCGCGTTTTGTGAGTTGTTTCAGTTCTGTTGCCATTATCAAAAAATACTGATAAGAGTATGTTTGAAGTCGACTTGTTCTTTAGAAGGGGAATTCCTCGTTAGCGCCGCTGAAATCGGGAGCGGGGGCTGCGGCGGCAGCGGGTGCTGCGGCGGGTGCGGCAGCTGCGGGAGCTGCGGCATCCTCGATATCGGCACGCCATGCGCGCACCTCGGTGTACCAGCGACCATTGTATTCGCGCGATTCAAGATCGAAATGCACCGTTACGCGCTGGCCCGGAGTAAGCTGGATGCGGTCGGCATTGTCACCGAAGCAGGTAAAGCATACTTTGCGGGGGAACTGACCCTCGGTGTTCTCTATTACATATTCGCGTTTTTTCCACGCATTGCCAGCCTTTGATATGCCCGACTGCTCGGGAAGCGCTTGGATAATGGTGCCTTTTATTTCCATGTTTTGTAGTGTTTTGTCATTTGATATTATTGGGACAAAGGTACGCAAATTTTCCAACCTCTGCAAGTTAAAAACACCGCGCGGCAAAAAAAGAGGCCGTGCGGTGCACAGCCTCTCTGTATTGCGGATTGTCGGATAATTATTCAGCCTTACCGTTGGAGCCGAGTACGTTCACAATTTTGTGGCGGTACAGTTTCTCCATGTTGTCGCGGGCTGGGCCGAGGTATTTGCGGGGGTCGAATTCACCGGGTTTCTCGGAGAACACGCGGCGTACGGCGGCGGTCATGGCCAGACGGCTGTCGGAGTCGATATTGATTTTGCAAACGGCGCTCTTGGCTGCCTTACGAAGCTGTTCTTCGGGAATACCGATAGCGTCGGGGAGCTTGCCGCCGAACATGTTGATGGTGTCAACTTCTTCCTGGGGAACGGAGGACGAGCCGTGGAGAACAATGGGGAAGCCGGGGAGCTTGGCCATAACGGCGTCGAGAACGTCGAATGCCAGTGGCGGGGGAACGAGCTTGCCTTCTTCGTTACGGGTGCACTGTGCGGGAGTGAACTTGTATGCACCGTGCGAGGTACCGATGGAGATAGCGAGCGAGTCGCAGCCTGTGCGGGTAGCGAAGTCGATAACTTCCTCGGGATCGGTGTAGGTGTGGTGGTCGGAGGAAACCTCATCCTCTACGCCGGCGAGCACGCCGAGTTCGCCTTCTACGGTAACGTCGTGCTGATGAGCGTATTCAACTACTTTCTTTGTAAGAGCAACGTTTTCTTCGTAGGGCAGGTGGCTGCCGTCGATCATAACGCTGGAGAAGCCCATGTCAACGCAGTCTTTGCAAAGTTCGAAGCTGTCGCCGTGGTCCAGGTGAAGAACAATCTGAGGATGTTCCCAGCCGAGTTCCTTTGCATATTCAACAGCACCCTGAGCCATGTAGCGCAGGAGGGTTGCGTTGGCATAGTTACGGGCACCCTTGGAAACCTGAAGGATTACAGGAGATTTTTCTGTTGCAGCTGCCTTGATAATGGCCTGGAGCTGCTCCATATTGTTGAAGTTGAAAGCGGGGATAGCGTAACCGCCTTTGATAGCCTTGGCAAACATCTCGCGAGTGTTTACAAGACCAAGATCTTTGTAGTTTACCATATATACTTTAAATATTGGGTTGATGCAGTATCGGTTCAGAGCCTACAGGCTCTGCTTTTTCGCTTGCAAAGGTAATGATTTCGCGCGAATTGAGCAAATTAACATAACAAGGTTTTTAGTGAAGAAGGCTGTTTTAGTGGAGTGTGGAGAGCGGAGTGCGGAGAGGGATGTAAAATGGAGTACTGTTCAATAGAGAGCGGAAGGAACAGTTCCTCTCCACCCTACACATATAGCATCTGTTCCACTCACTCGTTATCCGTGCCAAGGAGAATGGAGAGTCCGTAGGGGGTGAGCATATCCGTTATGCGGTAGGGTTGCAGAGGAATTTCGATAATTCCCTGAGCGTAGCTGGCAATCTCGTAGGGTTGGTACACAAACACTATGTTGCCGCGCAGGTCCACATAGAAATTACTGTCGGCGGGGAGTGCCTCAAGCTGAGTGGCTCCTATCATTCCGCGCATGGTACGGGCTGTACGCGCAAGCATAGCAGGCAGCTGCTTCATGCCGTCGGGCGTTACGATGTCGCCGAGCGAGAACAGCCGTCCCTGCTCGAGGTCGTAGTTGAGATAGGTGGTTGTATACATGCCGTGCGCAGCGTACGGCTGATATGTGGAGCGTGTAACGGCATAGGCGAGTGTGCGGTTTGTCATGTCCCGCACATCGCCGTCCACAATAAAACATCCGTCGTTGTTGCCGACTATGGTATCGTCGATAGCAACAGGCGCAAAACCGAGTTCGGCGGCGGCATGCAGCATGGATTCCTCTAAAATGCGGCCATGAAACTCGCCAACAGTATCGAAGCCTACCTTGAGGATAGCGCTGCGGAGAGTGTCGGGATTATGGCCGCAAAGTTCCGAGGGCATAAGCAGGCGCGACTCGCACAGATACACAAGGTCGGAATCAAGTTGATATGACGCTGCAGAGCCGTCAAGACGGTAGTTTTGGGCATGATGCACCACAGTGAAGCTTATTTCGCGTTCTTCTTCACTCTTATTGCTGTTGCAAGAAACAGTGGCCGCCCCGAAAAAGGCAGCCGCTACTATAAGGAATGCATAAGATCTCATCGCTGTCGTTTTTATATCGGATATGTTTTCAACACTTATCCTTAAACAGATGTTGCGATTCAGTATATTGTTCTTAGGATTGTTTTGGTTCGTCGTTCGCAGGAGCATTGTCCACGGGAGTATCGTCAGAACCGACGTCCGGCGTTTTTTCGCCGCTCACTTCTGTAGCGGTAACATCGGTGATGCCGTCAGAATCTATCGGCGGAGGCACAGTACCGCCGGATAGCTTCGACATTTCTTTCTCTCCGAACAACTCGTCGGTTCGCGATGTCCACGGGCGCGGCCCGAAGATGCGCTGTACATCCTCCGTATATATCACCTCGCGGGAGATAAGCGTCTTGGCAAGTTCGGCGTGGCCATCGGCATACTGTCGCAGTATCGCTTTTGCGCGCTCGTACTGCTCGCTGACGATGCGCGATACTTCCTGGTCGATTATCTTGGCGCGTTCATCGCTGTAGGGGTTTGTGAACATGCTGTTCTGGCCGGTAGAGTCGTAGTAACTTATATTTGGCATCTTGTCGCTCATGCCATAGTACGCCACCATAGCGTAGGCCTGCTTGGTAACACGCTCAAGGTCATTTGCGGCGCCGGTGGATATGTGGCCCATAAACAGTTCCTCGGCGGCACGGCCGCCAAGCAGCGAACATATGTCATCCAGAAGCACCTGCGACGGCACTATCTGACGTTCTTCGGGCAGATACCAGGCTGCGCCGAGGGCTTTGCCGCGCGGAACGATGGTAACTTTCACAAGCGGGTTGCCGTAGCGCAGATGCCACGATACCGTGGCGTGGCCTGCCTCATGCACGGCAATGCTCTTTTTCTCATCGTCGGTGAGTATCTTGTTGCGTTTTTCCAGACCGCCGATAATACGGTCGACGGCGGCGTTGAAATCGTCCTTGCCCACATTGGTCTTGTTGTGGCGCGCGGCGATAAGAGCTGCCTCGTTGCACACATTGGCGATGTCGGCGCCCGAAAACCCTGGGGTCTGGCGGGCAAGCATCTCTATATCAAGATCGGGAGCGGTCTTGATTTTACGCAGATGCACCTTGAAAATCTCAACGCGGTCGGGAAGATCCGGGAGATCTACATAAATCTGACGGTCGAAACGGCCGGCACGCATAAGGGCCTTGTCAAGGATATCTGCACGGTTTGTAGCGGCAAGAATGATAACGCCGCTGTTTGTACCGAAGCCATCCATCTCGGTAAGAAGCTGATTCAAAGTATTCTCACGTTCGTCGTTCGCACCCATGCTTGCGTTGCGGCCACGGGCACGGCCAACGGCGTCGATTTCGTCGATAAACACTATGCATGGCGCTTTTTCCTTGGCCTGGCGGAATAAGTCGCGTACACGCGAGGCACCCACACCTACGAACATCTCCACGAAGTCGGAACCTGACATTGAGAAGAAAGGCACATCTGCCTCGCCGGCCACAGCCTTTGCAAGCAAGGTCTTGCCGGTACCAGGAGGGCCTACAAGAAGTGCGCCCTTGGGAATTTTACCGCCGAGGTTGGTATAGCGCTGCGGATTCTTGAGGAATTCCACAATCTCCTCGATTTCGGTCTTGGCCTCGCTCAGACCGGCAACGTCGCGGAACGTTACCTTGTCGGCATTGTCCTTGTCGAACAGCATGGCTTTGGATTTGCCTACGCTGAATATTCCTCCGCCGCCGCCTGCGCCACCGTTGCCGCCGGCCATGCGGCGCATAAGGTAGAACCATACGCCGATAAAGAGTACAAAGGGGAAGATAGACCAGAAAATACCGCTCAGAGGACTACTCTGCTCATATTCCACATCACCGGTAAACGAGCCGTCGGCACGCCACTGGTCTATTTTCTCGGAAAGTTTGTCGGCTGAGGGAATTGTGGCCTCCACGCAGGCTTTTATCCCTTCTCCGGGTTTGAAGGCATGTTTGAAAAGCACCTGCGCCAGCGAGTCCGTAAGATCGCCGCGCACACGCTTCTTGTCGGTGTACACAACAATCTTGGTTATACCGTTGTCGGCTTCCACATACTGTTCGAAGTTGCTGTAGCTCACCTCTTTGGTGGCCGTGTTATTGTCGAAATAGAACACACCCACAAGAAAGAGGATTACCACAAGGTACATCCACCACAGACTGAAACCGATACCTTTTTTAGGCGACTGGGGTTTCTTGCCGGGCATGAAGTTGTTATTTGGAGGCAAAGGCATTATATTTCCTTGATTAATTGGTTTCTATATTGTTTCAGCATAAGTCGGCAACCTCGGATATGCGGGCGTCGCTCCACAGTTCCTCAAGGTTGTAGCGGCGCCGTGTGTCGGGCATGAATATGTGCACCCACACGCTGCCGTAATCCATAATCACCCAGTCCGAGCCTTCTTCGCCATCAATATCGTAGGGCTTGATTCCACCGTTGTTACGCACATATTCCTCTACGCACTCGGCAATAGAGGCTGTGTGCGTCGTGGAATTACCTTCGGCAATAATAAAGGCGCCTGTGGCCGCTGTATCGATATGACTGAAATCTACTATGGTGATCGAACGTCCTTTACGTTCCTGGATACCCTCTATGATGAGTTGTTCGAGTTCCTTGTCTGAGGTCATTAATGTTTTTAACTTTAATTTTTTCGCAAATATAATGAATTAAATCGTAGCCGGAAAACTCCTGTTATAAAGTTTAACAATTCAGTAGACGAAAAGTGCGGTCATTGATAAGAAATTGCTGTGGCAGGGTCGATGGATGAGGCCACACGTGCCGGGAGCACCAAAATGAGCCATGCCGCCACAGCCACACCTACGTTGAGCAAAATCATGGCTGGGATATTCATCTCCACCGGAACGGTGTCGAGGTAGTACATCTGCGGGTCCAACGCTATGGCGCCGGTATATTTCTGCGCGAGCAGCAGACCTATGCCGAGTACATTGCCGACAAGCAGCCCAAGCCCGACAAGACGCATGGCCATATCTACAAATATATGCCGCACAACCGGTTTCGATGCCCCGAGGGCGCGCAGGACGCCAATCATGCGCACTCGCTCGAGAATAAGGATAAAGAGACTGGATACAAGTGTAAGTCCGGCAACGGCAAGCATAAGCGCGAAAATCACTATCACATTGGTATCCAACAGGTCAAGCCAGTTAAAATAGAGGGCGCCGCTGCGCATGATATTGTCCACGGTATACAAATCCTCTATTTTTCCATCGGCGACGGCATCTACAAGGGATTTCTGCAAATCGGACGATTCATCGAACAGATTTTCAAGACCAACGCCTCTTATGTCCAGGCGGTTGCCGCCTATACTGTCCAGACCGGCAACTTTCTGCAAGCCAGCAAGCGATGCGTACGCGATGTTATAGTCATACTCGCCGAAATTGGACCTGTACAGACCTGCCACAGTGTGACGTCGCACCTTCACACCGCCGTCAACAAAGAACGAGCTGGTTATTCTGTCGCCAACGCCCACACCGAGCATCTGCGCAACCTGCTCGGACAGAACAATACAGTTCACACAGCTGTCTGCGCCGAAATCGGGCCAGACACCGGCGGTGATATTGCCTTTCTCGAAGCTGAAATTACCTTCAGGAGCCTGTCCCAGAAGGACAAGTCCATGAAAATCTGTATCGCTTTTCAACAGCGACGGCTGCCGCAGCGAAAGACGGATATCGGCGTCGGGAAACTCGGCGCGCACAATAGAATCGAGTGCCGGAGTAAGCTCCAGAGTTGTGGAATAGGAACTCGCCGGCGCCGCCACGGTAATCTGTGCATCAAAACCCATGAGGCGCTCGCGTATACCATGCTTGAAACCAAGCACAATGCCTACGGTCAGCTCCATAATCATCAGTGCCAGCGCTACTCCGGCCACGGCGATGGCCACTCCGGCACCGGAGCTTCCGTCATTACCGCGCAGACGCAGGCGCCGCGATATCCAAAAACTTATGTTCATTGTTCCAATTTTTCTAATATAGCATCGCCTAAGAGGCTACCCCACAGGCGATAGGCTGTCGCTGTAAAGTGTACGCCGTCGGCACTGAGCAAGTGCGCCGACCGCTGCGATGCGGCACTACCGGCAACAGCATAATGGTTGTAATAGGGAATTCCTTTTTCTTCGGCATACGTACGCATGGTTCGTGCCACCTGTGTGGTCTTGGTGTTCACAACCTGCACTGTGCGCCGGCGACGCCCCTTGCGGTACTTCCGTATTTTCTTATAACACTCCGTCGGCCCCACAAGAAGCACTTTTGTACTGGGGCTGCATCGTTCTATCGTGGTTAAAAGACCGGTCATATCAGAGCGCAGGGAATCCATAGTCAGACGACCGAACGCTTCGTTTGTGCCGAGGGCAATAATCACAAGGTCGGGATGCAGCGAAGCTATGCCCTCCCCGAAACCCGGCAGTGTATTATAATCGCAAAACGATGTACCGTTGTTACCTATGGAATGTGTGAGAACGCCCACGCTGTCGCTCAAAAGCTCTATTCCACCGAAAGTTGCCCGCATATCGCCCTGCATTGTTATGGCAACATCGGTAGTGGGTTCTGGCAAGCGTATGCTCAGCATTGCGTCAGGGTCAGGACAATTGTGGAATTGTGTTTTGTGTCCTCCTGTGCTTATCTCCGTAATATCATAGAAGCCATCGGTCGTGTGGAAACGCAGACGGTCGAAAGGCGTTTTGCAAGTAATATCGAAAGTGAATTCACTCATACCGGGGCGCACGCCTATTCCGGTGAACGGCAAATCCAACACGCGCGTCTGCCGCATAATGCGGTCGCTCTCGTACGAATTTGCTGTACGGAAGGTATAGTCGGCCGGCTCGTTTGTTCCGGCAAGACGGAACGGAATTATTATGCCGCGACCCGCAAGATGGCCCTGAGCCAGTCGATTGCGCAACATAGAGCCATTGAAATCGGCCTGTACATGGCTGTTGCCGATGTACACGACAGTAAACAGTGAGTCGCCGGCGAGCGCTGCACGGTATTTGGAGCCGAGAGCGGTCCAGTCGTCGCCGTTGAGCCGCACTTTATTGTTGGCGAGTTTCAGCGACGGATAATCGGCATAATTAACCTCGGTAACCTCGGATACTTCCAGCACCGGATTCAGACGCTCGGCGGCCTGTGTGCTGTCAAAGTCCTGTGCATACACGCTAAGAGGCAGAAGGAGAGACAGGGAGAGAAGGAATTTATTCATTAATGGCAATTTGTAAGGCTTTGTCTAAAAGTGCGGCAAGCTCAGCGCCGCCGGCATGGTTAAGGTGAATATAATCTGCGTTAACAAGTTTGCGTTTGCGCCAGTCAGCAATCGCGCCGTCGCCGCCCATAGCCGCACGTGTATCCCAGAACAACGTGCCTGCATTCACGGCCAGACGCCGCTGTGCCTGAAGCATAGCCGCCGCAGCTTCGAGCGACTCCACCGCAGCACCTTTCTTTGCGCCACGGTCGCCAACGCCCATCACAAGAATGTCGGCGTTCCTATAGCTCTGACGTATACGGTCTATGGATTTTTTCATCTGCATGGCATAGGCGCTGTAGTTGGTCTGGTCCGGACTGATTGCATTCATACCGAATTCCAGGATAATAAGGTCGTAGTCCACGAAACGGGCCATTTGGCCGCACAGGCCGTTGTTGAGAAAGCGGAGGCCCATACCCGAGTTGCCTCGGACCGACATACAATCCAGTGCAACGCCCGAAGCTCCGTCCAGATATGTTCCCAAAGCCACAAGGCCCGGGATATCGGTAGCAACTTCGGCTTTATCGGTTTCAGCGGCCACCTCAAGCATCTGCACATCCTCGGAAGGCTGCACGTCAAAACTGCGGGGGGTACCGTCGGAAAGCGTTATGCTTACCGTGCCCGAATCGGGCGCTATAAATAGAAAACGGGTATTATCCCATTTGTGTGTATCCGGAAAGGCGCCGCATCCCTTGAAAGTGGTGCTCGCTCCGCCAACCGAACGTGCATAGTCGCTGGAGAGCGTTCGCATTTTATCGTCTTTCCCAAAGGTACGGACATCGCGCATAGTCCATCCTTTATCGCTTTGGCGTACGGTGTGTCTGAAACCGGGGAAATCACTGTGCATGGCCATGAAACCGACCCCGGAA
Organism: uncultured Porphyromonadaceae bacterium; assembly: GCA_937921035.1. Classification (GTDB taxonomy): domain Bacteria; phylum Bacteroidota; class Bacteroidia; order Bacteroidales; family Muribaculaceae; genus CAG-873. The sequence goes on from CALEUL010000060.1 coordinate 96,955, forward strand.
CCGCCATAACGCTGCTGTAGCCTGTCGCGCAGATTCTGGCAGAAAATATCGCCTTCTATATATGAATCGCCTAACACGGCCACACGGGCCTTTCCTCCGGCAAGTGCCGCGCGAAAGCGTTCAAGAGCGACACTACTGCCGGTATAATTCTCGATAAGCACAACGCCGTCGCGCATGGGGGGCGCGTCGGGTACCACATGCACTTGCACCACACTGTCGGCCGCAAGACTGTCAGCAGCCACAGGCACGATAGTATTGTCGCCGCCTCCTGTTTCTTCCGGCAGTACAGGTATCTCGGGAGCATCAACACTCGCAATCGGTTCAGGGCGGAGGTCGCCGAAAAGATCGAAATCTTTCAGAAGATTACCTGTAAGGCCGCTCCACGGTACCAGCGATAGCAGCACAAGCAGACCTATCGAGATAAAGGCAAGCAGAAATACATGTCGCGATGAATCATTCATCTATAAAACAGTTTTGGAGAGAGTTCAGTATTTTCCAAGAATATCTATCAGCGGCGCGGCCTTTGCCTCAGTCTCGTTCCACTCGTCGGCGGCATCGGACGAAGCCGTTATACCACTACCGGTATATACACACCAGCGTTCGGCATCGAAATGCACGCAACGCAACACAACATACGCCAGAGTATTCGTTATCATTGTTCCGCCGTAGAAGTATCGAGGTGCATCCTCGGCAGCCGCGATTTCGGGCAAAGCACGGTGAAGCGGATAACCGCCCACTGCAGCCGTAGGATGTATGGCATCCACGATACGGCGCATATCCACGCCTTCTGGGCTACAGATATCCACCAGAGTGGCCAGATGCTCTATATGACCATAACACATATCACCCGTCTCGCCAGCAATAGCCTTATAACCGGCGCCGGCGGCTGCGACGCGCGAGCATATATCATCCACCACAATTCGGTGTTCTTCTATGTTTTTATCACTCCACTGCCCAGCCTCTCCGGCTTTACGTGTTCCGGCAAGTGCGCGGGTGTGTCCTGTGCCATTGCTGTCCACTTCTAAAAGCAGTTCGGGGCTTGCACCCATCCAGTAGCCTGTGGAAGGATGATAGAAAAGGAAGCAGAACATACCGGGGAAAGCGGCAAAATACTCTTCGGCCATAGCGAGAGGCGCAAAACGATCGAAACATCCGCATATCTGCCGGCAAATCACAGTCTTGCCTCCACGTTCGCGCAAACCGGACACAATTCCATTTATTGCAGCCCCGTATTTGCTACGCGGCGTAGACGTCTTGGCAACAGGCATCGAGGCGAACGGCTGCGCAAGCCATGTGCATATCTCTATTTCGGGGCAACACAGGCGTGTACCGTCGAACCGTGGTTGCAGACACACATTGAAATCAACTTGCCCGGGCAGACGGTATGCCACAAAAGGAGTGTCAGAGGGCACGTCCTTCAAGGTCAAAGAACTCAGAGCCTGTAATTTCAACATTGTATATTTTTCCTATTTCGAGAGGCCTATCTGATGAAACATACACACAAGGGTCTACCTCCGGCGAATCGTATTCTGTACGTCCTTCGTACGTGCCTGTTTCCTCGTCGAACGAATCCATTATAACACGCAGTGTCTGTCCGATCTTGCTTTCGGCCGTTTCTACGGCAATATTTTCCTGCACCTCCATCAGGCGGCTAAGACGTTCCTGCTTCACATCGTCGCTTATTTCGTCGGGAAGATGCTCTGCGGCGAAAGTACCCTCCTCCTCGCAGTAGGCAAAAGCGCCGAGACGCTCGAAACGCTGCTCGCGCACAAAATCCAGCAGCCTGTCAAAAGCCTCTTCGGTCTCGCCCGGGAAACCAACCATCATGGTTGTGCGTATATGGATTCCGGGCACCTCACGGCGTATGCGGGCAAGCAGCTCGCGCGTCTCCGCAGCTGTTATATGGCGGCGCATTGCGGTGAGAACGCCGTCGTCGATGTGCTGCAACGCCAGATCGAGGTACTTGCATACATTGGCGTGGCGTGCCATCACGGGCAAGATGCCGTATGGAAAATCGGACGGATATGCATAGTGCAGACGTATCATTTCCACGCCCTCGATACCGGCCATATCGTCGATAAGGTCGGCAAGCGGCTCGGCGGGAGCGTCGGCAAGGTCGCGACCATATGAGGACAGATCCTGCGCTATAATATTGAACTCACGCGTGCCGCGTGCGACAAGCGAACGCACTTCCTCTAAAATCTCGGCGGCGGGACGCGAGTGATGCCGTCCCGTGATAAGGGGTATGGCACAGTAGGCGCAGAAACGATTGCAGCCCTCCGATATCTTTATATATGCGTTATATGGCCCTGTGGACAGTTTGCGCTCCCAGGGCTTCGTCTCGGATTCGGTCTTTGCCACGGTGTCTATGATTCCGCCCCAGTCGAATTTGCCGAATATGCCGTCGAGTTCCGGCATAAGACCGGGTAAATCGTTACGGTAGCGCTCGCTCAGGCATCCCATCGCGTACACGGCGCTCAATCGTCCTTGTTTCTTGGCCTGTATGGCCTCGAGCAAGGTATTGACGGATTCCTCCTTTGCATCACCGATAAAACCGCAGGTGTTGACAACCATAACAGAGCCACGCGGCGGTTTCTCATCGTCGAAACGCACATCGAAGCCAGCATCGGCAAAGCGGCGCGCAAGACGCTCGCTGTCTACAAGATTTTTGGAACAGCCAAGGCTGACTATAGAAATTGTCCTTTTTGTCATGTTTTGCTAAAGTCCGGTACCGCCGACCTTATTTATGTCCGAAAAGCGATTCCACGAAGGCACGCTTGTTGAACATCTGAAGGTCATTGATGCCTTCGCCTATGCCGATATATTTTACGGGAATTCTGAACTGGTCGCTTATGCCGATAACCACACCGCCACGCGCCGTGCCGTCCAGCTTGGTGATAGCAAGGTCGGTAACCTGTGTGGCAGCGGAGAACTGGCGAGCCTGCTCGAACGCGTTCTGGCCTGTGGAGCCGTCGAGTACAAGAAGTACCTCCTGCGGAGCGCCCGGCACAACCTTGTCGATGCTGCGCTTGATTTTGGAGAGTTCATCCATCAGCTTTGGCTTGTTGTGCAGACGGCCGGCTGTGTCGATAATGACTACGTCGGCACCCTGTGCTTTGGCGGATGTTACGGTATCGAAAGCAACGGCGGCGGGGTCCGAACCCAGCTGCTGCTTCACGATGGGTACATCTGCGCGGCGCGCCCACTCCTCAAGCTGCTCGATGGCGGCAGCACGGTATGTGTCGGCAGCGCCAAGGACAACCTTGTTGCCTGCGGCCTTGTAGAGATTGGCAAGCTTGCCTATCGTTGTAGTTTTACCCACGCCGTTAACACCCACTACCATAATCACATACGGTTTCACACCGGCTGGCGGCATAAAGGGGTCGCCGGCGGTGCCGTTGTCGTTCTCGGCAAGCAGGTCGCTGATTTCCTGACACAGCAGTTCGTTAAGCTCGTCCACGCCGACATACTTGTCGCGTGCCACACGGGCCTGCAGACGGTCGAGAATCTTCAGCGTGGTTTCCGCACCCACATCGCTGGTGATGAAAATTTCCTCGAGTTCGTCAAGAAAATCATCGTCGACGGTACGGCGTCCCGTAAAAGCACGGCGTAACTTACTGAAAACGCCCTCTTTGGTCTTTTGGAGACCACGGTCAAGATCCTGTTTTTTTTCGCGGCTGAAAAAATCAAAAAATCCCATATCGATATTGTCCTTATTAAACTGCAAAATTAGCCAAATTTTTCCGCATTTCAAAACCTCAATCGTTTTTCACCCTTGAAATATAAAATGGACTGTTTCCGAGAGACATAGCGCAGCCCCGCCAAATTTGGTTTGACGGGGCTGTCTAAATTCTCAGTTGATTATCTGTGTCTGGCTTGACGGAGAAGGGCTTCGATGTAGTAGTAATCGGCGTAATTCAGTGGTACGTCTATTTCGTTGCCTGCCGGATGATGGCCTGTACCGTGGTCAAGCAGAAAGCCGAACTTCTCGCCTGCAGGTATTCTGTAGATCCTCGTAAGACTTTCGAGGATAGTATCGGCATAACGGCGGTACTCGTCGGCACGGTGCGCATCGGCATATTCGGCAAGCATATAAAGTCCGGATGCCGTGATGGCTGCGGCCGAAGCATCGCGAGGACAGTCGGATATGGGGTCGGAAGCTGTCAGTTTATCAACTCTCGGGTCGGCCATGTCCCAGTACGGCACAAGGTCGGCGGGCATATTGGGCAACGACAGAATGTAGTCGGCTATGGCCAGACTTTGGTCGAGATAGCGGCGGTCGCCGGTATACTGGAAACATTGCGCGAATCCGTAAAGGCCCCATGCCTGGCCGCGGCTCCATATTGAGCTGTCGGAATAGCCCTGGGCAGTACATTTCATCCTCACTTCCCCGGTTGTTGGATCATAGTCCACCACATGGAAAGAAGAATTGTCGGAACGGAAATGATTTGCGAGGGTTGTGTTGGCATGATTCACGGCAACTTTATAATAGATAGAGTCTCCTGTTAGCCGGGTTGCCCTGAAAAGCATCTCGAGGTTCATCATATTGTCGATAATCACAGGGAATTTCCACACTTCGGCGTTGTGGTCCCACGAACGGATAGACTTGACGACAGGGCTGTAGCGCGTTATCAGAGTCTGTGCGGCGGTAATTACCACATCCTTGTAGGAATCTTCGCCTGTGAGGTCGTATGCCTTGCCGAAGCTATCGTTGATCATGAAACCGAGGTCGTGAGTGCCTTTATGCCATTTCGCTCTCTCGATGGGCCAGGTCTCACTTACGGCGCGACGGCGCCACTGCGGGTCGTTGGTATAGTCGTACATCTGCCATAGCGAGCCAGCAAAGAAACCGGAGCACCAATTATAGGCGTCCACAAGATGCAGACTTCCGTCCTTGTAGAGCGTCCAGGGCGCGAAGTTGAAGTGCTTCGCGTTCTCCTCCTTGCGACCTTCGTCATGAATACAACGGATGGCGAATTCGATCTGCGGTGCAACAGACACCATCGCATCGTCCACTGGCCGAGCACGCACATACAGGAGATTGAATAAATCGTCGCCATCCAATACGCGCTCGTCGAAATACTTATCGGCAAAGTCCTTTCTTTCCGGATTGAGAAGCCACGCACGGTATAAATCCTTGAGCACTTCCTGTTTTTTACCCTCGAAATCAGAAATCTGTTTGTACTCCCATGCGGGCGCATCCTTTCCGATAAATCCGGAGAGATATTCAAGCGCTTTCTCCACACTCCGGCCATCGGCGGAGACTGTCTGCCCCATATCGAGGCCGCTGTTGGCCGCCATCTGCATGATATCGAGCAAGTGAGTGAGATTATACTGCGAATACCCGTAGGCCAGCGTGCGCCACAATTCGTGCGGCTGCTTTCCATCGGGTTCTATCTGGGTAAATATTCTCTTTTCTGCGACTTCAGAGGATACTTTCGCAGCAAGGTCGCGGTTGCCGCTATAGAGGGCAAACGCAATCACCTGTGCGTCGCAGGCCGTAGAATGGTTGTTTGCCTGACGGGCTTCCTCACGCCCCTGCTCAGAGTCCATAATCCACGCGCACAGTTCACCGAACCATTTTTTAAGTGCTTTTGAATCCTTTGCAGTGAACGAACGCGACTGTTCGAGCAGACGGACACCGTCAAGCATTCCTACAAGCGAATATGCATCCAGCACACCGTAGCACCGCCCTTTGCCACCATTCACGCCCGGCACACTCTGGGCATATTCAAGATTGGGATTCATCCTCGTGGCCTTATTGATGAACCACACCCGCAACAACTCGGTTGCCTTGCCGGCATAGCGCTCGTCGCCGGAGAAAAAATAGACAAGGGCGAGAGTGCGCACACGGTCGGCAGTATGCCCGAGAGGATATCGGTCGAGCTTATATATTTCAGGGTTTGAAATACCGTCGCGGTTAATGTAAGGTTTGCCATCGGGCTTCGACGGGTCGGGCCAGAAATAACGCGCCTGGCTCATGTAGTCGTGCCGGTTGCCGCTCGGGGGCAACGCTTCTTTGTCCATCACCGACAGCGGCTTCACTTTCAGTAGCGTATCGGCCTGTGCCTTCAGCGCCGAATATGCGCGGGCATAGAACGGACGGTCTATCTGTGCGCGTACAGTTTCGAGATGCCTGATATCAAGCACTTGCGCGGGCGCGACAAGAGCCGCACAGAACATGGCCACACACAAAAGAAAATATTTCATATCTTTCTAATTTTTATCGAGTTCAGCAATGTTTTGCCTTTCACGGGAGTAAATTCCACAACCACGGCACCGTCTTTTGCCTTAACATTGTATTTTCTTATAATAGCGAAACGCGGCGAGAACGCTGCGGGGGCAAAAGCACTTTCTATCTTCGTGCCGTTGACAAAGATATCGAAAACATTGGTCGACGAGGCGGTTCCGTCGCTTCTGCCAAGCAGATAGGCTACATCCGATTCTTTTCCGGCGGTGTCTGCAAAACCAAGTTCAATCTCGTAGTCGCCATCTGGAACATCGAAGCGATAGCCTTCGATATTCTCTGCCACAGACTGGAACAACGGACCATCGTCCGTACCTGATATCTCGGCGGTAAGGTTACGCGTATTCCCGCCGATGCGTCCCCAGGAACCGGGCAGATACAGACGATCGGCCACCCATGTGGTGCCGCTCAGAGGCGAGATATAGCTGCATCCGCTGCCCGCGTTCACAGCAATGTCGAGATCATCCGCATTTGCCGCACTGATATGCTCGGGAACCGTGGCGATATCTATGGTGTAACAATCGCTGGCCTCACCGCCCGTAGCAACGAGCGTATTGCATCCGGCATGCAGCTGCATGTTGAACATGGCTGTATTGTTTTCCACTTTGCACACCACTGGCGCGCCGCCGTTCACACTCAGAGAAACTTCAGGCACGTTGGTATAAACCTTTATCGGAACACAGACTGTCGCGGAATCGGACACCACTACCCTCTCCGGATAATCGCGGGAGGCGATATATACATATTCTATATCGTCACGCCAGGCTGCTTTGAAATAGTGATACACGTCTTTTGGCGTGCGGTCGGCATATAACAGACCCTTGTTGTTGATTCGCGGCATCGATTCCTCGCGCAAAGCCGATCCGAAATCTATCAGATTCCAGTATGTGGCTCCGGTAACGAACGTGCTGTCCTCTATCACCGGCAGATAGTGCTCGATATAATCCTGCTGATACTCTATGCTGAAATCGAAAGGCTGCGGATTGGCGGAATGTATGCGCCGGTCGGAACCGGCACCGTACTCGCTGACAATCATAGGCTTGCCTGGCGAATGGCGGTGCTCCTCACTGAGAAAACGCTCGAAATCGGAGAGATGTCCGCCATACCAGCCCTGATAGAGGTTCCAGCCATTAATTCCTGGAATATCAGCCAGACCGCAAGTGCGGTACTCGGTGCTCCCGTGAAAAGCCATAGCCGTCGGGCGCGTGGGGTCGACAGCATGGCATACACTGTCCAGACAAGCAGCCAGGCGAAGAGTACGACCAAGTGTCTCATCGTAGTTCCAGCCCTCACGGCGCGCCCGCAGAAGAATCTCGTTCATATACCCCCAGGTGATAACACTCGGATGATTGTAATGCCCGGCAATCATTTCCTTAAGGTTTTCCTCGGCGCAGGCGGCATAATCATGATTGTCCGGCACATAGTCGATAATTGGAATCTCTTCCCAGACAAGCAGTCCGAGACGGTCCGCGGCATCGAGAACAGCGGCGTTCTGCGGATAATGCGCCAGACGCACGAAGTTAGCGCCCATGTCTTTTATAATCCGCATGTCGCGACGGTGCATCTCGTCGCTCAGGGCCACCCCTATGGGTTTCATATCCTGATGGCGGCACACACCTCTGAGTTTCAATGGCTTGCCATTGAGCAGGAAACGTCCGTCGGAATCAAAACTGACCGTACGGAATGCCGTGTGTACAGTGCGGCGGTCTGTTTCGTGCCCTTTGTTGTCGACAATAATTGCCTCCACAATATACAGGTTAGGCGCATCGGTACTCCAGAGAACCGGTTCACCGACTCTGTCGAAATGAAAACTGACATTCTGCTCTCCTCCGCTCGGACGCACTTTCTTTTCAAGCGTCTGCACAGTAGTGCCGTCGGGGGCAATAAGACGAACCGTAACTTTTGCTCCACGTGCTTTCGCATCCTCATTCACAAGCGATAAATCAACATCCACCGATGCTTTGGCGGCAAGCGAGGGCGTAACCCTTATACCGCCATCGACACCAAAATGGAGCGGCGCGTAATCCTCCACCCACACATTGCGGTACAGACCGCCGAAAAATGTGAAATCGCCGGACACGGGCGGAATATCGTCGCTGCTGTTGTCAACCTCAATCTCTATCCTGTTCGGCGCAGAGAACGAGAGATAAGGAGTGATATTGAACACCGCCTGCGTGTAGCCGCCCTTGTGGCAGCCGGCCGGTTTGCCGTTTACCGTTACAGCGGCACTTTTGGATGCGCCTTCGAGGCGCAGATAGTATTTACGGGACGAATCTGCAGGCGCAAAATCGCGGACATAGAGGCCATTGCCCTTGCAGTAGTTCTTAACAGTGTAAGCATCCGTATTCCAGGTATGGGGCAGGTTGACGGCCTTCCACTCGTTTGTACACGGATGGCGGAACAGCCAGCCGTCGTTAAGCGACACCGACGCCGGTAGGGCCGACAGCACCGCCAAAGCTGTCAGGGCAACGAAAAAGACTCGTTTCATGGCCTTACTTTTTCGAGCCGGAGAAATGATTTATACGCGCCACATACTGTTGCCCGTGCGGATAGGTACTTTCCACCATACCGTTTATCACGTGGCCGAAACCTTTCTTCGGGCCGGGAATAAACGAGGTATTCACAAGATGGTGAATTTCAATGCCTCTGTTATAAGGTACCTCCACGGAATTTTCCAGACGGATGTCGTGGAAAAGAACATCGTAAATGCCTAAGCCGAAAGCACGGTGATTCTGCACATTGTCTGCCACCTTATAGGCCGCGTAGCCGTCGCGCGTACCGTTCTCGCTCATAAATACTTCCTGTGTCTTAGCATCGTAGGGAGTCTCGCACTGGTAGAAATACACAAGGCCGTTCTCTCCCTGCCAGAGGGTCTGATACTTCTGGAAATGTTCATTAAAAAGACCGTAGATTGTAACGTCGCTGCCATTGACAACGAGGCCGTAGTCGGCAGTATTCACATCCCAGCCCACAGAGTTCTTCACACCGTGATCGGCACGCCATATCCAGAAATGGTCGCCTACGACGTCGTTGCTGTTAATTTCCATTGCCGTATCTACATGTGTTTTCTGCGGCAGGAAGCCCCCGATACGGAAGAACATGTCGGAAAGGACTATGGGATTATCTGTATGCCGCGCGGCAGCCCCTTTCTCGCCGATTTTCAGAAGAGTGCGCGTAGAGTGGTGAGCATCAAAAAGAATAGAGGCAAGCCTTACACCATCAACATCGCTTACAGTTATGGCTGCTTCGGCACCTTCCGGCGGCACTATGGTAGCCCAGCCGAGGCCCATGACAATGGTATTAGGAAGCGACACTGCCAGAGGTTCTTCAAGACGGTAGATACCGGGGGTGAGAAGCAGATGTTTACCGGATGCCAGAGCGGCATTCATTTCCGAAGCCTTTGTTTCTGGTTTGGCCACAAGGAAAGAATCGAGGAGGTCGAGGATCTCGCCGTCGCCCATAGAATTGGTGGTGTACGACACGCCTTTGCTGGTGCGGCGCAGTGCCGGACGGAATACTTTGTAACGTCCGTCGTCGCCCATGAACAGGAAGGGCTTCTCACTGACAACAGGTGTCGTCGGCTCGAAGGTTACATTTCCGCCCTTGTCCCAGTCGGTATCGGTATATGTCTCTTTGGCAGCCTCGGGGCCAAGTTCCACACCTGTAAACACAAAGTTATAGGCACCTTCGGCGAATTTGCCGCGGCCCTTGTTCAGGAAGCTGTTGCGCGTGAACCACTGCTGCTGACCGTCGGAACCCACAGGAGCGTCGAAAACACAGTCGGCGGTGAAGCCTCCGCTCACCCAGCCATTTTTCCACTGATTTCTTACAGTACGCTGCGAGTACATGCGGCGGAAAGGAGCCGCCTGCGACACCGCCCAGTTGAACATATCGTCGTGTTCGTAGGATTCCGGACCCACAACCGAAAAATTCTCCAAAGAGCGCCAGAAAGTGCACGTACCGTTGTCGTTGCGCAGATGCGGCGGTGTGTGAACGTTACTGATTTTAACCTCATAAGGCACCTTACCCAGGCCGGCCATGTGGGTATAGAAACCCACCTTGAAAAGACCTGCCTGAGTATAGTCGCCGGGCTTGAACATCAGGGCATAGCGTCCCGTTCCCATCTCGGCACGGAACATCTGTCTGTGAATGGAATCGATATCGGCGGCTATCGCCTCGGGAGAGTCGGAGGGACTGTAGATATGTACATCCTCACCAAAAAGTTCGGTCTCCGCCGACATGGCTGCTACGGTATCGCCCTTCTGGTCGAGAACAAGATAGTAATAGCTGTACGGACTGCCTTTGGCATTGCGGTCGACAAACACATTCTTTTTTGTTGTTCCTATTGTACGATATTCAGAAAAACGGCCGTCGGCACGTTTTACGGTATATTTTCCGGGAGCGGCCTCGAACTCGAGGGTAATTCTGTCTTTTTCGGTTTTTACACCTGCCGTAGCCACAGGCACGGCTATAAGCGCGGCAAAAAATGATATTATTGCTGTTCTTTTCATAATACTTGGATTCAGGGTCATGCAAAAATAAGAAAAAACTATAATTCAGCCAGCAACGAGAGCCATTTTCCGGCCGAGGTTACCCACACTTCCTTGTAACAGGCGTTGTTTATCTGGGGCCAGTAAGGTTCGTCGCTGTTTCCGATGGTACGTATTCCCACAGGCATCTCTCCGGTAAGCTCGCCGGAAGAAAAGCTGTTCATCTGCGGATAGCGGTGTCCCTCGCCGTAGATAAGCGACTGGCAGAAAGGATTTTTACCCACTATCCAGTACAGCTGCTCGCGTGCGATGTCGGTAAGGGCTTTGTCGCCGCACATTCTTCCGGCTATCGCTGCCGCCTTACCCATAGATGTATGTACGGCAAGATTGCCGTTGAAGATATTGAACCACACGGGGAAACGCTTCACATAAAAATGCTCGCCTATTTTCACGCCCTGCGCAAGCTGCTCGGCAAAAAGCTGTGCGGCATTGCCGGGGGCGAATATATGGAGAGATGCGAATCCCTTGCTGTCGAGGTATTCGTCGTCGCGGTAAACACCGCTCGGAAGCATTCCGTAAGGGGCAGTATAAGCTATAATTGATTTAAGATAATCGCCGTAGAGCCTTGCGGCTGACATGCAGCGTTTTGCGGTATCGGTGCCGGGCTGTGTGGCGCACATGGCGTCGAGGGCCTGCATGTATATCTGTTCGCGGCACTGGTGTATGCTATGCACAAGCGAGCTGCGTTCCTTGTCGCGGTAGAAAAATCCGCACAGACAGCTGTTGCCTTCTATCGGCTCGGTCTGCTGGCAGTCAAGAACGTAATCTATAGCCTCACGGGCCTTCTCGGCAAAAGCCTCATCGCCCGTTAGCGCATATAGTTGCGAGGCCGCCCACGATACCGTTGCCATAAACTGGCTCATAGACGTGCTGTATGTATGCTCAAACGGATTGATATAGCCGGCATTGCCTATGCGCGCGAATTCTTTTTCGGCAAAACCGAAATCCTCTATGGCAACGCGGCGAAGATAATCGCACAGCGCCGGTTCGGCAAGAACACGCGCGGCGTATGCCTCGTAGGCGGCCAGCAGAAAATTATCGAAAGGCACATTCTGCACGCGCACGGTGTTGATGTCGTCGTAGCTGTCAGTTTTGCCGTCCTGCCAGTGAAGCAGGCCCATGCTGCTGGCGCGGTAACCGTCGCCGAAACGACAGCGCAGTACAAAGTCGAGCCCCCATAGCGCTTCCTCGCGCAGACGGGCCGATAGTACCGGATTCCTGTCGGCTGATTTAACAGAAGCCTCGAGGAGAGAATAGGCAACGTCGGCAGTCTGAAGCGACTGCTGCGAAAGGTCACCGGCATCGTGCCAGCCCCCTGAGAACATTATTTTTTCGCCGTTGTGCACGGCAAAGAGATCGGAATGGCAATGGCCGTGCACGCCGGGCACATGATAGCCGCAACGCTGACCGAAAATATAGTTAAGCACGCGCCATTGCGAGTTATCCCAGATGGAATCGCCGCCTATCGCAAAAGGCCGCGTGCGCAGCCCACCTGCTTCTATATAGTAGCGTCCGGGCCTGGTATATGAAGAAAAGTCAAGTTCGTTGAAAGAACCTATGGAAGTATCTTTTTTCCGGATTTGACCGACGTACACAGTCTTGCCCGTGGCATTGTCCACCAGCGAGAACTTGCCACCGGCAGAATTACCTGCCACTGCCGTCTTGCGGCCTGCGGCATCGTAACCTGTCATGGAATATACTATTGCATCATCCTCGGGCTGCCAGCCCGACACCTTGTCGGGAGCGTTCACTTTCTGGAAACGTATATCGCTGATTGTGAACGTGGCTGTATCAGAGGTTGTCAGGTCCTTGCCGTTTACCGACACGCTGAAACGCAGACCTTTCACACAGTCGCGTTGCAGGTCGGCAATCTCCAGATAGCAGTCGTTCCACCGGCCGTTCTCAAGATTGAGCAGATGATCACCGGTAGGCATGTTGTAGCCCGGCTTGCGGGGAACGTCGCCGTTCTGCATGTAGAAACACATCGACGCCACCCTCTGGCCGGGACAATCTGGTTTTACCCGGAAAGCGATTCTATTAAACTCCTCCATATTCACCCCCGACATGTCGTAGTAAGCCACCGAGTGGCCGTAGAGAGCATAGTCGGGGTCATCCGGACTGCCTTTGGGTCGTTCCGGCAGCCATGTAGGCATAGTCATCACCGCCGTGGCAGATTCGGCGCTGAGGCTTCCCAGCCCCTGATGACGCCAAGCGCCTTCCGCTGCCTTTTCAGCAAGAACGGATTTTGCCGCGGCCACTGCTTCCATAGAATTGGCACGGTCGAGCGGCAGAATTTCGTGTACATAGCCCGAACGGACAAGATCAGCGCCGAAGCCTTCTTGCCCTAAGGCGCAGCAGGCACTTGCCGCTGCAAGAGTGAAACAGATTATCCGGGAAACCATATTTTTTAGCGTTTGAAAGGATCGCCCTTGGGAGAGCGGCTTGCAATCCAACGGAGAGCGTTGACAATAAGAAGATTCTGGGTTGCGTCGCTGAACTCGCGGTCGCCGTGGCCAAAATTCATATAAATCATTCTGTAATTGCGGTTTGTCCACACTACGGGATATTCACCGAAGCTCACCACATCCTTTATACCCAGAGGGAAATTCTTAGGAGAGACAGACAGAAGGACATCCACATTATCGCGGGTGTCGGGAGCCTCGTTCCACATATACCACTCGTTCTTCGGAGCCACAAAACTTACGGGCAGATTCTTGGTTACGGGATGGTTGGTAAGGTTCACATCCAACAGTGCGGGCTGAGGCGGCCAGTTGTTGCACAGGAAAGTACCGCAGCCAAGAAATTCGTTGAACCACGGCCATTTTGTACCCTGGTCGTTATATCCCGAGGCATGGAAGCCAATCCAGCCGCCGCCGTTCTCCATATACTTCTCGAAAGCCTCGCGCTCGCCCTTGGAGCCGGGAGCTGTGTTTACGGCTATAACGACATCGTAGCCCGAGAGCCTGTCGTAGTCGCAGCCGGCGAAATCGGTGTTGATATCGAGGATAAAGCCGTCGCCCACGGTCAGGTCCTTAAAAAATTCCACGGCCTGCTCGCCGAACTCCACATGTGCTGGTTCGGCAGTCTTGCTATAGCAAAGCAGTGCCTTGAAACGCGGAGCCTTGGCATAGTTGCCCGGATAACCTGACTGGGCCGACATAGAAACGGCCCCGATAAGAGCTAAGAAAAAGAAAAATGTACGGAATAATGACTGTTTCATGTAGTAGATTTCTTTATTTTAATAAAAAACGGCTCCACGCCTGCGGTTATTGCGCAGAGCCTGGAGCCGTTGTCAGAATCAGAAAGTCTTGATTTGAATCTTTGTGATTGTAATGTCGCCGCCGATAATAAGAGCGGTTTCGGTGCCGTTCATCGTGGCAGCCATGCCTTCCGAGATTTCGAATTCAAGGAAGTCCTCGCCTGCGGCAAGTGTGATGTTGTTGGGGCTCTCACCGCCGTCGCGGATGAATGGAGCACCCCACCAGCCGTCGCAGAGACAGAAGGTCCAGGGATTGTCATGATGGGTGAAAGTGAACTTGATAGTCTGGCCTGCTTCAGGCGTAATGGCCGAAAGATTAAGTTCCGAGGCAGGAAGATACCACCACCAGCCGGTAGTGTATTCGCCCGACCACAGGGTAGGATACTCACGGAAGATTTCAATCTTCTTAAGCGTATAGTTACCGCCGCCAATGATAATACCGGCGCCGCTCTTGAAGGTATCTACCATGCCCTGCGAGATGGGGAACTCGAGCTCGGTTGTACCGGCTTCTACCCATTTCGAGTTTTCGCCTGTGCCGCTCACATCGGGCTGGCCCCAGTTGGCGTCGCATACGCATACACTGGCGCCGTCGGGATTGTCGAAGGTAAGGCGCATCATCAGGCCTTCGCGGAGCGATATGCCCTCAAGATTGAACTGATCGGTTCCCATATACTGCCAGTTGGCCCAGTCGTAGATGTAGACATCACCTTCCCATACAGCATAGTAGCCTTCGCCCTGAGCTTCGGATCCGCCGCCGGAAATCTTGTCGGAGAGTGTTACCTCGGGGAGCACATACTTTTTGCCGCTGCAGTCCTCTATGGTAATTGCGGCCGGACCGGCGGCAATTCCCATAGGAGAATAGATATACAGGGCACTTGTGGATTTACGCTTGAAATACTGAGCGTCCACAGCTATCTGATTACCGTCGGCACCGGGGAAATATGCCTTGGTAATGAATTCGAGGTCGGTGCCGTATACCTCCAGACATTCATTAATCTTTATCTCGGCATCTACGGGAGCTACACGCACGGGGACGGGAGAGCCAACGCTAAGCGAATATGCGGAATATGCAGTTTCTCCCTCAGCCTCTACCGACAAAGCACCTCCGTCGGCAGAAATGCCTGCTGGTGTAACAACTGTGATATAGCCGTTGCCAACCTTGGTAAGGTCTGTAACCCTGACGTCGCCGGGGAAAACAACTGCCGTGGCCTTCTCCAGGCCCGTACCGGTGATGGTAACTTCCTGGCCTTCCATTACCTTGACCGGAAGCACAGACTTCACCGCAAGCACATCGTTGGCGTCTACGATATCGTCGTCGTCGCACGAAGTCAGCGCCACGTTCGACAACAGGGCGAAACCTGCGGCCAGAAGATATAAACTATGTTTTTTCATAAATCTAAATCGTTTGTAAATTCGTTGAATCTGTTATTACCAGCCTGGGTTCTGCGTCAGATTGGGGTTCTTCTGACGTTCGGTCTGGGGAATGGGGTACAGGTAGTACTTGTCATCCCACTGGCGTGCTTTATTCACACGGTTGAGTACGACATTTCCATCGCTGTCCAGCTCCATGTCGGCCACAGCGACGGCCGAGAAGAAGCGTGCGCCCATTTTCCATCGGCGTACATCCCAGAAGCGATGTCCTTCGAAAGCAAGCTCTACCATACGCTCGCGCATGTAACGTTCCTCAAAACCATCGTTGCCGTGGAACTCGGGCATCGCGATGTCTGGACGGGTACGCAGTACGTTGATAGCGTCGTTTGCCGACATTCCGAACTCACCTGCCGCGTCGGCATTGCCGTAGTAGTTGTACACCGCTTCGGCATAATTCAGATAAACCTCGGCCAGGCGCATCACAATCCAGTTGTGGCGGGTACTGGTGGCGTTGTTGGCTGTTGTTACGCAGGTGCCGTCAACAAACTTCTTCAGGTAGTAGCCTGTGGGAGTGGCGCCGTACTTGGGAGCGCCGTTGAAGCCACCTTTGTACGTTTCAATCGAAATCTGCTGTGCGGTGTTGGAAGGCCAAAGGTCGCCATTCTTCACCACGGTAAGCTCGAAACGGGGGTCGAGACCGTCGTAGGGATTCTCGGTGGTAACATTCACATTGCCGGGATGCTTTTCTTTGAATGTCTTGCCGTCGGTCTGATACTCGTATGCGTCCACAAGCGCCTGGGTGGGACAGTTGCCGGAATTGCCGCCTTCAACACCCACAGGGTAGTTGTTGCGCTCGAAGCCGTTGCTTGCCTGGGTACCAAGGACAAAGATAAATTCGGGGTTGGTGAAAGTGTCGTGTCCCCACAGACCGGCATATTCGCTGAGTTTATAGCCCCACACGCCGGCATTGTCGATAATAGCCTTGCTTGCGGCGGCAGCCTCTTTCCACAGTTCCTTGTCGTTGTCGGTATTGAACAACGGCGATGCAAAGTAGAGAAGTGCGCGGGCTTTCAGTGCAAGGGCTGCGCCACGGGTGGCACGACCGATTTCCTGACCGGGAATATCATTGTACGACACAGGAAGATATTCAGCCACGGCATCACATTCGTCGATAATGAAGCGGAATACTTCTTTTGCCGGTGTGCGGCTAACGCTGTTGGCCTGTGCGTTAGTAAGCGCAGTGGTTACCAATGGCACATCGCCGTAGGCACGGACAAGCTCGAAATAGAAGAAAGCACGCAGAAAACGGAGTTCATAAGGGAACAGTTCGAACTGCTGCACCATGTTCTGGTAATCGGGATCATATTCGTACTCCGATAGGTCGATTTTATCTATGCGCTCCAGATACATGTGTACTTGTGTGATGGCGCGGTAGGCCACATTCCATGTGTTCGCAAACGGAACTGAGGGTGTCCAGCCGCCGTTGAAGTACTTGTGGATGTCGGAGTAGGACATGGCGAACTCAGCCTCGTCGGAAGCACTGGCAATCATGGCGCCGGAACCGTAAAGGTCATCCTTGAATTCGCTGGGCATCTGTGCATACACATCGTACACCAGGTTCTTCACGCCGTTGATGGGGCTGTTGTATGTCCAGTCCTCGTCGCGGCTCGATGCTTCGTTGTAGTTCAGGTCGGCGCAACCGGCAAAGGCGACTGCCGCCAGACCTATGAGAGCATATTTTATCTTGTTCATAACTATTTTTCTTGGATTAGAATGTTAATGTTACGCCTACGTTCACACCCTTGAATTCGGGATATGCGGTGGAAAGGACCTCGGCATCCATAGCGTCCACATTGTCGAAGGAAAGGAGATTCTCACCCTGGACGAACACTCTTGCATCGGAAAGCCAGAGATGCGAGAGCAGGCTGGCGGGCAGTTTGTAATACACCTCGCAATTGCGCATTTTCAGGAAGTGGACAGATTTATACCAGATGTCGCTTCTCTGCTGGTTATTGTTGTTGTCCTGTGTTGTTAGGCGGGGATAAAGTGCGTTTTCGCCTGCCACGTCCCAGCAGTTGTTGTAGTAGTCCACCGACAGGTTGCCGTTGTTTACCATGCCTCCCCAGATGGCGTCTGGGAGACGTTTAATATAATTGCCGGTGCCCTGGAACCAGGCATTGATACCGAAGCCCTTGTATTCCACGCCGATATTGAAAGCGTAGTTGAGTTCGGGGATTTCGGTGCTGCCGCCGAGGCTGGTAACGTCGAACTGGTTGATTACCTTGTCGCCGTTGAGGTCGAGGTACTTGATATCACCTGCGCTCACCGACGAGAATTCCTGACGGAAGGAGGCGTCGACATCGGCCTGGTCCTTAAAGAATCCGGCGTTTTTGAGACCCCAGGCCTCATTTACGCGGTGGCCCACAGGATCGCTGAGGGGATATGTGGGAGTGCCGATATACTTGAGAACTTTGTTGCGGCTCCAGGCCACGCTCGCACCGGCGTTGACGCTGAGGTCGGCATTGATTTTCTTTGCGTACTTGACGCCGAGTTCGAAGCCGTAGCTCTCTACCTCGCCGACGTCGCTGTACGACGACTGGATACCTACAACCGCAGAGTTCTCGTTGGAAGCGGAAAGCATGATGTGGCTGCGGCGCTGATAGAAGCCGTCCAGAGAAACGTCAAGCGAATTGGCCACGCGGATGTCGGTACCGAGGTTGACGCTCTTGGATGTCTCCTGCGAGAAGTCGGTTGTCGGGAAGGCGCCGAGCGACGCACCCCAGGTGGCACTGTAGTTGTTGCCTATGATCACATAGCCGTGCGATGCGTCCCATGTGGGGAGCCACATGCCGTAGGTGGGCATGTAATCGGTGTGCTGTATGGCACCCGAAGCACGCAGCTTGCCGTAGTTAAGGAAGCCGTCGGCGTTGTTCGCATAAATCCAGCCTAACGATAGTGTCGGAGAGAACGACCACTTGGAAGGATAGGAACGGTTGGAGCCGTTGCCTGCAAGAACAAGGTCGCCCATGAAACGGTTC
This sequence comes from uncultured Porphyromonadaceae bacterium, assembly GCA_937921035.1. Taxonomy (GTDB): domain Bacteria; phylum Bacteroidota; class Bacteroidia; order Bacteroidales; family Muribaculaceae; genus CAG-873. The sequence goes on from CALEUL010000060.1 coordinate 115,420, forward strand.
ATGAAATCGTAGTGGAATATACCCATCACGTTCTGGCGATAGAAAGTGTTGCCGCGGCCGTCGGTGCTTTCGCCCTTGCTGTTGTATACAACGGCGGCGTCGAAGTGATCGGTGCCGAAGAACGAATGCTTGTAGTTGACGCCGATAGCGCCACGGGCATTCCACCACTGCGAATCATCCCATTTGCTGAAAGTGAGGTCGTTCTGCTTATCGCCGAAAGTAGTCGTTACCACACTGTTCTTATCGCCGATAGCTCCGCTGTAGCGTTCGTAGCCGTACTGGTGCGACTTATGCGAGTTTTCTACAATTATAGACGAGTTGGCATATCCGGCGCTGATGAACAGGCTGAGACCTTTTACCCAGAAATCGAGACGCTGCGTGAGCTTGCCGTCGACCCACAGCTGACGCTGATGGGTTTTGCGGAAACCGGATTCCTGGATTTTTGCAGCCGGGTTGGCGTCGCCGAAAGCCTCGTTACCACCCCAGATGCCGGCAGAAGTCTTGTAGGGAAATGCACTCGCGGGAGTACTGTATATTGCATTTACAACACCGTCGGCACTGATATCGGAGGGGCGCTTGGTCTCCTGGAACATACCGAACAGGTTCACGGACATTTCGGTGCTGCTGGTGATATTGAAATCCAGATTGGTGCGTATATTTGCCTTGGACTGGCGCAGCTGGGCGTTATAATCGCTTTGCTTTGCGTCCTTGAGGGCGCCGCGGGCATCTACAAAGTCGATATTGGTATAATATTTCACTTTGTCGGTACCTCCATACACGGATACGTAGGCATGGTCTTCCTCGGCGGTGTTCTTGAAAGTGAGGTCGCGCCAGTTCAGATTAGGATAGAAATACGGGTCGCTGCCGTCCTTGAAGAGGTTAAGCTCCTGATCGGTGTAGGCGGCGTAAAGACCATCGTTGCGGCGTGCCCTGTTGAGCGAGCTTGCATATACATAGCCGTCTACCATGTCGGCGAATTCGGGATCGAAACTGAACTTGTGGCTGTAATCCACCTTCACGCGCGTTTTGCCAAGGCTGCCGCGCTTGGTTTTTACAAGAATGGCGCCGTTAACGCCTTCATGGCCCAGAAGTGCCGTCGCAGCTGCATCCTTAAGCACTGTAACGCTCTCCACTTCCTCCACGCTGAGGCGGTCGATGGGGCGTTCATAACCGTCGACAAGAATAAGGATGCTCTTGTCGTTAAGTGTGTGGTAGCCACGGATATTCATAGACGCGCCTTTGTTCTCGTCGGCGGTGAAACCGCCCTGCGAGAGGGCCGTGAGACCGGGCAGACGTCCATATAGAGCCTGGGCAAGGTTTGTCGCCGAGGTCTGCTGCAATTCTTCGCCCGTGATTGTGGTTGCGGCGGCGGTGCTGAAGAAATTGCTTATCTCCACGCCATAACCCAGATCGTAGGCATCTGCATTCTTATCGTTGAGTGTAACTTGCGCGCCGGCCGTCAGGGAAGCCGCTGCGGTGGCAAGCACCAACATTCTATTTATATTCATAATTTACAAATCTTACTGATGTTTAATAATCCGGGATTACCAGCCGGGGTTCTGGTTAAGACCATAGCCCTTATTGATTTCATCGCGCGAGATAGGCGAGAGATACCATTTGTCGCTCCACTTGCTCTGCTGGCCGTCGGTATCCCACCATACGCGGATATTGTTGGTGCAGGGAATCTTCTCGTAGATGCACGCGGGCCAGGGTTCACCGGGCTGCAGGCTTGTGTTGTTGTCGTAGTTCTCGGGGAGCATCTTGTTGCCGGAAGCATCCTTGCGCCACATGCGAAGCTGATGTACCTGCTTCTTGAAGATATCGGAGCGTTTGTAGCGTACCAGGTCATACCACCGGTGATCCTCGAAACCGAGTTCTACTGCACGCTCGCGCAGAAGCTGCTCTATAAAGTTGTCCTTGTTTGTAGTGAGGTTCAGCGAGGGATTCATAACCTCGATTTTGCCGAGACCTACACGTGCACGCACCTTGTTCATTTCGTCGCATGCCTTGGCGAGGTTACCTGTCTGGGCAAGAGCCTCGGCGTAGCACAGATGAATGTCGGCCATGCGCAGGTAAGCATAGTTGGCTGGGTAATATCCGGCATAGCCGTTGTCGCGCAGATATTTGAATAGTTTCAGGCGTGTAGACCAGGGGTTATCGGTAACCTGAGCGATACCGAGCTGATCTATGTTGCCGCCTTCCCACATCTCGATGCTGGAAAGACCGCTGTACTGCTCTACAAGATTGTTGCGCGATACCACCATTGTCTCGTACAGACGCGGGTCGCGGTTGGCGAAGATATCGATGTTGTCCGGGTTGTTGGTGCCGAACACGTTATCGTAGGGGAAGTTACGACCGTCGGCCATACCGAACATTTCCATATACTCAAGAGTAAAGAGAGACATACCGAACTCGTCCATACCCTCTACGTTCCATTCACCGTTCCAGGGATTGTTGCCTGCGCCGGAGTGCACCTCTATAACTTTCTCGCTGTTGCCGCGGAACCAGTAGGCGGCGCGATAGGCGTTGCAGTAGTCCTGCTCGGTAGTGCCTGTGGGCTGCACCAGGGCGAAGTAGTTGCCGTTTGCGGCGTTGGCCTTGAAGAAGTCCTCGCAGGCGCTCAGGGCCTTCTGCCACAATTCGGGCTTGTAACCGCCGGTCCATACCTGATGAATGTCCTGGTTATCCTCGTTGCGGGTAAACTCCATATAGGGCTTCTCGTTGTTGAACAGGGGCGAAGCCACGAAGTTCCACAGTTTTACGCGCAGACCGTAGGCCGAACCCTTGGTGAGGCGCCCTGAGTTTGTTGCCTGATCCTGCACATAGAAAGGAAGGCCAGGCTCGTCGATAGCCTTCTGACAGAGCCCGTCGATGAATTCGGCAGTCTCCTCCACTGTCATACGTTTGCCGTCTACGATGTCGGCAGCCTCGTAGGCGCGGTCAACCTTGGGCAGACCGCCGAAATTGCGGAAAGCGTCGAGGTAGCGCGAGGCCATGATTACGTAAACCTCGCCGCGCAGCTGGCTCTTTTCTGTATCGCTCAGGTCGGGAACGCGGTCGATGTTCTCAACAAAAAGCCAGCCTTCGCGGATAGTGCGCCAGATACCTACACGGGCATTGCCGTCGCCGTTGGCGATGAACGGGAATTTGACGAAGCCGCCGTTGTCCTGGTCGGTTTCAGTGAGGTCGCCGCCGTAGTACTTGCCTAAGTTATGCCAGCCGCAGTACGACTGACAGATGTCCGTAAGAGCTTCGGGCGAGGAATACCATACGGCACCGGTGTATGTGAATGCGTTGTGCATTGCACCGTACATGTGCCATAGGAAACGCTTGGCATTGTCGCCTTTGGCAAAAATTGTGTCTATCGTTACATCCACACCGGGCTGCTTCTCCAGAAAACCGTCGCCGACGTTAATCTCGTCGACACACGAGCAGAGCGAGCCTAAACCAATCATGATGCCTGCGGCACCCATGAAAGCGGCGGTTCTTATTTTCAGTTTATGTATAAGATTCATTGTCAGGAATGTTAGAAGTTAAAGTTGATGCCGAAGTTGTAGACACGTGTCATAGGATAGCGTGTGCTGCCGTATCCGGCCTGTGCCTCGGGGTCGTTGGCCTTGAAGCTGGTGAAAGTAAGAAGGTTGTAGCCGTTGGCGTACACGCGGATGCTGTTTACGGGCACTCCGGGAATACGGAACGAATAACCGATTTCAACGTTCTTCAGACGGATGTAGGAGGCGTCTACCATCCAGGGTGCCGAGAGGGAACCGTTGTGCTCGCGTGCCGATTTCTCAAGCGAGATACGGGGCAGGATAGCGTCGGGGTTGTCCTCCGTCCACGAGTTGTCGTATACCCATTTGTTCAGCATCGACTGGTTGCCGGTACCGAAGGCCGGGGTATAGAACGAGCTGAGCTGACGGTTTACATGGGCGGCGCCTACCCAGGTCATAGAGAAGTCGAAGCCCTTCCAGTTAAGCGTTGCATTAATGCTTCCGGTATACTCGGGAATATCACTGTAGCCGATGGCATGCACGTCGTTGGCGTCAACTTTGCCGTCGCCTGTAAGGTCTACAAACACGCTGTCGCCGGGACGCAGTGTAATCTGCTGGTCGGGCATCTCCACGCCGTAGGCAGCCTTATAGTGTTCTTCGGTTTCGCCGGGTACGTAGAATTCAAAGAAATCATAGCCGAAGGGCTGTCCCACGGGATGGCCAGTATGGTACATGTGGGGGAATTCTTTCTTCACTTCGGCCATTTCCACAACTTTGTTGCGTGCGAAGGAGAAGCTTGGAGAAATTGTATAGTTGACGTCGCCTACACGGTCGGCCCAGCGAAGGGTGAGTTCGTAACCGTGGTTCTTCACGCGGCCGAAGTTCACAGAACTGGGTTTGAGCGCCGTGATGCCTGCGATGGATGTCTCGTTGGACACGAGGATGTTCTTGCGGTCCTCGGTGAAGATGTCGGCGCTGAAGCTCAGACGGTCGTTGAAGAAGCGTACGTCGATACCGTAGTTCTGCTTTACGGCAGTTTCCCAGGTAACGTCGGGGTTGCCGTTGCTGTGTTCGCGTGCGCCGGGCATCCAGGTATTGTTGTTGATACCGAAGTTACCTGTACGGTCGTTGGTCCACCAAGCGCCGCCGTTGTTGTTGTAGAACTGCCATGTGCCGGGCAGATAGAGGAAGCGTCCGATACCCTGGTCGTTACCGACCTTACCTACAGAACCGCGCAACTTGAAGTAAGAAACTACATGACGTATAGGTTCCCAGAATTTTTCGGACGAGGCAATCCAGCCGATGGATGCCGAGGGGAAGAAGCCGAAGCGTTTGCCCTTAGCAAAGTTCTCGGAGCCGTTATAGCCCATGTTGAGGTCAATCATGTATTTGGTCTGGTAGTCGTAGGTAACACGGCCAACCATTCCTACATAGCCGCGGGGAATCGAATTGTAGATACCGCCGGGATAATAGTTTTTGGATTCGTTGTACAGTACCAGCGCCCCCACGTTGTGGTCGCCGAAACGGCGAGAGTAGTTGAAGCTTGCCTCGGCATACCAGTTGCGGCCGCTCCATTTGGCTTCTTCATAGCCAAGTGGCCATGTGTCGCCCTCGCGGACATACACAATCTTGGGCGAGCCGTCTTCCTCGTATTCACCGTTGGCGATAGTGGCCTTGTAGTGGATGCCATCGCCGGTTGTGCGGGATTTCTGTTGAGTATAGTTGGAGTTGTAGGAACCTTTGATACGGAAATCAAGACCCTTGGTTATGAAATCCAGCTTGAGTTTGTACTGCAAGTCGAGGTTGACAACGTTTTCGCGCTGCACGGTGTAGCCGTGCTGATAGATAAGGCCAAGACCGTCGGAACCGATAGCGCCTACAAGAGCCGGATCGGAAACGATGCGACGCCCCTCGCTGTCGAGGCCGTAGCCCGACATGGGCATACCGTTGTTAAGAAGACCTTCAACACCGAACACGCCGGACTGACCGTTGTACTCGCCGTTGCCGATAGAGTTGCGTTTGCCGATGCGGCCGCCGAGGCCTACCGAGATGGAGCTGCGGCTGGAGAGATCAACATCGAGGTTGGCGCGGTAGTTGTAGCGGCGATACTTGAAGTTCGCATCGTCGCCCTGGTTAAATGTCTTGAAAAGGCCGTCCTGGTCTAGCATACCCACAGAAACAAAGTAGCGTGCGCGCTCGGTACCGCCGGATACATTGATATTATACTGCTGCTGCCAGGCATGGTCGTTCATCAGATAGGTGAACCAGTTTGTGCTGGGATAGACAGTAGGCATATCCATGTCTTTCCAATGCTGTATGGCTTCCTGCGAGTATTTCCAGCCGGAAGGATCCACTCCTTCAACCTCCTGCGCATGATTGTATGCGGTGGCGTACTCATAGGAGCTTGCCGGTTCCAGGAACTTGGAAATCTGCTGCAGACCTGCCGATGCCGTAACGGTAACGGTGGGTTTGCCGATTTCGCCGCGGCGCGTGGTTACAAGGATAACGCCGTTGGCACCGCGAACACCGAATACGGCGGTAGCGGAGGCGTCTTTAAGAATAGAGATGTCCTGAACTTCGTTCGGGTCGATCTGGCTGAACTCTCGTTCTACACCGTCGACAAGCACTAAAGGCTCGGCGCTGTTGAAAGAACCCACGCCGCGGATGCGGATAACAGGGTCGTCGGCACCCGGAACACCGGTATACTGCACCGACTGCAGGCCGGGGAGCTTGCCGGATAGAGCGTTGCCGAGCGATGCCGCCGGCGATTTAAGAAGCTCTTTGCCGCCCAGATTGGCAACAGAACCGGTGAGGGTTACCTTGCGCTGCTGGCCATAGCCTATAACGACCATTTCGTCGAGCTGTTCGTTGCTCTGGTCCATCACAACGTCGATGTGTGCCGACGTTGCCTTTACTTCCTTAGGCATATAGCCTACATACGAGAATACCAGGGTCGCCCCCTGGGGAACTCCCGACAAGACATAGTTGCCGTCGATGTCTGTTACCGTGCCCTTTGTTTTGTCTTTGGTCTGCACGGAAACACCGATAAGCGGCTCGTTCTGCTCGTCAGTAACACAACCTTGCACTTTAAGATTCTGTGCGAAGGACACTCCCGGCAGCGCCAGTGTAAAAACAAGCGCCAACAGCAGGAGATGTAATCTGCTTACTTTTTCCATTAGCATTAAATTTAATAAATAATGAGTGGTTATCTTTCCGGGTGCAATATTATTGACAAATCTTTACAGAAAAGTGTAAAAAATAACAATAAAGGTTTGAAAACTGCAAACGTCTGTTTTTGGTGCTTTTACAGGTTTAAAAATCGTCAACCGAGGTCGAAAAATCAACTTTTAAACCTCTAAAAATGCCGTTCGGAAGCCAAAGAAAATGGTTTCCGCCACTAAACGAAAAACTCGCCAAATCCTCTGATAAGAACTTGACGAGTTATTGATTCTTAGCCTAAACAGTCAGTGCATTCCTTCGCAGGCAGCCTTTTTACCTTAGAAACTGTAATCCCCATCCGGCTGTAGCCGGTATAATGAAACCATACCAAAAAACTAAACCTCTTTTTGTTATTCGAGGCACCAGTCTATCGCGTTGCCGAAAAGCTTGGTAAACGATTCGTTCGCGAGTAGCTTGGGACTGTGCCCGAACTGAAAATATATATTTTTCGCATTCTTGCTTTCGTTTGTCCAGATAACGGGATGGTCGCCCATCTTAACATCGGAGGCGGGGGAATAGCTATCCTCGTCTACCGACGCAAGCACGCGCACATTGGGGCGCGGCGAGCGGTCGTAAGTATACCATTCATCATCGGGCAGTACAAAATTCTTGTCTACTCCCTTCATTACCGGATGTTTGTCGTCCTCCACGGCCACAGTGCCGTCGGCGAGGCCGGCGATATAATTTTTGAACGTTACGCCGCCCATATAATCGCTGAACCACTGCCACATGGGGTAGCCGTCGAAGTCGCCAAGGAGTGTGGCGTGGTGGAAGCCAATCCAGGCGCCCTTGCCGTTTTCAATATAATCCACAAAAGCGTCCTTGGAATAATCGGGCCATGTATAAGGCGGGAAATCGAGCTGGATAACGAGGTCGTAGTCTTTGAGGAAACGCTCGCTGATCGGATTGGCACGGTGTATCTCGTTAACAGCGAATCCTTTCTCATTGCCGTATTTGTGCAGCCACTCCATAGCGGCTTTTGTAAACGGACCGTGCTGTCCGCCGCCCTCGTTGATAACAAGGACATGCTTGCGGTCTTTCTTACCCAGAATATTGTCGGCAACGGTAGAGCGCAGAGTGTTTTTGTCGTCGTCCAGAGAATAATCCCAGTACATTGCGCCGCGGTAGCCGTGGTCTATCACATACTCGCACTTGATGGCCAGTGAGCGGGCATTCTCGAAACCGAGTACAAGGTTACCCTCGGCATCGGTGATATAGGGAACCTTTGCATCGTCGTCCCAGTGTTCGGTGTAGCCTTCGGGAAGCTGTTCCATCTTGCCGTAGTCGGCAAACGAATGGAAAGGACCCTTGCCGCGGCCATAGAAAGGCATACCCACAACCAACATAGACGGCGGAACGCCGGCAGCCAGGTGAGCGCGCACACTTGCATCGGTTGTGTGGCCGTTGGTATGTTCGGAGTCATAGAGGCCCGAATGGAGATAAGGAGGATTGCCCATATCGTACGACATTGTGTTTACAAAGTCGATATACGGCAGTATTGCATGGAAATCGATGAATTTAGCATTGTCTACAGTAGCGAGTGTCAGCAGCTTGTCGGCGCCGATGGCCGCACGTATGTCGCGCATCATCTTGGTAAAGTTGGCGGTGTCGTCGGGCGACGAAGATATCCCGGCGGCGTTGCTTGTGGGATATTCCCAGTCTATGTCTATGCCGTCCAGGGAATATTCATCCACCACGCGCTTGCAATCATTTGCGAACGACAGGCGTTTGAGCGAATCGGCGGCCATCTCGCTGAAGCGGCCGCTACCCCACCCGCCTATGGAAAGGAGTACCTTGAGGTGCGGCGCATCCTGTCTGAGTGCGGCAATCTGCGCAAGGCGTTCGGGATTGGCTATGCCTACGTCGTCGAATGTTTCGCTCACATGTCCGAAAGCGTAGTTGATATGCGTCATGTACTTCGGATCGGGCATAACGTCCGACCAGGAGGTAACGTAGGCAACCACAACCTTTTCGGCAGGCGCCTCGGCAACAGGCTCCACGGCTTTTTTGCCGGAACTACAGGCAACAAGGCCCAGAGCAAGGATAGCGGAAGCTATAATATTTAATTTCATCAGTGTGATTTTATGTTGGTTGTATAAAAATGTTTCTGCGCTTATATCATTCAGCTGTCTGGCGAATCTTGGAACCGATCAAAGCATACAGCAGCATGATTATCTCGCTCGCAATCACGAGGCCCCATGTGCCTCTCCAGCCGCCAAGCATGTCGGCCAGGGCACCCTGCAGAAGCGGAAGGATGGCACCGCCCACAACGCCTATCATGAATACGCCAGTCGCCGCCGAGGTATATTTGCCCAGCTTAGCTACAGCGAGGGTGTAGATGCAGCCCCACATGATGGAGTGGAACAGCCCTACCGCGCTCAGCAGCCATGCGTCCTCGAAAACCATCGCGAGGGAAACCAGCACTGTGGCGCCTATTGTGGTTACTGTCAGCTGAGTACGCGGTGAGATTTTGCTCAGAGAACTACCCACCAGACGTCCTGCAAGCATTCCGCCCCAGTATAGCGTGGCAAGCAATGCGGGCGATGCAATGCCCTGCTCGAAGGCATACATGTTTATGTTGGCGCCCACGCATACTTCGGCACCTACATAGAAGAATATAGCTACCACACCAAGTGTGAGATGACTGAACGACCATACGCTCTTTTCGAGTTTCGCACCGCCGTCGTCGCGGGTGTTCTGTATGTCGGGTAGTGCGATTCTGCGCAGACTGATTGCCAGAATAGCCACTACCGCCATCAGGCAGAGAAAAGGCATCATCAGGCTGTCGGCTGTGATGCTGTCTGTCGCCAGGCCCTCGAACACTATGCCCGTAACGAAATACGGCGCCACGGTTGTGCCTATCGAGTTGGCAGTACCGCCAATGGCCATTCGCTGCACTGCCTGGGTTCCTTTTACGGTACATGCCGTAAGGTAGGGGTTTATCACCACCTGCAGCACCGTCGCCGAACCGCCGGTAACAAACGAGCCGAGCAAGAACAGGATAAACGCTCCGGGAACAGAGTATTCACCGGCGCGGATTACAGCATCGGGGAACGTTACGGCAAAGAACGAGCAGCTGAATGTAAGCGCCAGGCCCACAAACATAACGGCAAGTCCGCGGACAAGTGTCGTGCGGTAGCCGGCGTTGTTGACCCAGCGCGCGCCTATGCCGCCGAAGATGGGATAGGCAAGAAACCAGGAGAACGTTATTAATGTGGCGAATGTATTTTTAAGACCTTTCATGCCCGAAAGAAGCATGCCCTGCAGCGGTGCCTGAAACTGGCTGTTGGCTGTGGTGAGGAAGCCTACCACCAGGAAGAGAAACACCATTGTAAGGAACGGTGCAAGATAGTTGGCGCGTTCGCGCTCTGCAGCTGTCATATCCATAGTTTTATCGGATTGTCTTGGGGTTTATTAACGAAGCTGCCTCGACGTCGAAAATAAACTCGACATCCGGATGCAGGCGCAATACCGATGCGGGCACCTCCGGGGTAATGGGGCACCCGAACATCTTTTTCACTATTTCGGCTTTGTTTTTTCCTTTGGCAACCAGCACGATACGGCGTGCGTTCATCATACCTTTAAGCCCGAGGGTGGCACCGCCGAGCCCTTCCTTTATTCCGGTCTCGCGACTGATACGCTCCTCAAGCTCTATGTTCATTTTCGAGGTCCACGCGTCAAGGCCAAACGGCGAACCGGGCTGGTTGAAACCCAGATGGCCGTTCTCGCCAAGGCCAAGCACAAGCAGGTCTATGCCTCCGCGGCTGTTTATTTCATCCACAAATGCAGCACAGCTTTCTGCGAAATCGTCCGATTTTGTGGGAAGCATAAGAAAATGATTGTCATCGAGACCCAGCCCGTCTACAATTTCGGTCTTGAGCATGGTGTAGCATGCCCCGAAATACTGACGCGGTACGCCGATAACCTCGTCAACGCCGAAAAGCGTCAGTCCGCTGATATCAAAACCTTTTTCCTTGTATAGTTCCGCAATACGGCGGTGCATGTTGCCCGTAGTACGGCCCGTGGAAAGACCGATAACACTGTTTTTCTTATCTGTTATCTGCTCTACAACGCGCCCTGCGGCAACGTCGTCGAACTGTTTCTCGCTATCTAAAACTGTAATTTTCATTTGTCCATTGCCACGGCTGCGGCACCTAAAAGTCCGATATAATCCGGGTTAAGTTTTGTAAGCACCACGCCGTTGGAAACAAAACGCATCGTTGTGGGATTGAGCTTTGTAAGCACTTTCTCGTACATGAATCCGTTGGATACTATGCCGCCGCCGAGAACCACTGTATCGGGGTCGGAAAAGCGCACAAGGTTCATTATGAGGTCGGCAAGCGCCTGCGCGGCATTTTCTACAAGCTGACAGGCAAGTTGGTCGCCCTTGAGGCACAGATTGTAGATGTCGGCCACGGAAACGCGTTCGCTTTCATCCTCGGGGATAGCCAGAGACGTAGGATGGAGTTTTTTCAGCTCGCGGGCGCTGCGGTCGAAGCCTATGCCGGAGACAATAGTCTCGACACAGTTCATTCGTCCGCATCCGCAACGCACACCGTTGCTCACGCCCACTACGCTGTGGCCAATCTCGCCGGCGTTGAAATGCGCCCCGCGAATCTGATGGCCGTTCACTACTATACCGGCTGCAAGCCCGGTACCTACATTGATATATATGAAATTATTGGAAACCTGACCGAAACCCCACACTCTTTCGGCGCGGGTTGCGCTTTTTACGTCGTTGTCGATGTGGCACGGAATACCGAATTTCTCGGTCAGCTGCGCGGCAAGGGGTATGGGCTGTGTTCTGCTGGGGTCGATCTGCAGCCAAACACCCTCCGTCGGGTTTACGCGGCCTATCAGACCAACGCCCATGCTCACGGGCTTCTGTCCGTTGTGCCACCCCATAGTAGCGATATAGTCGGCTATCGATTCGTTTATCATATCGACGGCCTCCTGCTGGTTAAAGAATCCGGTATCGTATTTTTTATATCGAAGGATGTTGCCCGAGGCGTCAACCTCGCCGACAAGCAGTTTTGTACCTCCGAAATCCAGGCAAAGATATGTTTCCATGACAAGAAGAAATGAAGTGTTTATAACGGGGAACGCAGATGCGTTACTTTTTCAGGTGCAATATTAGCACCGATTTTTCGCATAGAGGTTTGGAAAATGTCAAAAAAGGTGTAAATGGCGTCAAATGACAATTCTTAAACCTATTTCCCCGCCGCTTATATCTTCAGCTTTATGCCAAGAACCTCCAGAAGACCCGTTATCCATATGCACACCAGGGAGAACAGTGCGCAGTTGAGCAGCCCGGGTATGCCGGCACTGAAAAAATCCATATTGATTCCGAAAAGATTGTCGATGCCGTACAGCAGATACGGAACCATATATGCCGTGAGCGTGGCTGTTCCTGCCGGTCGGATTATGCGGAACCAGCCGGTAAGGCCGCGGCCGTCAAGCCATGTAAAGACACCGTAGAGGGAACATGCGACAGCCATAGAGAAGCATACCCACGGGAGAGTCGCAGCAATCTTGGAAACTATGTAGAAATGGTGGGCAGCCATTCCGGCCACAGCGAGTGCCGCCGCTCCGGCCAGGGTTACAAGCAGTTTTTTATTATCGGATCCGCGATAGCGTTCACCCAGAACAGACAGAACAAGACCGCCCATCGTGCAGGCACACAAGCCGCCGTTGCCGACATGGATTGTATGCAGAAATCCGCTCAGAAAGTTACCGTCGGGAAAATCGAGTATCGGATGCGAGCCGTATGCTTCGTTGAGCGGCGAGGTAAGAATATTCACAAGCACGAACACTCCGAATATGGCAAGGAGCCGCACCGGACGGTCGCGTACAATTAGATAGGAAACGGCACAGATAAGATAAGCCCAGCCTATAAGCCCGAGAATACTGGTGCGGAACCCGAACACTTGCCCTTCGCCGTTGCGGAAGGTAAGCATAAGATATATCAGAATAGCCGCGCCGGCAATCTTAAGCCCGGCGAATACGTATCGTAGCCGTCGCGAGGTTTCGCGCGGATATTGGTTCCATACACATATAAAACCTGCAAGCATCAGAATCCAGTATAAGCCCATAGGATACGGTGCATCATCCGATATCCACCCCTCAGAATTGCCTAAGAAAGCACCCGTAACCAGCAGAGCGAATGTGCGCAGAAGAATATGCAGAAGAGTGGATGCGTCGCTGAAGCCTTTGGCGCTGCGTCGTTCTATGGCGTATGGTATCGACATACCCACGGCAAAAAGAAAACAGGGAAACACGATGTCGGCCAGGCCCATGAAATCCTCGCCCCATGCGGCATGCTCAAGCCAATGCGGTACACCTTCCAGCTTCCAGAAACTGTTTACAAAAATCATTATCAGCACCGTCAGGCCCCGGAGCATATCTATCGCTCCGTTTCGCACTGTAAATTTCCTTGCGTTTTCCATAGTATACTATTATAAACCGGCTGCAATATTAGCGACGATTTCATTAAAGGAAGTTTTGGAAACGTCAAAAAAGGTGGAAATACTGCCAATTCCTAAAGTTTGCTCGGGCTGATGCCATACTGTTTCTTAAAACAGGTGCTGAAATACTTCGGATCGGAGAAACCGGTCATGTATGCCACTTCGCTGATGGTATACCGGCGGTTTTCCAGAAGTTCCTTTGCCTTGCTCAGGCGCCGCACGCGGATATACTCGTTTATCGATTCGCCGCTCAGCGCCTTTATCTTGTTGTAGATTGTGGTGCGGCTCATGCCCATGTCGCGGCACAGATCGGCGATGGAATACTCCGAATCGCTGATATGCCCGTCTATCACAGCAATTATTCGCTCCATGAATTCGCGGTCGAGTTCGTTGATGGCATCCACCTTTCCGGGCTGCTCCTCGCCCGACATTATGCGCGTCTGCATCTGGCGGCGCGAGGCAAGGATGTTGCGTATGCGCAGACGCAGCACCGATATGTCGAAAGGCTTAACGATATAGTCGTTGGCGCCCGACTCGAGGCCGAGGATAATACTCTCGCGCTCGCTCAGGGCACTCAGCAGGATTACGGGTATATGGCTTGTCTCTACCGACGTCTTGAGTTTCTGGCACAGCTCGTAGCCCGACATGCCTTTCAGACGCACGTCCGACACAACGATGTCGGGGTTGATATTGCCCACATCGGCAAGAACTTCTTCGGCGCCGGAATAGCATATAACATTATATGTATCGGAAAGCGACTGCGACAGATAATCGAGTATGTCGCGCTCGTCGTCGACAAGCACAATTGTTTCTTTGGTGCTGTCGGTAGCCGGTACCGGCATGTCGGCGGTTTCCTGACGGTCGGGAATCTGACGTGCCGGTGCTTTTATTTCGCGAGGGAAAACAAGAGTGAACGTCGTGCCCTGGTTTTCGCGGCTGCTTACACTCACTTTCGCCTTGTGCAGGCGGCATAGGCGGTGCACTATCAGCAGGCCCATACCAGAACCTATCTCGTCGGTGGATATGGCGTTCTGGCCACGGTACTCGTTACGGAACAGACGCCCGCGGTCGTGCACGGGTATGCCTATGCCCGTATCGGCTATTTCCAGTGTCCAGGTCTTTTTGTCGCACCTTGCCGACACGGTTACCGAGCCCTGGAAAGTATATTTTATCGCGTTGGACAACAGATTGTCCAGTATATGGCTCAGTTTGTTGCAGTCTATCGCCACCGGAGGCATGTCGTCGGGCACCGACACTTCTATACGCAGCCCTTTCTGAAGGGCAGCCACACGCCATTCGGCAACTTTCGATTTCAGGAAGTCAAGAATGTTCGTTCTGGTCAGATTCAGACAATCCGAATGCTGGCTCTCGCGGCGCAGATCGAGCAGCTTGCCTATCATGCCGAGCAGCTTGTCCACATTGGACATTGCCAGACGCGCGTTCCTTATTGTGTCCTCGGGCAGGTCGGCGCGGTTCTCTATCTCGCCCAAAGGCGCCTTGATAAGCGTTACCGGCGCACGAAGATCGTGAACGAGGTTAAGGAACGACTGTATCTTGTCGGTGATGCGCTGCTCTCGCTGACGCTTGCGGACATAGATAGCCACTAACCACACCAGCACGAGAGCAAGAAGGACATAGCTCAGTTTCGCCCACCAGGTGAGCCAGAACGGCGGCCGCACGGTAACGGGCAGCATGCGTTCCGCGACAATATCGCCGCCGACGGCATCCACGGCCTGTATCTCCATTGTATAATCTCCGTGAGGAATGTTATGGCAGATTATGTCGTGCGAATCGGGCACTTTCTGCCACTCGTTGTCGTAACCTTTCAGCCTCCAGCGGTACGCATAGCGCCGCGTGTTACCGAGATTCAGCGTGGAAAAGCGGACGCTGAAAGTATTCTGATTATGGGCAAGGACAAGACGCCCGAGGTGCTCGGGTGCGACCGGCAGCGCCCCCTCCCCTACCGTAGCTTTGCTGTGGTTTATTTCGATATCGTTGAAAACAATCTTTATCGGCGATGCCTCCTTCAGAATCACTTCCGGGTCTATGGTAATAACGCCGTCCACAGTACCGATGTGCAGGCGTCCTTCGCTATCAAGGAAGCGCGAACGCATGATAAACGATTCCGCCTCAAGTTCGAGCAACGACGTTACACACATGGCCTTCCGGCGGTCGGCGCCTATTACATAAAGATTGTTTTCCGTAAAGAACCACAGGTTGTTGTTCCTGTCCAGCGCAAGGCCGTAGATATTGGCGAGTTCACTGTCGTCGCCAAGTGCGAACACCTCGGCTGTGCCGTCGGCAAGATTCTGGCGTATAAGCCCCTGTCCGTCGGTGGCAAACCACATTTCGTCGCGCTTCGGGTCATACACCACATCGCAGGTATAATTGTATATCTCTATGTCGCCAATTTTGCGCACCCATTCAAACTTTTCGTCCGGCCCGAATACGGCCACGCCGCCGCAGCCACTGATAAACAGCTTTCCGTCCGGACCGGCAGACATGTCGCAGATACACTCCGACGGATAGTAATAATACGTGTCGGTCGACATGTTGTAGCGCGTGAGTTCGCCGCGTATGCCGCCGAACCACAGATTGTCGCCATAGGCATAAATCTCGTATATATAATCCGTACCTACGCCCTTATCTCCCACCCGGGAAGGCATACGGCGCATGACGCCGCTACGTTTGTCTATGGTCCACAACCCCGAACCATAACCGCCCGCATATATGGTACCGTCCGGAGCCTGCGCTATAGATAGGATATTGCATTCCGGACCGTTGCGGCCGTCGAGAAAATGCTGCCAGCGACCATCCTTGCCGCACACACTCAGGCCCAGATCTGTGCCGTACCACATGTCCCCGTCAGCATCGCGGAAGATAGCGTTCACACAGCCGGCTATAAGCGAGTTGCTGTTGTGGCTGTCGTGGCGGATAAGCGACGGCAGCTCAGTTGTTTCGTCGATATAGTCGATACCCTGGCTCGAATTGCTTACCCACATGCCTCCTTTGCTGTCGAAGCAGACTCCCGAAACGGTGTTGGCCGAAAGCGAGCCGGCTTTCGAATCATAGGAATAATGGTGCAGAATATCCTCCGCACGGGCATCTATCTCGTAGACACCGGCGCCGTCGACAGCCACAAAAATCGAGCCGCCGCGCACGTCTATGTCGGTAACAGGCATCTTAGGCACCGCACATCGTATTTTACGCGCCTTGTACGGTTCATTTTCGTCTACAACATATATCGAGTTGGCAAACGAGCCAGCAAACACCTTCCCTGCCGCGAATGCCATCTTGTCCATGCTAACACCCGCTGTGTTCTCTACAGGCACAACCTCTCGGACAGTGCCGTCGGCATTTTCGCGTATATGGTACAGTCCGGCCGTAGTGGAGGCGTACAGCGTATGCCCCGGCGCAGCAATAACCGAATTCACAACGCTGCCGGGAAGAGCGAAACGCCGCAGCACCGTATCCTTTTTCTGATAAACACCGTCCGAGGTGCTAAGAAGAATATCGTCCTCGCGGAACAATGCATTTTCGAGCCTCATGTTCTCGCCCACTGCCGCGACATCTACAAGCTCTTCAAACCGGTCATACTCAGCATTATACCCAAACAATTGACCAGAATTGAACGACACCCACAGGTGTCCGTCGCCCATACGGCCTGTAAGAGTGGCAAAATCATTATGCGGCTTCGCGCCCTTGCGGAAGTGGTAGGCGCGGAACTCGCTGCCGTCGTAACGCACAAGGCCGCGCGTGGTATACACCCATACAAAACCCGCAGTATCTGTATCTATGGAAAAGGACTGGCGGTTAAGCAGACCGTCGCGCTCGCTGAAATGCCGCGCCAGACAAGGCACAGCCGACAAACCACATATAATATATAGTATAAGTATCTGACCAAAGGCTCTTTTCATCTAATAGCAATGGTAGAAAGATAGAACGGTAATAGATTTTGCTCCACAAAATTATAACAATCCCTCCTATTCTCCAAATTTCATTCGCCAATGGTAATAAAGTGGAGAATGAAGAGCGCAGAGTGGAGAGGTTTTCAATGCTCACCAAATGGAATTTAAACGAGAACTTAGATGTTTTTGCGTGGTGGAATTTGCACAGTAAGCGGTAAATTTCTATATTTGCAAGCGGTTAGCCGACAGAGGTCGCTGCCTTTTTATTTTTTCATAAGCGTTTCATGCTTTATCCTTTCTCGGAAATCGCCAATTTCAAAACACGAAGGAGAGAGCAGTCGAAAAACGCTCATGCGTGTCGAGTATCCACTCCCCGGCAAGGGGACTATCGATATCCGATATGGCGTGGGAGTGGACTGTTTATTTCGTGTTTAGGCGTTTGGCGATGCCTCCGAGAAGATAAACTGAACATCGTTCCACGCTTTTTATTTATCCTAATCTTTCTATTTGGCCAATCAGGGACGAGCGAGGCTGACATCATTAACCCCTTTTCTATGAAAAAGTATTTACTTTTGCTTGTGCTCGCAATCAGCTCAGCCACTTGCTTTGCCCAACAGCACCAACCTTCCACTGTAAGTCCTACTGCAGAACCTATTAATGAGCAGCTTGAATTATTAAATGTTCTCGGTACTGTTTATGATAAGTTCACTTTGGAACTTAACATGTTTATTCAGTCTCGCCCGGTTTATAATGATATTTTGATTTTTCAGGAAGCGGAAGAATACAACAACCCGGTAATAGCGATGTATATCTCTGAAATTTATTCCATGATGGATAGCTTTAAAGAATATTTAGATGAAATAGGTAAATATATTGGTGAAGGAGGTTCAATCCTTACCGAGGATAAGGTAAATGAAATCCGATATAAAGCAGATGCTGCTGTTGATGATATATGGCAAAAGTGCGAAGTCTGTGCAGCTACCTATCATGAAGTTTGTCTGCCTTTCCTCAGTGAAATAGAGAGCACTCAAAACTTGGTAAATGATTTATTGGCTCAGATAAATGAAAAAAGTCAATTAATGCAATATGCTTATTATAATTCGGCAAACAATTACACATCAAGACTATCTGAACTCGCAAAAAAAGTTAATGAATCTATGGCAGCCAATACATTGATTGAAGATTCCGAAGGCGATAAAGGTTATAATGCACAACTGCAATCCTATCGCGACGAAATTGACAGGCTGATTCGCGGCATTGACTGCGCCGAGGCCGCAGAGAAAAAGGTATTGAATGCAATTGACACACTTGAAACTGAATGTCCTGATGTTAAAGATAATTACTTGACTGAAATACTGTCTATAAAGGATGAACTTTACCGGTATATCAGAGCCTGGGACGGAGATTTCTATTATATGGACTTGTATACCGATAGATATATAAATAGGATTTCCAATATAATTTCTGACATCGACAACATTCTTGCCGAGGCTCGTGCAGAACAAGGAGGCCTTACTGCCGTTGAAAAAATCGAGGTGAGCGGCAACGAAGGTGCTGTATATTACAATATAAACGGCGTGAACGTGAGCAATCCCGCCGCCGGCTCGATGCTTATCAAGGTTGACGCCAACGGCAAAACACACAAAGTTATAGTCCGTTAAGCGCTAACCGATTCCCTCATAATAGTTGCGGATTCAAGATTCCGCAAAACTCAAATTAACTGATTGTAACCTCCGGCGACCTGTCGGAGGTTACTTTTGTTCTATCCGATGGCGGCGGGGACGCCGCCACACCATGATTCTGACTACCGTCAGACATGCCATTTGGATTAGAGGGGATTTTGAGGTAATTTTGCAAACAGGATTAAAAAAGATGTGTTTCATGTGGATTCTGTTTGCACTTGCCTCGGCCCTCGGGCTCGGATTCTATGACATTATGAAAAAACTGTCGGTGAGAAACAATGATGTACTCACCGTTCTGCTGCTCAACACTCTTTTCGGGGCGCTCCTTATGTCGCCGGTAATTATCGGCCACTTATACAACGGCGAGATTGGCCTTGGCGAAACGCCTCGCGGCCACGCACTTATCGTTGTCAAAGCAATAATTGTGCTGGCAGCTTGGCTCTTAGGCTATTCCGCAATAAAACATCTTCCGCTCACTATTCAGGGACCCGTGAACGCCTCGCGCCCCGTAATGGTACTTGTTGGTGCCATGCTTATATTTGGCGAACGGCTCAACTGGATTCAATGGATCGGTATCACTCTCGGGTTTGTATCGCTTTTCCTTATTTCGCGCATAGGAGCACGCGAAGGATTCTCTTTTCAACATTCGCGCTGGCTGCTTATGGCGCTTGGTGCGGCTGTATTCGGCGCTATGAGCGCGCTCTACGACAAGTACCTGTTGCGGCAGTTCGAAGCGCTCGACATTCAGGCATGGTATTCGCTATACCAATGCTTGATAATGGGCGCCGTACTCACCATAATACGCTATGCGGCGAGAAATTCGGACACGGCAGTAAAATTTCAGTGGCGCTGGACAATTCTTTTTATCTCGGTTTTCCTTACTGCTGCCGATCTGGCTTATTTCTATGCGCTTTCTATTGAAGGCTCGCAGATAGCTGTTGTGTCTATGATAAGGCGCGGAAGCGTGATTGTGCCGTTCCTATACGGTGTGTTTATTCTCGGCGAAAAGAATGTGCGGGCAAAGGTCGTGGATCTGTCGATACTTCTTGTGTCGTTAGGTCTGCTTGTTATCGGTTCGGCACATTGACAAGAGTGGCGCACAACCTGTGTTGGCGCCACTCCGCTTTATTCGTTTATAGCACGATGATTATTCTCTTGCGAGGATGAGTGCCGATGTGGGGGCCACGGCAACTTTACCGCCGCGGGTAGTGCCCATGCCGTCGGCCTTGATTTTTCCATCCTCGGCGATGATGGTCCAGTTGCCTTTGGGTATGCGGGCCTCGTAGGTTTCACCGGAACCGTTGAACACCAACTTTATTTCTTTCCACTTGTCGCCATTGGCATTGTTGCGGATGCTGTACGATACCACATTGGGAACGTTAACCTTATCGAACACTATATTCTTTGCGATATCCCCTGCGGTGGTCATGCGGAATGCTGGATGAGCCTTGCGCAAGGCGATTAGCTCCCGATAGTAATCGAACTGGTCGTGATTCTTGTTCTTGAGCGTCCAGTCGATTGCGTTGACGGAGTCGGGCGACTTGAAGGAGTTATGAACGCCTTTCTTATCGCGGAACACTTCCTCACCGGCGAACATGAACGGTGCACCCTGCGAGGTGAATACAATTGTCTGAGCCAGACGGGCGGCACGCTGACGCTCGGCCTCGGTGCTGCCGGGCATGGATTTGGCAAGCTTGTCGGTAAGGTTTAGGTCATCGTGGCACGACACATAGTTTATAATCTCGGTGGGTGCGCCGGCATAGGCGAACTTGGAATTATTGCCTTTGCTGTAGTCTACCTGCGGGTGTGCTGTTGATGCCACGATACCAATCTTTACGGTTTCTTCGTTTCCGGGTTTGCCGGTGGCGAAACCGCGGTCGGCGGCATTGGAATAATGTCCCTTGACAGCGTCGCGGATATCATCGGAGAACACAGCGATGCCTTCCATCTTGTCCACATTCTCCTTGAGGGCGCGTTTTTCCACGGGCAGCGGAGAATCGCCGGCCGTCCAGCCCTCGCCGTAGATGATAATATCGGGGTTGATGGCCTTTAGCTCCTTGGCCACGCGGTTCATTGTCTCGGTGTCGTGGATAGCCATAAGGTCGAAGCGGAAGCCGTCGATATGATACTCCTTGGCCCAGTATTTTACCGAGTTTACAATGAAATCACTCATCATCCGGCGTTCGGAAGCCGTCTCGTTGCCGCAGCCCGAAGCATCACTATACGATCCGTCGGGACGATGACGGTAGAAATAGCCTGGTGCCGTAAGGGAGAAATTACTCTTGTCGTTATCGGCCGTATGGTTGTACACTACATCCATAATCACACCAATACCGGCATCGTGGAGCGCTTTCACCATCTTCTTCATTTCCTTTACGCGAGTTTCGGGCACGGAGGGGTCTGTGGAATAGGAACCTTCGGGAGTATTATAGTTATACGGATCGTAGCCCCAGTTGTACTGGTTCGACGGAAGCTGGCTCTCGTCTACAGAGTTATAGTCGTACGACGGAAGAATATGCACATGGGTAACACCAAGCTCTTTCAGGTGGTCTATGCCGGTTGCGTCGCCATTGGGGCTTTTTGTGGCAGGCTCGGTGAGGGCAAGAAACTTGCCTTTGTGCACGATGCCCGACGAAGGGTGCATACTGAAATCGCGGTGGTGCATCTCATAGATTACCGCGTCGGTAATGTTGGGAGTGGCAGGTCCCTTGTCGGAATTCCAGCCTTCGGGATTTGTGTTGGCAAAATCGATAATTGCGGCACGGTGTCCGTTGGTACCTGCGGCCTTTGCCCAGATACCGGGCGTCTCGTCAAGCTGCTTGCCGTCTACTGTTACCGCAAAGGTATAGAACTTGCCATAGAGCTGCTGAGGAACGCTCGCACGCCATGTGCCCTGCTGCCCACGCTTCATCTGAAGCGTTTCTACCGGTGGAGTGTTGCGGTCGGTATTGTAGATACGCACCTCGGCGGCATCGGCCTTGGGCGACCACAACGTAAAGTGTGTGCCGGAAGCATCGACCTTCAGTTCAAGGTCGTCGCCACTGTATGCGGGCCAGGATTGGTACTGTTCATCCATTGCAACCTGGGCAAAAGAAGATGCTGCCAGCAGCAGAACTGCGGGCGCTATAAAAGTTTTGAGAGTCATTGGTGTAAGTATGGTTAATCACAAATCAATATTAAATTTTGGCGAATTTGGCGCATGCCAGTGCATGCGGCAGGGAACGGTCAGCGGATAGCCACTTTCTGAGAATGCTTGCCTGTGCGAACCACATAGATTCCGGCCGACAGCTCTATTTCCGCACTGCTGCCGGGTTCTACGGTAATGTGGCGCACCATTGTGCCTGTAATGGCAAAAACTGCGACATCAACACTCTCGTCTGTCGGATTATTGACAGTTACAATGGTACCCTGCACCTTAACCGAGGCGCTGCTTTCAACTGGCAGTGGTTCTGCCGGGACAGATCCGCCAAGAGCTATGCCTGTGCCTATTGCAAGGCTCAGTGCCAGAGAGAGAATATATGCGGATATTTTTTTCACGGCGGTGTCTTATGTTTTTCTTTTCACAAAGATAACGATTTTTATCCGTATATACAAATTTTTTGGCAGATTATTTCTCCAATATATGTACGTTAGCGGATTATTTGGACGCTGGCATCATTTGGCGCAACCAAGAGAAAATTGTTTCGTACACTTTGCGGCGCACATCGGGGCGAGACAGCACAAGATCGTGGAGGCCGTCTGGTATCGTAACGTCCGTAACGTACGGGCCAATCAGCCGTCCGGCCCGCGATATTTTCTCTACGTCAAGCACACCGTCCGATGTGCTGAATGCCTCGTCCGAATCGCCGTGCCATGCGCTTTTGCCGGAATGCATCAGCAAAACCGGCACTTTCACGGTCCCCTTGGCAGCACAGCGCTGCCCGCGGTCGATGGCTCCGATCCATCCGGCATCCACATCGGGCATTATGTCTTGCTTCCACCGCGTATCGAACTCCCATTCCCCGTTCATATTTTTTGCAAGCGAGCGATGATAGTCGATTGTGCCGCCGCTATGTACCGCAATATTGGGGAAGGCCCGGCCTATAGTGCCTATTACAGGAATGAACATGCGCTTCAGCCGTGAACGCACATTCCATGCCAGGAAAGGACTGTTTAGAATCAGAGTCTTCACCGCCGGGTCCGGCGTTGTCTCCATATACAACGTGGTGCTTAAGCCTCCCGTGGAATGTCCCACAAGCACAATCTCGGTGGCGCCGTCGGCCTTGGCGGCGTCTATGCCGGCCTGTATGTCGGGAAAATACTCGCTCATGTCGCGCACCACGAAACGACGCTGCCCGGGCATTATCGAACGTCCGTAGCGTCGCAAGTCTACGGCATAGAAACTGAAACCATGCTCCACAAACTCCATGCCCATATCGGCCTGAAAAAAATAATCGCTGAAACCGTGTATATACACCGCAGCCCGCCGGCTGCCCATGCAGATCCTGCGCACCACCGTACAGCGCACGTGCCCGTTGCCGTCGTCGGGTTGCTTCACATATTTCATCTCAAAACCGGCAAGGATATCCGGCTGCCATTTGTCCTCACGCATAACAATTCATTTATAAAGTCCCAACAAACGAGGCTCGAAAACGTTTGCGGGCCCGCAAAATTAATACATTTTTCATCATAAAGTCGAGAATAGTTGCAATTTTCAAATAAACAGGCTAATTTTGGAGCGATTTTAAAGAAAAAGATTTCCAAGTATGGAATCAAAGACACAATTTGCATCCAAAATAGGACTTGTTGCAGCTACCGTAGGTTCTGCCGTTGGCTTAGGCAATATCTGGCGCTTCCCCGCCGAAGTCCAGCAGTACGGCGGCGCCGCTTTCCTCCTTTTGTACATCGTTTGCGTGCTTATACTCGGTATTCCCGTCATGCTCGCCGAATTCTCGCTTGGACGTGGCACGCACAACGACACAATCGGCGCATTCCACGCATTCAAACCCAGGCAGCCCTGGTGGATTGTTGGTGCTCTGGCCGTGCTTGCTCCATATCTTATCCTCTGCTACTACATGGTGGTGGAAGGTTGGACTTTCGAATATCTATACCACAGCCTTGCTGGAGGTCTGTTCGACGGTTTCGACAACCTTGATTCAGCACAGATGCGCCAGCTGTTCGGCGAACGTATGGCCCAATACATAGAAAGCGATCTGCAGCCGCTCGCATTTGTGGCATTTGCTATTGTAGTAAACATTCTTGTACTTGTCGGCGGAGTGCAGAAAGGTATCGAACGCATCTCCAACGTGCTCATGCCCCTGCTTTTCGTTATTCTTGCCGCACTGATGATTGTAAGTCTTACACTACCGAATTCCGCCGAAGGCGTCAGATACTTTCTCCGGCCCGACTTCTCTCTAATAACACCCGGAGTTGTAGTCAGCGCCCTGGGCCAGGCATTCTTCAGCCTCAGCTTAGGCATGGGAATCCTCATAACATACGCGTCGTACTATCCTGCCGATACCAAGCTGCCCCGCACATCGGTCATAGTGGCTCTACTGAGCCTGCTGGTTGCAATAATGACAGGTCTTGTGATATTCCCTGCAGTAAAAAGTTTCGGTCTTGACAATGAACCGCTGCAGGGCGCGACCCTCGTTTTCATCACCCTTCCCGAGATATTCGCCCGGCTACCGCTGCCGCGCCTGTGGTCGTCGCTGTTCTTCCTGCTGCTTGCCGTTGCCTCCCTCACATCCACAGTGTCGATGGCCGAAGTGGCGATAGCGTCGCTGCAGAAGCGGTTCGGCATGTCGCGCATCAAGGCTGTGTTCACAGCAATGCTGCCATTGTTTGTCCTCAGCGCCCTCCCGTCGCTGTCGTTCGGCAGTCTTGAAAGCGTTAAGATATTCGGTTTCACGATTTTCGATTTCCTCGACAACTTCTGCACCAACATATTGCTGCTGCTTGTATCGCTTGGCCTGTGCATATATGTGGGATGGTTCGCGCCTAAAGGATTCCTGCGCAGCGAAATCACCAACGGAGGCAAGCTGAAAACGCCACTCGGCATAGCCTCGCTTTATATTATCCGCTATGTGGCCCCGCTGTTGATAGTCCTGATATTTGTATATAACCTTATCTGAACCGGATGAATAAAAAGACTGGCGGCAGAATAGCGGCTGCGGCGGCTGTGGTTGTGCTTGTGGCTCTTGCAGTGCTGTGGGGCATAATGATGCGCCCGTCCGGACCAAAGACGGTTCCCTTCCCCACAGCGGAGCAAATTGCCGCCGAGGACAGCGCGATTGCAGCAGAGAAAAAAGTGAGGAAAGCGCGACGCGACAGCACGCCGCAAAAAAAGCGCCACGTGCCCAGGCAGCGCGACTTCCTCAACGAGCCGATACCGTCTGAATAAAATTATTTCTGTGGATATTGTTTGAGGTACTCGGTGCAGGTAAGGTCGAGTTCGTCGTACCATGCGTCGCCAAAGCGACGGCGCAGCGGCCCCTCGAGGAACTTATATGCCCTTACGCCCTTGGCACGGCCTAAAATTTCGGCCGCCTTGCATATTTTCCAGCGATGAAGGTTCACAGCCGTAAAACCCTCGTATTCTTTCAGTCGCACGGGGTACAGGTGGCATGATACGGGTTTGAGGAACGAGCATCGGCCCTCGCGGCAGGCATTCTCGATAGCACAGCGCCAGGAACCATCCGGAGCGGTAGTAGCAAAGGCGCATAGGCCCCCCTCGATAAGCTGCGTAACCTCATCACCCTCAATGTCGATATAGCTTACTCCGCCCTCCTCTATGGCTTTCCTTCCTGCCGGCAGGAGGTCGTCCCAGATAACGGGCAGAATCTCGCGTATACGGTCGGCTTCGCCAGGTGCAAGCGGCGCGCCGGCATCGCCGTCGAGGCAGCACTGGCCCTTGCAGGCGTCGAGGTTGCAAAGGAAAAACCGTTCCACAAGGTCAAGGCTCACAAGTGTGTTCTGTATCTCAATCATTGCTGTTATATGCTTTTATAAAGATGTGCGGCACGATGCGGTGCCTATCAGCCGGTCGTAGCGCTCACCGCGGCGTCGGTGGTACACACGCACGTTGTATTCATTCATTGTCTGGTACTTGTCGCCCTCTATCGGTCCGGTGAAGCCGCGTTTTTCGCCCGGAGGGACTATAAGATACTGGTAGTTATACGATCCCTGCTTCAACAGCATCGCACGTTCGTACAGTCCTGTCGCTGGATTGAAAAACATGCGGGCGTTATCGTCGAAACGCCGCAGGGTAAAATCACCGTCCAGAAAGATCATGGCTCCCGGCGAATCGGGATAGTCGAGCGTGAAATGCACCACGGCGTAGTCGGCGCCGGTATCACTGTCGTCGGAATTGCTTTCGCGCACAAGATATCGGCCGTGCTGCGTCTGGTCGTAGACATATGTCTCGTCGTCGCGCCGTTCGTCGGTGAACAGCCGGAAGTGATAATATGGGTCGAAGAACTCTATGTTCTCCACTCCCATGCCGGGATAGTAGGTGCTCACGGTCTCGAAGCGCCGGTACTCGTTACCTGCCTCGAAAATCAGCGGCATCTGGTGCTCGTAGTACAACGTGGAACCGCTCATGCGCAGGGGATGGCTGAAAGCTTTCTGGCTGTCCAGACGGCCGTTCTGTCCCACTACCACAACGAGGTCGTTGAAAGGATCTTCCACATGTGCGCGGTCAATATCAACGCTGATTGCCATCTGCTGGTGGCTGTCATTATAATCTATGTCGGTCTGTGGCGAGGCCTGTGCGATGGTCAGGGCCGTTTCCTCGGAAATCATGAAGCGCACCTGCGCCAGCGTGGCGTCAGGGTCGTCCTCGGAATAAATTTTGAGCAGATAATTGCCTGATATTTTCGGTGCTACCTGTTCGTTTGGTATAGTGAGCCAGTAGTGGACATAATGCACCGTCGTTGCCTGCGAGAAATCGTAGTTGTCGATTGTGCCCTCGTTGAAACCGTCCAGAAACTCACTGTCCACAAGTCCGGAGGGCTGCCAGTTTGCATTGCAGTGTACCAGCGAGTAGCGGAGGTATTCGCGGTCCTCGGCAAGACGGTCGAAGGATATCAGAATTCTGTCCGGCGTGTCGAGCACAGCGATGGCGTCGGCCATATTGTTGCCGTCGAGGCCTACCTGCAGCGTGCGCAGGTTCTCGTCGAAGATACCCGTCATGGTATCCACACGCTGTGCGTGGAGCACGATGGCCAAGAGAGAGACAATCAATACAAGAGTTTTCCTCATAGCCATTTTATAGGTTCTTTTCCATGCTCGGCAAGGTACTGGTTGGCCTGACTGAAATGGCGGCAGCCGAAGAAACCGCGGTATGCCGACAGTGGCGACGGATGCGCCGACGTAAGCACCAGATGGCGAGAACGATCAATAAAAGCGCCCTTGCGGATGGCATAGGCACCCCAAAGGATGAATACAAGATTGTCGCGGCCGCTGTTAAGGGCAGCGATGGCGGCATCGGTAAACGTCTCCCAGCCATGCCCCTGGTGCGAACCCGCGCGGTGCGCCTCCACTGTGAGTGTGGAGTTGAGCAGGAGCACGCCCTGACGCGCAAGATAAGATAAATCGGTAACAGGCGCCGGTGGCAGAGCTATGCCGAGGTCCGACGACATTTCCTTGAAAATATTCAGCAACGACGGCGGAGCATCCACACCAGTGGGAACTGAGAAGCACAGGCCATGTGCCTGTCCCGGACCATGATACGGATCCTGACCAAGGATTACCACTTTAGTTTCACTGAAGGGACAGGCATCGAACGCCGCAAAAATGCGCGACGGTGCCGGGAACACCTGCGTGGTGGCGTAACTTGCCTTTACAAAGCGCGTAAGTTCTTGAAAATAGGGCTTGTCCCATTCAGCGGCAAGCGCATCCTTCCATGTCTGTTCAATTCGTACGTTCATAGTATGCTGTAATCATTTGCAAAACTACAAAAAAAATATTACTTTTGCATCGTTAAACGCATCCGTAGTTCAATGGATAGAATGGAGGATTCCGGTTCCTCAGATTAGGGTTCGATTCCCTACGGGTGTACAACAAGCCCTCTTTAACTCATTGAGTTTTAGAGGGTTAATTATTTTCACGAAGCAAATAAAAAGCACTTTTTAACAAACGGCGCCAATAGCTGTCTGAAATTGAGCGCGTTGCAGGACAACCGAAATTAAGCAATATTTTATGTATCAGTTGCAATGGCCGGAGGCCATAAATTTAGATAACCCCGGACACTCGCTGTCCGGGGAAGTCAAAGCACTAATATACAGCCCCGGAGGAGGCTGCACCCGTAGTCTATCTGCGTGTAATCCCGCCGGGATTGTGCCTCGGATTGATGGCTTTCCGGAGGCACAAGTGCCACCGGTTAGTTAAATTCCTGGCCTCCGGCCATTCCGAGGAGTTTCGCAACATCTACTATGCTGCCATTATTTGATAATATACTCCATAAAGATAGAATAGGTTTTGCCGCGGTCGGATTTGGCTTTGAAGCCAAGCTGCAGTTCGCCTTTGTCGGCGGCCTCTACCGTCATTTCCCATACACGGGTGCCGGGGTCCTGCTTCCAGTCGCGCAGCCACTCCTCGCCGTTGATTATCACCCAGTCGCCCTCCTCGTAAGGCGAGAATTTGAAGGTATATGTCTGACCGGCTGTCAGAATACCGTTCATAGGCATGGAATCTATTCTAAAATTGCCGTCGGAAGATATGTTTGTCAGTTTACTGATATTATCTCTTTTCACTTCCTTCAGAAGCGATGCAAAATCTATTCCTTTTTTCTTGAAAATATTAGGATAGTAGTTTTCGAGATTCATAAGACGCAGAGCCTTTTCCGGAGCGGCATTTCCCAAAGCTTCGATGTCTGCAGCAGTTGGCGCATCTACCTTATACTGTACCAGCGATTTCCAGTTTCCGTTAGTACCTTTCCTGCGATAGCCGAGGGTGAGTTCACCACCGGCAGAAGGGACAAAACTTATTTCATGCCTGGAGCCATCCGGATTGCTTACCTCGCTATAGTCTTTCTCGTTGATGGCGCAGAATTCATATTTCTCCTGGGTATTAAGTATAAAATCATAGCTTTTGCCAACCCGAAGTGTTGCATCGAGAGGTATGCTCAGAATATCGATTCCTTTTTTTACATAACACTTCGGCAATTCCGGACTCTCGCCCGTCAGCGACTTTCTGAACAGCTCCTCCGAGTCGAAACCAAAATATTTCAACTCGGGATACAACGGTTTCATACGCAGGAATGTATCGTAATCTATCGGTGTATCAAGCAATTGATTGGTACTGTCGTCGGGAAAATGGGTGAAGATAAGCCAGCGTGGATCCACATGGAACCAGCTGTCGTCGTTTTCGGCTCTTGCAAATACTCCATTGTCTACACTCCCTGCACCCCATGTGGGGTCTACGAAAATACCGCTGTTACCGTCCGTAAAAACAAATATCCATGTGTGGCCGCTTTCGTCTATTGTGCCGCGTATGTCTTTTGCTTTTCCAAAAATTATCTGCGTCCGCAGGCCCAAAGGTTCACCGAGACGATAGAACAGCTCGCAATAACCCTGGCACACACCGCGTTTTTGCTCCAAGGCTGAGTCGGCGTCAAATATGGTACGCGTGGTGTCGTAGGAAATGTTGTCGCAGATCCAGCGGTAGATGGCATATGCCTGGTCGTACTTGGAAGTTTTTCCGGCAGTAATCTGCTGCGCAAGATCGCTCCAGTCGTATTTTGTTTCGTGAATATCCTTTAGCGTCTGTGCATTGGCGACAAACGTCATGGCTAACATAAGCAAGATAATAAGTCTTTGTTTCATGGTCAGTAATACTTTAAATTATAAAAGATGCTGCGCCGGGCGGTACAGCATCTTTTATAACGGGATACTATCTCAGTTAAGGAGAACGCGGAAAACGGTTGCGCCCACACGGACTATTACAACACCATTGGCCGATAGAGAGATGGCGTTGGTGCCCTGTGCGAGATCGTAGCGGCCTATCTGCAAGCCATTGACATTATACACTTCGGCTACAGAAGCCTCTGCGACAGTAACGGTGATTACGCCTCCGGCAACAGTTATCTGCGGTTTTACAGCCGTTGCATCAGTTATTCCGGTAGTACCGACAAGTACACGTACTGGTTCGGAAGGTGTGCTGAACACATCAGGACCCCATACGCCGTCCTCGTCGAGGGAGTACGACCATGCTGTTACGGTATATACGAATGTGTCGCCTTCGGATGCGTCAAGACCAGTGAAATCGTAAGCTGTAACCGGAGTATCGGTTTTGTATGTGCCTATATTGGTCTTTACCGTACTGCCGGCATGGATGGTCTGTTCAATGTAGATATCATCGAAGAAAAGCAGCTTGGAAGCGCCGTCTCCGTCAAATTCGATACGTATTGTGGATGCTGCCATACCGTTGTCGAACTCAAGGCTGAAACTCTGGTAGCCTTGTTCGGCAAGCGTGTGCGTCAGCGTCTTGTCGCCGCTTGTAACACTTACAATATCGTCCTTGTTGCCGTAAACATCGAGGCGCACGGTAAATTTGCCGCCGTCGGCAGAGAGGTCGAGCACGGGGGAAGCCAGATAAACCTCCTCGCCGTAATTTTTATAGGAGTTGTCCAGACCGAACATACCGGCAACAACACGCACATTAAAATAGTTGCATTGCCAGCCGGGAAGGTTGGTTATGTCGTCCATCTCGTCATAGAACGGATAGGGCCAGTCAAGATCGCCGGAGGTGATTTTGTCAAAGTCCTCGTGCACCAGAGGAACAACGACATCCTCTTTGGCAACATATTCTTTCGAAAGTCCGATAATATAGCCCATAGCTCGGAAAACGGGTTCCCAGCGGGCGGTGAAGCCATCGGTGCTTACATTCTCAGCAGCGAGAGCGACAGGCTGTTCAAGTTCGGAAAGAGGTACATGCACCTTGCGTTCCTCGGATTCTTCGGAAGTATATTCAGTGTTTACGCTACGCACGCGGTAGTAGTAATCGGTACCTTTTTCGGTGCCCTCCACAGTGAGGGTGCATTCTTCGGTAGACACGTCCTTTACAAGATATGTGCGGTTGTCGGCATCGTCGCGGGTATAAACCGACACAAGGTAGCTCTCGGCCAGGGGAACAGCATTCCAGCGGGCCGTAAACTGCTCGTAGCTCACATTGCGCGGAAAATGTACGATAGGCGCGGGCAGCGCATAATAGTCCTGCACAATCTCGAAATCGTCGATAAGCCATTCGCCGCCCTCGGATGCCATTTCGAGGAATGCGAGATGATTGCCATAGCCGGGATGGCAAAGATCCACTTCGTAGGTGTTCCATTCGCCGGTTATTTCCAGAACACCGCTACCGATGGCATTGGTGGTATATGCGTCGTACAGCTCCACATGTATTTTGGTAAGCGCTTCGTCCTGCCTGAGTTTACGGGCGCGGAAGCGGGCTGTGAAATTGCCGCCGTCCATGCGAACGTCGGCATACGGGGTGCGGATATATCCCTGTACTGTTTCTGTTCCGAACCAGTCGCTCTGCTCGAATGTCATTACAGCCAAGGCGCCTCCGGCCTCATGCAAACCGCGGCCGCCCCACTGCTTGCCGCCGGTGAGGCTATCGTCGATTTTTCCGGAAGCACTAAGCTCGTCGGAGGCAGGCTCGTTTTCTGTACCATTCACCAATGCGTTGAAATTCTCCGAGAACGTCGGGACAAGTTCTCCGATTGGCTCAGTCTTCGCGGCAAACGAAAATACCGCGGCACACATGACAACGCTGAATGCAATAAGATACTTTTTCATTCTGATGGTTTATTTGTTTAAATGTAATATACAAAGATACGCAAAAAATGCCATATACAAGGCTTCTCTCTGGAATTCGGGCTCGGAAAAACGCCAGACGGAGATGTTTTTTTTCCGAAATTTCTATTTAATTATTAAAAACTGTCAACATCTGGTTCTATAGTGTTGCAAAAGCAATTTTGAAGCATCTCCAGAGTTATTAGTTCATGTGCTGGGTAGGTTCTGCTGTGTGGTGGGCGTACGTTGGGGGTGGGAGGTTAGGCTTTTACGAAGACTATGGCGGCGTCTGCAAAGCGGGAGCCGACATCGTAGAGGTCGCGCATAAGGGGCCATGCGTTCAGTGGAACGTCGGCCTTCTTTACACGCAGCACGCATTGAATCACGACGTCGCCATTGTCGTTGACTTTGGCGTTGGCCATGAAGATGCCGAGAGAATTTGAAGCGATGCGGTTGAACTCGTCGAGCGAAGTGGTGTCGACTTTATAGCCCTGCGGGACTTTGAATGTGATCAGGTGGGTGTTCTGAAATGCCGTGGGAAGCATGGCGTCGAGAAGGCGCTCGCGTTCGCTGCCTTCAAGTTTCTCGACATATCCGGCAAGACGTCCGAGGGTGACGGAGATATCGTCGCCGAGGTTGTCGACAAGGCCGCTGAAACGGGCCGTGGTGGTGTAGTGCATCTCGTCGCGTCCGGGCAGGAATCCGCGTTCGAGGATTTCATATTCCATCACGCTGTCGGGTCTGACGCCTGTCACGTCGGCACATTCGTCCATCAGGGCCTCACGCAATTCGTCGTCGCGTTCTTTGACGTCGTAGCCTTTGATGCGATAGGGATTGTTGTCAATACCGAAGTATTTTTCAACGCCGGCAAACCATTCGGCGCGGTCGACGAGATCTTCTCCGAAGCGTTTGCCGCTGCCGCTGAGACGCACGTCGCGGGACACATGCAGCGCGGCGGGATCGTCGTCGGCGAGCGAGACCGTGAGTTCGGTCTTTACATAGTTTCCGGCGTATTTACGGTCTGGAACGGTGAAATTGTTCACTGGGGAGACTTTGGTCATTTCGCGCAGACGGCCATTGAACCAAAAGCCCTGCTCGCCCTGGAACTCGCCTGGAAATTCGCCGGGGGCGATGTTTAAGCCGGGGAACATGAGATAGACGCTGTCGCCTGCACAAGCGACGAAGTTGCTCTGGTCCCATCCCGAAAGTTCGGCAGTCGGGACCTCCTCGCGCGAGTTGACCAATCCGATGCCTGTAGCCTCAAGCGGGAAAATCTCAAGGCGTTCCAGCACATCCTTTAGGAACATGGACAGCAGGAACGAAGAGCCGATCTTATCGTCATCGTCGGCCGTGAGGTTGCAGTAGCGCAATGCCAGATAAGCAGCGTCGGCAATTTCGCGGGGTGAGGCGGTTGGGTGTGACTTCACGAAGTTTCTGGCCATCTTAAGGGCTCGCGAAGGGAGCGGACTGATCTGACGGGTATATTTCCACAAAAGGGCGTCCATATGGGCGATGTACTCCTTGGCCTCGTTGATAATTGGGCCGGAGGATATGCTGTTGTAGATGCCACCGCTGCGGGTCGTGGTTGCCTGGAAAGTTTGCTCGTCGGGCAGGACATAGTTGTTGAGCACGTTGAGGCGTACAAAGGGCAACTGGCGTTCGGGAAATAGAAATTTGCTGAATGAGACGGCGGGAACGTTGTCGCAGCGCATCCAGGCGTTGATGCAATCCTTCTCGACTGTTCCAAAAACTTTGGGCGCGCCGTTGTAACTGTAGAACTCGGCGGTGAGATCGCGGTCAAGTCTGCCTGTAACCAGGCGCGTCAAGACGGGATAGCGGTCGCTCAACTCGATGTTGAGTCCGCAGACACCGCCACGTTCTTTCATGTATTCGGTGTAGTAGAAATATTCGATGACGTCGCCGGTCTCGAGAGACGGAATGGCAATCTTGAACATTTTGTTCTTGCCGCCTTTCTTGCCGTCACTGACTTCGAGGGCGGTGGACGGGTCGATTGTTACAATTCTGCCGTCAGACTTATGGATGCGGGCTCCGAATGCGTTCTCGACCATGACGTCGATCACGTTGCCATAGTCGCGGCGCACTGTGGTGCCTCCGAATTCAAAGTCCGAATAATAGTCAACGGCACTCTGGTCGAGCAGACGCACCATGCTCCGGCGGATGTGGCGCACGATGGCGCGGTTAGTACGGCCGGTGGCGTCGTATATGGTGTTCTGTTCTTCGCGTTTAGTTTCGAAATGGTCCTGACGGGCAATAATCACTGCCGACTGTCCGCGGGCTATGCTGTCGGAGACAGGTGTCGCCGGATTGAAAACACTGTCGTTGCCGAGCGACCAGACTTTCTCGGCGGCTTTTTTGAAGAAACCGTTGTTGATGCCGGCGACAGCGGGGACGGATGGGATTGTCAGAAACAGCACGCCGACGGCGAGTGCGCGCAAGATAGTTTTCCCGTTCATTGTCATATCGTATTGCAAAATTGTCGATTATTTCGAGAGAAAAGATTATTCGTCATTCGGAAGGTTTGCGGAGCAGTACGAGTGCCGTGTTCGATGCTTTCTCCACATCTTTCACGGCCTCGTTCCATGCGGAGGCTTCGTCGGGTGCGGCATTTTCGCGCCGCTGATGTAGAGCGGCCGTGCAGCGGACGGTACTGCCGTGTCCGGCGCTGTATGTTACATGGCCTTCAAACCAAGGATTGTCGACGGTGACGGTGCGTGGAAGTCCGTCGGCTACATAGCCTTGGGGAATTTCGATGAGAATATCGGATTCTACCGGCAGGAAATCGCTGCAATCGACGGGCAGTCTGCGCTTGCGGGCGTCGACAGTGGCGATCTGAGCCATACGCAGGGGGCGTGGCATGACATAAAGCCGTGAGCGGGCCGAGACAGCCCTCACGGCTTCGTTGTCGCAGATTGAGGCTGCAATTGACGAGGTGTCGGCGTCGTAGACCGGAGAGGGTAAAAGTTCGGCATTATCGATGGTGATGCTCTTGCGTCCCATAGCCAGAAAAGCCGCGAGAACCTGAGAGCGTCGCGTGGCGTTGATTCCGGACATGATCGACTCGATCATGCACCGCCATACGCCGCTCATGTCGTAGCGCATGGGGCCGCGCAGCGCCGTTCCGTCGATTTCCATGCTACCGGTCTGTCGGAGAACGCTTTGAGAAGGACAGGGGGCGCAGACGTTGGCGAGAATAAACGTGTCGCCGTTCTCAATCATGCACTCCTGACCGGCGATAGAAGGCGGCACGAATCCGCGCGGAGCAAACGAGGTAGTGCCGTCAATGTAAACAATGCTGTCGCTCACGACAGCCGCGGCAATCATATGGTTGGCGGAGCCCAGACTCGGCCGTGCGCTGAAAGGCGCCGGAACAGCGCCTTTTGTTCCGACCCAAACACGCCGACCGTCGATGCCGACAGCGCGAAGAAGCGCGCAGATGAGATTGGCCGAACCCTTGCAGTCGCCGTATCGCTTGGCTAATACTTCGGAAGCGGGCGAGGGCTTGTGGGCCAGTTCGCCATACTCGATGGCTACATAGCGTATGTTCTCGCGCACCCAGCGGGCAACCGCATCGATACGGGCCAAAGTGTCTGGTCCCGCTTCGGCGGCAAGACGCGCGGCCAGCCCCGCGATTTCGGCGTCCGGCGTGTCGAGCGGCTCGAGTTTGACGCGCAGATAGGCGTAGAGTTCACTGAGGTCGGCAAAAGCGGCATTGACCCGCACCATCGGGATGCAGACGGCGGCTTCGGGCATCAACGGTTCGCGACTGAGGGCCTCCACGCTGTCGACGGTTACAATGACAGTAACATTGCCTTTGGCGTCGACTTCGCGTGTAGTCTTTTCGCGTCCTGTGGCGTTGAGGATGTCAACAGTCACCATTTCGGCGACTTCGGCGGGAATATGCACGGACACCTGCTCGCGGGCGATGTCATAGAGCGACGATGTCAGCATTATGTCGTCAATAAATTCGGGACTCGCGTACGAAACCTGAAAGCGGGCCTGCGATTTTTTTCCAGGTTTCACCTCGACCGGAAGCAGACATGCGCGTGTTCCGGAGTAGAAGATGTCACCGTCTTCCCATGCGCGGTACCGAGGCTTGCCTCCGGTAGCACTTGCATTGTCAACCGTGGAGTTGCGGTCGTAGAAAGTCACAAGCAGGCCCATATCGTGGACACGGCGCGCCGTCATGGTATAATCCTGCGATACTTTTGCGCCGGAGACACGGCCGTCGCGCGCGTTCAGCCGACATGTTACAGTGCGTTCGGCGATAAAAATATTATCGTCGGACGAAGTGGCGCAGACAGCCGCCGCGAGCATTCCCAGGAGAATCAGCAGAACAGAAAAGCGCTTCAAGGACTTAGGATTCAATGGTATTAAAGGCAGATTTAAGAAATTTCAACAGTTATTTATCTGCAAACATACGAATAAATTTTAAAATTTTACACTCTGCGAGAAAAAACATAGCAGATGTCAGTAAAAAAAACGGGGCGAAAGAGTCGCACAAAAAAATTCACAAAGCCCTGCAAGGTATTATAAGTATTTTTCGCGATTTTAAACGCAGCCGCTGCCTATACGCTACTTTTAAATGTACCGACCAGTGAGGCTTGCGGGATTGACGGCAATTTGGGCTGGGGTGCCGGTGGCTACGATTGTGCCTCCGGCCTCGCCGCCGCCGGGGCCCATGTCTATCACCCAGTCGGCATTACGGATAATTTCAAGGTCATGCTCGATGATAACGATTGTGGCTCCCTGGTCTATAAGGTGCCTGAACACACGCAAAAGCGTGCGCACGTCAAGCGGATGCAGACCTATCGACGGTTCGTCGAACACGAAAAGCGAGTCGTGCTGCATGCGCCCCATCTCCGAGGCCAGTTTCAGACGTTGCGCCTCGCCGCCCGACAGTCTCGGAGTGGCCTCGCCAAGAGTGAGATAGCCCAGGCCAAGGTGCTCAAGCGTGCTCAGACGGGCACACACACTGCGATTGTCGGCCATAAGACCTATAGCGTCCGATATGTCTTTTTCCATAAGTCGCGGCAACGGGAAACTCTCGCCGGCCTTGTTGGTGAGCCGCACGGAATATGCCTCTCGGGCATAACGGGAGCCTCGGCACTCTGGACACGAAATGTCCACGTCGGGAAGAAACTGCACATCAAGATTAACGGTACCTGTACCGTCGCACACGGGACAACGTAGGCTGCCTGTATTGTAGGAGAAATCTCCGGCTTTGTAACCTGCCTCTCTGGCTGCCGGTGTTTTAGCGTAAATTTTGCGCAGATCGTCGTGGATGTTGGCGTAGGTGGCTACGGTGGAACGCACGTTGGCGCCTATCGGGGTTGAATCTATAAGTTTCACATTGGCGATTCCGCCGGCATCGAGGCTCCGGACAGTCGGAGGCAGATTATGTCCGTTTGTCAGCGACTGCAAACCGGCCACAAGGCACTCAAGCACCATCGTTGTCTTTCCCGAACCCGAGACTCCGGTAATAACCGTCATCCGCCCCTTTGGAATAGCCACATCGAGAGGCTTCACTGTATGTACGGTATTCGTCTGCATCCGTATGGTACCGTTTGCAAAAATCTCGTCTGAAGGCACCTCGGGCAGAATCCGGGTATGCTCCCTGCCGGCCAGAAAAGGACCTGTCAACGAGTCCGGGTTGTCCTCGATCTCGGCTATGGTACCCGTGGCAATCACATTGCCTCCGTCGCTTCCGGCTCCAGGACCCATCTCTATCATCCAGTCGGCATCGCGGAGAATTTCAACGTCATGGTCGACAAGGACCACCGAGTTGCCGTCGCGCACAAGGTCGTGCATCACCCCCTTTAGGCCCTGTATATTGGCAGGATGCAGACCTATGGAAGGCTCGTCGAGCACATACAGCACTCCGGTTGTGCGGTTGCGCACTACACGGGCAAGCTGCATGCGCTGGCGTTCACCGGTAGACAGTGTGGAGGCGGCACGGTCGAGAGTGATATACGACAGACCGAGGTCCATCAACCGCCGGGCCGCCACATCGAAAGACTCCACAATGCTGGCCGCCATAGGCCGCATATCCTCAGGAAGCATGCCGGGTACAGAATCCACCCACCGCAGACACTCTCCGAGGGTCATCTCACAAACTTTGTCGAGGCTCTTGCCGCCGATACGCGGAGCACATGCTGCTTCCGACAGACGCGTACCGTGGCATGAGGGGCATACATCGGCGTGCAGGAATTTCTCGACACGCTTCATGCCTTTGTCGTCCTTCACCTTCGAGAGCGCGTTCAGCACGGAATTTTCCGGGCTGTAGTATGTAAAGTCGAGGGGTACCGCCATACCTCCGTTCTTGGGTTTGTATAATATATGGTGCTTCTCCATAGGGCTGTTGAACACGATGTCGCGTTCCTTGTCGGTAAGGTCCTTGAAGGGAACATCGGTGCGCACACCCATCGTGCCGACAACATCGCTCATCAGCGACCACATCAGCGAATTCCACGGTGCCACAGCGCCTTGCTCAATGCTAAGATTCTCGTCGGGCACAAGCGTCGCAGGGTCTACGTTCATCACAGTGCCCGTACCGCCGCATTTCTTGCAGGCGCCGGTGCTGTTGAAAGAAAGATCCTCGGCCGAGGGCGCGTAGAAATGATTTCCGCATGCCTCGCAGACAAGTTCCTTCTCGGCGGCAACTTCAATCGTGGGCTTATGGTAATGTCCGCACTTGGGACACCGGTGTTCGGCCAGACGCGAAAACATAAGCCGCAGGCTGTTCAACAGTTCGGTACCGGTGCCGAAAGTCGAGCGTATGCCCGGCACAGCCGGACGCTGATGCAGGGCGATCGCCGCAGGAACATACAGCACCTCGTCGACCTGTGCCGCCTGCGACATTGCAATCTTGTAGCGGATAAAAGTCGACAGCGATTCAAGATAGCGCCGCGAACCCTCCGCATAAAGCACGCCAAGGGCGAGCGACGATTTGCCCGAGCCTGACACTCCCGCGATAGCCGTGATGCAGTTCAAGGGAACATCGACGTCGACATTCCGTAGATTATGCACACGGGCCCCGCGCACAATTATCTGTGCCGGAGCCTCGTGCCGTATACTCGGTTCCGATTTATCAATCAGCGCCATCCCATAAACATCTTCACCACCTCGGGGTCGTGATGGTCGAAGAACAGACTCTTACCTGTATCGAGTTTTGCTATTTCGGCCATATCATCGGCGGTCAGTTCAAAGTCAAGAATTACAACGCCGTTGCTCAATGTAACTGTTTTCATCTTTTCCATCTATATGTTAGTTTTTCTCTGCGACAAAATTAACAACGCACCGCCGAAAAAGTGTTGTACGAAACACGGATTTTACAGCCAATATTACAGATTGGCGTCATGAAGCAAGCCTGTGGCCGGCATACAGCATCACAAATCCGGCAGCGACACTCGCCAGCAGGTAGCCGAAAGCCATCAGGGCATGCGTTGCAGAGTGAGTGAAAAGAAGATAGTTCTCGTTGATGAACGTAGAGAACGTTGTAAACCCGCCGCAGAAGCCTACTGTAAGCAACAGGCGCAGTTCGGGATTCATCAACGAGCCACGGTCGAAAATTCCATATAGCAGTCCTATGATGAAGCAACCCGCCACATTTACGGCAAAAGTACCCCAGGGAAACAATGCATGCGGCACCATCGACTGAATCCAGCGGCTGCAAAGAAAGCGGCAGGCGCCACCCAGACCACTGCCGATAAAAACCGCCAAAACACTAATCCAGCTCATAATTCAACAATTGAACGGGTAATCCCATTTTGAACAGTGTGTTCATGCTCGGATCTCCTTTCAGTTATTCTTGACAATATTTAATAACTCTCGGTATTTTCCTATGCAAAGGTAACTATTTTCCTTAAATAAATCCGTTTTTTAGTATCTGCGGTGGCAAAATGTCGTGGTTTTTCCCTAATTTTGCAAAAGCTAATTTAAAACGCGTATACCATAAAATGAGAAAATGGCGCATTGAGGACAGCGAGGAGCTGTACAACATCCCCGGATGGGGCCGTAACTATTTCTCCGTTAACGAGAAAGGACATGTAATTGTAACGCCGCGACAGGATTGTGCCGCAGTCGACCTCAAAGATGTGATGGACGAACTGCAGATACGCGACGTTTCCGCTCCCGTTCTCCTACGCTTCCCCGACATACTCGACAACCGTATCGAAAAGATTTCCAACTGCTTCAAAGAAGCATCGAAGCAATATAACTACCAGGCACAGAACTATATGATATACCCAATCAAGGTAAATCAGATGCGTCAGGTGGTGGAGGAAATCGTCAGCTACGGCAAAAAATTCAATATCGGTCTGGAGGCCGGTTCCAAACCCGAGCTACATGCCGTGCTCGCCACGAATATCGACGAGAACGCCCTGATTATCTGCAACGGTTACAAGGATGTGAACTACATCGAACTGGCACTGTTGGCTCAGAAAATGGGTCGACGCATATATCTGGTGGTGGAGAAGCTGAACGAGCTTCGCATGATTGCCGATATCGCCAAACGTCTTAAGGTGCGTCCCAACCTGGGTATACGCATCAAACTGTCGCAGACGGGCAGCGGAAAATGGAGCGAGAGCGGAGGCGACCAGAGCAAATTCGGCCTTAACTCCTCGGAGTTGCTCGAAGCCATCGATTTCCTCGACCGCCGCGACATGAAGGACTGCCTCAAACTGATACATTTCCACATCGGCAGCCAGATTAACAAGATACGCGTTATCAAGAATGCGCTGCGCGAGGCAACACAGTTCTTCGTGCAGCTGTCTAAACTCGGTTTCGACATCGATTTCATCGACATTGGCGGCGGCCTTGGCGTCGACTACGACGGTACACGCAGTTCGTCCAGCGAAAGCTCCATGAACTACTCCATCCGCGAATACGCCAACGACGCCGTATCGGCAGTGGTGGACGCATGCACCAAAAACGGTCTGCGCCAGCCTAATATAATCACCGAAAGCGGACGTTCGCTCACCGCACACCATTCCGTGCTGATTTTCGAAGTACTCGAAACAACACAGCTGCCAATATGGAAGGACAACGAAGAAATTGATTCCGGAGCACACGAACTGGCTCGCGAACTATACGATATATGGGACCGTCTCGACAGCGCACGCCTGTTCGAGAGCTGGCACGACGCCCTCCAGATACGCGAGGAAGCACTGGACCTTTTCAGCTTGGGTATGCTCGACCTCAAGACACGCGCACAAATCGAGAAACTGTTCTGGAGTATCGCACGCGAGGTTGGCGAGATAGCCTCATCCATGAAGCATACTCCCGAAGATCTGCGCAAGATTGCCAAGATGCTGCCCGACAAATACTTCTGCAACTTCTCCCTGTTCCAGAGCCTCCCCGACTCCTGGGCCATCGACCAGCTGTTCCCCATTGTACCCATTTCGCGCCTCGACGAGAAGCCCTCAAAAATGTGCACAATACAGGACATCACCTGCGACTCCGACGGTAAAATAGCCAACTTCATTTCGTCGTCAGGCACCGCTTCGGCGCTGCCTGTACATGCGCTCCGCCAGGGCGAAAGCTATTACATTGGCGTATTCCTCGTAGGCGCATACCAGGAAATCCTCGGCGACATGCACAACCTGTTCGGCGATACAAACGCCGTACACATAAGCGTTTACAAAGATCATTACGAGATTGACCAGATTATCGAGGGTGAATCTGTCGACGAAGTACTCGACTATGTACAGTACAGCCCCAAGAAACTGGTACGCAACCTCGAAACGTGGGTAACAGCTTCCATGAAGGCCGGAACAATCACACCCGAGGAAGGTCGCGACTTCATCAGCACCTACCGTTCGGGCCTGTTCGGATACACTTATTTAGAGTAACCGATCACAGCCATGCGGTTTTTCATGACACTGGCCTACCGCGGCGAGGCATTCCACGGGTGGCAGATTCAGCCCGGCGACCTCAGCGTGCAGGAAGTAATTGAAAAAGCATTGTCCACTCTCGCGCGCAAGCCCGTGGCACTCACTGGCGCCGGACGAACCGACGCCGGGGTGAACGCTCACCGCATGACAGCGCACTTCGACTGGCCATGCCTGCCCGATGCGAACATGCTGCGAGCCCTAAACAGCCTGTGCGGACGCGACATTGCCATCTACGATATCCGCCGCGTTGCCGACGACGCACACGCGCGTTTCGACGCCACTGCACGCACATACCGTTATTTTGTTACCACGGCAAAGAATCCTTTCGCCCGCGAACTGGCATGGAAAGCGCCCGCTGCACTCGATTTCGAAGCTATGAACAGGGCGGCCGCAATGCTCATTGGCAAGCGCGACTTCACGTCCTTCGCCAAACTGCATTCCGACGCACGCACAAACATATGCGACCTCCGCGAAGCCGCATGGCACCGCACCGACGCCGATTCGTGGTATTTTGAAATCACCGCCGACCGTTTTTTGCGCAACATGGTCCGTGCAGTTGTCGGTACACTGGCAGACGTAGGCCGCGGTAAAATGGCTCCGGAGGCAATTATGGACATTCTTGCACACAAAGACCGCTGCGCCGCAGGCACATCTATGCCCGCAGGAGCGCTCTTCCTCTGGAACGTGGAATATCCGGAATCATTATTCCGTACAAACTGACACCACATCTTGTTTTAACCGTTGTTTCTGCAATATAGCGCAACTGCATTCGTTAGATATATGATGCAACGCATACTCTCCATATTACTTTTACTCCTGCTGACAGCCTCGGCCCGGGCCGTATCGCCCGAAGCGATGCGCGCCGAAGCCGAATCCACGCCCACCATCCAGCGTAACCCCTACCGTGGCTATTCCTGGCGCGTAGACGAGGAAGGCGATACCGTTCTTGTGGTGTTTCTGCGCGATGTTACGGTATATCCTCCAATGAAGTTCAAGAACAAGAAGCAGGAGGAATTCTACTGGCGAACCGTGCGCGATGTAAAGCTCACACTGCCCTACGCCAAGCTGATTGCCGAAACTATTGTTGAGACTTACGAATACATCGAGACCTTCGCCACGCAGAAAGAGCGCGAGGACTACCTCAAAAAAATGGAATCGTCCATATTCAATCAGTACAAACCAGTGCTGAAGCGCTTCTCCAAGCGTCAGGCAAAGGTACTTATAAAACTGATACAGCGCGAAACGCATCAGAGCAGTTACGACATTGTAAAGGCATTTATGGGAACATTCCGCGCCACCTTCTGGCAGGGTTTCGGCAAGCTGTTCGGTGTGAGCCTGAAAAGTTCCTACAAACCCGAAAAAGACAAAAACGACGCGCTGCTGGAGCGCATAGCCCGCTGCGTGGAACAAGGTACAATCTGACGCGCCGATGTATCCGCTATATCAGTCGTATCTTCTGCTCGAAAAAGGCCTCTCCGAAAACTCGCGGCTGGCCTACATATCCGATCTGGAGCGTTTCGAACAGTGGCTCGGTCCCGACCTTAATGCAGCCGACGCGACAGTAGACCAGATTCACAGTTTCCTGCGCGATCTCCACGACACCGGCATAGCTCTACGCTCGCAGGTTCGCATAATTTCGGGCCTGCGCTCATTCTTCCGATGGCTCAACTACGAGGACCTGCGACAGGACAATCCTATGCAGCTTATCGATACGCCCTCGCCCGGACGCCACCTCCCGGAGGTACTTACAATAGACGAAGTGAACGCTCTCATTTTCTGCGCCGACACCGGCGACCTTTTGGGCCTGCGCAACCGCGCCATGCTCGAACTGCTCTACGGCTCCGGCCTGCGCGTGAGCGAGCTGTGCAATTTGGAGCGCCGCCGCGTAAATCTCGACGAAGGCTACCTCACCGTTACCGGCAAAGGCAGCAAGGAGCGCATGGTGCCCATGAGCCAGGACGCCGTGGAGCAGATAACCCTCTACCTTGCCGAGCGCGAGCGCCTGCAGGCCGACCCCGCCCCCGGCGAGGCCGACTACCTTTTCCTGAACAGGCGCGGGCGCCACCTCACCCGGGTGATGGTGTTCTATATCGTGCGCGACGCCGCCGAAGCCGCAGGAATAAAAAAGACCATATCGCCGCATACCTTGCGACACTCCTTTGCCACGCATCTTCTGGAAGGAGGTGCCAATTTGCGCGCCATACAGCAGATGTTAGGCCACGAATCCATCGCCACAACCGAGATATACCTCCACCTCGACAGCTCCCGCCTCCGCGAAGAAATCCTCCTCC
Organism: uncultured Porphyromonadaceae bacterium; assembly: GCA_937921035.1. GTDB lineage: Bacteria > Bacteroidota > Bacteroidia > Bacteroidales > Muribaculaceae > CAG-873. Next base: position 159,159 of record CALEUL010000060.1, read on the forward strand.
ATCATCCCCGCAACAAAAAAACATAAAACTGAAACATCATATAAAAAATCCCGCCGACTGGAGCCGGCGGGATTTTTATTTATGATTTACGATTTATTATCTTACGCGCAACGATTTGGAAACTTCTACGGTACCGTCGTCGTACAAGGTCTTGCAGATAACCATACCTTTATAGGATTCCGAAACACTCATGCCCTGCATATTGTAGTATGTGCGGGAAACGACTTCTTTTTCAGTTCCTACCTTGTTCACACCCACGTTGCCGTAGTAAACTATCGGGCTACGCAGCTCCTTGCCTTCTTCGTTGATATATACCGACTGTACGCCACAGCCGTTTTCAGGCAATTCGAAGTTAAAGTAAACCGAATGATAGTTCCTGTAAACAAAAATCATATCGTTGTCGTACAACGCGAACGGCATGTTAACAGTGTCTTCTGTAAGTCCAAGCCAAGGATAGCTTTCGGGAGTGAATACAAACCTATCGTTATTGATATAGATGGTATAGTACAATTTGTCCTGGTCCAGAAGGTTGCCGTCTTCATCATAATCGGGAATGATGAAATCCATCATTCCTGCTTCAAAATAATCGTCGTATGGAGTTACTTCCAGATCGTACGGTTCTACCGGAGGCGTGTTGATATTGCGGTTCTGCCAGTTTATCCACACTTCCTCGTATAGTGTCAGAAGATAATAATCGTCAGGCACGGAGCAGATGGCATAACCGTTCTTCAGGGTGAGCGCCTTGGCTACGGGATCGTAGTTGAAAACGACTTCTTCGGTAGGTGTGCCGCGCAGTGTGTCTTCCGCGGGGTCATATTCAACAATAGAACCCCAAATATACGAGTAGTACATGATGGATTCATTATATCCAAGGAAAGTGCCGGAAGGTATAGTTACTATGCCATCGGATATCTTGGCTTTTACCCAAGCGTCTTTAACACCTCGGTCTATACCCTGGATATACATATCGTTTCCGTCCAGTACTACATTAATCAAAGCGTTTTCATAAGGATCGGTATAAGCCCAACGCTCCACAGTTGCCTCTGCGGGAGGACAAACACCGTTTGTCGCCTCCTGTTCGGTAAGAACGATATCCTTTTCGCCATAGCCAAGCCATGCGTAGCCAGACTCGCCTGTCGGATTACCTTCCAGATCGGCAAGTTCGCCGTATGTGGCAAGTCCGAGAAGCAAATCGGGATTTGCTGCCTCGTAACCATTTTCTGTTTTTTTAAGGACATATTTCATGTCGTCGGCGGCAACATATGTGGCTCCGGCCGCGTCTCTCTTGATAACCATCGGAATGAGGTAGACTTTCACATAATCTTCTGTCCAGTCGTCATATTCCTCATATATGTACTGAGGACCTTCAATGACAATAGAACCTTCCGCATCAAAGCTGGCCCTTACATAGCTGAGCAATGTAAAATCGGACATAGGATTGGAAAGCCAAACATTACCATCTTCGGCAACATATACCTGCCTTACAACTGAGCCCTTGATTTCACTCTCAGACACGCCTTCAAAATAATCGTTTTTGAACGAATCACAATTGCGGCTGAAAAATTTCTGTTCTCCGTCGGGAATCTCAAATACAATCTCCGAATCCTCGTCAGGAGCCGGCACTGCCTTGCATACCTTGCTCACGGGCTGAGGGGTCTGGGCAAACAACGATGAGGCAGCCATAAGACCGGCCGCCATAAAAAGTAGTAAATTTCTAATCATGTTATGAATGATTATTTTGAAAGGTTCAATTTTTCCGACGAATAAAAGCGCCGAACCTCTTTAGCGCAAGTTTCGCAAATGATACACAGCAAAATTAATTTTTATGTTTCATTTTTCCAAAAAAAATGCAATTCTCTAACATAACTATTGTCAATAATTTGCAAAACTCTCGCGACAGCAAAAGACCATATATAATTATCTCCCCCGACGCATATGCCGTCGGGGGAGAGTTTTTATGCCAATGTGGCTGTTTCTGTCAATTGTTATTCAATCACGGAGGCGGGCGGCGGCCTCCAGGCACATGCGGGCGTTATGGTAGGGGCATTTCCAGAAACCGGCCTTGTCATCGCGGCGGTTTATGGTGCCGTCGGGAAGGCGGCTCCAGAACCATTCACCGTTCTCGTGGTCAACGATATTGGCGTCGATATAGCTCCAGCTTTCCTGCGCCTTGTACCATTGGTTTTCCATGCCGTGAAAACGGGCGAGGTAAATCTGACCGATAACGTTCTCGGCCTGCACCCACCAGTGCTTTTCGTCGTCGTAGTGGCCGTTAGCGTGGCGCTCGTATAACATCGAACCGTCGTAGCATCGCCCCTGCAGGGCCGCCAGAGCCACTTTTCGGGTTACTTCGGTAGTCCGGGCGAGCAAGCCGGCATCGCCTATCACCTGCGCGGCCTCCAGCATAAGCCAGGATGCCTCTATATCGTGGCCGTAGGAAATGTCGCCGTCCACGCGTCGAAAACCGTCATCAAAAAACAGTCCTAAATGATACGTTTTCGGGTCTACGATTACGTCGTTGAACAGAGCAAGCAACGATGCTGTCGCCTCGCGGCACTCCTCCGTGGGCCATACGCGCAGAAGATTGGTATATGCCTCCAGAATATGCAGGTGCGTGTTCATCGTCTTGGACGAATTGAGGTCTTTGTCGCTCAGACGCATGTCAGCGATGGGTTGCCAGTCGCGCTGAGCGGCCTCGAAGTAGCCTCGGCGCTCCCTGTCGCGACTATGCTCCTCTATACAGCGGAACAGTTTCACGGCAGTGTCGAGTGCCTGGCGGTCTCCGGTAAGGCGCACATATTCGCTAAGGCCGTAAATTGTGAAAGCTATGGCATAAAACTGCTTCTTGGTGTCGGCAGGTGTGCCGTCGGCCTTGACAGACCAGTACACGCCCCCGAAATCGGGGTCGATGAAATATTTCAGAATATATTTTGCCTGGCAATCTGCGGCCATTTCATACACATCATCACCTGTAGCACGCGCAGCGGCAGCGAATGTCCACAGAATGCGCGCGTTAAGGATAGCTCCGCGGTCGGCGTCAGCATCGAGCACATCGTTGCCGTCGCGGCGCCCATAATAACCGCCGTTGGGGTCATCCATCTTGTCAATCCAATACGGAAGTATATTATTGGTGAGATTTCCAATAAGCGAATCAGCGAAGGCCAGACGTTCTTCTCTTCTCATTGTTGTCAACAGTATCAGTTGTTTATATTATCAAAATTCTCTGCAACATCCTTTGCCTCCTCGGTGGATGCGTCCACAGCGGCTCGGCGTTTTTTCAGCGATTCGGCAATCTCGTTCACACGGGCGGTGGTGAGCGGATAGTAGAATACCACGAACACGGCCAGAGCTGCCACACCGGCAGGGATGAAGGTCATCAGCGCCCACAGACAACTGATAGCCTCGGCTGTCTGCTGCACGGCGGTATCACTGCCGGCCACATAGCCGCATGCACTCAGCAGCCACAGCACTGCCGCGCCGCCTATGGCACCTCCGAACTTCTGCGCCATCGACGACGACGAGAAAATAAGACCGGTGGATGCCGTGTGGAAACGTTCCTCGCTATAGTCGGCCACATCTGCATACATAGACCATATCAGCGGCGACATCACGCCTGTAAGGATGGATATGCAGATCTGGAACACAAGCATCATGAAGAAGCCTACCGAGCTTACGGGCAGGAAGAAGAAACCTATGCTCAGAACCACAAGAAGAAGGTTCACGAGTATGAAGGTTGTCTTTTTGCCAAGGCGCGAGGCGATGGGCACCGTAAGAGCCACGCCCACCATGTTGGCCACTTCGCCGATACTCAGGAACAGACCCGAATAAAACAGTACCGACAGGCCGAAAAGCCACATGCTTGCGTCGGCACCTATTACATCGGCAAAGAAATATGCCACAGTAGCGCCACGCACGGTGTTGAACAGGTTGAAGCACAGTGCCGCGCCTATAAGCAGCCACCAGGGGCTGTTTTTAAGCAGAGCCTTGAAATCGCTGCCGATGCTCACGACGCTCTTGGAGTGAACCACCTCGCGCGTCATGGCAAAGCACAACAGGAACAGCAGCAGGCAGGCGCCGGCAATCACGCACATGGAAACCTGCCAGCTTGCAGTGGCTGTCATGCCGAAGTCGTTGCCGAAAAGGTCGCACAAAGGCTCCCATGCGGCCAATGCGATGAACGAGCCGCCGTAAGCAAAGAACATGCGGTACGACGAGAACACCGTCTTTTCCTTGGAGTCGGCGGTTATCACGCCGAGCATGGCACCGTAGGGAACGTTGATACCCGTATAGACGGTCATCATAAGGATATAGGTGATATAGGCCCATACAAGTTTGCCGGCATACGCAAAATCCGGGGTGGTGAACAGCAGGACTCCACATACGGCGAAAGGTATGCTGAACCACAACAGATAGGGGCGGTATTTGCCCATGCGCGTATCTGTGCGGTCGGCAATAACGCCCATCATGGGATCGGAAACGGCGTCCCATATGCGCGTTATCATAACAAGCACACCGGCGTCGAGCAGACTGAGGCCAAACACATTGGAGTAGAAGAAAGGCAGATAGTAGCTGAAAATCTTCCAGAACATCGACGAGGCCATGTCGCCGAAGCCATATCCTATTTTTCGTTTTAACGATGCCATAAATTCAAGGTGATAAGACGGGTTCTATGCGCTCAGTCGATACCGAGTGCCAGATTGGCGTCGATGAGCTTGTTGAGGGTTATAACTGATTCTCCTGTTGTGAGGCCGTCCTGAGGTGTGTTCATGCAATAGTCCACAAGACGGTCGATGGTACTGGTGGCGACGTGCAAGCGGGTATCCGACGAAGCGTAATAGATGAATACCTTGCCGTCCTCGTCTGCAATCCATCCGTTGGAGAACAAAACGTTCATAACGTCGCCGATATACTCGTCGCCCACAGGTGCCATAAAATATCCGCCGGGCGATGCAATCTTGCGCCAGGGCTCGTCCAGGGCTGTCATGTACATATACAGCACGTAGCGCAGACCCGATGCACATGCACGCACACCGTGGGCCAGATGCAGCCAGCCTTTGGGGGTCTTGATGGGATGTGGGCCCTCGCCGTTCTTCACTTCCTTGATTGTGTGATAGTAGCGGGCATCGATAATAACCTCCTTGTCTACAACAGCGTTGGTGATATCGTCCACAAGCGCCCAGCCTATACCGCCGCCGTTGCCTGTGTCGATAAAGCCATCCTGCGGGCGGGTGTATAGGGCGTATTTGCCGTTCACGAACTCGGGATGCAGCACAACGTTGCGCTGCTGGCTCTTGCACTGCAGATCGGGCAGACGCTCCCAGTTCACAAGGTCTTTTGTGCGTGCTATACCGCAACTTGCCGTTGCTGCAGATAGGTTGCCGGGGCAGCTGTCGTCGTGGCGCTCGGCGCAGAACAGACCGTAGATATATCCGTCCTCGTGGGCCGTAAGGCGCATGTCGTAGACATTGGTTGCAGGAATAACGTCCTCGGGCATTGTTACGGGATGATCCCAGAAACGGAAATTGTCAATGCCGTTGGGGCTTTCAGCCACGGCAAAGAACGACTTGCGGTCATAGCCTTCCACACGCACCATAACGATGTATTTGCCTTTCCATTTCATAGCACCCGAGTTCAGCGTGGCGTTAACGCCGATGCGCTCCATGAAATAGGGGTTGGTTTCGGGGTTGAAATCGTATTTCCAGAAAGGCGGTACGCTTTCGGCTGTTATGACGGGATATCTGTAACGCTCGAAAATGCCGTTGCCTTCGATGGGTTCGTTCTTGCGGGTGATAACTTTCTCGTATTCGCCAAGGACAAAAGCCTTGCGGGTCTCAAAGATGTCCTTCGTGTTCATTTTACAAAGACTGTATTGGGATTGTTGTGAAATTCTTTAAAATCGCTCTCTGCTGCATGGCCCGGATAGGGGGCGTAGAAATGCTCTGGCTTGTCGCTTGCATTGCGCCACACAGTAACATAAGCCACGGGGTGATTCTGGATAACGGGGAGAAGTACACGGGTGTACCAGTCGGGGATTACAACAGACTCGCAGCCCGTTTCGGTGAATGCGGCGATTTTGCCGCGGGCGTCGGCTTCGGCAGAAGCTACCGCAAGCGTGGCGTTGGCGTCGTTGATATAAGTTTCCGTACCGTTCTCGCCGCCGAAATGATAGACGTCGGCACCGAGAATATCCACATATTCATCACCGGGATAACGTTCCATGTATTTTTCCGCTCCGTCGCAGCGGTCGGGGGAATAAGCCCAAAGCACATTGTCCACACCGTTGCGGTCGAAATTCTCGCGCATAATGGTCCAGAGTTTTTTGTAGTCGTCGGTGCTGCACAGGTCTCGCCCCCACCAGAACCACGAGCCGGTATGCTCGTGCCAGGGGCGGAAGATTACGCCGATGCGCTCGCCGTTGTCGCGCGTAAGCGACAGGAAAAACTTGGCGAGCCTGTCCAACTGCGCATTGTAGGCTGCAATTCCTTCGGGAGTGGCCACCATACGGTTCACAATAAGCGAATCAGTAGTCGTCCAGCTGTCCTTGTGGGTAACGGGGTCCCACAGATGCCAGCTGAAGGTGTTGATGCCGCCGCGGGCGTCCTGCGCCTTCACTTCGGCACGCATTCGCTCGAAAGGCACGCCGTCGAGGTTGTTCACCGAATCAGATTCGAGTGCGCCGAGGTCCCAGCTCATTACGGCGGGATATTCACCGGTAACGGCGAGTACGTCGGAACGTCCTTCGTCCAGACGCCAGTCGTGGCCGTATACAGGGTCGTCGTGGTGGCCGAACAGCACCTTCTTTTCGGCAAGGGAGCTTTCCAGACGCTGGCGGAGGTCATCGGCAGGAGTGGTTGTTTTCATTTCTTTGCGGGCACAGGATACGAGCGATGCCGCAGCAAGGGCTATGATAGCGATTTTTTTCATCATTTATTATTTCAGACTGGGCATGTCGCCTCGGTTGATAACATAGGAACTTTCGAGCACGGCTTTGAGCGATTCAACAGTATTGCCGAAACCGTCGGTGGTAGCGTTGCCTTTGTGCTGGTCGTAGGTATACCACAGGTTGAACCACGACCAGTGAGCGCCGTCAGCGAAGCATTTGTCGGGATTCTGTATGCGGCCGGTCTCGCTGAGGGTAACAAGGCGCTTGCCGCCGGTCATGTTAACAAGGGCGGTGTATGCGGCCTTCTGCGAGCTGTCGTTGTCGGCGTAGATATCCACACCCACAACATCGCACCAGTCGTTGCCCGGATAGGAAGCGGCCATACGGTCATAGTAGCCTTCCTCGCACTGTGCCGTCCATACCCAGATAAGATTGTTGAGGCCGTGGTGGTTCACAAGGCGGTCGTACATCAGTTTCCAGAGTTCTTTTGTGGGTTCGTCGCCGTAGCGGCCCCACCAGAACCATGCGCCGTTGTATTTATAGCTGCCGGCGGCTTCGTGGAGCGGACGCCACAGAACGGGAATGCCTGCATCCTGGAGCAGTTTCAGATACCCGGCCACCTTGTCGATGTCGGCCAGAATACACTCATGCTGCCATGTGCCTTCCTTCACGGCCTCGCGGATATCAAAGTTTGTGCCGGAACCGCCGTTGGCAGGTTTGATGCTTGAATCGTAGCGGCTGTAGTTCTTGCTGTCGTACGCCTCCTTGTCGGTAGGCACGCGCCAGTGCCACATGTAGCTCACCAGACCGTTTGCGGCCCACTGCTCTTTGGCGGGATTTATATCGGAATAATCAATCCAGTTCTGGCCGCTTTCGGGCAGATGGATGAAATCGTAGCCGGTTATGGCCACATCCTTGCCTGTAACTTTCTTTATCCAGCCGGCGAAATCGTTGTTGTTGTTCACGTTTGCCATTGCACCGGAAAGAATCTTCTTGCCGTGCTGCTCAACAAAGAACTTATAGACGTTCTGAGCCTCCTTGGTGGCTTTTTCGTTCAGCAGGGGCAGGAAATCGGGGGTAACAGGGTCGGGATTAACAGGTTCGCTACCTTCGGAAGTTTTGAATTTAAGATTCAGAGCCGGAGCATAAGACGATGTTCCTCGGCCAAAAACAGCATCGGCAGGAATTGCAAGCTCATACTCGGTGGACTTGCGGAGCGATACCGCAATGTCTATGGTGTTTCCGTCCTTCACCGTGGCGCTCACACTGGAGCCGTTAAGGGTGATGGCGGCACTATGATTCAGAATTATGTCGGTGGTATATGTTACCGTAATTGCTTTGGTCTCCGGGTCGATTTCGGCGCCTTCGGCGACAGATACGCTGCTGATTTCAGTTTTAGCTGTCGGTTCGTCCTCGCTTTTATCGCTGCAGGATGTTATGTTCATGCAAAGTGCCGCGCATGCTGCTAACGACAGTATTTTGCTGTATATCTTCATTTTGATTTATCTTGAGGGAAATTTACCTTGTAGATTGTAGTTTCTTTTGGAATCCGATAGAGAAAAGAACGTGGGCTGCGAAACAGCTGCGTCCGCAGCCCACGCGCTGTTGCATTATTCGATTGTTACTTTGGTCAGTGTGTAGTTCGCACCGGTGATTACAAGACCGCCGTTGCTTACGAGATCGTTGACAACATATTCGTCGAGCACTACTTCAAGCGGGCTTGCGGGAGTATCGTACTGTGCGGGGATCGGTCCGCCGATATTACCCCAGTCCTGACCATGACGAAGCGAGAGACAGAACCAAGCGTCGGAAAGATCGGTCTGATTGAGATACAGGCGCATTATCTGACCGGGCTTCACACTGCTCCAGTCATAGCCACCCCAGGCGAGATCCTGATTGCCGCCCCAGTTGCCGCTGTCCCATGAGCCGCTCCAGATGGTGGTCTCCAGCGAGATTTCCCATTCAATGGTAATCTTGTTGATTGTGCAGTTCTTGCCCGAGACAATGATTGCGTTGTCGCTCCATCCGTCCTGTGTCGCGAAGAACGCGAGGGCTTCGGCGGTAAGAGTATACTCGACCTTTGTGGCACCTTCGGCGACATCAAGGATGACGAGCTGGCTCCATTTGGCGTCGTTGAGCTGCAGCTGAGTATCACTTGCAGGCTCGGTGTAGAACACTAACTTAGCACCGGCGGGCACTCCGTCGAGCTGTGCGTGGCTGATGTAAACGCGCGGGTCGCCCCAGTTGCCGATGGTGATAGGTGTCGACAGAAGAACACGTTCCTGATGGGTAGCCGGTATTACATCATAAATGTAGCTGATTTCGCCGTTGCTGGATACCAGGGTGATTTCGGTATTCTTGCCGCAGGAACCGGGCAGAGTGATGTACAGATGGTTGTCGTTGATGATGTGGCTTACGGTAGCGCCGTTAACCTTCACCTCGGTGAGTTTGTCGGCGTTCTGCAGGCCTACGATGAAGAGGCCATAGGCTGTCAGCTCGCCTGTGGGCTGCTCAATGATGAAAGCGCATTCGGGAGCGTTGACTGTAAGTTCCGGAGTAGCCACGGTCTCGCCGTTGGCCATGCCGAGGGTGATGACGCCGGTCTGTGCGGTGGCCGGAACCGGAAGTATAAGCTCGCTGGCGGAAGTGGCATTCGCTTCCTCGGCTTCGGTGCCGGCAAATGCAACGGATACCACCAGGTCGAGATTACGACCGAAAAGCTTAACGATACCGGCGGCGGCCACTACGTTCGAATCGAAACCTGTTACTTCGGGCTTGGCGGTGGCGAGGGCGATTTCAACGCTCTTGCCGCTCTTGAGGTTGAGCACGGCGTTGCCGCTCTGTGCCATTTCGGGGAACACAACCTTGACGGCTGTTGCAGTAACCTCGGCTGGTTCTACGGCCTCCTCAACGTTGGGGAAACTTACGCTTACAACCTGGTCCATGTTAAGACCGCTGATAGTGATTTCGTTACCTGCGCGGATACCGTCGGCGGGTGTTGCGCGGAGTTCTGTGGGAACCACCATGCCGATGTTGGCAATGGCAACACGCACACCAGAGGCTGTAACAGCCACAACGGCACCATCGGTGGCATTGTCGGGGAGGGTGAAGGTAATCTTACCGTCGGCGTAAGTGAACTTGAGTTCGCTGTCGTCGGGCATAATGATGCTGCGGACAAGGTCGAGGTCGTTGCCGGTGATGGTTACAACATCGCCGCCTTTGGCGTTAGTAAGGTCGAGAGGAGCGGCAACCGAAGGAAGCACAATCTCTACCACCTGTTCCGATTTGATGGTGTTCGGCATTGCCTTGGCATCGGAAATGATGATGTTGCCTGTTACGGCCTCGGCAGGCACGGTAAGCTCGATGGTCTTGCGGTCGTGAGCGGTGAAAGCATCCTGGAACACGTTCACGCTGTCCTCGGCAAAGGCGAAGCAAACCTCTTTGATAAGGTTGAGGTATTCGCCCTTGATTGTGAGCTTGCTGCCGGGCTTAACCTTGAGCGGGCTTATTTCCTCGATGGAGATAGGCTCGGAGTAGGTAAGCGGGGTCTTGGTCTCGATGATGCCGTTGGCGTAGTGCAGCTGCACCTTGCCGGGTTCGGCGGTCTGGGGAACGGTTACACGGATTTCCTCGTTGCTAACCACCTGTATGTCGGTGATTTCGTCGCAGCCGGGGATAACCACTTTTGTAATCTGGTTCATGCCGCTGCCAATGAAGCGGAGTTCGCCGCCACGGGCCACGGGGCTGGGACCGAAGCTGTTGAGGTTGATGCCTCCGACAAACTGCTCGGTGTCGAAGTCATTATTGTCGCATGCGGTGAAAACCGTGCCGGCCATTGCCAGGGCAAGTGCGACTATGCCTGATAGTTTGAAAATCTTTTTCATGGTGCTTGCTTAGTTTTTCACTGCACGGATATTGTCTATCTTGAGGAGAGGGGTGCAATCCACGCCCTTCTGACCATCACCGCTCCAGAGGAATATGCGCAGCGATGCGAAGTCGGCTTCGGAAGCGAGGAATCTTGTGGCGCCCTTGCCGTCCTTATCGTAGACGAAGTCGGCGATAGGCAGGGTTACGGTAACCCACTGACCGTCGGTGTGATATGCCTCGGTATCGGTCCAGGGAATCCACAGACCGCGGGCAAGACCGCCCACCTGGATGTAGTCGTTGTTGGGGCCGGTGATGGTATTGCCGTAGATATCGGTACCGCCGTTACCCAAGGTTACCAGGTCGGTGCCGGCGAAGATGATCTGCATCGGGCCCGACTGCCATGCGTTGGATGCTGGGATGCAGAGTTCGAATTTAACGCTCATGTTGTTGAAATCCTTGAAGTCGACGATGTCGAACAGACGCTGACCGCCTGCGGGATAGTCGGTAGGAGTATTCCAGCTGCCGGGCCAGTACTCGAAGGAGAACGCGCCGTCGTTCCAGTCGCCTGCGGCGTTGAGGACGGTGCTGCCGTCGCCGAGAACCATGTAGTTGCCGCTGATGCCGCTGCCGTCGTTCTCGATGGGGCGTGCGTGCCAGCCGCTGTTGCCCAGACCGGTGAGACCGTCGAAGTCGAACATCATGCCGCGGGTATCAAGATAGTGGAAGTTACTTTCGCCGCTTCCGTAGATGGAAGTTACTACAACAGGTGCTTCGGTAGCGCCTGCGGGCACTTCTACCTCAAGCTGGCTCTGGCTGATGCTGCGTATTGTGGCAGGCACATTGCCGAACGATACAGTCAGGGGCACATTGGGGTCGTCGGCGAAGTATGCACCGTCGATGGTAACAACATCACCGGCTTTGGCGTATTCGCAGCTCATGGATGTTACACGCGGTGCGGGAACGAGAACGTTAAAGGGATATTCCAGAGTCGTACCGCCGGAGGTGATGAACTTGGCGATGTTGGTTACCTCGCAGGGGATAAGGTTGGGGATATCCACGATAACGGTGTGGCTTGTTACCATCGTGGGGTTCAGACGTGCCTTCTGATCGTTGAACCAAACCTGCTGAACGTCGCCGAGGCCTTCGCCCACGAATACCACGCGGGCACCCAGGGGAGCTGCCACAAGCAGCGAGTCGCTCTTGTCGAAGTCGACCGGACGCGCGTACTTAATCACGGGCGTTGCGTCTTTGTCCTTCTCGGCATCGGTTTCGGAGCAAGAAGTCATCGATGCGCCGATGGCTGCTGCGAAAGCTGCGAGAGCTATATATTTTGTCGTTTTTTTCATTTTATGCAGTTTTTACGGTAATGATTGTTACTCTGCTCCGCCGAAGTCGTATTCAACGGGGTCGATAAGCATGGAGGGCGACGAGCTGCTTACGGCAGCCGGTATAGGAGCCACGAAAGAATCCTTTGTGAGGAGAATGGGGTCATACTGGGCGTAATCGGCCTTGCTCTGTACCACCACATAGCTGTCGCGGTTGTTCTCGTTGCTGGTGTCGATGGTAAGGCCCGATTTGCCCACGTACTGCGCGCAGCGGTTGAAACCGGTGCCGTAGCCGTTGTTGATCATGTCGAGGGCGGCCTGGTCGCCGTTGCGGTAGCGGTAGCGCTGGGTGTCGAACCATGTCTGGCTCTCGAAAGCCAGCTCGCGACGACGCTCGCGCATCAGTTCATCGTACGTAACCGAGCTTGCCTCGCTCACGCCGGCACGCTGGCGCACCATATTGTAGTACTTCATGGCCTTCTCGTCGGAGGTACTGTTGGCGGTACCCATCACAGCCTCGGTGTAGGTCAGATAAACGTCGGCCAGACGCATCAGATAGATGTTGTTGGCAGCGTCCTGGTCGGTACCTACGTTGCCGTTGCAGTCGGAACCTTTGCCGATGATGTATTTTTTGATGTGTGCCAGCATCTCGTTCTTGTCCTCGAACACTTCGCCGTCGCTGTCGCGGCTTACAAAGAGATAGGTGTAGCCGCCGTTGTTGCGGGCGAGCATGGGATAAAAGTCGCCGCCGGTCATATATGTCCACATACGGCGTTTGTCGCCGTTCTCGTACATGTTCTGGAGCGAGATTGTGGGACCCTTGCCTGCGCCCCATGTCTGGTCGGCGATGGCGGCGGAACGACTCCATGCAACGTTGTGTGCGTTACCGAAGGAATAGCCCTGCACAGCGCACTGGATGGCCAGGATGGACTCGGGACCGTTGTTGGCTTCAACATCAAAGAGTGTTGCAAAATCTATCTGCGTAAGGGCCTGGGTGTTCTCGATAACGAACAGGGCATCCTCGGCAGCCTTGCGATAGAGGGCGTCGCGGTCGTAGCCGTAATCGTTATGCGAAGCCATTGTTACTGCAAGTTTGGCGCGGAGCGCGCGTGCCTTGCGGGCATCCAGACGGTAGGCGTCGTTATCGCTTTCGGGAAGGTTGGCAACGGCAAAGTCGAGATCGTTCATAGCAAACTGGTACACGCTCTTCTGTGTGTTGCGGGGAACGTCGAACTGGCCGGCTGCAATCATCGCGGAGTTGTCGGTAATCAGGGGTACATCGTGCCATACCTCGGCAAGCATGTAGTAGCAGTAGCCGCGCATTGCACGTGCCTCGGCTATAGCCATGTCGATGTCGTTCTGGGTGATGGAGCCCGAGCAGACGCGGGGAATATCATTGATTACCGAGTTGGCAAAGAGGATAACATTATACAGTCCCTTCCAACCCTCGTTGATATAGGGGTTGATGGCTGTATAGGTACCGAAGTACCACTGTCCTTCGTCGCCGTAGGTATAGAACATGTCGCCGTTGATCATGTCCATCTTCCACTGGAAGTTCATGTGGAAGTTACTCCATGTCTTGGAGGCGTAGAGCGTCATGGTGGTGGAGCGGAGAGCCTCAGGCGAAGTGTAGTACGTCTCCTGAACGGGCTTGTCTTCCGGATCGATGGTGAGGAAGTCGTTGCAGGAAGTGAGGCTTGCGCCCAGCACTGCCCCGAAGACCGCTATTTTGAATATATTGTTCATTGTGTCGTATGCTGATTGTTAGAAAGAGAGATTAAGTCCGAGTGTGTAAGTACGCGGGGTGGGATAGCGGCCGCGGTCGATGTTCTGAAGCAGAGAGCTCTGGTTGTAGGCACCGATTTCGGGGTCGTAGCCGTTGTATTTGGTGAAAGTGTACACGTTCTGCACGTTCACATAAATCTTGGCGGTCTGAAGGAAAGCCTTCTTGGCCCATTTCTCGGGAAGCATATAGCTCAGCGAAATGTTCTGGATGCGCAGGTACGTGCCGTCTTCGATCCAGCGGTCGCTCATGCGCAGGTTGCCGTTGCCGTCCAGGTTGGAGAAACGGGGTATACCGTTGCTGCCGCCGATGTAGGTGTAGTTGGAGCAATCGTCGCCGCCGTTGGGGTCGATTTTAACGGGGATTGCGCGGTCGAGTACGGATACTGCCTGGCTGTCCCAGATAGAGCTTACGCCCTCGGTGCGGAATCGCGACCAGTTGAGGATGTCGCCGCCTATCTGGCCGGTGAGACCGATGTTGAGTTCCCAGTTCTTATACTGGAAAGTGTTGGTGAAACCGAAAGTCAGATCGGGGTTGGGGTCGCCGATAACAGTCTGGTCGTTGGCGTCGATAACGCCGTTGCCGTCGCGGTCCTTGAACTTGATGTCGCCTACCCACGCGCCTGTGGTCTTGTCGATTTTATTGGTGTAGGGAACACTGCCGCCTGTCTGGGTGGCATGTTTGCTGATTTCATCGGCGCTCGCGAACAGACCGTCTGTCTCGTAGCCGTAGAACACGCCCATAGGCTGGCCTACCTTGAACATCGTTGCAGTCTGGAACTGCGAGTACCAGTCTACCTTGCCGTAGATCACCTGGTCTTTATCGTTGAGGGCCACAATCTTGTTCTTGTTGTGCGAGAGGGTGAGGGAGCCGTGCCAGTTGAAGTTCTTGCTTACAACGGGACGGAAGTTAACCTGAACGTCGATACCCTGGTTTCGGGTCTGGCCGATGTTGGCGTAGGGAGGAGCGATAGAACCCCAGGTATCGTCGCCGGAGGGACCGATGTAGCTGGGAACGAACACTTGCATCAGCAGGTCGTTGGCCTGCTTACGGTAAACGTCTACGGTGAATTCGAGGCGGTTGTTGAAAGCGGCGAAATCAAGACCGATGTTGTACTGCTCGGAAGCCTCCCATTTCAGGTCGGGGTTGGAGAGGTTGAGAGGATAGTATGCCGTACCGTTGGGCGTGAGCATCGTGGTCATTGCCGAACCGTAGCGGTAGGTATCGATGTTGGAGTTACCAACCTTACCATAGCCCAGACGGAGTTTCAGGTTGTTGAGCCAGCTTGCGCCCTGCAGGAATTTCTCCTGGTTGATACGCCATGCAAGAGCGACAGACGGGAAGGTACCCCACTTGTTGTTGGCACCGAACTTGCTGGAGCCGTCGCGACGCACGGTGGCGGTGAGGAGGTAGCGGTAATCGAAGCCGTAGTTGACACGGGCAAAAATGGAAGCGGTGCTCTGGGCATCTTTCCAACCGCTGTTGCTTACGAACTCGCCGTCCTCGCCCATCACATGTATATAGTCGGTGGTGAAGTTCTTCTTGATAATCTGAGTGCCGTCCCAGCTTGCTTTCGAAGCCTCGAAACCGGCCATCACGGTAACATCATGTTTCTTGTTGAAAGTCTGGTGGTAGGTGATATAGTCCTTCTGCATCCAGTAGTTGTTGCCGTCCTCGCGCTGCATCATCTTGTTGATGTCGTTCTTCACAAGACCGAACTCATAGCGGGGAATAAACGATTTGTTCTGGTTCTTGGAGTAGTCGAAGGCATATTCGGCGCGGAAAGTGAAGTACTTCAGGAATTCCACGTTGGCGTAGAAATTACCCATCACCTTCTGGCGGAGCATGGTGTTATTGGTTATAAGGGCAAGAGCCACGGGGTTCCATGTGGAGGCACCGTTAACGGTATTGGGGCCGGCCCAGTTACCGTCGAAGTCGCGCACGGGAACAGAGGGCATCATCGTCATGGCCTGCATGATAACGCCGTCCGAACCGTCGTTGCGGGTAATGGTCTCGTTAGTGCGGGTATAGGCAAGCGAGCCGCCAACCTTCAGCCACTTGGTAAAGTTGTTGTCGATGTTGAAGCGGGTGTTGAAGCGGTTGAAGTCAGAACCGATAATAATACCTTCCTGATCCATCCAGCCGCCGGACATAGCGAAAGTGGTCTTGTCGTTACCGCCGCTCACGCCCACCTGATGGCTCTGCATGAAAGCGGTGCGGTAGATTTCGTCCTGCCAGTCGGTACCTTTGCCCAGAATAGAGGGGTCGGAGTAGGTCTTGTCGTAATTGCTGTCGTTAAGGATACCCTCATCGTAGAGCTGTGTCTGGTACTGCGCATACTGGCGCAGATCCATCATGTCCAGACGCTTTGCGGTCTGCTGCCATGCCACATAACCGTCGTAGGTAATGTTGGTGTGGCCGGCGGAACCGCGGCGGGTTGTAACGATAACTACACCATTTGCACCTGCGGCACCGTAGATTGCACAGGCCGAGGCGTCCTTGAGCACGTCGATGCTCACAATATCGCTCGGGGCGATGGCTGCAAGGGGGTTAACGGTGGTCTGGCCGTTTGTACCGCCCATCCAGTCGAAACCGCCAATTTCGTTGTTGCCGCTCATGGGCACGCCGTCGATAATATAAAGAGGTTCATTGGACGAGTTGAGCGAGCTTGCGCCGCGGATGCGGATGGAGGTTGCGCCGCCGGGGGCGCCCGAGTTCTGCGTAACCTGCACACCGGCAACCTTGCCCTGGAGCATCTGGTCGGCGTTGGTAACGATGGTCTGTGCCATCTGTTCCTTGCTCAGCGAGGCCACCGAACCGGTGATGTCGCTTTTGCGCTGTGTACCGTAGCCAACGACAACTACTTCGTCGAGGGCTTCGGAGTTTTCCTTAAGCGTAACGGTAATGTTTGTTTTACCGTCGAGCTTAACATCCTGTGTAAGGAAGCCTACATAGGAGATGGTAAGAGTGGCATGCGCATTGGGCACCTTGATTGCGAAGTTACCGTCGATATCGGTAACTGTGCCGTTCTGCTTGCCCTTTTCAACTACCGACGCACCGATAAGGGGCTCGCCGGACGGGTCGTTGACAACGCCTTTAATCGTAACCTGCGCCATTGCGCCCAAGGCTACGAAACACAGAAGCATGGTCAAGAGCCCTCTAAGGCTTAAGAATCTGGTTTTCATTAGAATAATGAGGGTTTATAAAATTTAGATTAATGTTTTTTTTTGTGTCTAAAAAGGTGAATAAGTGTGTTTAACTGGTTATAGGTCTTTTATTTGCCCCCGTGTGTTAAACGCATGGGGAGGCCGTTTATTATTCCGCTTGCAAAATTAGCGCATACTATACCGCAATAATTGCACTATTTTGTCTTTCATTACCACTTTTTAAAAAACCTGCTGAAAAACATGTTTTTCGTGCAAACTTTCCGTATC
Organism: uncultured Porphyromonadaceae bacterium; assembly: GCA_937921035.1. Lineage (GTDB taxonomy): Bacteria > Bacteroidota > Bacteroidia > Bacteroidales > Muribaculaceae > CAG-873. Next base: position 176,451 of record CALEUL010000060.1, read on the forward strand.
CGCCGCCCGATATGCGTTGTTGCACAACGTTTTGACAACTACCCGGTATTTTTATTTGAAAAAATGTCGCTTATCCGGGATTTTTATTATACTTTTGTCAAAATTCTAATCCTTCAGCATATCGTTTTAACAGTTTATATGCCTATGAAACGACAACTACTCTCTGCCCTGGCTGCCGCCGCCGTCTTCGCTTCCGCGGCTTCCGACATAGATTTCACCTACAACACCGCCGGAGCCGAACCCGGAGGTTTCGGATTCCGCAAAACCGAGACCTACGACGTGGCGATACATATCACCGACCCCACCGTTGTCGGCACAAAGGTGAAGGGACTGTCTGTCTACCTGCCCGTTACCGCCGAAGGCGTCATCGACCTCTCGGGATGGCTCGCCACCGAGCTGAAGCTCATGGACAAGAAAAACGCCCCGGACCTTGCGTCCGCGGAAGCGACGCTGACAAACTACACCCTCTCCGCCACCTTCGACACTCCCGTGGAGATTACCGAAGCGGGCATTTGGGCCGGCTACTCCTTCACCATCAACGGCTTGGATGCCGCCTACGGCTTCCCGGGCAACCCCGTGGCCATTGTCAGCTCGGCGCAGAACCGCGACAAGGGCCTGTGGATGCACACGTCGCGCACACGCCTGAAATGGGCCGACCTCGGCACGGTGCAGAAGGCTGTCAGCCCGATGGTTGTGCACCTGCAGTCGCAGTTCGGCGACAACGACGTGGCCGTAACTGTCGCCGGCGAGGTATATCTTGTTCGGGGCAACGAGGGCACCCTGCCCGCAACACTCGTGAACCACGGCGCCGAGCCGGTGAGCGACATCGAGTACTCCTACTCCTTCGGCACCGTCAGCGGCTCGGGCTCTTACCGGCTCGAAGAACCTCTTGCCACCGGCGGCAGGACGACCACCGTGGCGCTGCCCGTGAGCGCCGCCCCGGAATTCGGCAAATACAGCCTGTCGCTCACCGTGGACAAGAACAACGGCGCCGTCAACAACGACCCCAACCGCACCGCCGCGGGCACCGTGAACGTATGGCCCAAAATACCCGTAAATCGCCCTCTCGTAGAGGAATACACCGGGTTGAACTGCGGCTTCTGCCCCCGCGGATATGTGGCGATGGAATATATGAAGGAGAAATTGGGCGACGATTTCGTGGCTCTCGCCTTCCACAGCAGCGCGTTCGAAACAGCGATGGCCACTGTGCAGAACTACGACTTCCCCGTGGCCGTTACCGGCTTCCCCGCCGCCGACATCAACCGCGCCGCCATAATGGACCCCGCGAACATTCCTTACGAATGGGACGACTACGCCGAAAGCATCTGCAACGCCGATATCAGCTTGGGAATACGCTGGGCCGACGAGGACTGCAACAAGATAGAGCTGACATCGGAGCTGACCTTCATGGAGGACTTCGACGCATCGGCCTGCCGCCTCACCTTCGCCTTGGTAGGCGACAACCTCCACAATATCATGTGGATGCAGGAAAACAACTATGCCGGACAGAAGAAAGGCGACGGCGTGGAAACACCGATATGGGACCTGTTCCTAAAAGGCGGCTCTCTCGTGCCCGGCCTGATATTCAACGATGTTGTGGTATACTACAAGGACATCAAGGGCATCGAAGGTTCGGTGCCGGAGAAGGCCGAGTGCAACCGCACGTACACCTACAGCTACACCGTGGACGTCAAAGACATACGCAACCTTATCGGTGAACGCTTCCTCAACGCCGACGCCACCCTCCACGGCGTAGTGGCACTTGTGGACACCGCCACGGGCCATGCCGTCAACAGCTGCCGCTCGGCATCGCTGAACTACTCCGACTCGCCTGCCGGCGTGGGCGCCATCAGTGCCGGCGCCACCGTGGAAGCATCCGAATTCTTCAACATGCAGGGCATGGCAGTGCCGCAGCCCGGCGCAGGAATGTTCATCCGCCGCGACCGCATGAGCGACGGCACCGTCCGCACAGCCAAAGTGGTGCTGAGATAACACAATTTCTACACTTTATTATCTTATAATATTAATTCCAATCGTTTTTTATGTTAAAAGCATTTACATTCATCGCCACGGCCTGCCTGCTGGCCACGACAGCCGGCGCCCGCGAACTTGCGCCGCTACAGTTCCAACAGCATGCCGACCTCAACGGCATCCGCGCCACTTTCGCCAAAGCTCCCGCAAAAGCAGCAGGAGAAACCGACTATATCTCCGAGGCCGAGGGCGAGGCTAAGAACTACACCAAGACATTCGACGTCAACTACATGGGCTATGTAATGGAACAGCAGAGCGCCGTATCCACAATAGTTTTCGGCAGCGACAACACCGTATACTTCGCCGACCCCATGTCGCTGCTGCCCACGGGCACATACATCAAAGGCACCATCGAGGGCAACAAGATTTCCGTGGCATATCCCCAGTGCATCTTCGCCACCGAGGACGAGGGCGCTTACGAATACACCTTGGTTGAGCCCCTCGACGAGATGGACGAGGAAACGGGCCTGCAGATGGCAAAAATAATGGAACCCGGCACAGCTACTTATACCATCGGCGACGACGGCGTCATCACACTCGACCCGCTGCCCGAAAACTGCGGCTTCGGCATCATCATGGCCGGAAGCATGTACCTTGGCATCTGCGAGTTCAACATCTCCTTCTCCGCCGACAGCCGAGAAGCGGTTACACCGCCGGCAGGATTGGAAACCACCACGTACAGCTACAAGATGAACGACTTCTACGGCCATCCCGCGCAGATAGGCTTCGACGGCAACGACGTTTATTTCACCAACATCTCCACCGACGTTCCCGACCTGTGGTTCAAGGGCACTATCGAGGCCGACGGCAAGATTCACATCGCCAACCGCCAGTTCATGGGCACATACATGGGCGCTTACGAAATATACACCTTCCTTGCCCGCGAAACCGAGGAATATCCCTACATGGAACCCGCCGAGGCCGAGGCTGAGTACACCTTCGACTTCGACCCCGAGACAGGCAAGATATACAACGGTTCCTCCGACCTTATCCTCCTTATCAACGCCGGCGCCGAGGACATTGTATTCCTCTGCCGCATTTCGCCCAACGGCTTCTGGCTGCAGGAAAATTACGCCGGCACTCCCCAGGACCCCTACAACCTTGAATGGGCCGAAGGCACAAGCTTCAACACCCTCGACTTCTACCTGCCCAACGTGGACACCGACGGCAACCTGATGCTCAACGAGAACCTCTACTACAACCTGTTCTACGACGGCGAGGTTGTGGAAATCAACCCCGAGGAATTCGGCTCCGACAGCTTCTTCACCGACATACCCTTCGACTATAACAAGAACATGATCGTTCGCGACCGCATCGACGGCGCCCACGAGATAGGCGTGAAGGTATGGGGTTTGGAGACCATCGGCCTGCAGCTCATCAACAAATGCGACGGTGTGGAACACCGCAGCCGGATTGTGGAACTTAACCTCGAGAACGGCATCGTAACCGGCGTGGACAACGTCGCCACCGGCAAATCGCCCGTGGTAAGCACCGAGTACTTCGACCTGACCGGCCGCCGCATCGCCAACAACGCCAAAGGCTTCTGCATCCAGCGCCGCCACCACGCCGACGGCACCGTCAGCACCGTCAAAGCTCTCCGCTAATCGCGCTTAGCTCAGCAACTTATTCCCCAAACCAACATAAAGGCCCGGCTTTCACAGCCGGGCCTTCAACCTAACCTGATTTACCTATGACTTATCCCGGTACCCAACCTTTACTTCTATTGTAACTGTTTCCGGGATTATACCACTAAGGTTTTATCTAAACCAATCAATCTATTGTTGAATTGTGTATTTTCTCGTTTGCTTTGCGGATAACATCCAGCGTAGAGCGGTCGACGGAGAACACAGAGTTGAGTCCTTGTGCCTCCTGTGCCGGATCGCCGGTGTAGTCGTCGCCGGGCTGCCAGTTCTCGTGAGCGGGAACGGCAGTGCCTCCCCAACCCCAGAAATTGGCTCCGTTAATGCTGTTGTCGGCCGTCATAAGGTCGAAAACAAAATTATAGTATTCGTCGCGTGCCGTCGTCGGGGTGCCAGGAGCAATTGCCATGCCGTCGCGGGGGAATCCGAATTCCTCCAATACGATGGGTTTGGCCGTACGCGCGCGGTGTTCGCGGATATAGTCGAGTGTATTCTGCTTGGCCACAGGCAACGTTTCTGTGAGCGAATCGGGCTTAGCCCAGCTCCAGTTATAGGGCCATATGTGGATGTTGGCGTAGTCGATGGCATCGGAATTATGGATGCGCGCCCACAGCTCTATGTCGCCCTCGCAACCCCAGGAGCCTTCACTGCCGGTACTTACAAGGTGATTGGCATCGATGCTCTTTATAAGGCGACCGGTATCCGTAAGCCAGTCCTCGAAAGCCTGTTTGTTGTCGGGATTGAAACAACGCGGCTCGTTGGCAATCTGCCACGACATGATTGCCGGCGACTCGCTGTACAGCTTGCCGGTGATGGAGTTTGTACGGCCTACAATATTGCGTACATGATTGGCATACAGCGATTTTGCCACCGAGTCGGTTACAAATGCCGAGACAAATTCCATATATGCCGGATAGCTCGTCTCCAAGGGTACGGGAGCCTCGCCGCGGCCTGCCCACTCAAGGTATGTGCCGTAGCCGCCGCTCCATTCCCATGCGTTGTTAAGATATATAACGGCGCGCATGTCGCGTTTTTCCAGAGCGTCGAGCACATAGTCCAGACCCACGAGCAAATCCTGGTTATATTCGCCCGGGGCAGTCTGCAAAGTAGGTTCTATATGGCTGGCGATATGGCGGTTGCCGTCGCCGCCGGCAAGAATGCGCAGATTGTCCACGCCAAGCGCCTGCAGGGAGTCCAGCTCGGCCTCGAGGCGCGCTCGGTTGCCGCCGACGCCCTCCGATCCGAGGATGCCCGCATACCACAGGTTTGTGCCCACATAGCGGTAAGGCTTGCCGTGGAGCATGAATTCGCCGTTTTCAACGGTTACGAAACCGTTGTCGGCTGTCTCGCCCTCATCGGCCTTCCTGGAAGTGCAGCCTCCGGCAAGCGACGCCGCTACAGACAAAATTATCGCGGTCTTGACTTTTTTTATCATCTTTTTTCGTGTTATCGTCATTTATTTTTCCCAGTCGTCGGTGCGGAAGGGCACCAGAGGCATGCCGTAATTATCGTGCAGCTTGCCGATGGCGAAATTACGGAAGCAGTAGCGTACGGATTTTATCTCGCGCACATCGGGACTGCTGACAACAATCACTTCGCCTGGCAGGATACGGGCGTCGGCGGGATGGAACACCTTGTCGGCGCCGGCAACCTCGAAGCCCTCGGGTGCATCGTTGGGCGAGAAGCCCGTCCATGCGTTGTCGAACTTCAGATATGCCTCGTTGCCTTTAACCTCCATCTCGCGGAAAGTGGGATATGTGTGCGGAATTCCCTTTATGCCGTAAGTGTGGGTGGCGGCAGACTGTGCCAGACGGTTGCCTATGGAGCGCTTGTTGCGGGCGTGGATGTCGTTGGGTTCATCGGGGTACACAAGGTCGGAAGTGCACACTATATATGCGCCCGGAGTGGTTGTTGCGGCTTTGTTCTGAGCCTCGCGGAACAATGCCGCGTTGGTGCCGTTCACGTCGCCGTAATCCCAGCCGGGAAGTTCCACAAAATAGAATTTCATATCGTCGTTGCCCCACATCTTTCGCCAGTGGTTTACCATATCTGCCTGGCGGTCTCCGTAGTAGTCGTGGCCGCCGACATTCGACTCACCCTGATTCCAGATGAAACCGCGTGCGGTGTAGCCGACGACAGGAAGTACCATGCCGTAGTACATAACGCCCACGCGCTCATGGTGGGCTTTATTCTTGTCGGCCTGCTCGGCTTTCATGTTGCGGTCGGGATATTTGGCGATTATTTCGGCAGGTTCAAAACCTTCCACCTTGGCGCCGCCGTACGCGTTGCAGATAATGCCTACCGGAGTGTCGATGATGTCGCGGATCGCCTTGGCGAAGAACCATGCGACTGCCGAGAATTCACCGGCATTGGCAGGCTCGCTCACCTTCCATGTGGCGTTAACATCGTACTGAGGCTCGTAGACCGGCGTTTTGGGAATGGTGAGGAAACGTATTCCCTTGCCGAGTTTGCTGCTGAAGACAATTTCCTCGCCGCCGCCCTCGATGGGCTGGTTGTTGTAGCCGCGCAGCGGCATTTCCATGTTGCTCTGGCCCGATGCAATCCATACCTCGCCGGCAAGCACATTGCCGAAACTCACGCTATGGCCGTCCTTGGTGTCGGTAACGGTGAGCGAAAGGGGCTCGAAGGATGCTTTTGGAGTTGGAAGGTACATTTGCCATGCGCCTTTTTTGTCGGCTGTGGCTTCGGCTTTGCCGCCCCACGAGCCTGCGGCCTGTACGAGGGCGCCGGGTGTGGCATGGCCGCGCAGCATGGCCGTGGTATCGGCCTGAAGCACCATGTTGTCGGAAAAATATTTCGGCATTGTAACGGCCGCATTAACTGCTCCGAAAGATAACATAGCCGCTGATGTTGCAAGGATTTTAAATGTGGTCATGAGTAAGGTGTTTGTTTTTATGTCGCAAATATAATCACAGAATTTCGAATTTGGCGAACCTTGTAATAATTTTTCAACACTCTGTCAATATAATGCAAGACAGTAAAATAAGGTTCTGCCAAATTCTTTTTAATAACAGAGGTATCATATAAGCACACGGTGATGCTTATAGTATTCGCGGAATTCCTTGGGCGAGCAACCCTTCTTTTTCTTGAATATGCGGTTGAAATAGCTTACGTTGTTAAAGCCGCAACAGTAGCATATTTCCGATACCGAACTTGTGCTGTCCACAAGGGCGCGGGTGGCGAAACCGAGGCGCACGTCTATTATATAGTCCGACACCAGACGCCCCGTGCGCAGTTTAAAGAAACGACTGAAAGCCGTCGGCGTCATGCCGGCGAGGTTTGCAAGCTGGGCAAGCGTTATCTCCTTCTGGTAATTGTCGGTTATGAATTTCTGCACCTTTGTAACGCGCCGCGAGTCCGACCCGTGCGCCAGATTCGCATAGGTCGATGTCGCCAGAGTCGTGTATGGCTCCACTGTGGCGAGTTCGTACAGAATCGTCATAAGCTCTATAAAACGGTAGAAATCGCCATGCATGGTAACAAGTTTCTCCAGACGGTGGAACACGTGCATTATCGCGTGCTGCGAGAAGGCAATGCCCAGAGTGGATTTCTCGAGCATCTCGCGAATGGCCCGCATCTGGTTCTTGCTCATGAACGTATCGCCGAAAAGCTTGTTGGAGAACTGTATGGTTATTTCACGAATCTGTCCAGACGTACAATTATGCTGCTCCCACGCATGTTCTATTCCGCCGCCCACAAGTACAAGATCGTAGTCGCCGATTGTCTTTACCGAGTCGCCCACAATACGGGCGGCCCCATTGCTGCCGGCTACAAAATTAAGTTCGTATTCGTCGTGCCGGTGTATGGGATAGTTGAACTTGTCCTTGTAGCGGTCTACAATATAAAAGCAGTCCTTGTCGGACAAGGGCGTGATTTCCGTAATTACTTCAGGAGCGTTTTTGGTCATGGTATGGACAGGTTTTGAATTTACAGGTGCCCCGGTTGGGAATTCTTGCCGTAAAGATAGCTATTTTTTGCGAAAACAACACAACAGAAGTCAAGTATTTAACAATATCGTCGAACATTTGCATCTGTATAATGTATAACTTTGCACTACGGCGTTTTATTGCCCTTTCTCCTTAAAAAATAAACCATTTCACAATACAATATAATGTACCGCACACACCTTAATCTTTTTTTAGGCGCCATGCTCGCGACAATGCCTGTATGCGCCGGAAACATTCACATCGGCACACCAGGCAGCTCGCTTGTGCTCGACGCCACGCAGGGTCAGCCGCTCAGATTCCTTTACTACGGCAATGCCCTTTCAGACGGCGACATAGCCAATCTCGCCGCCGCAGGAACACCGGGCTTCGACGCATACCCCGTATACGGCAACAACCCCGACAAGGAAAAAGCATTCGCGGCCATCCACGCCGACGGCAACATGACAACAGTTATGAATGTTACCGGCGTTTCCGAAACCACCGAGGCCGACGGAGCCAGAATCACTACCGTCAACATGGCCGACGAAGTCTATCCTTTCAACATCGACGTAAAATACCGCACATATCCCGGAGAGGATGTTATTGAGACATGGACCGAGATAACAAGCAACGAGAAAGGCACGGTGAAGCTCACTCGCTTCATGTCCGGCTATCTGCCTATCCGCCGCTCCGACGTACATGTGTCGCAGCTGTACGGCTCGTGGGCCAACGAGGCTCGCGTGGAGGAGGCTCCACTGCCCCACGGCATTAAAATGATAAAGAACACCGACGGCACACGCAACTCCCACACCGCACACGGCGAGGTGATGATATCGCTCGACGGCGAGGCCGACGAGAATACCGGTCGCACAATAGGCGCCGCCATCTGCTACACCGGCAACTACAAACTGGTGTTCGACACCGACGATTCCGACTATCACCACTTCTTCGCCGGAATCTACGACGACCACTCGGCCTACAACCTCCGCAAAGGCGAGACTTTCGTTACTCCGCCTCTGGCGCTGAGCTACAGCGAAGACGGCCTTGGCGGCGTTAGCCGAAACTTTCACAACTGGGGACGCAACCACCGCCTGGCACACGGCACCGACCTCCGCAAGATTCTGCTGAACAGCTGGGAAGGAGTATATTTCGATATCAACGAAGAAGGCATGCAGCAGATGATGACCGACATAGCAGGCATGGGCGGCGAGCTGTTCGTGATGGACGACGGCTGGTTCGGCGGCAAATATCAGCGAAACACCGACAATTCCAGCCTCGGCGACTGGACAGTGGACACCCGCAAGCTACCTGCCGGCATAAACGGCCTGCTAAAGGCTGCTAAAGACCGCGGAATCCGTTTCGGCATATGGCTGGAGCCCGAAATGACCAACAGCGTCTCTGAGCTCTACGAGAAACATCCCGAATACATCGTCAAGGCCCCCAGACGCGAACCGATACTCGGCCGCGGCGGAACACAGCTCGTACTCGACCTCTCCAATCCCAAGGTGCAGGACCTCGTTTTCAACATCGTCGACACCCTGTTAACAAACTATCCCGAAATCGACTACATCAAATGGGATGCCAACGCGCCAATAATGAACCACGGCTCGCAGTATCTCACCGCCGACAACCAGAGCCATCTCTATATCGACTATCACAAGGGCCTGGTAAGCACCCTCAAACGCATCCGTGCCAAATATCCCGACGTAACAATCCAGGACTGCGCCAGCGGAGGCGGTCGTGTGAACTGGGGCTATCTGCCCTACTTCGATGAATTCTGGACATCCGACAACACCGACGCCCTCCAGCGCATATACATGCAGTGGGGCACAAGCTACTTCTTCCCCGCTGTGGCTATGGGCTCGCACATCTCCGCTTCGCCCAACCATCAGACCAACCGTCTCGTGCCTCTGAAATACCGCACCGACGTTGCAATGAGCGGTCGCCTCGGCATGGAAATCCAGCCTAAAAACATGACCGACAAGGAAAAGGAGCAGACACGCCGTGCTATTGCCGATTATAAGCTCATCCGCCCCGTGGTTCAGCAGGGCGACCTGTATCGCCTTCTGTCGCCCTACGACGGCAAAGGCGCCGCATCGCTGATGTACGTAGCTCCCGACAAAAACAACGCGGCTTTCTTCTGGTGGAAAACCGAGACTTTCGCCAACCAGCAGCTTCCGCGTGTAACGCTGGCCGGTCTCGACCCCGACAAGACATACACCGTAACAGAACTTAACCGCACCGATACAGCGCCACTGCCCTTCGAGGGCAAGAGCTTCACCGGCAAGTTCCTGATGTCCAACGGCCTCGATATGCCGCTGACACATACCACCGAGTGGAACGACCGCAACGCCTACGCCTCGCGCGTTCTCCGTCTCCAGGCAAAATAAATCTCAGCCATATAAACTCAGCGGCGCCCGAACCTCGAGCGCCGCTGAGTTTGTAATATATGCCGTAATATACCTCATTTCAGCAAAAATTCACGCAGGGACATCTGACGGATACCCTTGAATGTATTCGGAGCACTCTCATGCAGGGTTACTACCGTTTTTTCATAATTATCGGGTATTTTTGTCAGATTCCCGAACTCACGGTCAGCAGTTGTATCATCAAGAACAGAACAAGCAACCTGTACATAACTATATTCCTTATCCTTTTCGGCGATAAAATCAATCTCCCGACCTTGCGGAAGAACTCCAATTTTCACATCATAGCCCCTGCTTTTGAGATGATTATACACAACATTCTCCATCAGCCCTGCGATATCATTGGGACGATAGCCAATAATGGCATTCCTGATACCGAGGTCTTCAAAAAATATTTTTTCCCCTATCTCAAAAAAACGCTTTCCTTCTATATCCCATCTTCGGGCACGATTTATGATGAAAGCCTCCTCCACGTAACCAATATACGACTGTACTCCGGTAATACTTGTGGCAACACGCTGCGATTTCAAATAATCAGCTATTTTCTTAGCAGTAAAGATTTTGCCAATATTATCGGAAAGATAAAGAAGTAGACGCTGCAGAAAATCCGTATTACGCAATGAATGACGACTGACGACATCGCGATAAACCACAGCATCAGTTATTCCGGAAAGGTATTCCCCCCATGTGGCTTGGTCGGGAAGATTTCTCAGATAAGGGAGACCTCCGAACCGCAGATATTTTTCCAAAGCTTCATCGGAATCATCGCATGAATGAAATTCCAGAAATTCACGATACGTCAACGGATGCACATGTATCTCAATACTACGTCCGGCAAGACGGGAGGCCATCTCTGACGAAAGCATCCTTGAATTGCTGCCTGTAAGGTATATGTCGATATCGGATTTCAGGATCAACGAGCGCACAACTCTGTCGAAGCCGGCCACTTCCTGTATCTCATCAAGGAATATGTAGTTCTTTTTCCCATCCACAAGGCGCGATGATATTTCCCTGTGAAGCTCCTCCGCATTCGTAATATGAGAAAAGGCAAAATCCTCTAAATTGATACTGATGAAGTTAGCATCCGGCTGAAACCGACGCACCTCCTCTGCAACCGACCTCAGGATGTAGCTTTTACCAACGCGGCGCTGGCCGACAAGTATCTTGATGAGACCTTTGCCTATATACGGGCGAATGCGGTCCAGATAATATGACCTTATGACAATATCAGAAGTTTCTTCCATAAACTAAACTTTCCGCAAATATATGAAAAGTTTAGTTTATAGACAAAACTTTTACAATACATGTCTCATTTAATAGACGGCATATTTGGTTTTTTGCCTGTCGGATAGGATGATATTTCCATATTAATCTTATCTTTGCACTCGAAAACAGAAATTTATCATACTTCTAAAAACAAATATCATGAACAAATTGCTTCTCTCGGCCACCGGAGCGGTTTTTATTCCGCTGCTGTGCGCCTGCACCGGCTATAAGCAAGACATCTCCTCGCCTTCCGGTAACATCGAGGTTTCGTTCGCACTCACCGAGACCGGACAGCCACTGTACTCCGTCGTTTTCGATGGCGAAGAAATAATCAAGCCCTCGACACTTGGTTTCGAGCTGCTCGACGGCGGCAAAATAGCCGACAACTTCAAATTGGATAAGGTTACCCGCTCCTCCTCCGACACATACTGGAAACCGGTCTGGGGCGAGAACGACAGCATCCGCGACAATTACAACTGCATGATCGTTTCCATGACGGACAAACAGGGTATCAAGATGGATATCGAGTTCCGCGTGTTCGACGACGGCGCAGCTTTCCGATACATCTTCCCCGAACAGGAAACAAAAACAATACGCATCAAGGAAGAACTCAGCCAGATGGCTATGGGCGGCGACTACACCGCCTGGTGGATTCCCGGCGACTACGATACCCAGGAATATGAATACAACAAATCGCTGCTGAGCGAAATCCGCAGCTACTCCGACTCGGCCAAGGTAGAAAACGTATCGCAGACAGGCTTCTCGCCAACAGGCGTGCAGACTTCGCTTATGCTCAAGACTCCCTCCGGCAAATACCTCAACATCCACGAGGCCGCTCTGGTGAATTATCCCGCAATGCACCTTAACCTAAACGACACCACAATGGTGTTCACTTCGTGGCTCACCCCCGGCCGCGACGAGGCAAAGGCCACCATTACGACTCCCTTCAAAACACCCTGGCGCGTAATCATGGCTTCCGAAAAGGCCACTGGCATCCTCGCTACCGACATCATCTACAACCTTAACGAACCCAACGCCCTCGAAGACGTTTCCTGGATTCATCCCACAAAATACATGGGCGTCTGGTGGGAAATGATTACCGGCAAATCGCAGTGGTCCTACACCAATGCTCACGATTTCGACCTTGCCACATTCGATTATTCCAAAGCCAAGCCACACGGACAGCACGGCGCAAATACCGAAAACGTGAAGCGCTACATCGATTTCGCAGCCGAGAACGGCTTTGATCAGCTGCTTATCGAGGGCTGGAATGTAGGCTGGGAAGACTGGTTCGGCAAACAGAAAGATTATGTGTTCGATTTCGTAACCCCGTACCCCGATTTCGACATCAAGGAACTCAACGACTATGCACACTCCAAGGGCATCAAGCTGATGATGCACCACGAGACATCCGGCAGTATTCCCAACTACGAGAAACACATGGACGCCGCCTACGACCTGATGAACCAGTACGGCTACGACGCCGTGAAGAGCGGTTATGTAGGCTCGATACTCCCCAAGGGCGAGACTCACTACAGCCAGTGGGCAAACAACCACTACCTGAATGCAATCAAGAAGGCCGCAGAGAAAAAGATTATGGTAAACGCCCACGAGGCTGTACGCCCCACGGGTCTTGCCCGCACATACCCCAACATGGTTGGCAACGAGAGCGCTATGGGCACCGAATACCGCAACATGTCGCCCGGCCACGAAGCAATTCTGCCTTTCACCCGTCTGAAAGGCGGCCCGATGGACTTCACCCCAGGTATCTTCACCATGAACATGAGTGAATTCGTTCCCGGAAGCAAGGAGCACAAGAACGCCACCGTCGCAAACCAGCTGGCTCTGTACGTTACCATGTACTCCCCGCTGCAGATGGCCGCAGACATGCCCGAGAACTATGCCAAGAAGATGGACGCATTCCAGTTCATCAAGGATGTGCCCGTAGACTGGAGCAAGAGTATCTATATCGACGCCGAGCCCGCCGACTTCATCATTGCCGCACGCAAGGCAAAAGGCGGCGACAGCTGGTGGGTTGGTGGCATAACCGACGAGAACGCCAGGGACTACGACCTCAAACTCGATTTCCTTGACCCTGACCGCACCTACACCGCCACAATCTACGCCGACGCGCCCGACGCCGACTACCGCACCAATCCCGAAGCATATGTAATCACCACTCAGGAAGTGAAGAAAGACGACATCATTCCCCTGCACATGGCTCCCGGCGGCGGCGTGGCAATCGCCATCCGCTGATAATTCCGCGCTACAAACCGAAGAGTGTGTAGCAAAATAGCACTTGGTTATTATAGAAGGCTTGCCCCCCGGCAAGCCTTTTTATTACCGCTTATTTATTTGATACACCTACTTGTTTTGCACGCATAGCACTATTCAAATAATACTTTCTTCTCAGCCACAAATTATGCTTTTAAACATATTAATATATTTGGCATATTGTCAGGCTATGTTTAAATTTGTTGCATTGCGTCCGGTCTTATCCCTCACTAAATAACTATTAGCAATATGTTCTACAGAGTATCACAGAAGGAGATTCTTTCAATCAGGAATAGAATTTTCTTAAATATACTTCCTATATTGGAGGAACAAGGTTTTGAAAAGTCTCCTTTTCCTACAGATTGGTTTGGCAGATATGATCCTTCGCTTTTTATCTATGAACTCGCGCGACTGTCAGATTCATATTTGGAATTGATAAGTATTTATATCAACAGAGGGGATAGATGGATTCAAGTGCACCTCAATATTTTTGAGTTGTCTCCCACTCCAAAGGCATTATCAGAATTGAATAAATGCAATGGAAGCGCATTTAGTAAGTCTCCAGTTACTCGGACTGAGATGAGGCTGGATGTTGATTTATTCAGCAGGAATTTTTTCAAAAGCCTTTTTGGAATACATGAATACCGACTGAAATCCTTTTTTACTCATTCGGGTTTGCTTCGGCGGCAACGCAAACTGGAAAATCTTTTGAAACGCGATTTCAAAAACATTGACAGAATAATTGAAATGTGGCATAAAATACATAAGCCCATGAAGACAGATTGGGAAGGAAAACCTATTCTTAAAAAGGATTAATATGAAAAAATTGATATTCGTAATCACGGTTTTTATGTTGGTGGTCTCTTGTAAGACCATGAGAATTGGTAATTCAAGTTCTGACCGCAAGTGGACGCATAACTATGGCGGTTATCCTACTGTATTTTTGGATATAGATTATAACGGGATTGTCCAATTAGTAGATGGCAATAAAACAATCCGGCTTCAGAACAACGATCTGGAGGAGAATTTTATACTATTTTCTTTGATTAAGAAAATAGATAATAGTTTTGAAGTAATTGCATGGAATTCTTATGATGAATCCTACATTGGTACAGGAAAGATTCACTCTAATACACCAATTTGCATTTATACAAAGGAAAATAATCCCGAAAAAAATCCCATTAGATTATATGCCGATCACAGTTTAAACAGTTCATTTGTTTCGGATACAACATATAGTATTGAAGCTCTTCGTGTTGTAGATGTATACAAGAAATGGTTAAAAGTAAAAATGCTTATAAACGGCAAGGTGCATATCGGGTGGTTGTCTCCCGATATGCAATGTCCTCTTGTATATACTACTTGTAATTGAATGTAACCGCGGGCGTTTGCCGCCCGTGAAAATGACCGGAATCTTCCCACCCCCGACGTATGCGTCGGGGGTTACGATATTTATAGCCTCCGGCCATCGCAACCGCTACATTCTCTTTTTATATATGTACTTTCTCGACCGCGGGAATAGCGTTTTTAAAATGTTTTCCGTAATTTTACGGCATAAAACAGGCACCTACGCGGTGCCGGGGCTTTAAAACTTGTAACTTATGTTCGACAAAGATGTATATGTAAGCCGCCGCAACGAGCTGAAAAAGCTGATGAATGGCGGAGTGGCTGTGTTTTTCGGCAACAACGAGGCACCTAATAACGGTCCTAACAATTCCTACTACCCCTTCCGCCAGGATTCATCGTTTTTATATTATTTCGGACAGAGCCGCGACGGCCTTGTAGGCGTAATCGACCTCGACAACGACCGCGAATATCTGTTCGGCGATGATATCGACATAGACGACATCGTATGGTACGGTTCTGTGGACAGCGTGGCCGACATGGCCGCACAGGTCGGCGTGGCAAACAGCGCACCTATGGCCAAGCTGAAAACACTTGTCGACGAGGCACAGGCCAAGGGCCGCAAAATCCATTATCTGCCTCCCTACCGCTTCGACACCAAGATTCAGATTAAGGATCTTACCGGCATACACCCCTCGCAGCAGAAAGACGCCGCCTCGCTCGAGCTTATCCATGCCGTTGTGAAGATGCGTTCCACAAAAAGCGAACTGGAGATTGCCGAGATAGAGGACGCCTGCGCTGTAGGCTATCGCATGCACACCACGGCCATGCGCCTCACACGCCCCGGTGTTACCGAGAAATTCATAGGCGGCCAGGTGGACGGCATCGCCCACAGCTACGGACTGGAAGTGAGCTTCCCCACGATATTCTCGCAGCACGGCGAGATAATGCACGGCAATCCGTCGATGGCATTGCTGCAGGAGGGACGCCTCGCCCTGTGCGACGCCGGCGCCGAGAACATGAATTGCTATTGCAGCGACAACACCCGCACGTTCCCTGTAAGCGGCCGCTTCTCCCAGCGTCAGCTTGATATATACCGCATTGTCGAGGAATGCCACGACCGTGTGCTCGACATTGCTCGCCCCGGCGTAAGATATATGGACGTCCATTTCGACGTCTGCCGTCTTATGACCGATCGTCTCAAGGAACTCGGGCTGATGCGAGGCGATACCGAGGAAGCCGTACGCGCCGGCGCCCACGCCATGTTCCTGCCTCACGGCCTCGGCCACATGATGGGCCTTGACGTTCACGATATGGAGAGCCTCGGCCAGATTTATGTGGGGTTCGACAGCGAGACGCGTCCAAATCTGGAGCAATTCGGAACAAACTGCCTGCGCATGGGCCGCAAGCTCGAAAAAGGCTTTGTCGTTACCGACGAGCCGGGCATATATTTCATTCCCGCACTCATCGACAGCTGGCGCGCCACCGGCCACTGCGCCGAGTTCCTCAACTTCGATCTGCTTGAAAAATACAAGGACTTCGGCGGCATCCGCATAGAGGACGACGTGCTCATCACCGACGACGGCTGCCGTTTCCTCGGCAAGGACCGCATCCCCTACCATCCCGCCGACATAGAGGACTTCATGGCCGGAAACCGCATGTAATATGATACCTCTGGCCGGAGCCCGGTTAAACATTTGCCTGCACATAGCTGTTTAATTATTCGATGCCATGCCGTACTGTCGGCAGGTTTGCATAATTGACCAATAATTGCTATTTTTGCAGTTCGAAAAATTCATGAAATCTAAAAACAAGAAGAACGTTCATTCGCCATCCGGCGCCAGGTTGCTTGTAGCACTGTTTGCGTCGGTAGCTGCTTTGTCGCTGCAGGGCGCAACGCCCGAGCAGGCGCGTCTTCTTGTCAATATAATTGTGGACGGGCTGGACGCGAACTACATCGACCTGTTGCGCGACCACCTCACCGACAACGGCTTCAAGCGCCTCGAACGCGACGGCGTACAGTTCACAGCCGACTACGGCACCCCTCTGGACGCCACCGCCGCCACGGCAACACTGATGACCGGCGCAAGTCCTTCGCTGACAGGCATTGCTTCAAGTTCGTACTACGACCGCTACGGCATGCGCCCGCAGCAGACGTACACCGACAATTCTACCCTCGGCAACTTCACCACATGGGGCAGTTCGCCGGCGTCGCTGCGCGTCTCCACTATCTCGGACGAGCTGCGCATCGCCTCCGCCGGCACCAATCTGGTATACTCGATAGCTCCTGCACCGGGCGTGGCGATGGGTCTGGCGGGCCACAACGCCACAAGCGCTGTATGGCTCGACCGCAAGACCGGCAACTGGGCATCGTCCACATCATACCACGAAATACCCGCCAACATTGCCGTGCGCAACCGCATGCGCCCGCTCAAGGCCCGGCTGGACACTATGACGTGGAAACCATCGTTGCCTCCGGGCACATATCCCCACGTTCCCGATTATCTCTCAAAATACCCCTTCTCACATAATTTCCCGCGCAGCAGCGCCGACAGGATCGATATGTTCCTGTCCTCGCCGCTTGTAAACCACGAGGTTACCGATGTAGCCGCCGACATTATGCGCACGCAGAAGTTAGGCACACACGAAGGAACCACCGACGTGCTCAACATCGGATACAACCTCAACCCATATCCTTTCGGACGCCAGAGCGACAAGCGCGTGGAGACAATGGACGCCTACGTGAAACTGGACCGCGACCTCAATGCCCTTTTCACAGACATTGACAAGCGCGTAGGCGCAGGACGTACCGTCATTATGCTTGCGGCCACGCCTGCACGCCCACAGCGACGACGCGACGAGGACGAATGGAAGATTCCGTACGGTGAATTCTCCACCCGCAAGGCCGTTTCGCTGCTCAACGTCTATCTGATGGCGCTCCACGGCAACGGAGACTTTATAAGCGCATACCACGACGGACATATATTCCTTAACCACAATCTGATAAAGGAACTGAAGCTGAATATCGCCGATGTGCGCGAGGAAGCTGCCCAGTTCCTTGTGCGTATGACGGGCGTTGACCGCGCCTACACAATCGACGATATAGTTGCGGGACGCGCCGGCGAGAAGCCCGACGCTCTGCGACGCAACACAGTGGTAGCTACCGCAGGCGACATAATCCTCTATGCCGCGCCTGGCTTCGAGATTGTGGACGATTACAACAACAACGACCCCGACGCCGCCCGGCGCAACATGGTGCAGACAACTGCCCTGCCCTATGCCCGGGTATTTATCGTTGCTCCGTCGGTGCCAGCGCAGGTGCTCGACACTCCCGTCGACGCTCGCGCAATCGCACCAACCGTGGCCGGCATTCTGCGCATTCGTTCGCCAAATGCTGCCGGTTCGGCGCCCATTCGGCTCAAAAAATAGGCCAAGGCGCATTTTATTCCGCTGAGATTTCGTAACTTTGCCTGTCCGCCCCGAAAGCGGACTTTGAACCGTAATATCAAAAAAACTATATATGTCTTTTACAACAATCCTAAAAAAACTATTCGGAGACAAATCATCCCGCGATCTGAAGGCGATACAGCCTATCCTTTCTAAGGTAAAGGAACAGATTCCCGTAATGGAGAAGCTGGACAACGACGGCCTGCGTGCCAAAATCAACGAAGTGCGCGCCGATATCGCCGCCGCAACTCAACAGGACAACGACGCAATTGCCAAACTCCGCGCCGAGGTCGAGGAACTGCCCTTCGAGCAGCGCCAGCCACTGTGGGACAAAATCGACGTCCATGAAAAAAGCATCCTCGACATCATAGAGGACAAACTAAACGAGCATCTGCCCGTAGTATTCGCCGCCGTGCGCGAGACTGCCGCACGCTTCGCCAAAAACGAGACTATCGAGGTTACCGCAACCGATTTCGACCGCAACCTTGCCGGCGAAGGCCGCTCGTTCGTTTCCATAGAGTGCGACAAAGCTATCTGGAAGAACCACTGGATGGCCGGCGGCAACGAAGTTACATGGGACATGACCCACTACGACGTTCAGCTCATCGGCGGCATCGTGCTGCACCAGGGAAAGATTGCCGAAATGGCAACCGGCGAAGGCAAGACACTCGTGGCAACGCTGCCCGTGTTCCTGCGCTCGCTTTCGCGACGCGGAGTACACGTCGTTACCGTGAACGACTACCTTGCCAAGCGCGACTCCGAATGGATGGGCCCGCTATACATGTTCCACGGCGCTTCCGTAGACTGCATCGACAAACATCAGCCCAACACTCCTGAACGCCGCCGCGCCTACGAGTGCGACATCACATACGGCACAAACAACGAATTCGGCTTCGACTATCTGCGCGACAACATGGCTATGTCGCCCGAGGACCTCGTGCAGCGCAAGCACTACTATGCCATCGTCGACGAGGTCGATTCCGTACTTATCGACGACGCCCGCACACCTCTTATCATATCCGGTCCCGTACCCAAGGGCGACGCTCAGCTGTTCGACGAATATAAATCCAACGTACAGAAAGTTGTCAACGCCCAGACACGCCTTGTAACCGGCATCCTCGCCGAAGCCAAGGAAAAACTCGCCTCCTCCGACAAGGACGTCCGCAAGGAAGGCGCCCTGCTGCTCTTCCGCGCCTTCAAGGGCCTGCCCAAGAACAGCGCCCTAATCCGCTTCCTCAGCCAGGAAGGCATGAAGAACATCCTCCTCGAAACCGAAGCATACTACCTGCAGGACAACGCCCGCGAAATGCCCGTGGTTACCGACCCGCTCTATTTCGTTATCGACGAGAAAAACCGCAGCGTAGAGCTTACCGACAAGGGTATCGACGAACTCACAGGCTCATCGAAGGACCCGCAGTTCTTCGTGCTGCCCGATATCGCCTCGCAACTCTCCGAACTCGAGACCATACAGAATCCGGAGGAGCGTCAGGAAAAGAAAGACGAGGCTATGGCAAACTATGCCATCAAATCGGAGCGCGTGCACACAGTTACACAGCTGCTTAAAGCATACACCCTGTTCATGCGCGACCAGGAATATGTGATCGACGACAACAAGGTGAAAATCGTCGACGAACAGACAGGCCGTATCATGGAAGGTCGCCGCTACAGCGACGGTCTGCACCAGGCAATCGAAGCCAAGGAAGGAGTGAAGGTCGAAGCCGCCACACAGACTTTCGCCACAATCACACTGCAGAACTACTTCCGCATGTACCACAAGCTTGCGGGCATGACCGGTACCGCCGAAACCGAAGCCGGCGAATTCTGGGATATCTATAAACTCGACGTGGTAACCATCCCCACAAACCGCCCCATCGCCCGTATCGACATGAACGACCGCGTGTACCGCACCAAAAAGGAGAAGTACAAGGCCGTTATAGCTGAGATTGTGAAACTTGTCAACGAGGGACGTCCCGTACTTGTGGGCACAACGTCGGTAGACATTTCCGAGCTGCTCAGCCGCATGCTCACCATGCAGAAAATCGACCATCAGGTGCTCAACGCCAAGCTGCACCAGCGCGAGGCCGAGGTCGTTGCCCAGGCCGGACGCAAGGGATGCGTTACCATCGCCACCAACATGGCAGGCCGTGGTACCGACATCAAGCTCACCCCAGAAGTGCGTGAGGCCGGCGGTCTGGCTATCATCGGCACCGAGCGCCACGAAAGCCGCCGCGTCGACCGTCAGTTGCGTGGCCGTTCCGGCCGTCAGGGCGACCCGGGCTCATCCGTATTCTTCGTATCCTTCGAAGACCAGCTGATGCGTCTTTTCGCCACCGACCGCGTGGTAAAGATGCTGGACAAGATGGGCTACAAAGAAGACGAGATGCTGGAGCACAGCATGGTTAACAACGCCATCGAAAAAGCTCAGAAGCGCGTGGAAGAGAACAACTTCGGTATCCGCAAGCGCCTCCTTGAATTCGACGACGTAATGAACAAACAGCGTACCTACATCTACGAGCGCCGCCGTCATGCCGTGCTTGGCGAACGCATCGGTGTGGATGTTATCAACATGCTGTACGACACCGTCGAAAACATCATTATCTCAAACGAGACTGCCGCCCAGTACCCCGACCTCTGCAACGAAATCCTGCGCGTACTCGCTATGGAAGCTCCGTTCACCGAGGTTGAGTACAACAGCATGACACGCGAGGAAAAAATCGAAAAACTCCATGCCGCCGCAGTGCAGCAGCTCGACCGTAAGAGCGACAAAATACGCGAGGTTGCCATGCCCGTAATAACCCAGATGGCCGAAAACACCGACTACGACGGCCTGATTATGGTGCCCATAACCGACGGCAAACGCATTTTCAACCTGCGTGTAGACCTCCGCACATCCGTACGCACCGAATGCCGCAGCATAATCAAGGAATGGCACAAGGCCCTTATGCTCGTTACCATCGACGAACTGTGGAAAGAACATCTGCGCGAACTCGACCAGCTGCGCCAGAGCGTGCAGAACGCCGCATACGAGCAGAAAGACCCCCTCGTAATCTACAAGGTAGAATCTTTCCACCTGTTCGAGAGCATGCTGAGCAACCTCAATTCCAAGGCTGTATCGGCACTGATGCGCGGTCAGATATTCATGCGCCAGCCCGCTCCCCAGCAGGACTCCGAAGAAGCTCCCCAGCCAAAACGTCCCGAACTGCACGAGACTCAGGCAGAACAGCACCAGCGCCCCAACTACAAGGCCACCAAGGAAGACCTTCCCGGACAGGAAGAACAGCGCCAGGCAGCATCTGCAAGCCAGCGTCCCGTGGAAAAGACTATGCCTGTTAAAAACGGCCCGCGCGTAGGACGCAACGACCTATGCCCCTGCGGCTCTGGCAAAAAATACAAAAACTGCCACGGCCGCGGCCTCTAAAAACGAATAATCCCCGAAAAATCAAGCGGACCGGTCGTTGTGGCCGGTCCGTTTTTGCTCTACGTCATATCTTTGGCTTGTGGTAGTCTATGCCGAACACCGCGGCTACGAAAGTGATGCACTCGCCGAAGGCAATCAGCACGCTCGAATGGATCTCGCCTCGCGGATTCACGATAAAACCAGCCACAAGAATCGCCGTACCCACAACAGCAAGCATCCCGCTCACAAAATTCTGAAGTTTCTTACTGTTTCCCATCTTTCTGCATGATTTAATTTGCCGCAAAATTAAATCACCGTCCGTCCCCCTCTCCGCCACCCCTCCCGGCGAGGAAAAACAACCAGACAAACAAAATAATTGCTCAGAATGTTTCTATATATGTAACATTTTATTATCTTTGCAGCGTTATAAGGAACGCTATGGAACTGAAAGCTAAGTTTGATGTTACCTACTTGGAGGCAGCTATTAGCTATCTTGAGTCATTGCCCGAAAAAGTTCAGGACAAAATAGCCTACAACATATCCAAGAGCCGTTACTTCATGGATAAAGAATTATTCAAGAAGCTCAACGATGATATCTGGGAGTTCCGCACCCGATATCAGGGTATGACCTATCGGTTATTGGCTTTTTGGGACAATGAAGCCGGGAGCCTTGTAATTGCCACTCATGGCTTTATAAAGAAATCACAAAAGACTCCCGACAACGAGATAGCCAGAGCGGAGTCGCTGAGACAGATATACTTCGACAACAAACACAAATAAGATATGGAAAATATGAAACTTTACACTCATGATGAAATGCTTGACCGGATTGTCGGTGAAAAAGGCACTCCCAGACGTGATGCAATGGAAGCGGAATTGCAATCATATCTCATTGGTGAAGCAATACGCCGGGCTCGCAAGGAAAAGAACCTCACCCAATCGCAGCTTGGTGAATTAATGGGAGTGCAGCGCGCACAGGTATCGCGCATCGAGAGCGGTCATAACCTGACAATCGGCACTATCGTGAGAGCATTCAAAGCTATGGGGGTTCCGGCATCGTTCTCTTTTGGAGGCGTGTCGCTGTCTCTATGCTGAAACTATTGACAAAAACTTCATAGGGAAGCCGGGGTAATTCTCTGCTTCCCTTTTTCTTCGGGTGATTTTGATGCGCGAAAACAAGTTTGAGCGGCGCGGAGAATGGTTTATGAAATTTTTTTTATAATTTTGTGATTGCTAAATACGCAACATTTTATAAGCCAGATATGAAACATTGCCTTATCGCATTATGCGCCGCCGCACTGATGGTTGGCTGCAACTCAAAAAAAGCAT
The DNA here is from genome assembly GCA_937921035.1 of uncultured Porphyromonadaceae bacterium. Classification (GTDB taxonomy): domain Bacteria; phylum Bacteroidota; class Bacteroidia; order Bacteroidales; family Muribaculaceae; genus CAG-873. The sequence goes on from CALEUL010000060.1 coordinate 199,552, forward strand.
CTGAAATGCACGAGAACCCATTTATGTCGACCTACGACACGCCGTACGAAATCCCGCCGTTCGACAAGATTGAATACGACGACTATCTGCCTGCCCTCAAGGCCGGCATTGAGCAGAAAAAGGCGCAGATCGATTCCATTACCGCCAATCCCGAGGAAGCCACTTTCGACAACACAATAATGCCGCTGGAACGCTCCGGCGAGATTCTTGACCGTGTGGCATATGTTTTCTTCGCTTTGGATGAATCCAACTCCTCCGACGAAATGGTGAAAATCGCCGAGGAATTCTACCCCACATACTCGCAGTTCGGCGACGAAATGACAATGAACGACTCTCTGTTCCAGCGCATCAAACACGTATATGACAACCGCGAGGGGCTCGATCCCGACAAGAAACTGGCCGTAGAAAACTACTACAAACAGTTCACTCGCAACGGCGCCCTTCTGCCCGCCGACAAGAAAGAGGAGCTGAAAGCCGTAAACACCGAGCTTGCAAACCTCTACCTGACATTCAACAAGAACCTGCTCGCTGCCACAAACGCTTTCGAGATTGTAGTGGCCGACAGCACACGTCTTGCCGGACTGCCACAGTCGAGCATCGACCAGGCCGCCGAGGAAGCCCAGAACCGCAACAAGGAAGGATGGGTATTCACCCTCCACGCTCCCAGCCGCCTGCCCCTGCTCCAGTTCGCACAGGACCGCGACCTGCGCAAGCAGATGTACGAGGGGTACACAACCCTCGCATCCGACGGCCAGTTCAACAACCTCCCCATTATCAATAAAATCCTCCAGGCTCGCGCCAAAAAGGCTGCCCTTCTCGGATTCAAGAACTTCGGCGAGTACATGACCGACAACGTTATGGCCAAGAACGTGAAGAACGCCGAGGACCTGCTGATGCAGATCTGGGAACCTGCCGTAAGCCGTGTGAATGAGGAAGTTGCCGAAATGCAGGCTGTCGTAAAAGAAGAAGGCGCCGATTTTAAAATCGCACCCTGGGACTATTACTACTATGCAGAAAAGGTACGCAAGAAAAAATATGACCTCGACGAAAACGAGGTACGCCAGTACTTCGCACTCGACTCCGTACGCAACGGTATCTTCAGCATGGCCGAAAAACTATACGGCGTCAAGTTCACCGAAATGCCGGACGCTCCCAAATATCATCCCGAAGTAACCGTTTACGACGTTACCGACGCTGCCACCAATGAGCACATCGCCGTGTTCATGACCGACTACTTCCCCCGCGACAGCAAGCGACAGGGCGCATGGATGAGCGAATTCAAGGGCTCCTGGCAGAACGCCGACGGAACAAGTTCGCGACCCGTCATCTACAACGTAGGCAACTTCTCGCGTCCGGGCAACGGCGTTCCCGCACTGCTCACTATCGACGAGGTAGAAACCATGTTCCACGAGTTTGGCCACGGCCTCCACGGCATGCTCTCCAAAGCACGCCTCAAGAGTCAGGCCGGTACTAACGTAGACCGCGATTTCGTTGAGCTGCCATCCCAGATTCACGAGCATTGGGCTTTCGAACCCGAAATGCTCAAGATGTATGCACACCACTGGAAAACAGGCGAGGTAATCCCCGACGCACTAATCAAGAAACTTCAGGACGCCGCAACTCATAATCAGGGCTTCTCCACCGCCGAACTCGCTGGCGCCGCCCTCCTCGACCTCCAGTTCGGCAAACTCAATCCCACCGGAGACATCGACATCGCCGAATTCCAGCAGACCGTTGCCAACAACCTCGGCATGCCCGCAGAACTCACATTCCGCTACCGCGCTCCCTACTTCAAGCACGTCTTCGGCAGCGACGGCTACGCTTCGGGCTACTACACCTATCTCTGGGCCGAGGTACTCGATACCGACGGTTTTGAGCTCTTCAAGGAAAAAGGCATTTTCGACCCCGAGACTGCCAAATCGTTCAAAGAAAACATCCTTGAACGCGGCGGTAGCGCCGACCCGATGGAACTGTACGTCAAATTCCGCGGACACAAGCCTTCGGTAGACGCACTGCTCCGCAACCGCGGTCTGGAGAAGCACAGCAAGATTGCTTCGCCCAAGAAAGACTGACAGACAAAGAAACGTTAACACTATATACCAATGTTCAGAACCAATACCTGCGGCGAGCTCCGTCTCGCCGATGCCGGCAAGACCACTACACTTGCCGGCTGGGTGCAGCGCGTGCGCAAGATGGGAGGCATGACCTTCCTGGACCTGCGCGACCGCTACGGAATCACCCAAATAGTGTTCGACAACGAACGTAACAGCGCCCTCAACGACGCCGCAAACCACCTTGGCCGCGAATTCGTGGTGCAGGTGAAAGGAACTGTTGCCGAGCGCACAGCAAAGAACCCTCAGCTGCCCACCGGCGATATCGAAATAATCGCCGACGAGCTCAATATTCTTAATTCAAGCGAAGTACCGCCTTTCACCATCGAGGATGAAAGCGACGGCGGCGACGACATCCGCATGCGATACCGCTACCTGGACCTGCGCCGCACTCCCGTTCGCAAGAACCTTGAGCTGCGCCATAAAATGACGATGGCAGTCCGCAAATATCTGGACAGCAAAGGATTCTTAGAAATTGAAACTCCCATGCTGGTAGGCTCCACTCCCGAAGGCGCTCGCGACTTCGTTGTGCCCTCGCGCATGAATCCCGGCCAGTTCTACGCTCTGCCCCAGTCGCCCCAGACGCTCAAACAGCTCCTGATGGTCAGCGGTATGGACCGCTACTTCCAGATTGTGAAGTGCTTCCGCGACGAAGACCTGCGCGCCGACCGCCAGCCCGAATTCACACAGATCGACTGCGAGATGAGCTTTGTTGAACAGGACGACATAATCAACCTGTTCGAAGGCATGGCGAAATACCTGTTCAAGGAAATCCGCGGAATCGAGCTCAACGAGCCTTTCCTGCGCATGACATGGGCCGACGCCATGAAATACTACGGCAGCGACAAGCCCGACATGCGCTTCGATATGCGCTTTGTAGAGCTGATGGACGTGCTCAAGGGCTACGGCTTCGGCGTGTTCGACAATGCCGCATACATCGGCGGTATAAACGCCAAGGGAGCCGCTCACTATACCCGCAAGCAGCTCGACCAGCTCACCGAATTTGTAAAGCGCTCGCAGATCGGTGCCAAAGGCCTTGTATACGCACGTGTGGAGGCCGACGGAAACGTCAAATCCAGCGTGGATAAATTCTATTCACAGGAAGTACTCCAGCAACTCAAGAAAGCTATGGACGCCGAACCTGGCGACCTTATCCTGATTATGAGCGGCGACGACGTTATGCGCACACGCAAACAGCTGTGCGAGCTGCGTCTGGAGATGGGACGTCAGCTCGGACTACGCGACAAGGACAAATTCGCATGCCTCTGGGTTGTGGACTTCCCCATGTTCGAATGGAGCGACGAGGAACTGCGCCTCATGGCCATGCACCATCCGTTTACCCATCCCAAGGACGAGGACGTTCCCCTGCTGGACACAAAGCCCGAGGATGTGCGTGCCGACGCATACGACATGGTTATCAACGGTGTTGAAGTTGGCGGCGGTTCCATCCGTATCCACGACAGCGCCCTTCAGGCCAAGATGTTCGAGATTCTCGGCTTCACTCCCGAAAAGGCTCAGGAACAGTTCGGCTTCCTTATGAACGCCTTCAAGTTCGGAGCGCCACCTCACGGAGGTCTCGCATACGGTCTCGACCGCTGGGTAAGCCTTTTCGCCGGTCTGGACAGCATACGCGACTGCATTGCCTTCCCCAAGAACAATTCCGGCCGCGACGTCATGCTCGACGCTCCCGCTGCGCTCGACCAGAAACAGCTCGACGAACTCACCCTCGCCATTGTCGAGAAAAAATGAATATTTCCCACGTAATAAACGCAATAGAAAGCTACGCGCCCCGGTCGTTCCAGGAAAAATGGGACAACTCGGGGCTGCAGATAGCCCTTCCCGCGGGAGAAACCGAATGCACCGGCGTCCTTCTCTGCCTTGATGTCAACGAAGACATTGTCGCCGAAGCCGCCGCACGCGGCTGCAACCTTATTGTATCGCATCATCCGCTGATTTTCAAAGGCTTCAAGAATCTGACAGGCAGCAGCATGCAGCAACGCGCCGCTATCGCCGCCGTTCGCGCCGGCATAGCCGTCTATTCGGCCCATACGAGCCTCGACAGCACACCCGGAGGCGTATCTTACGCGATGGCCTCTCTTCTTGGAGCAGAAGTTACCGGCGTTTTGGAACCTGCCGAAGGTCTGGAGTGTGTCCTGTCCGTGATATGCCCGCGCGATGCCGCCGACGATGTGCGCCTTGCCATGCTCGACCGCGATGCCGGCGCTCCGCTATGCGCCGCAAACATCCCCGGGCAACCCGACAGCGCGAAATGCGCAAGCGCCGACAGCACTGGCTACGAACTTCCGCGGACCGGACTGTCGCCGTTTCCTGAGATAATCCACAAACCGCTCTGCCGGATGGAAGCAACGGTGCCCGCTACGCGTGTACAGGCCATTATTAGCGCCGTACGCAGCGTTCCGAGAGCCGCAGACACAACTTTCAGCATCGCGTCCGTACCGGCATCACAGAGCGTCGGACTGGGCGTTTTCGCAGTGCTTCCACAAGCCATTACAGGAGCCGAACTTGTGGAACGCATCCGCGACAAATTCGGCTGTAAGGCAATGCGAGCTTCCGGCGCATATTCGCCCGACATGAAAATACGTCGTCTGGCGCTTTGCGGCGGTTCCGGCGGCGAATTCATAGGTAAAGCAATAAATGCAGCCGTAGACGCCTATATTACCGCCGACGTACGCTATCACGACTTCGCCGACATCGCTAAGGCAAGCTGCGCTGTGTTCGATATCGGCCACTTCGAGAGCGAATCGTGCGCAAAATCGATTTTCTACCACGTTATTACAAAAAAATTTCCTAACTTTGCAGTCTATTACTCGGAAAAAGAAACAAATCCGGTACAATACCTGTAATCAAATATGGCAACAGATAAAAAAACAGAAACTCCGCGTCCTGTCGAGGAACGCCTGAAAACACTCTTCGAACTTCAGACTATCCTCACCGAAATCGACCGCATCCGCAACGTACGCGGCGAACTGCCCCGCGAGGTAGAGGACCTGGAAAGTACCCTCGAAGGCCTGCGTACACGCATAGCACGCTACCAGGCCGAAATCGACGACCTTCGCATTAAGCGAACCGCCGAAATCAACAAAATCGAGAACAAGAAGATTCTTATCGACCGCTACCGCCAGCAGCTCGACAACGTACGCAACAATCACGAATTCGACAACCTGAGCAAGGAAGTGGAATACGAGACCCTCGAAATCGAGCTCAGCGAAAAGAACATCACCGAAATCGAGCGCAACATCGACAACCGTCAGGCCGATATCGCAGCTACAGAACAGCAGCTGGCCGACCAGACCAACATCCTCGAGGAGAAAAAAGCCGACCTCGACACAATCGTAGGCGAGACCCGCAACGAGGAAGAAAATCTGATAGCCCGCGCCAAAAGCCTCGAGCCTCTTGTTGACGAACGCACCCTCACAGCCTTCAAGCGCATCCGCAAAAACGCACGCAACGGCCTCGGAATCGTTGCTGTGGACCGCAACGCATGTGGTGGCTGCTTCAACCGCATCCCGCCCCAAAAGCAGATAGAAATCAAGAGCCACAAAAAAGTTATCATTTGCGAATACTGCGGTCGCATCATGATAGATCCCGAGCTGGCTGCAGCTGCACGCGACCTCGTGGAAACAAAAGAATAAAGAATCTTTCCTATATCAAAAGCCGCCAATTGGCGGCTTTTTTTTGTTTGATGGTGTGTTGTAATTAAGGTTTACGGCGCAGCTTCTCCATCTTTTACAGCAACAGAAGTGCGCTAATTTTGACACCTCCTATCGAGTAGGAGGTAAACACTAATCGCAGGTGTTTATCTCCTGCTTTCGTGTTTA
>CALEUL010000061.1 GCA_937921035.1 uncultured Porphyromonadaceae bacterium
CTTCATTATGCATTATGCATTCTTCATTACGCATTGGAGAAACTTTGTTTACAAAGTTTTCAAGGTCCTTTTCAAAACCGTTCACGTTTGGGCCCAGGGGCACAACCCAGTTCTGGTCGAAAGCCTCCTTTATAAAATCCATTTCCTTGCCGCTCATATGAGCCAGACAAAGCAAAATACGTTCACTCATATTGATTTTTCTATTTATTGTCTCTTATTACTTTACAAGGATTGCCAAATGCTATTACATTGTCCGGTATGTCTTTAACAACAACAGAACCGGCGCCAATCATACAATTCTTGCCTATGCGAATTCCCTGCTTTACAACTGTTCCAGCTCCTATCCAAGTACATTCACCTATTTCACTTCCTCCGCATATAGTTGCCCCGGATGCTACATGCACAAAGTCATTGATGATTACATCGTGTCCAACAGAAGCCTTTGTATTTAGAATACAATGTCTTCCAATTTTTGCAGAGGATTGCACTACCGCGCCGTGCACGATAACTGAGCCCTCTCCAACTGGCACATTTCTACAAATAATAGAACTCGGATGTATTGCTGTTAAATATTTATTTACGGTAATCTTCTCTACTATCTTTTTACGGACCAAGCAATTGCCGATAGTAATTATTGCCTTGTCATATTTTATATCCGGCTTTGACAATGGCAAACCCATGAATATATTTTCGGCAGGCGAATCATCTACAATTCGTTCGGCCTTTAACCCGTTTGACTCCAATATATCAAGAACAACTTTGCAGTGTCCTCCGGCTCCGTAGAGTGTTATTCCTTCGATCGACATTGGCTGCATATTTCATCAAGCAGCCAACAGGCTGTGTATTAACGTTTTACCCCCCCCTGAAATTTCTACGAATTCAGATTGGCAATATTCTGGTTTATACTTGATTACCTTTGCCGGAACTCCAGCCATAACTGCTCCATCAGGGACATCCTTAATTACGACCGCTCCAGCCCCTATAAGGCAGTCTTTACCGAGCCGATGTAATCCAGTCATTACAGTTGAACCGATTCCACAATAAGAATTTTCTTCTGCAACAATTGAAGCTCCAAAATTACATCCTGTTGACAGGAATGTTCCGGTTTTTAGAATATTATGATGGGCAATGCTCACATTCATACTTATCATGACAAAATCTTCAATCTTTGTATAAGGCATAATTTGAGTTCCTAAAAGAATATATACGCCTTTTCCAATTTCAACATCTGGTGAAATGATGACTGATGGATGTATGTAAGAAGGTGTTTCAAATCCTAGAGAAGCCGCCTGCCGAAGAAAGTTGACCCTTAATTTATTGTTACCCAATGGGCAATATACTGAAGTTATACCATATTTTTCCTTAAGAGTAGACAGAGTCGAAATAGGTCCAAGAACTGGCAGACCACCAAATTGTCTGTCAACTATTTTAGGATCATCATCAAGAAACCCGACAACATCTACGCCGGCTTCTTTTAGATATGAGAGATATACTTCTCCATATTTCCCGGCACCAATTATTACACTTTTCATAATTCAATTAAAACCGTTAAAGGCTTCAGCAGTTGCCTGGCCTTCCGCAGATATGCCTTCTCGTTTGAATACTTTCTGTATGGTTAAAAGAACAATTTTACAATCAAGTAAAAAAGAAATATTGTCAACATACCACACATCATACTCGAATTTCTTTGTCCAAGTAATTGAGTTCCGCCCATGCGTCTGCGCCCAACCGGTAATACCAGGCCTGACTTCATGCCTACGAGCCTGTTCTGGACTATATAATGGGAGATAGTAAGTACGCAAAGGACGAGGGCCAATAAGCGACATATCGCCTTTAAAGACATTCCAAAGCTGTGGCAATTCATCTATAGATGTTGAACGTACAAAGCGACCAACTTTAGTGAGACGTTGTGCATCAGGAAGCAACTTCCCTTCCGCATCACGTTCATCTGTCATAGTCTTGTACTTCACAACCTTGAATATTTTACCGTTTTTGCCCGGACGATCCTGAAAAAAGAATGCTCCTGCCCCTTTATTGGCAAAATGAAGCCAGACTGTAACAGCCGCCAGTGGCAAGCTCAATACGAGCAACGCACCGCCCGAGGCAACAACGTCAATCGTCCGCTTGAAAAAGTCGCGATATGGTTTCATATTTTCTCTTTTAAATCTGACAAATTATAGAACACTATACTAATCACCGGATAGCTGCTGTCGGCTATTTCTTTTACTGCATTCCTTATTTCGTCGTTATTATTATTCCGGCAAACAAATAAGAGATAGACAAGTAAATCACTCGTATCATATACTTTAAGAGCATTCTCCATTTTGGCCATAAAGTGTCTGTACTGTTCCCGTGCTTGCGCAACAGACGAGCATACTTTTACTTCTATAAGATATGTCAGGCCATAGCCGGAAGCTGTGGCATCGAAAACAATGCCGGGGTTTCCTTTCAGGAACACTTCTCGCCTCACGTCGCGTAAACCAAGTTCTGTACAGAACTCGTTTATAGCGGCATATTCATATTGATAATAATCAGTGGGCTTGGCTCCAGCCATCATGAATACATGCGACTTCTTACTTAATTTTGATGCATCAGAAGCTAATGGTGATGTTTGAATATTTGCAGCAACTGAAGGTAAATTGTCAATTTTACGTTCTGTTCTGGCAATTACTTTACTAATTATATCGAGCCGGTCAAGACTTGTATTGAGTTTACCCTCTATTTCACTCATAGAGCCAAGATTTCCGGATGTGGTATTGGCTGCATTCATAGACAGTACTATCGAGATTAAAGCCAATAGTATCGAAGAAACAGTGGCCGCGAAAGTTATGTTTTGAAATGCGTCGTCACTAATTCTACCTTTGCAAAAACATACTATCATGAATCCTAACACAATAATAAATATAATGCAGAGATAAATGATATGTAGATGACAAATGCCTGAGGCAGGTTTACTCATTTTTACGCAGAATTATATCAACAACCTTATCAACGGTATAATTGTCCATCAAATATTTCCGACCTTTCAGCCCCATATCATCTATTTTACTGTCTTTTTTTACGAGTATATCCATGTTCTCTATGAAGCGAGGAAGGTCGCCGCTCAATGCCCATAGGCCGAAGCCTTCGCACTGGGCTATACACCCCATGTCGGTGCTAGGGTCGGTGGCAAGTAGTACCGGCATTCTGTTTTCGAGATAGCTGAGCAAACGCGATGGAAAATTGGGAATAGTGAACCGCGAATCAAGGAAGATAAGACCTACATGACAAGCGCGAATCAGCCGGTCATATTCATCTTTCGGAAGAGCGGACAATAATGTGGCGTTTTTGCACGATTTTTCTTCAAACCATTGGTGCATACGCGGGTATTCTGTGCCAGCACCGACCACGACAATATGTCTGTCGGAGTTATTTTCATTGACTTCTATAACTTTTAGCAGAAAATCAATACCTTGCGGTTTACCAAGATTGCCGCCATAAATAAAGAGTGTCTTATCTGTAGGAATCCCATATTTAGAGAGCAATATCCTTCGCTCCGATTCAGACAAGTCGGGAATTTCGACAGGCTCTACGGCGTTGGGGCAAAGTTCCACCTTGACCGGATCCACTTCCGGATTATGTTTTATCACATATTCACTATTTGCAGGCGACATGCAGCCTATGCGGTCGGATATCTGATACAATCGGTCTTCTTTGCGACGAAACATCTTATGCAAAAGGCTTCCTTCTTTCATCATGCCGAGATCTACGGCATTCTGTGGGAAAATGTCTTTGAGCATCAGATAACTGCGACACCCGCAACGCTCCTTGATTCTCTGAATCACTTTGTTGAATGTGATTGGCGGAGTTGCATAGAGAATCAAATCGAATTTAACCGCTCCCCAGTATTTGCGAATCGCTTTGTCAAACTGGCTCTCAAGCAATAAAGTGCCGATGCCCTTTTCAACAATATTCGTCTTCTGAATATTAAGGGTTTTTATCTTGAGGATATGACAGTGGGACGAATCAATCATATGAGTTGATTTGCCGAAACGCCGTTCTGTCGGCGAGGCGATATATACGTCATTGCCGCGTCTGATAAATTCACGCATAAGGTCGGAGTAAATGCCTCTGACAGTCACATCATCGAAACGCGACAATGACAGGAATAGAATTTTCATCGCTGTTTACTCCTTGCGCCAGACCATTTTGTTGACGACGGTTACGTAGGACTGGATGATTTTGACGACGATGTTGCTGACGTTTTCGCCGATGTAGACGTCGACGGGGGTGCCGTCATCGTGGTTGCGGTTCATCGATATAGCGGTGTCGACGGCCTGAAGGAGGCTCTTTTCGTCAATTCCGGCGAGGATAAAGCCTGCGTTGTCTAGGCTCTCGGGGCGCTCTGTGGAGGTGCGGATGCAGACGGCGGGGAAAGGATGGCCTACGGAGGTGAAGAAGCTCGATTCCTCGGGGAGGGTGCCGCTGTCGGATATGACGGCGGCGGCGTTCATCTGCAGGCAGTTATAGTCGTGGAAGCCGAGGGGTTCGTGGCGTATCACGCGCGGGTCGAGCTCGAATCCACTGCTTTCGAGGCGCTTGCGGCTGCGGGGATGGCAGCTGTAGAGGATGGGCATGTCGTACTTGCGGGCGATGGCGTTGATGGCGTTGAACAGGCTAAGGAAGTTCTTCTCGGTGTCGATGTTTTCTTCGCGATGGGCGCTGAGCAGGATGTATTTGCCTTTTTCGAGGCCGAGGCGGGCGTGGATGTCGCTGGCTTCGATGTCGGCGAGGTTCTGATGGAGCACTTCGGCCATCGGCGAGCCGGTTACGTAGGTGCGCTCTTTGGGCAGACCGCAGTCGGCGAGGTAGCGGCGGGCATGTTCTGAATAGCAGAGGTTTACGTCGCTGATGATGTCGACGATGCGGCGGTTGGTCTCCTCAGGCAGGCATTCGTCCTTGCAGCGGTTGCCGGCTTCCATGTGGAAGATGGGGATGTGCAGGCGCTTGGCGGCGATGGCGCTGAGGCACGAGTTGGTGTCGCCGAGAATGAGCAGCGCGTCGGGCTTGATGTCCACCATCAGCTTGTAGGAGCAGTTGATGATATTGCCTACGGTGGCGCCGAGGTCATCGCCGACGGCGTCCATGTACACCTCGGGGTCGGCAAGTTTCAAATCCCTGAAGAATACGCCGTTGAGGTTGTAGTCGTAGTTCTGGCCGGTGTGGGCGAGGATGGTGTCGAAATATTTGCGGCACTTGTTGATGGTGGCCGCCAGGCGGATTATCTCGGGCCGGGTGCCGACGATTATCAGCAGGCGCAGGCGACCATCTTCTTTAAATTTTATATCTTTATAATCGGTTTTCATATACTCATTTTAGCTTTAAGTTCTTCGATAAGTTTTACCTTATTGGCATAAGCTTCTCCGTCGCGTATATACCATGCTTGTGCATCTTTAATCCTTTTTGCGGGGGTACCCGCAATCATACAATCGGGACCGAATGATTTGTTTACAACTGAATTAGCGCCGACCGAGACATTATCGCCAAGTGTCAGCGGACTTGTCATTTTTGCTCCTGTTGCGAGGTAAAGTGCGTTTCCTATCACTTTGCTGTTGTCGGAAATGCAGGTAGACGTGTGCAATACTGCATAGTTTCCAATTCTATTGGAGCCGCCCACGACAATGGTGCCGTAGTGAGGCAAAACTACTCCATACCCTAAAGTATTTGCTCCTATAGAAAAGCCAAGTTTAATTCCAAGTCTGCGAAATCTAAATCCGTGGTAGGCCTTCAGGAACAAATGGGGGGGGGGTAATGTGCTGTGGCACAGAATAATACGCACAACATCTCATGGATTTGAGGTACTGCATTATAATATCCGGCAAGAAAATATGCTTGAATCGATCTTTTAACGACCATTTAAATTTACCGCGGTTCATCATCATGTCGGCCATGATGTAGAATTTCAATTCTTTCTTTGAAGAAATCATTTTTATCTGAATTATTAGTTTTTATGGTCGGAAGATCGACAGCAGATAGTCTATTACAGAAATTGCAATCTACGTCTTTATGCCTAAACGCTTTAAGAAATAAAGACAGATTAGACTATATCAAAGTAGGTGTCGGGCTTGTTGGGATCGAAAATTTCGTTGCAGTACATCACTGTTACGAGGTCCTCGGTATCGGAGAGGTTGATAATATTATGGGTGTAGCCGGGGAGCATGATCACGGACTGTATCCTGTCGCCGCTCACCTCATATTCAAGCACTTCGTCGCTGCCCTCCTTGCGCATCTGTATCAACCCGTGGCCTTTCACGACGATGAACTGCTCCCACTTGGTGTTGTGCCAGTGCTGGCCCTTGGTGATTCCGGGTTTGGAGATGTTGATGCTCACCTGGCCGCAGTTGAGGGTGTGGACAAGCTCGGTGAACGAGCCGCGGTTGTCGCAGTTCATCTTCAGGTCGAAAACGGCCTTGTCCTTGGGCAGATAGCTCAGATAGGTGGAGAACAGGCGCTTGGCGAAGCTGTCGGCGGGAATCTCGGGTATCATCAGCGTCTGCGGCAGTTCGGCAAACCGGTTCAGCAGGCCGACTATCTCGCCAAGGGTGGCCTTGAAGGTCGTCGGCACGTAACAGTAGCGGCCGTCGGGTGTGCCGACGGCTTCCACGCCGTCGAACTCGCAGTGATGCTCGCGGCCCTGGAGTGCGAGAATCATCTCGTCCACAAGGTCGTCGATATACAGCAGCTCGAGCTCAACGGAGGGATCGTTCACCTGGATTGGCAGGCCGTTGGCGATATTGTTGCAGAAGGTTGCCACGGCAGAGTTGTAGTTAGGACGGCACCATTTGCCGAAGAGGTTCGGAAAGCGGTAGACCAGCACCTTTGCGCCCGTCTCGCGAGCGTAGCCGAAGAACAATTCCTCGCCGGCTTTCTTGCTCTCGCCGTAGGGGTGGCCCGCATAACGGCCTATCAGCGTGGCCTGTATGGAGCTGCTGAGCATCACCGGGCAGCTGTTGCCGTGCTTTTTGAGGGTGTCGAGAAGTGTGGAGGCGAAGCCGAAGTTGCCCTTGCGGAAATCCTCGGGATTCTCGGGGCGGTTCACGCCGGCGAGGTTGAACACAAAGTCGGCCTCGCGGCAGTAGCGGTCAAGCTCCTCGGGGGTCGAATCGAGGTCGTATTCAAACACTTCCTCTATCTCCACCGGGTAGTTCCGCGCCTTGCCGTCCTTGATATTGTTGAGCTGAGCGCACAGGTTTTTGCCGACAAAACCCTTGGCTCCTGTTACGAGTACTTTTAATAATTTAGACATGAACTCCTTGAAAGAGTTCTATCCAAACAAATCCGAATGTGTTCCTGTATCGATTAAAAGCAGGGTCAGCAAGTTGTCATCTTGTTTCCATATCAAAAGCCAATCGGGCTGAATATGGCATTCCCATGCTCCGTCGTAGTCGGCAGATAATTTGTGAGGCCTGTACTTGGATGGAAGCGAGCCCTTTTCCTGCAAAATTCTGACGACAGTTTCGAACAATTTAGGGTCCAATCCTCGTTTCAGACATCTCTTGAAAGATTTCTTAAACGAGTTTGTTCGTTCGATTCTGTACATAATCAGTTTTCAAGATCGGCCATCAACTGGTCGACCGAAGAATATGGCCCGACGACATTTCCATTCTTAGCCTCGTCCAAGGCACGTTCGAGGCTGCCTTTTCGGCGACGCACAGGGGTAATCGTCGCGCCGTCAAAAGCCTTGAGGAGCTTCTTAATCATGCGATAATCCGCTGTGCTCTGCAATGAAAGTGTGTATTCTGCCATAAATCATTTATCTTTTTGCAAAGATAACAATTTATCGATAAATCGAGTTCGGATTTTGGATAAAACTGTGTTAAATAATTTTATGTCCTTTAAGACTTTGATGTTTTTATGTTCTACTGGACGAAGTTTCCGCTGCCGCTGAGTTCGTTCTGGATATATTCCAGCGAGGCGATTTTCTCCTTAGTTTCAGCTACGTTGAGCTGACGGGTGTTGTTGGAGTTGAACTCCGTGAGCGTGTTGCGGGTCTCGTCGCCCTCCTTGAAGAACTTGTCATAATTCAGGCCGCGATTGTCGGCAGGGACACGATAGAAATTGCCGAGGTCCTCGGCTTTGGCGCATTCCTCGTTGGTAAGCAGTGTCTCGTACATCTTCTCGCCATGACGTATGCCGATAACCTTGATATCCTCTTTCTTGCCGCCGAACAGTTCGCATACGGCCTCGGCCTGTGTGCCGATGGTGCAGGCAGGAGCTTTCTGTACAAGAATATCGCCGTTCTGACCATGTTCAAAAGCGAACAGCACAAGATCGACAGCCTCATCAAGGCTCATGATGAAGCGCGTCATGCTCGGCTCGGTGATAGTGATGGGATTTCCCGAGCGCATCTGCTCTATCCACAACGGAATAACCGAGCCACGCGAACACATCACGTTGCCGTAGCGCGTGCAGCAGATCTTCGTCTTGCCCGAGAAACGGCTCTTGGCAACTGCAACCTTCTCCTCGATAGCCTTTGTGATACCCATCGCATTGATGGGATATGCTGCTTTGTCGGTCGACAGACATATAACGGCGCCCACACCGGCTTCGATTGCGGCTGTGAGAACGTTATCGGTACCTATCACGTTGGTTTTTACAGCTTCCATCGGGAAAAATTCACATGAAGGAACCTGCTTGAGCGCTGCGGCATGGAAGATATAGTCCACACCGGGCATCACGCTGCGGCAGCTCTCGAGCGAACGCACGTCGCCGATAAAAAACTTGATTTTGTGAGCCACTTCCGGATATCGCACCTGATATTCGTGGCGCATATCGTCCTGCTTCTTCTCGTCGCGCGAGAAAATGCGGATTTCCTTGATATCTGTGTTCAAAAAGCGGCGAAGCACCGCATTGCCGAAACTACCGGTACCTCCGGTAATCAGCAAAGTCTTGTCTTTGAAGATTGACATAGTATATATTAATTAATTATATAATTCTAATATCCTGTTTATTAAATTCGTTGACGAATCAATTGTATCACATGTATGTATTAATTTTTCCGATTGCCGAACCGAATATATCGAATCTTGTGATAGATTATCTATGAAATTTCTGATTGCGTTTTCGGAATAAGCATTTATGACATATCCGCAATTCAGATTCTTAACTCTGTCTGCTAAATAAGAATTTTCGGATACTATAATCGGTTTATTGAAATAAATAGCCTCGTACAGTTTATTAGGCTCCAAAAGTCGCTCATTCAAAGCCTCAGTTTCATAACAAGCTACCACTATATCGATATTATTGTATATATCCATCAAATCATGCGGATTTTTAAACCTGCCATGAAAAAATACATTAGCATAATCCGATGCTTCCAACATAAAACCACTCGCAGAAGGGCCATCCCCATAAAAATGAAACTCGTGATTGGGATAATACCTACCGATAACCTTTGCAAAATGCAAAACGGTTGATTTAGAACGTGGAGCGCCAACATAGGCGAATTTCAAATGTGAAACATCTACTTTATTTAAGTCCAATCGCTCGATATCAGTAAAAAATTGATTAACTCGATTAGGCTGAATCAAAATATTATCCTGCGGCTTTTTAAAAAGATATTTATGAAAACCATCAGATGTCAAAACTGTCAACAGAGACTTTCTAATGGCTCTTCTGTCCATGATCCGAAAAAGCTGCGACACTTTTTGCAAACGCCCGTAGCCATATAACAGATCACAGATTTCGTAGATATAATTAACATGGCAAAAACTTAGTATGTTACCGATTAAAAAACCGAATCCATAATATATTGTACTGCCCCGACCTTCTGATTTAATAATCTCGGTTATATCTTTACGCATCAATTGTAACTTATGGAAATATCCTTTCCCGTTTTCCAGAACTCCAAGATTCTTTACAATAACTCGGGTATCATATTGATACTCAGTCATCGTAGTCCGATGATATCCATATAAATGCACTTCAAACCCCGCCTTTTGTAAAGCCTCTACACGTCTGACAACCAAAGTCTCAGACATAGCCCCGGCAATTAATACAATTTTTCTCATGTCAATTATAGAAGCAATACATACAACAATACCCTATCGAACAAACGCCTCTTATCTATGGCTGCATTATGTCAGTTTTATCGATAAATGATTCAGAATTGATACGTGTTAGCCTTGGTTTATAAAATCGATTATTCGGCGGACCTGGGCCACTGAGTTTTTCTGCGAAATGACAAAATCGCGACCTCTGCGGCCAATTTCAGCCCTGTCGGCGGCAGGCATCTCCGCAACTTCCGTAAGTTTCTCGGCCAGAGCGTCAACAGATTCATCGCGTGGGAAAAGTATATAATCCTTATATTCAGCCGGTATTCCTGCAAGGTTGTGGGCGATAACAGGATTCCCGGAAAGCAGATATTCCATCGTTTTCGACGGGAAAGAATACTTTGTGAATTCTCCCTCGCTTGTGCGCGGATTCACCAGCGCAAAAGCATTCTTCTGAAGGCGCAAAGCCTCGCCGCTGCCGACGAGCCCTAAAAACCTGATACGGCCATTGCGGGCGCTGCGGGCCTTTATCTCGTCCGCAGCCTCGCCCGAGCCGCATATCCACAGCTCCGTGTGGGCGGGCAGACTTGCACGTTCAAAGGCGTCCACAAGGTCCATAACCCCGAAAATCTTGCGCAGGGTGCCGGTGTAGAGGAAGTACCGCGGCGAGCCGGCACTGTCTTTCGCCGGGCTGTCCATCGATTCAACATCCACCACGCCTTCCATAACGATATGCCTGTTATTATCCGGAAAGAAATCCATCATCTGCTCGGTGAGCAGCACAAGGCGGTCGCTCCGGCGGGCCAGCGACATCGCATAATCGTCCAGACCGTTCAGAAGAATTCCGGCGACACGCCCCTTCTTATCCATGCCAGTAACGAGCGACGGTATATCCGGCACAATAAGCGTGGTATCGATATGCCGGCGCAACATCTTCGAAGCCAAATCTATCGCGGCGAGCAAATCCGACGACGGCGTATTGACTACGACGGAAGTCTTGCCCTTTTGCTGACTGATGGCACGATAAAGGACACGTGCGCAGCTCGCTATGCGACAGAATCGGTTCACAACCATAAGATTGAAATAGCCGACAGACCGCGCCCCGTGGCCATCAATTAGATATTCCTCCTTCCTGATAACTGCCCTGCGGTTGAACCTCGGAAAAGAAGAAACACCAGGGACCGATATAAACTTAACATCCACGCCTTGCCGACAGAAGCCATGAATCAGCGACATCTCAAAATTATGGTTCGACAGTCCGAGCGTTCCGCCGCTGTCCGCCAAAGCCGTACTCAGCAGCCTCGGCGGTATAAATTTCCCCAAATATATTATCGAATCAACCATTGCCCTGACGATATAATAGATTATTCCTATAAAAAACAAGCAAATACCAACATCAAATCAATTCCCGACAACGCATTGCTTTCCTATTACATGAGAACTTCTTAATAGAAATGGTTCTTGTTTGTCTTTTTGGCTTATAAGCCGTATAAAGTAGGAAAGGACAAAGAAAAAAAGAGGGGTGGTCCAGAAAGTATAGGAAAATAACAGATTCATGTATACCGAAGTCGCTAAAGCAACTATAAACATGGCAGTCCTATAATTTCGGTTTTTTATCTCTATTTTATAGGCTTTTATCGGGAGATAAAAAACCATAATAACTAAAATTCCACCGATGAAAAGCCCAAACTGAAGCATTAATTCCAAAACCAAATTATGTGGATATGTATATTTACCTACAATATTTCTATAAAGGTACTGTTCTCCAAACACCCCGTGTCCGAAAAAGCCTTGATTCATAATTTCCTGAATAGAAACTGCATGCATTCTTTCTCTGCCACTGCCTGTCATCTCGACATTTCCAGTCAACTGATCGTAGATACGCGTTCCGAAGCCTAAATTCGAAGTATAGTCAAAAAAGGCTGTGAAATATGTTATGATTATTAGACCTATAATAATAATAAGCATTATTGTTCTTATTTTGTTGCGTCCGTGAGGGAGTGTGTATAAGAACAAATACAACAGAAAAAAAACGGCTACAGCAACAACGGCCCCGCGTGTACCCGCGACAAACAACATTAGAGTACCACAAATTCCAACTATCCAACTTATTAAAAGATTTCGTTGAAAAGCAGATAGAAAGCATATTATAACATTCGGTAAAAGATAATAAGCCAAAGCCATCATATCATCATCGACTTCTCGTCCGGAACTCAGATAATAGAATTGATAAAAAATTGCACCGACAATATTTAGCCAAGAAATAATCGTTAAAAGGGTAAAGTCTCTTCGATAATCTAATCCAGAGCCTACCAATATATATGGAACCGCTACTGCGACTTGTAACCCAAAACTTTCAAAGCCTTGTGCTTGAACAGGATTACCAAAAGCGCTGGATGCCAACAACAAAATACATAGAAAAAAGAAAATCAGCCAAGTCCACTTAGAGTTTACACTAATAATATATCTCGCTGAAAAAAGAACGAGTAAAATAATAGTTAATGGAACTATTAAATCATCCAATACTGCAAACATTGTAAAGTTCTTAATGAATGCAATAAAATAGCTTACAATTAGATTATACCCCCAAAGAAAAGCGAGAAGATACTGAAAGTTTCTTTCCTGCCCCTTGGCGAATATTGGACGCGACCCGAAAGACAATATCTTTGTGATTGACATCATTTCTTCAATAATTTTGTTATCATCTTCTTGACATTATATGCCAATCTTTCCTTTACAGAAAATGTCAAATCATTATGTTTAACTGCATAATCATATCCATGCGTAGCATAATCATCAAAAAATTTTTCACGCTGTTTGTGAGGATAATACGTAGCACGTTTGCGACGATATATATATTCTGTATCTGCTCTATCGACAGGTATCAAATTAACATTATCAAGATTGCTGATAGCGTTACGGCCTTTATCAGTATATACCAAAACTAACGATAATCCTTTTCGCCAGTCATCTATTGTTAAATCTGACTTAAAAATACCCCAAAAATCAGCCAATGTGATATCTGCCATACGGTTATACCCATTGGAATAATCACATGCAAAACAAGATTTTCTTAATGTAATACACGAATAATCGAATCCTCTAAAATACGCATCGTTCTGGTAAAAATTCTGATATTTTTTTTCGCTGTTTACTACAACGATATCATCTACCCATGCTGAGCATTTAGGACGAAAATCGATTTTAGATATTTTTCTCAAATCCTTAAAGCCAATATGAATTAGATGGTCTCTAAGGAAATACATTGAAGGAACCCCATGACATATAAAATCGACTGTTAACAAATTATCCGAAGGAGTATTTCTTAAATAAGATTTTAATCCGGCTACCTGACATGGAGTACCCACAAACATAACCCGTCGCCCTGTCCCAAGCATTGTCTTTACTTTCCTATAGGTCAACCCTATGTAGCTTTGTACATATTTTGATTTTTGTAGAGGCTCTAAGCCAACTTCATCAGAGGAACAATGTTCCAATCTTAAATTATCTTGTCCATAGTTGAAAGCTGCGCCAAAAACTACACCGCCTGATTTGATAACGGAATCTGCGAGGTCGTGAAATAAACCTCCTGAGGATGACTTTGCTCTGACACCCTCAGTTTTAGAATATCCACAAAACGCTTCGTATTCTGGCCTTTCCCCACTTAGATTAAGTGAGGGACAAACTTTATCACATAAACCGCATTTGATGCAAATGTCATGATCTATCTCGGGTTCGTAAAAGCCATATTTATCCTCAGTTATTGTAATCGCGTTTTTGGGACATATATTCATACATGCATCACATGCTGTGCATGCTTCACCAAAAATAGACTCAATTTTCATTATTAAGTGATTCAAACATTAAATCCATTGTTGACGTATAGATATATCTCAGAGATTTGCGAAATGCTAAGAGTTTTGCTTTATCGAAGTGTTCAAGCATATCAAATACCTTATACGGTGATATTTGTATAATACTTCCCGATACTCTATATTTCTCAAAACCACTGCCAAGCAAAAGATTTCTGATTTTACTTTTATCATCAAAAGCACGTCCGACACGATACCACCCCAAATAACGTGCAACTCTTGGAAAGAGTGATTGATTACCATAACTATCAATACTGAAAAATGGAGTGCCTGATGAAATTGAAGATACTATAGCGTGAAATCGCAAGCCACAGAATGCTCGAGCCCTACCGATATATGTAAACCAATGAAGCGGATTTATAGGATATTTGATAGTATAATCGAAATCCAAACCGCTTATACCTTCCGGTAATGGCAGTTCCACCAAGTTATAGCCAGCCTTATTAACTAAATATTTAAATGTAGTGAACCATTCCCTCATTTTTGAATTTCCATCGCATCTGACGGGCAGAGACATCAAATAGTATGGACGCTCTAAAAATTTTGAATCATTTGGTGTTTTAAGTTCAGAAGTGAAATCACTTAGCCAAATAACAGGGTCCGGATTGATATATTTTACAAAATTTCGTTTTATAATATCCTCATTGATTTTTTTTCGTGTCCACTCATCGCGAACGGATATAAAGCTGAACTTTTCCAAATCGTCTTTTATCCGTTTCTTAAGTGTTTCCGGCAAAGACTTGAAACCTTGCCCCATGTGCGCAGCAGACATTGCAACTACGAATGGGTGATCAGGTTCATTCAAAAGCCAGTCTGCAAAAAAAATCAATTTATTTTCATCGTTAGGCAATCGCCATACGGCATCGGCCCCTATCGAGATAAGATCAAACTTTTCATATTTGACAACCTGTAACAATTCTTCAGGAGTGGTAACCTCTCGCGTTATCGGCAAAGACTCTTCTACAAAACTACTATGTTCCTGAAATTGTTTCGCGTTAACAGTATTTATATAATTAAAATCGCCACTTCTTAAGTAGTTTATCACTTTTACCTGATGCCCTAATCGACGGTATATGCACACTGAAGAATAAGCTTGAAGATTTGCGCCGAAATTACTGGCGGCATGAAATGTCAAAATACCTATTTTCATGCAAATATTCTATTACGATTTGCCCAAATAAAGGCAAAGGTTATAATAATTAAAGAAATATATGAAAGTGCTTGTCCCCATGCAGCGCCTAAATATTCGAATCGAGAAATCAAAACATAAAACATTATATATGCGAATATAGTACCGACAATTTTGATTATAAGCGAAACCTTAGATAGTCCCGCTGCAATAATAATAGATGACAGCGAAAAATATATCGCCGCGACAATTCCTTTCAACGCAATAATTCGAGCATACACTGTGGAATCAACATAACGTCCGAATGTCAAAACATCTATAATAAATGGAGCCAATAAGATAAACAATAATATCGGCAATATATTTAAAATCTGTATTTTTACCACAAGCTTAAGGGTTGCCTTTGCGTTCTTTTGAGCGACAGCTTCAAACAGGTCTGGCTGAAAGGTTTGAGATATTGTAGTATAGAATATCGTAACATAGCTGCCTATGGTTACTGCAACATTATACAAACCCAATGCATCATTGTTATTGATGCCGACGAGGAAACTTCGATCAATGCCTGAATATATATACTCCATCATATTTGCCAATATCAAAGGCCAACAGAATATTAAAGCCTGACGAAGCATTGCCTTATCTATTTCGAATCTGTTAATAATATGTCGCATAGAGAATAACATCGCAATCAACGCGGTGCTAAATGTCGCAAGTGCATATCCTAAGGCATGCATTTTCCATAGTAATACTAAGGAAACCACACATAAAAGGTGTATCCCGGTATAATATATTCCTATTCGGAGAAATTGTTTACTATTCTTTTCAAACTTAAGCTTCGTTTGATATGCCGTATAGAACTGGCCAAGGTATACTGATGCAAAAAAAAGAATGGCATAAGGAAAGAATGGCAAATCAATATTTTTTAGCTGATGGTATGCATAGTAGCCTACACAGACTAATATCAGTGTTATTCCCCCAAATAGCAATGTCGTAGATACTATGGTATTCAACAATTTATCTCGTTGATGCCCGTTAAGCCTAAAATATGACTTATTATAATATTGCATCAATGAAAAGCCCACCAACGGTAGTACGAGCAAATTGAATGACGTATAATACCCAGTTATCGCAAAGTCTCCTTTAGTCATACAAACAGATACAAAAGGATTGAGGGCCAGCGATACAACCATCGCCAACATAGAAGCGGTGAAATACCGCATCAAGTCCTTTGACCTGCTGAATAAGCCTAAAAGCTTCATATATTATAATTCTCTATATAAGACGAGTTTAAATAATGAATATACATATTATTGATGCTCGCTTTTATATACAAAACAATTATCCTTACATAAATAGCTATCGCTTAATCTTCAAAAATTTAGCAAATTGTAAATTTTATTTTTTACAAATCTAAACAATTGATTAATGACATTCATATCTGTAGCATATAAAAATGTCTTAATCTGCACGTCTGAATAATTTCGTTGATAATTGTCCTTTACATAAGTATCATATAAATAAATACCAGTTCCTTCTACACCATATAAGATATTGAATTCTATTGGTTTCATTGTCAATGCAAAAGTGCGTACTAATTTATAAGGTTGATTGGAGCAAGATAACCAATATCTTTTACGCAATCTATTATGTTTAACACCATACAAATCAATGCATATTTCGGATGGCTTTATACCAAGAGAGCTACTTAATCCCATATTCTCGAAAAAACCATCATATTTTACAATTGGATTCAATTTGAACTCTTTCTTTATCCCAAACAACAATTGCGCTTGAAAATAACTAAACTGAGTTTTATTATGAGTTCCAGGTTCACAATTATTCGTTGATAATGAATCGTAAGGATATACAAAAAACTTGTTCTGTTCTATGCAATAACGGTTATGGTATTTCAACCATGAACTCCGAGGCCAGTTACAGATACTTTTTGGCAGATGCGGAAGTTCTTCAAATTCTTCGTTATGTGTTTTATACCACTCTATAAAAGCATTCCACTGCTTTCTCATCCACACTTGCCCCCATGACTGAGCCAACTGCATTAGAAAAACATCACTGTCCGTTTTTAAAGGCATGAATGGAAGATATGTGTAATTATGTAATGGGAAATTGTATAAACTAATGCCTGCTATGTTATCATCATCCTTATATTTCTCTACACACTGCTCTACGTAATAGAAAAAACTTTCGGCTACAGAAATATCATCCTCCAGTACAACCAATGCGTCATAGTGATTCAATAACTCGCCACAGGAAAGGACATGCTTTCGCAATCCCAAATTTTCTTTATGGATAATAACTTCTTTATGTCCGTGTAACCAATCAAAGAGTCTTGCATAATCCGCAACTTGTTCTGTATCGCTCTTATCTACACTGATTATCAAATCGACTTCATGCGGATACTGCGCTTCATTTAATGACTGAAGCACTCTTTTAAGAGAATTTATCCTATTATACGTTATTACACAGATTCCTATATTCATAATATATCAATCTCTTCTGAAAATGTCGCGGGTGTAGACTTTGGGGGATACGGGGTCGAGAATGGCATCGTAGCGGTTGGCGATGATGGCATCTGCCGATGCTGTGAAGCGGTCGATGTCGTTCACTACTTCGCTGCCGAAGAAGGCGGAGCCGTCCTCGAGGGTGGGTTCGTAGATGATTACCGTGGCGCCCTTGGCCTTGATGCGCTTCATCACGCCCTGGATTGACGATTGGCGGAAATTGTCGCTGTTCGACTTCATTGTCAGGCGGTAAACGCCGATTGTTACATGCCGTTCGGGCGTCCATCCGGCCATGCGGAGTACCTGGTCGGCGATGAAGTCCTTGCGTGTGCGGTTGCTCTCGACGATGGCGCTCATCATGTTCTGCGGCACATCGGCGTAGTTGGCAAGGAGTTGTTTTGTGTCCTTGGGCAGGCAGTAGCCGCCGTAGCCGAACGAGGGATTGTTGTAGTGGCTGCCGATGCGCGGGTCAAGACCGACACCCTCGATTATGGCCTGCGAATCAAGACCTTTCACCTCGGCGTAGGTGTCGAGTTCGTTGAAGTAGCTCACGCGCAGCGCAAGATAGGTGTTGGCGAACAGCTTAACTGCCTCTGCCTCCTTCATGCCCATATAGAGCGTCGGAATATCCTCTTTGACTGCGCCCTGTTTCAACAGTCCCGCAAAGGTGTGCGCGGCCTCTGTCAGCCGTTCGAGGTCCGTAACCGCCATGATAGCGGCGTTCTCCTCGGCGAATTCGGGACGGTCGATAATCTTGGGCATGCCGGCGATGATGCGGCTCGGGAAAAGATTGTCGTACAGCGCCTTGCTCTCGCGCAGGAACTCGGGGAAGAACAGCAGGTTGAACTGCTTCGCTCCCTTTGCCGCGTATTTCACATACAGCGAGCGGCAGTAGCCCACGGGAATGGTGGATTTTATCACCATCACCGCTTCGGGATTCACGCTCAGCACAAGGTCGATAACATCCTCGATGCAGTGGGTATCGAAGTAATTCCGGACGGGGTCGTAGTTCGTCGGCGCCGCTATCACAACGAAGTCGGCATCGCGGTAGGCTGCCGCGCCGTCGAGGGTCGCCGTCAGGTCCAGGTCCTTTTCAGCAAGATATTTTTCGATATACTCGTCCTGGATGGGCGATTTGCGCTTGTTGATAAGCTCAACCTTCTCGGGAATCACATCAACCGCCGTAACGCGGTTGTGCTGCGCCAGCAGAGTGGCGATGCTGAGCCCGACATAACCTGTGCCGGCAACTGCAATTTTATATTGGTCCATATTTTTATCGGCTTAATAAATACGTTAATCGGGAGCAATGAAAAATCATTGCTGCAATGGTAGGCGTCAAAGAGCACCTAAAGGCGAGCGGGAGAAGTTTTTCAGTTGGCTTTGCGGAGCTGGCGGGCGTCTTTGGAGACTGTCCATTCGAAGCCGGTGTCGTTGAGCTGGAGACGGTATATCGTGCGTCCGTCGGCCTGCGGCTTCTGTATTTTTTCGATTGTGGCGGTGTAGTTCTGGAATTCACCGCCTATTATTACTACGGTATCGCCTTCTTTCAGCGGAATTCCACCGATCGGGGATACCTGATATTCGGGCGTGAAATGGCCTATGGCCTCCTGGAATGCTTCGAAAGCGCGTTGAGGCACGGACACGAAGGGGTCGCCGGGCTTGCCGGTCGTGGTATAGCACCAGGCAAGGTCGCCGATTACGCGGAAGATTGGCAATACTTCGGTTTCGCGACATTTGAAAAACACTATGTCGGGAATTACGGGAGCGTCTTCGGCAACAACTTTCCTGCCGATTTTGCGATATATTACTTCGCGGGGGTAGAATAATTCGGGGCGGCTGATTTCTTCGCGGAACAATGTGAAACGGCTGTCGAGCTGCTCGAATTTCACACGCGGGCGCAGCCGCATTACAAACCACCGCATGGGTGCCACTACGAATGTGCGGGCGACGGTACCGGCTATACGAGCATGCTCGTCCGCGGTAAGTTCGGCAGGAGAACACAGCGAGAGCACCGGCACTCCGGCAGGCACTTTTCCAAGCATACCGAGAACCGCTTCGGGCGACACTCCGCCGCTCAAAGCCGCGTATGCCCAGTATGACTGAATGGTTTCATCGGGATTGCCGAACATGGATATATAGTGTCGCTGGAAAAGGTCGGATACGCAAGCGTTTACTGCTCTTGAGAGTTGCCGTGCCGTAAGCATGGTCTGATCGAGTTTGAAAACGAATTTTCGCCTGGCATCGGCGTTCCGCTGTACGATTGCGCGACTTTCCTGATCGATATCTCCAAGCTCCTGACGTTTCAGACGGGCGACCTGCGACAACGGCATACATCCGTTTATAAGCGAGAACAGAACCATATCCATCGCCAGACTGTTGTCTGCTGGCCGAGAGCCGATAACGGTCATAGTGAGCGAACGCAATTTGCCCAGGAGCGTTTTATCGGGTCCTGTTGTCCATACCTGCCCGTCGTTTGCGACAAGCAAAGCCTTTATCGTTCTGAATTCATCTGTACTTTCAGCAATACCGGTCTTCACTGCGCGGGAATACAACCCGCTGACGGCTTCGAAATAGGCCACAGCCGACTTCAGTGCCAATCCATTGATACTCAGAAACACAAGCCAATGGCGTATGATATTTGGGAGGTCTTGGTCGAGAGAAAGATTCTTTGCTTTAAGAAACGACGCGAGCGAACTCAAGGCTTTTCTTGCCATAGAGGACGTTCTACCGTTCGCGCCGAAAACTTCCGACTCGAAAAACCCAATCAGCCCAACAGGGTTATTTTCCTTATAATCAGGCATTCGCAGAATATACCGCTCCTAACATCTATACGAATGGACACATGAAATCGCTTCCCTCCGATTTAGCATTTTCAAGCTATAACAGAGGTTAGCGCCACATATTTCAATGAGATTGCTCACTGCAAAAAAGTGAAAAATCGTTCATTCCGGGAACCGAACTCCGACGTGCAGAGAACTCTTCCGGCCACAAAATTAGCTATAATAACTCAATTATGCAAATTTCGAAGCGGCCATGTTAGGCCATGTCAGAGCCTGAGCCATCTGCCGCCATCTGCCCGCTCAAAGGGGGAAGAGCGAGCTTGGAGCCGGGTCCTTCATGAGTACTTTGCCATCGGCATCGAGCAAATAAAATGTAGGCATGGCGGCAAAGAAGTAGATATCGTCTGTCTCGAGCGCATCGAGTGCAAAAGCGATTGTCCAGTCTTTAGGCATCTCGGCGGCATCTGTTCGCCAGGAGCTCTGAGTACCGTCGACAGCGACGGCAAGTATCGAAATATCCTCTGGCAACTCGGCCGCGGCAAGCGCCCGGCGTATGGTGTGGCAGTTTTCGCATGTGGGGTCGTAAAACATCACTAATGTGCGGCTCTTGCCGAGGGTATTGAGCATGGTCGACCGACGCCCGTCGAGTGTCAGGAGCCTGAAATCGGCAGCTATCGTTCCCGGACGGTTCATGGCTATGCGCTCAAGTCGGCTGTCTATCTGCATTCGGCGGTCGGCATAGAGCTTACTGTCGGCACGCAAGGCATTTAGCCAGTGCTCGTACAACTTCTCGGAACGCATGGGCGAGTTTGGATCTTCGAGGTATCTGTCGGCCACATATTCAAGGAGTTCGAAGGCTGCCTGTGCCCGCGCGGCGCGCTCCACAAGATTGCACATGGCTGCGGCGGCATCCACCGGGTCTGCAATATCGAGGACTGAGAGGTAGTTCACAAAACTCTGCTCGACGAACGCGGTATCAAGCGCCTCGCTGTCGTCCCCAAAATCAAGCATATCCCAAAAATGCAACGAAATATACGCCGCACGCGACTGGGGGGTGCGCAGACTATCCGGAAGCACCGGCAAAGGCAGTTCTGTCATTGGTTCGGCTTTCTCCTCTACCTGCGCCGCCCTGGTGCCGTTTCCGCAGGCAAACATCACCAAAGCAAGCATAATACACAATGAAATGCAACGAAAGCGCACCATAATATTATAAATCATATATTCCTAAGTCTTTATAAATATGTATACTACCCCGCTCTTCAGTCGCGGCGAAAAATATCGCGGGTATAAACCTTGCACTGAACATCGTTCAGCGCCGGAGCATAGCGGTTGGCAATTATCGCATGGCTCATGTTTTTGAATTTTTCGAGGTCGTTCACCACCAGACTTCCGAAGAATGTGGTGCCGTCCTCTAACGTCGGCTCGTAAATAATCACCGTTGCCCCTTTGGCCTTTATACGCTTCATAACACCCTGTATGCTGCTTTGGCGGAAGTTGTCGCTGTTGCTCTTCATCGTAAGCCTATATACCCCTATGACACATTTTTTTTCGGGCGCGTTACCGTAGCTGTTGGCAGAATAATAATCATAGTAACCGGCCATTTTCAATACCTGGTCGGCAATGAAATCCTTGCGCGTGCGGTTGCTCTCCACAATGGCGCTCATCATGTTCTGTGGCACGTCGGCGTAGTTCGCCAAAAGCTGCTTGGAGTCCTTGGGCAGGCAATAACCGCCATATCCGAACGACGGGTTGTTGTAATGCGTTCCTATACGCGGATCAAGACCGATACCTTCTATTATCGCCCTGCTGTCCAACCCTTTGACTTCGGCATATGTATCCAGTTCGTTGAAATAGCTCACTCGCAGCGCCAGATATGTATTGGCGAACAGCTTCACGGCCTCGGCCTCCTTTATCCCCATAAATAATGTAGGGATGTCAGTCTTTACAGCACCATCCCGAAGCAAGCCGGCAAACACATTGGCCGCCTGCTCCATCGCGGGAATGTCTGTTACTGCAAGAATAGCCCGGTTCTCCCCGGCAAATTCAGGCTTGTCTATTATCTTGGGAATACCGGCGATAATACGCGAAGGGTAAAGATTGTCGTACAAAGCCTTGCTCTCGCGCAGGAATTCTGGAAAAAACAGCAGATTGAGCCGTCGTACACCGACGGCAGCATATTTCATGTACAACGAACGACAGTAGCCTACCGGAATCGTCGATTTAATTACCATCACGGCATCCGGATTCACGGAAAGCACCAGGTCTATCACATCTTCTATACAGTGGGTGTCGAAATAATTCTTCACCGGATCGTAATTGGTAGGAGCCGCGATAACGACAAAGTCGGCAGTCCGGTAAGCCTCGGCACCATCGAGCGTAGCCGTTAAATCCAAATCTTTCTCTGCCAGATATTTCTCGATGTACTCGTCCTGGATTGGCGATACGCGTCGGTTGATTTTTTCAACTTTATCAGGAAGGACGTCTACGGCGGTAACATGATTATGCTGCGCCAGCAGAGTAGCTATCGAAAGACCAACGTAGCCCGTGCCGGCTACGGCGATATTGTATCGGTTCATAATTAAATCGCGCTGAAATTGCCGTAAAATTACTAAAAATATTACAGACGTCCGTAGCAGAGGAGAATAATTTTATTTTATCCAGAGCATACACTATAAAGAAACTGCGCCGTAATGGAGTTTTACGGCGCAGCTTCAGAGTTTATATATCGCTTTTTATTTTACCGAAAAATGGTAGGCGCAATGAGAGGTGTAGGTTTCGCCGGGACGAACAACGGCCGAAGGCCATTCAGGCTTGTTGGGTGTGTCGGGGAAATGCTGTGTTTCGAGGCATATGGCAGTGCGCTGGTTATATTTTATATCATGCTTGCCGGTAACGGTGCCGTCGAGGAAGTTGCCTGTGTATATTTGTATGCCGGGTTCGTCGGTATATACCTGCAGCATGATACCTGTCGCGGGGCAGTAGACCGCGGCAGCCTCTGTAGCGAAATCGCAATTGGTGTCGAGTACCCAGTTATGGTCGTAGCCATTGCCGTTTTTAATCTGGTCATAGTCGGTACGTTCTATTTCTGCACCAATCATTTTTGCCTTTGTAAAATCCATAGGAGTGCCGGCGACGGGTATAATCTCGCCAGTGGTCATGAATGTGGAGTCTACCGGAGTGAATTTAGAAGCGTTAACAGTAAGTTCCTGGTCGGTAATCGGGTTTGTCGGATCGCCGGAAAGGTTGAAGTAGGAATGGTTCGTCAGATTTATTACTGTCGGCTTGTCTGTTGTGGCAGTGTATGCGATGTCGATAGTGTTGTCCGAAGTAAGAGTATATGTAACTGTAGCATGCACATTGCCAGGGAAGCCGTTGTCGCCGTCGGGTGAGTCCATAACGAGTGTGAGGGAGCTGTCGTTGCTAGCAGCGACTTTATAAACGCGGTACTGCCAACCGAGGGTACCCATCTCGCCTCCGCCATGCAGGCAGTGGCCGAAATTGTTCTGCGGCAGCTGATATGTAACGTCGTCGATTGTTATTTTACCCTGATTGATGCGGTTTGCGTAACGACCGATGGCGGCTCCGAAGTCGCTCAGATTATTCTCAGGGAAATAAGCCTGTATGCTGTCGAAACCGAGCACAACATCCTTGAATGCTCCGGCCTTGTCGGGCATCATCACCGACACGATACGGCCTCCGAAGTTTGTGATGCACACTTCGGCACCTCTGGCATTTGTAAGAGTATACAGCGCTGTTGTATCGCCGTTGAAAACGGCACTGAATTTTTCGGGGTCAAGGCCCGATTTAGTCAGGCTTACCTCTTTGTTCGTCGTACACTGCACCGTAGCCATTGCAATAGCGGCGGCGCCGAGCAGTAATAATGTTTTTTTCATTGATAATATATTTATATGGTTATTAATTATTCATATACACCGAATTCATATATGCGGGTGTTGCCAGAGCCTCCGGCCTGCTCGGGCTGAACTACAAGCAGGCGCAGATAACGTGTATCGACAGGCTCAACGAGCCTTTTGTTGAATACGTTCCTGCTGTTGCCCACCATATGGTCGATGGTACGCCATTCCTCATCGGCACTGTTGCGAGCCTGCAGCAGGCACGATACTGTGATATACATAGGCGTCTCTTTGCCGGCATTGAGCAGCGACCAGCCACCAATGCTTCGTGGAGCTCCGAAATCACACTCCACAAAACTCGGAATTCCTCCGACATCGCACCATTTGGTGTCGGGATTACCGTCGCAAATAAACTGTGGTTTTTCCTTATTGTTCACGTATCCCGACCACCCCGTGATATGTTCGGGCCGCAGAAAGCTCTCGGGTGCAGTTGTGCCTTCTGTAGCCGGTTTGCTGTTGTTACCCACGATTGATGTGCGGAACAAGGGGGCTAGCGCCGCAGTTTCATCGAAAGCGTCTTTTGCAAAGGTAGCGGCAAAAATTACTATATCGCGGTTATCCGGCAGCACAACGGTCCTGGCGCCGGCAGGTATATCTATGCAATACTTAAACATATATGTATACTCGTAAGGGTGGTCGCCCTGATACGAATGACGATGCGTTCCTACGAATGCCACTTCATCGTCAAGCATATATCCGTCGGTATGTCCCGTATGCCCCCACTGGCCAATAAAGCCTGTATACGACGGGACAGTGATTTCCGCCGCATTGCGGCCGACAGTAAAAGTACCCGCAGCAGGATTGCTGTCGCTTGCTGTAGCAGCAAGAATATACAGTTTGTCGTAGCCGCCATCGGGAACGGCGATAGTATCGCCGCTGCACATCTTTCCGTTGAGCAGCTGTTTGTTCTCAATGTCGAAAGGTACACCAGACACCACAAGAGTATCTGGAATTAGCTCTCCCGCATAGCCGTAGCCATTATGGAAATCGGCAGCTCCGCGGAAACTATTCCAGCTGAAGCACTTTTTGTCTAAAGCAAGGTTCACAGGAAGGAACTTGCCCTCCGGCACAGCCACAGCAGGAACAAAACGTACTTTATAAGTTCTGACGCCGTTTGGCACTACCGCCACATTGAGTTTTGCGCCGTCAAAAGTTGCCGTACCTATGGTTTTCTCAGTACCGTCGGCTTCGAAAGCGGCAGTCAGAGGCTGCGCGAAGGTTACCGTACCGGACGCGCCTTTGCCCGAAGTATCGTAGAGGCGGATTATATATTCATCTGATGCCTCGGCTCTCTTGAACGCCTTAACGGCCAATGCGTCGTTATCGACAGACAATGCCGAGAACTGCTTCCCGAGTTTACCGGCATGGCGACTTGCGGCAAAAGCCTTTATGCGCTGATTCAGCACATCGGCACCATTGCAGGCAGCTGATTTATCCAGCGCGCCGGCATGGCCGCGAAGAGAATATGTAAAAGTATGATAGCCTAAATCCTGATGGTCCTGATAGGAGTAGTGGTGGTCGGTTCCCGGTGTATGCAGCAACGTCAGGCGGATGGTGTTGTTATCAGGTTTGTCCCATCCATATTTGCAGTCGTTCATCACGGTAACACCATAGTCGCCGCTGCGGTCGGTAAGATCGGCCCAGCGCTGAGCATAAACTTCGTAGGAGTTGGGACGATTGTTACCGCGCTCAACAGTGCCCAGCCCAAGGTCGTAACTTGCCACGTCGTTATCCACAGACAGAGGGAACTCAGCCTTGACAAGGGTGTTGGAACTGTTCCAGTCCACCTCGTTATAGAAATCGATACGGTCGGCAAGGGCTCCTTCATAAAGGCGGACATACTGTTTAAAGCGGGACTCGCCAAGAGTTTTTTCCACAAGTACCGTCGACCGCAGAGGCCCGTTCTCGACAAGTGTAACGCTGACATCGCCGATAATAGATTCAGGCTCGCTGTCGAGGGTCGTTTTCATCACTTCCCAAGCGGGCCAGCGGGACGAATTGTTGTTTGTAAAAGCGGCAAGACGTATTGTTTTGCCGGCCTTTACAAGCTCGCGGCCTACAACTTTGTCGAACAGCGATACAATATCGCCGCTGTCGTTGAAGGTGATACGGTAAACAGAATTTTCGATAGTGCGAACATTGTCGCCGCCCAGCTGACGACCTTTACCGGAAAGACTGATATCATACACAGCATATCCGTTGGCGGGTACGGTTGCCTCTACAAGAATGCGAGCTCTGCCCTGCTGCCATCCAATCACCTGAGCGTTGGCCTGACTGCCATCGTGCGCTATGGCCTTCACTGCGGACGGACGATACTTAGCCGGTATTTCAATCTCGACCACATCCGTACATTCATGACCAAGCGCGTTATAAAGCACCACAGGGGTACCCTTGGTACGAGTATCGAGCTGCGAGGCAACGGCAGCTACGCCGTGGCTTATGATATCAGAGAATTTTTTCAAAGACAGCAACTCATCGTTCCAGGAAAACTCATAGGCACGGGGTATCGACGTGCCTGTAAGGTCGTCGTGGAACTGATGATAAATGAAACGGCGCCAGTTTTCCGTAAGAGCCTCGCCTGGATATGCCGCAACGCCAAGCGCGGCAGCAGTGGCCGCGGCTCGTTCGGCAGCATCGCCAAGCAACTCGTTCTGCCTATTGTATAGTTTCATGGCAGCCTGCGATGTGTAACAGCCTGTGCCATGTACATCCATCGTAAGTTCGCCGCTGTAACGTGGCAACTCGGGATGTGCCGAGAAAGGCAGATAGTCCTTATATAACTGGTCGCTCGCCACGCTCAGTATCTCTAAACTTCCGTTTTTGCCGCGGGCGCGTTCTACCGCGTCTACCGACGATATTGTCGGAGAACCGCCTGTATCACCCGTGCCATAGTACTGCATGAAAGCCCCAAGCGAATTATCGCCGCAGCGGTCCTTCAGCATTTTGTTCTCGGTAAGGTCCTCAATATCCCATGCCTGCACATATCTGTATCCGTGCGCCATCATGATTTCCGACCCGTCGACACCCTGCCACACGCCGACATTGAACGGATATTTTTTATCTCCGTGGAACGGATTCTCGCGCCAGCCGAGTTTCTGCGACGAGAAGCCAATCAGGCCACAGTGTGCCGCCACCGTCGGCAGCGTCCAGCCGAAACCGAAACAGTCGGGCAGAAAAATATCGGTACTCTCCACCCCGAACTCGTCGCGATAGAACTGCTGGCCGAGCATAATGTTGCGTATCAGCGATTCAACAGAAGGCACAATAACATCGCAGGCATCCCAGCTTGCACCCGAAATATGCCAGCGGCCATCGCGAATATACTTTTTAACCATTTCGTACTCGTATGGATAATATTCTTTCATCCACGAATACTTTATACCACCCTCGAAATTGAATATGTAGCCCGGATAATTATCGAGCAGGCTCAGATTCTGTTGCAACGTGTTGCGGACAAACGTACCTATGGTTGTCTGCACATCCCAGTTCCATTGCGTATCCAGATGTGCGTTGGATACCATGTATACTTTCGTCGGTTCTGTACCGACGTTGCCTGCGGCGGAGGCGCACATCGCCACGCCGGCAAAAACAGCAGTTAAGAATCGTGTGTTCATTATCTTAGTTTGTAGGTAATGCTTTAATAATCTTCGATGTATCTACTTTCAGGCCTGGTTCCTCGTCAATAAAGTCGATAGGAGCGATGTACATTTCGCGATGATGAATCTTGCCGGGCTGGTTGTGTGCGTGAAAAACTATGCGCATCTGTCCGTCCTTGTCGGTAAAGATGGCACTGTGCCCTACCCCTTCAAGATGTCCGTGTTCCGGAAATTCCGGCGTGCGCAGAATCCGGTTGTTTTCGGACTTTGTCCAAGGACCATAAGGACTTTTGGAGGTAGCGACGGCGACATTATACTCGGGATTGGGGAACCCGTTGCCCGAGTAGGTCATATAGTAGGTATCGCCGCGCTTGATAACAAACGACCCTTCGTTCACACGGTCGGTCTCCCACGGCATGCTGCTTTCTACGCACAGAGTAAGAGTGGAAGGGTCTATGGATGTGAGGTCCGGATTCATTCGTGCCACCCATATCTTGTAACCGTCGTGCATGATACGGTCGAAAAACAGATATGGTGTGCCGTCGGTGTCGATAAACAGCGATGTATCAATAGCTTTCTCGCCGGCAAGCATCGGCTTTTTCTCCTTTTGGACAAAGGGCCCGAATGGCGATGATGCCTCGGCGACACAGATGTGTTCGTCGGCGGAGTAATACATGAGGTAGCGGTCGCCGATGTGATAGATTTCGGGAGCCCAGAACCAGCGAGTGCCGTACGAGTCGGGAGCGCGCAGAACAACGCCGCCGGGTGTCCAGTTTTTCAGATCTTTGGAAGTATAAACCTCGATCTCGCGCTCTTTTTTCGTGCCATAGGCATAATATGTGTCCCCGTCGAGCATTATGAACGGGTCGCCGAATTCCACGCCAGTAACGTGCTCGCCCAGACTGACAGCATCCTGCCTCCGGGACGTGCTTACCTTTACCGTATGCGTGCCGGCATTGTATATTTTTTCCTGTTTTTCGAACGGAATCAGCACCTTCGCGCGTGCGCCTTCAGGAACAGTGAATATCCATATCCAGTCGTCTCCATCATATCTCCAATGACTCTCGATTACACCTGCAGGCGAATGGTAGTCGGCGTCAAGCGAGCCAAGCCGGCGGTCGGGAACAGGGCGCATTATAATGGTTTTGAATCCAGGGTCGGAAGGATCGGCAGCGATACCTGCAGCCGTTTCCCAAAGCCATTCGCACACGCATCCATAGGCATAATGATTAAAGCTGTTCATGCCAGCCGGGCCCATGCCGCGGTCGAGCATATAGCTGTTCCACCGCTCCCATATAGTGGTAGCACCGTTATCTATCGAATATAGCCAGCTTGGGTTGTTGCGTTGGAAAAGAAGGTCGTAAGCAATATCTGCCATACCGTTATCGGTGAGCACAGGCATAAGGATGGAAGTACCCAGGAAACCGGTCTGCAGACAGTTGCCGTGGTCGGCGAAATTGTTGCGGAGCCTCTGAATCATGTTGTCCTTCGCCTTCCCGCTGACAAGACCGTTGCGCAGAGCAAAGAGCGCAGGGGTCTGCATAGTGTTGAGTATTGGTGTTCTGAATGAGCCATCAGGCATCAGGAAAGTTCGCGTAAGATATTCGCGAGCCTCTTTTGCAGTACGTTCGAGAGCCGCAGTATCACGGCCGGTCGCCCGGGCCATATCAATCATCATCTCGGTATCAGTCAGCCAATACGAAGCACTCAGATAATTCCAGTAATCATAAGCTTCGGGGCGCACGCACGTATTGCCGTTGTCGTCCTGCATGAATATTCCGCCGCCACAGCTTTCGAGGGGTTCGTAACTGAGCCAGTCGGCCCACTGATAGTCGCCATTTTCGCCACGCAGACAGTGGTGATTGTATTTGGTGGATGATATATGGTTGTGGAACTTCATCATCGCGTCCCAGTTCTCGTTAACAATTGCAGTGTCGGCAAACTGTTTCCACACCACCCAGGGAACGATTATGCCGGCGTCGGCCCATCCGAGACGCGCATAGTCGTTAGTGCCGGCGCCATACTGTGCCAGCGGAGCGACACCGGGGAAGCTGCCAGCATTGTTCTGTGTATCGCGCATGTCGCGCATCCATTTATGGAAAAAGCGGCGCGTATCGGCAAAGAATGTACCTGTTTCGGCAAACACCTGCGTGTCGGCGGTCCAGCCAAGGCGCTCGTTGCGCTGCGGACAGTCTGTAGGCACAGAGAGATAGTTGGAGCGCATGCCCCATATTGTGTTGGAGATAAGTTTATTGATCAACTCATTACCAGTCGTAAGATACCCCGTCTGCATGTTTTTTGATATCGATGTTACAGGGATAGAACTTATCGAGCGTATAGTTACGGGGTTGTCGGCAGTGAGGGATACGTATCTGTATCCGAAGAAAGTGCGGTCCGGACGGTATTTCACCATCTTGTTACCGGTGCCGAAAGTATAGTTGACGCGCATGCCATCGTCGGGCACTCGCAGATTACGGCGGTGCACGCTGCCTTCGGGACCGTCCATTCCACGGCTCTCGGCACCATTGCCGTCGTTGAGCAGTTCGGCTGGCTGGCAACGTAGCGTCGTGCCTTCCTTGGCCTTGAATTCAAATTCGGGGACTGCCGCGCAGTTCTGGCCGAAATCGACCACAATGGTCTCGCCCGGCAGGAGCGTCATGTCTTTGCCGCCAGGATATTCTCTGACAATTTTCACTGTGCCGTGCTCGTTATCGGCAGCACCTGTAATGCCCTGCCACTTGTATGCCCTGACAGGCTTCAGAGCAAGGTCTTCGCGGAAGTAGATTTCCGCACCGTCCGAAGGAAAAATCTGACCGGCAAATTCGGTATTGACCTCTGGCGCGGAGAGTTTTTCGGGGGTATCGAAGCCTGCCGGGATGCGGGCGTCGTACTCCTCGCCGTCGAAGATGGCCGAGTGCTGTACAGGGCCGGCGATACCGGCTTTCCAGGAAGTTGTGTCCGTGCCGTAATATTCGCGTTTTCCGTCGGCAAATGTCAGTTCTATAACGCCACGGAAAGCAGGTTTGTGGCCAGTCATACCCTCCTGTCCGCCGGGGGTGATAATTTTATCGGCCCACCAGCCGGGTGTTGACTGAACGGCAAAAACATTTTCCGCTCCCGAATTTCTACGGATAGCGTCGGTAATGTCGTAGGTATACGACAACTTTGTTTTGCCATAGTGCGTGAAGCCCGGCTTTAGTATTTCGTCGCCGACAGTCTTTCCATTGACGTATAATGAATATACACCAAGGCCAGTGGTCATCCAACGTGCCAACACGACTTTTGCAGAGTTCTTAATCTCGCAAAGGAACCACGAAGCGCCGTCGGCGGCGCGCTCGTTTCGGCCTTCTATGCGTCCGGTAACAACAGGCGCGTCGGCAGCGGAAATCCATTGCGAATATTGCCAGAGGGAATCTGGAAGGGCGGAAGTAATATGGCCTCCCGCGATTGTCCGAGCCGGAGCAAACGCCGAACCGGACGCCAAAGCAAGGAAAATTACTGCTGGATATTTTAAATTTAAGGCCATAGCAATGTATTTATAATGATGATTTGCAAATTTAGCTTTTTTAATCTTCATTTATCCCGCAAAAATGTTCAAATTTTGAGAATATTTGTTCATACACATTGCAGCGGGCATATATAAGCGCTTGAACGGTTTTTTTATTATCTTTGAACAGAATGTATGATGAATTTTTAACGCGATTGAGCTAAATTTGCAATAAAAACATATCAGTCCATGAAAAAAATTATAGCAGCAATACTAATCGCAGCGTTATCGGGCGCCTCGTTTACGGCGGTTTCTCAAGAAAGAATGATACGCATCCACAAAGACGACGGAACGTCGACCGTGATGAGTGTTGCCGAACTACAGAAAATCAGTTTTCTCGCCCCTGGTGTAACCGGTAAAGGCATTACACTGAATATTACCGACAGCACACCCGTCTCTGTCCTTTTCAGCGCAGAACCGGCAATAGCTTTCGACGGCGACTGCCTTCGGTTGAGTTCCATCGGCTGGAGCGAGCCTGTAGAGGTGCTGTTCGACAACGTTTCAGACATCACACTCGGCAGTGTCGCATCGGTAGCAACCGTCGACGGCGGCTGCAACAGCATACAGTGCCGCGTCAGCCCGGGCCAAGTAATTTTCAGCAACATTCCGCAAGGAACTTCCGCACAAGTTTTCTCGTCAGGAGGCAAAACCGAAGGCATATACCAGACAAGCTCCGGCGAACTTCTTCTGAGCCGCTCACAGCTGCCAGCCGGGCTGCACATTGTGCGTATCGGCTCATTTTCCGCTAAAATAATCCTATGACACCTGTATATATGAAATACCTTCTCACACTTTCCGTTGCGTCGCTTTGCGCATTAAGTACCGGCGCCCAGGATATTACAATGCTTACACACCACTCCGATGGTGAAATAACCGCCTCGGCTGCCGATAATCTTACCAAAATCACTTTCGAAAACGACGACGTGCAGCTCACTGCCGACGGCGACCGTATACTTGAATACGACGAAGTAGACTGGCCCGACGACAGACTGCTGCCACGCATTCCGGCACCGGACAAGCGCGTTTATGCCCTTGATATGAACGCGGCCGGTCTCAACGATCAGGAACGTGTGATGTTCTCCGTGCTACAGGGTCTTGTCAACCGCTCGCGAGCCCGAATCCTCCTCTACCAAGGCGAAGAATCCAGAAATACATGGCCGGCGGCACATAATCTGCGCAGAAACGTATCTACAATAAGCGCACGCACGCCCTATGTTCTTGTAAACAATTTCAAAGACGAACTTAAAGGCCTTGTGTTATACAGCACTGAACACAGCGAGCATTACGGCAACCTCGCCGCAACTGTCGGAGGCCTCGAGCGCCTGCTGCCCGTAACCGCAGAAATACAGAAAAAACTTATTGAAAACGGTATCGACCTTACCATTGTCGAGGATTTCACAGACCTTACGATGACAAGCCCGGTAGAAGTTTATCAATACCTCTACGACAACTATTGGGAACGTTGCAACCACCGGCTGCTGATAAGCCTGCGCCCTGTCGTGCCCTTTGTTCACGACATAGGTGCCGCTGCCGGATCGGCCTGCGTATGGCTCGATCCCCGCATCAAGGAGGAAAAAGACCTGCTCGACAAGATGCTTCAGGACCTTACCCCCGGCCGCGACATTGTTACCGGATGGTTCCCCGAAGAACGTTCCGGTATCGGCGAGACAACGAAGTACGGACTTTCGACGGTTCCGTCGGATTTCTTTGAGAACGGCTCCATATATTCAGCTATAAGGGTACCCGTAAATATCCCTCCTGTACCGAAGATGCCGGATCTGGAAAACAAGGTATATGTTACCGTCTATATCAGCGACGGCGACAATATCCAGTACTGCGAGCATGCCATGTTACCAAACTTCAACCAGTCTGGACGAGGCAAAGTGCCCATGAACTGGACCATCAGCCCAGCCCTGGTAGATTTCTCACCATCCATGCTCAACTATTATTACAGCCGCGCTACCGAAAACGATTTCTTTGCCAGCGGGCCATCCGGACTTGGTTACGCCATGCCGTACGATGCACACA
Source organism: uncultured Porphyromonadaceae bacterium (assembly GCA_937921035.1). GTDB lineage: Bacteria > Bacteroidota > Bacteroidia > Bacteroidales > Muribaculaceae > CAG-873. The sequence continues at coordinate 33,417 of CALEUL010000061.1, forward strand.
ACAAGCGTTGGAACGTTACCCGAGGATCTGTGTTCACCCCTTACGCGCGTCTTAGCGGACGATACCTCGAAAAAGCCGGATTGCGTGTGGTAACCATATGGGATGACGTCAACAACGTGCAGCGTTCGGCATACGCCAGCGAATGCCGTTACCTCTACGGCTTAACAGTACAGGACTGGGAACGTCAGATTGGGCGTCTCAAGACTATTGTTGCCGACAACCGCCTGGCGTTCATCCCCAACTATCCCTGCTATGCCAACGGTATCAACGTTATAACCGATTTCTTCAACCGGGACATACGCAACTTCGACGGAACCAAGCCTATGTTCCTGTCCGGTCAGGGAACCGTTTGGGATATGGGGCCGGATGAAATAGCCAAAATAGAAGGGAAACTTGAAGAGATCGCTCCAGGCAAAACGGTAATTCTACGAGGCGACCATTTCTATAACATGTACAACCGCGCCAACGGCCTGCCGTTCAATCTCACAATGCTCAAGGATATGAAAGTCAGCTCGTCGGCTTCGGCTACGGATGCCTCGCTTGCAGCCGACGGCTCTCCCTCTGAAGGCCGAATGTGGGTATCGTCTGCCGCCGACGGAAAAGGCTGGATAGAGTGCGATTTCGGCAAGGCATACAACGTGAGCCGATATGTTATCCGGCATGCAGGAACCTCCGGCATGAACGTGGCACTCAATTCCCGCGCTTTCAAGGTTGAGACAAGTATCGACGGCACCGTATGGACAACAGCCGGCGAGCACAAGAACAACACCGCATCGGTAACAGATACTGATATCGACCCCATAGAGGCACGGTATGTACGCATCACCGTCAGCGACGCCGGCTCAGATTCCGTAGCTCGCATTGCCGATATCGAAGTCTACGGTTCAGAACTCTGACACCCCATACACAACGCCGCCGGAATATCTGGTCCGATATTCCGGCGGCGTTTTATTATATCCTATATATTACACGCGGGACAGCAGAAGTGTAGATTTACCGGAAAGGGTAATGTCTGAGAGAACCGCGGGAAGCAGTGCCGTATGTCCAGCCTTGAGAAGCAATTCACCGCCGGGATAGCTGATTGTCGCCTCTCCGTCGATACACATTACAACAGTAAACGACTGTCCGTCGAAATTCAGTGAAATTTCACCGTCGAGCAAAATGCGATTAGTTGTAAAATGATCGCAACGCACTATTTCGGCGTTCACAACATCATCTGTTGCAGGCGCGCTCTTATAATTGTCGTAAACGGTATAGTCGATAGCATCCTTTGCAAGCTCGGTATGCAGCTCGCGCGGGTTTCCGGCAGCATCACGGCGGTCGTAGTCATAGATACGGTAAGTGATATCGCTGGATTCCTGTATTTCCGCAAGAAGGTTGCCAGCACCTATTGCATGCACGCGACCGGCAGGAAGGAAAAACACATCGCCGGGAGCAGAGCTGTGTACGGCAAGAGTCTCGGCAAATGTGCCGTCGGCCACACGCTGTACATAGTCGTCGGGCGTCATGCCAACGTTAAGTCCGGCAAAAATCTTTGCGTCCTTGTCAGTGCCGATAATGTACCACATCTCTGTTTTTCCGAGACTGCCATGACGTTTCATTGCCAAAGCATCGTCCGGATGAACCTGCACAGACAGATTGTCGGCAGCGTCTATCAGCTTTATCAGCAGCGGAAACTTGGCACCATACTTCGCCATAACCTTTTCTCCGAGGAGACCGGCACCGAAACAATCTATCAGCTCTGTTATAGTCTTGCCTTTGTAAGTGCCTTCGGCCACAACCGATTCATGTCCAGGCACAGCCGATATCTCCCAGCTCTCGCCGATATTTGGCTCAGGCTGAGCGATGCCTTTATACTTGCAAATCTTATTTCCGCCCCAAATCACGCTTTTAAGATAGGGGGTAAATACCAAAGGTGCTTTTTCTATCATTTTTCATCTATTTTTGAAAGTGCGAAAGCATAAGCGCCAGCCGAGATGGCCTTGGAAGCGCCTAACTTGGACACCATTATACCTATACGTTTCATATCGTCGTATTCGACAGTTCGATTTGTACCGCGCACGGCAATTGTACGGGGATTGCCCTTTGCAAAAGCCTCAAACTCGGCAGGATCGTCGATGTTGAACACCTGCATCTGCAGACGGTTAAGTGTTTCTCCGCCAAGAGTAGCGAAATTGCTGCGCATTTCCTTGAGCAACGACGGCATAAACCAGTGTCCGGCCGCTGTAAGACCACCACCCAGCACAATTATACCGTCCACCAGCTGAGCGGCTATTGCCATTGCATCGCCGGCGATGGTACCCATCTCTGCGAAAGCCTTGCGGGCAGCTTCTACGTTTCCTTCTCGTTTGCCGTCGGCAATCTCACAGATTTCTTTTGGTTCGAATTTGTGATTATAGTCGCCGGAAGCTTCGGCATACACACGCTTTACCGCGCGGATGGACACGCCTTCTTCCAATATGATTCGCTCCTTAGCCATGTTTGGCAGACAGAATGTCTCCACACACGAATTGTCGCCAAGGTTAAGTTTCCCGTTAACCACTATACCTATACCAAAACCGGTACCGAAAGTATAGCCGAGCAGGTTTTTGTAACGTTTTTTGCTTCCTGCCTCTTCGAGGCGGCGGTTAAGCTCGGGAAGGGCGCCACAGAGGGCCTCGCCATAGGCAAACAGGTCGCCGTCGTTGTTGATGAATACGGGTACTTTGAATTTTTCCTCGAGGAACGGACCAAGCGCCACACCGTCGCGGAACGACGGGAAGTTAGGCAGGTAACCGCCTATAACGCCGGAAGGATAGTCTGCCGGCCCGGGGAAAGCGAAACTGATTGCCACCGGCTTCTCGTCAAGACTGTCGAAAATGCGCGTAAAACCTTCGGATATGGAATCGAGACAACGTTCGAGGTCGTGTGCGTTCGAGGGTAAAGTTATAGGATCGGTAATATACTCACAGCCACGCATGGCGCCGAAAACAAGGTTCGTGCCTCCGGCGTCGAGTGTCGCAACTATGCGCTTGTCAGAATTATACATGGTAATATTTTTTAAGCGTTACTCGTTGGTTTAATTAAATTTTAAAACTTATGCAAACAGAAAAAAGCAGTGCAATTTACAGTTCATTAATAAATTAGCAGCATTCATCCTGTTAACTGCAATTGCTCTGCATGTGCACAACTTCATTGCAAATTTCGTCAGAATACTTGGAATATGCAAGGATTTCGCCGTAAACCATGTCAACAGCCTTGGAAATCCTGCTGCAATCAGAATATTCATTAATATAATTCAACTAACAGATAAGAGTTATATTATTTCGGTTTATTTTGATGAACGAACATATATCTCACTGAGGGCAATGCCTGGATTCAGCAGCAAGATACGTACGTTAATTTTCTTGTCGTTGCCTGAATTATAGTTTACCGAGGCATCGTTGAAACCTTGCAGTACTGTCGTGTTCCATTTTCCCTAGGTCGCTACAGTCTTGAGCGAACAGATCTGCGGCTCGCTGTCGTCCACGCAGACCGCTACATTCAGATTTTCACCGCTATGAACCGGAAAAGAGGGAATAAAACGTACCTCAATCGTGTTTTCGCCCTTCTTAACCGGTACTGTGTAATCCACATATGGAGCTTTCGCTAATCCCTCGACAGTATAATCGGTATAATCCATCGGACGAACGGTTACACTGCTGCCACCAACACCCAAACCTTTAAGTTCTGTAAGATTTACACTGGATGCCGTATAAGCGGTAGCGGGAATTATCATGAAGTTCTCGTCGCGGACATCAGATTTCTCTGCCGTTTCAGGCAGATAAAATTGCTTCTGTCGGCGCGGTTTGCAGTCCATCATACCATTCCATTTTCCGTTGGCGATACCGGTATTATAAAGAGCCGTAAGTTTTTCTATGTTATCGAATGCTTTCTTTGCCTCGCCGGCGCGGCCCTGACGGGAACGAAATGTCATCACATTTATATTATAAGCGCCTTTCACAGGATATTCAACCAATTCGAAATAGGCATCCTTCAGCCGCTGAGGAATTCTGTCGGCCAACTTGTCCACCCGTTTTGCCAGAGCGGCATACCGTTCAATACGCCTGTCCATCTCTGCATTGTTATATCCTACGGCAAAAATATGCTCAGGTTTTCCGGCAGCAGCCAACTCGTAATACTCACGCTTGATATCGGCAAGTTCCTCTGCGACATCGGCCCCGAATGTTTTTTCTGCCCAATATCTGCTGTACTGATAAGCGTCCTCAGGCTTCCATGCGTCGATATCCCATGCAAGATCCATGCAGAACTCCAGTTCGGCCTCGGCAGGCTTGATGTCGCCCACGTTTATCACCCACAGGTCGCGTATGCCGTTCTCATAGCCTTTGGTGAGTTCATAGCTTATCAGCGACGGCGATGTCGAGCACAGCCACAGATAATCCTCAGGAGTTCCCCAGTACGACAGATGATAGTATACGCCATGACCGCCGGAGCGTTTCTGTTCCTCGGGCGTAGGGAGCTGACGGATATAACCGTGATTATCGTCCACCCAGGTAAGAATCACATCTTCGGGCACCTGCAGGCCGGCATTATAGGCATCCAGCACCTCTTTATAAGGTATAAAAATCTGCGGTACTGAATCCGCACGGCCGATATGTTTTTCTATCAGCGACCGCTGGAACGCAATAATCTCCGATAAGCCCCGTACTTTGTCCTCGGTAGACGGATAGCCGCTTATACCCCAGTCGTGCACGCCTCGCATACCAAGAGTGTACATTGCAGAGAAGCCTTTGCTCTCTTCTACCCTTTCCTCCCAGTATCGCTGAATCTTATCGCGGTTTGTAACGTAATTCCAGTTTTCGTAGGTGCCCGTTTTATCTTCGTATCGACGCCACTCCCATTCGTTATCACGCAGCATCTGCTCGCAGTGGCTCGAGCCTAAAGCTATATCATATTTTTTAGCGACAGGAAGGTTGTCCTTGTTGTCCCAGAACGCCTGCGAGCACAAATGCATCGCCGGCCAAAGGACATTGGCGCGCAGGCGTAAAAGCAATTCCATCACCTTGGCATAGGTATTAGGTCCTATGTTGTTATATTTGGAATCGATGTTTTTTGCAGCCCAGGGCATCAGCCCCCAGTCCTCGTCATTTATAAATATGCCGCGATATTTTACCGACGGTTCTTTAACAATGGTAGCACCTGCCGTTGCATACAGCGCATTCCTTTTCTCGGGAATTACGTCGGCCCACCACACGTATGGCGATACTCCCATCAGCCCGGACAGCTCGAACAAGGCATAAGCAGTGGCACGCGGCATGCTGCCATACGCCACAAGCGCTTTTTTTACTCCGGGAAAGGGTTTGTCCACCACTGCCAAGCCGTAGGCTTCCCATTTGTCTTTGACATCGTAAACATCTATCTTTCCGGAGGCAATGAGTTTGTCTATAAGCTCCGATTTGCCTATGGTTCCGGCTATGACAGGAAAGTCGATATTATCAATGGTATTCCGGACTGCCGGAGCAGTACCTGTAATCAGCTTTATGTCTTCCGCAACTGCCTGTGCTGCTGTAGACACCACATCCGCATCCGTATCGCATACGACAAAAGTGGCGGTGCTTCCATCAGCCGCCACAATTGGGAATGCACCATTCGCAGGAGTCTGGACCACGGTTATCTTTGGCCGGGCTATTCTGAATACTTCCAAAGATTTGACCGTTATGCGGTTTCCACGGAATGTGAAAGGCTCGGCCATGTCGGGATTATCGGGCATGTTACGCCCGAACGAATAGGAGAAAATACCGCCATCGACAAAAACCTCGACAACAGAACGGTCGATGAACACATCAACGTCTATCTGCATGCTTGTCGGGTCCTGAGGCGAGTAATCGTTGCCGTTCAGGCGTGTGCCGTTCATATCGTAATCCACCAGCCGCTGTCCGTTGAGACTGAGCGAGGCATCTGTAGCATGCGAAAGCTCAATCTGTGCCTTTATACGCAGGCAGTCGCTTCCGGAAAACGGACGCAGGACCTCGTTGGCCTGTTCCTGCGACAGATTCTTCCATGTTCCTGCGGGAGTGAAAATCTCCTGAATCTCTCGCACAGGCACACTGACAAGACGTACTCCATCTTTGGTAGTGCGCAGACTCAGCTCGGTGGGCATCAGCATCATACCGTTGACAGGCTCGCCGGGAATACCAAGGCGTCCCCAGCCTATCTGGATGCGGCGTCCGTCGCTTGCGGGAATATTGTTGAACGTTTGCGCGGCATAGATGCTGCCGGCACAATTACGGTGCTTGCCCGAGACAGGGGTAAATGTATAGCCGTCGAACTTTCCAATCATATATGTACCGGATGCTCCTGACATAACCCACATTTTATTGTTCTTATCGCCGTCTACAGGCAACTCGAACAAGTCCGGGCACTCCCAGAAGCCGGTTACATGGCTCCGGTATGTCCAGTCGCGCAGATTGTCGGAAGTATAGATGGAATGACCGTCGCGCTCGTTAAGCACCATCACCCAATGGTCGCCGTAACGGAAAAGCCGCGGATCGCGGGTGTCGCGTGAATTCCATTTTTCCTTGCTGTCGATTACAGGATTACCTGCATACTTGGTGAACGTACGGCCACGGTCGAGGCTATAGGCTATGGCCTGCGTCTCGCGGTCGGGGCTGTCCACAGTATAGGCAATCACCATTGGCGGATTTTTCTTGCTGCCGAAGCCCGATGTGTTCTCATAGTCTATCACGGCCGAACCGGAGAACATGGTACCCGACGCATCCGGGTGGATTGCCGTAGGCAACTCGGTCCAGTTCACCAAATCGGTACTTACTGCATGTCCCCACGTCATGTTACCCCAATCGCGCTCGAACGGATTGTGCTGATAAAACAGATGGTACTCACCGTCGTAGTAGACAAGGCCGTTAGGGTCGTTTATCCATCCACGGCGGGTAGTATAATGAAATTGCGGGCGTGTAGGTTCATTATAGATTCTGTCGGCATCCGGTATTTCCGATGCCAGACGAATTGAATCCACCCCTGCAGTGCCGTCGGGATACGTTATTCTCAATTTTCTGCCCCGCAAGGCTTTTACATCCTTGAAAACCCAGTAGTCCGGTTTTCCGCCGGCTATACGCACGTCTATCGGCATGGCTTCCATGCCTGGTGCCTCCATAACAATGCGCACACGATCCACAGCATGCGATACCGGGATATGCAGATAGCTATCGGTAACGGTAATAACACGCTCTGCGGCGTCTATGTCCCCTACAGAGAGGAACATGACGCCGGAGAGGAGTATAAGGCTTTTATTACGTATCATATCATGAAGCCGGGGCTATTGTTCTTCGCGTTGTTTGTGCGGGCTCTATACCCAGCCAGCGTGCGCCAGGCAACCAGGACACAATCTGGGCCGTAAGCCAACTGGTGAAGAAGGTGCATACGGCGATTACCGGGATTGCAGCCACGGTCGGAAGGGCTAAATCGGTCTTGAAAATGCCAACCCAAACGCCGAGCCAGAATATATGAACAAGGTAGATGGTGAAACTCAGCCTCGAAAGATTGAGCACAAAAGCCGGTTCTTCACCGTTTCCGATAGTGCTGAACAGCAGGAATGCTCCTGTTGTGAGCACAAAAACATTAAGCGTACAGAACGACCAGCCTATCTCAAGTTCGGGTGTTACCAGCTCTACGAGCGGTGTGGCCTGCACATAGAACGACAGGATGGTTGCGACAGCACCTGCAAGCATCATCGGCAGCCCTACGGCTACACGCTTGCGGCTGTTCCATGTGAGATGCACGCGAATATAGTGGGCGGTAACAAGATAGCCCAGGTAGCCGGAAAAATACCACAGCATATGGTACTCGTTCCAGAAACACTCGCCCCACACCGGACCAAACCAGCGGCGCAGATAAGGCATGCAAGTGGATATGGCAAACAGCAGGATAAAGAAGCGCTCTTCACGGGCCGATGCCTTGCGCAGCCAGGGCGATACGACGGGGATAAACAAATATATGCTTATCAGCGGATAAAGGAACCACATGTGTCCCGCCAGCGAGGGAAAGTTGAGCGGAATATGCGTGAAATCTGTAACGGCTGTAGAGGCGTCAATCTGTCCGAAGGCATAAGGCAGCACACAGTACAGAACCATGAAGATAAGGAACGGAGGCAGAATGCGCATGAAACGACGGTGGTAGAAAGCCCACATAGTCTCCGATTCCTTCATAGGCGCAAGCAGATAGGCAGACACAATGATAAACAGAGGTACCGACATGCGCGAGAAACCGTCGTAGATCGAAACCCACAGACGGTCGGTCTCGCTGGCAAGCCACGATACCGGTCCAGCCATCTCGCCCGGGTTAGGTGATCCGTAGAAGTTTTCACTTGCATGTACCAGTATCACCAAGAAACATGCGAAAACCCTTACGTAATCGAGAAATACTATTCTTGACCGGCTCATTTCTTCTTTAATTCATTAGAGAAGGAATAGGGAGCAGATTCTTTGGCAGTGCCTCGCTTGTAGTTGGGCTTAGCCGACATTTTGAACTCAATCTTGTCGCCATTCATAAGCATGGGGAATGTGATATAGTTCTTGTCGTAGTTTTTGCCGTTAACCTTCATGGATTCCACATAGAAATTATCTGCGCTGTTATCCTGTGCGGAAATCGTTACAGTCTTTCCGTTCTCGAGTCTGACAGTAGCTTTGTTGAACAGGGGTGCGCCAAGAGCGTACTCGCCGCCGGCAGGATTCACAGGATAGAAACCGAGAGCCGAGAACACATACCATGCCGAAGTCTGGCCGTTATCCTCGTCGCCGCAGTAGCCGTCGGGACGCGGAGTATACAATTTATCCATAACTTCGCGTACACGCTGCTGTGCCTTCCAGGGTTCGCCCACCCAGTCGTACAGATAAATCATGTGCTGAATGGGCTGGTTGCCGTGGGCATAGTTGCCCATGTTCATAACCTGCATTTCGCGTATTTCGTGAATGGGGAAGCCATAATAGCTGTCGTCGAACACCGGCGGAACAGAGAATACCGAATCCATCATCTCCACAAAAACCTCACGGCCACCCATAAGGTCGACAAGGCCCTGAGGATCGTGGAACACGCTCCAGGTGTAGTGCCATGAATTGCCTTCGGTAAATGCGTCGCCCCACTTGAAAGGAGAGAAGTCAGGAGCGAACTTGCCGTCGGCATTGCGTCCGCGCATCAGCTTTGTTTCGGGGTCGAAAAGATTCTTATAGTTCATCGCGCGGTCGGCGTACAGCTGCTGCTCCTCGGCCGGACGGCCGAGAGCCTTGGCAAGCTGCCATATAGCCCAGTCGTCGTAAGCATATTCAAGGGTACGGGCGGCGTTTTCCTTGATATCCACATCGTAGGGCACATAACCGAGTTTGTTGTAATACTCATGACCGAGACGACCGGATGAAGAAACCTTAGGGTGTACGTTGTTGGTACCGTTTACAATACCCTTCCAAAGCGTTTCGGGATCGTCTACCTTTATCCCTTTTAGGTAAGCGTCGGCCATTACGGAGGCGGAGTTATTGCCCACCATGCAGCCGCGGTGGCCGGGCGACGACCATTCGGGGAAGAAACCGCTTTCGCGGTAAGCGTTAAGGAAGCCCTCCTGCATTTCTTTTTCAACAGAGGGATAAAGGATGTTGAGCAGCGGGAACAGGGCACGGAATGTATCCCAGAAACCGGTGCCGGTGTACATGTATCCGGGAAGCACCTTGCCGTTATAAGGGCTGTAGTGCACAGGTTTGCCGGCTGCGTCTATCTCATACAGTTTGTGAGGGAACAGAGTGGAACGGTACAGGCATGTGTAGAATGTGCGCTGCTGGTCCAGATCGCCGCCTTCCACGTCGATGCGGCCGAGCACATCGTTCCAGGCGTCGCGGCCATCCTCGGCAACCTGGTCGAAGGTCTTGCCGTCGAGCTCACCAAGGTTGCGCACGGCCTGTTCGGGCGAAATGAACGACGAAGCCACGCGGGCATGCACTTTCTCGCCTTTTGCAGTCTTGAAGCCAATGACAGCGCCTGTGTGGTCGGCAGTCTGCTCGTTGGCGTTCTCGCTGAGTTCGTCGCCTGCGAATGTCGCTGTATAAGTGAACGGCTTGTCGAACTCAACCACGAAATAATTACGGAAATTCTCGGGTACGCCGCCGTTGTTGCGTGTCGTATAGCCAACGATTCTGTTCTTGCCGGGCACAACCTCGATATGACTTCCGCGATCGAAAGCGTCCACCACGACAAACGAAGAAGCCTCGGGGAAAGTAAAGCGGAACATCGCGGCACGGTCGGTGGGAGCGACTTCGGTAACCACATCCCAGTCGGCAAGATACGCCTTGTAGTAATACGGACGTGCTTCCTCGGCTTTGTGCGAGAACCAGCTCATGCGGTCGTTTTCCTTGAACTTGGGCGAGCCGGTTACGGGCATTATGGAGAACTGGCCGAAGTCGTTGATCCACGGGCTGGGCTGATGTGTCTGCTTGAAGCCCCGGATTTTGTTGGCCGTATACTGGTACTGCCAGCCGTCGCCCATCGGCCCGGTCTGTGGCGTCCAGAAATTCATACCCCAGGGACGCGCAATGGCCGGATATGTATTGCCGGCAGAGAGCTCGAAAGTGCTCTCGCTGCCAACGAGCGGGTTGACGAGCTGCGTATAATCGCGTGCATCGGCATACTGGACAACAATGGCAGCAGCGGCAACTAAATACAATTGTTTTTTCATTGGTTGTTTTATTTCATTTTATCGGCAAAAAGTTTCATGTACAGACCGCCAACCACGGCACGCGTCATGAAGCCGCTGCGACGGGGCTTGTCGGCCCATGTCCAGTCGGACATAGGAACACGGTCCAGCGTCTCGTTGTAGAAACGGTGAACAGGCTCAACAAAAGCCATGAAATCGTCGTTATTGTCGGCCATCGAGGCTGTCCAGAGAATCCAGTCGGTCTTGGTATAATTCTTGCGGCTGTCCAGGGGCAGACCGTACTGGTGCTGTTTGGTGAGATAGTACTTGATTTCGTCCTTCATAATCTGCGGATCGAAGATATTAAGGTCGAGGATGTTGTCCCACACGATGTTGTACTTCTGGCTCCATGTTCCGGGCTTGTCGAAAGTGAGGCGGTAGTGGTCGCCGTCAAAAGCGTTTGCTTTCCATTTTGCGGCATAATCGCGTGCGATGCCCTCGTATTTGTCGGCAACGTCTGTCTTGCCAAGCTCGCGTGCCATTGCGGCGTAGGATGCGATACCCATTATAGCCTTGGCAGAAAGGTTGACGTTGTGAGCGAAGTGGCCGGCGAAGTCGTCGGTGCAAAGCTGGTTTTCAGGATCGAGACCATATTTAACGAGGTAATTCACCCAGGTAGACATTGTATTCCAGTGCTTGAGGGCGTAGTCGTAGTTGTTCTGCACCTTGCATGCAGCGTGGGTAATGATAATCATGTTACCGCTCTCCTCCACGGGCATGTCGCCGCCGTATGTCTGGCCGTTGGCACGGGGATAGGTACCTACATCGTGTGCGGCGAAAGGCTTTTTCCAGCGACCGCTCTCGCTGTAGTCGTAGATGAAGTTCATTGTAGCCTTGGCAAGTTCGGGATTATAATAGAGGAAGAGCGGAGCCGTGGGATATGTGATGTCTACGGTGCCGATAGAGCCGTTGCTGTCGTTTTCCTTGGAGAAATAGAACAGCTCGCCGTTAGGGCCTTCCACAAGCTTGTGGGCGGCGATTGCCTGACGGTATGCAAGAGCGAGAACTTCGGCATATTTCTTGCCGCCGGCCTTGATGCCGTCGTTCATGAGCTGACGGTCGAAGGCATAGCAGCGGTCGATAAGTTTCTTGCGGTCTTTCTCGGCTGCCTTGAACTGCAATTCTATTGTTACGTTACCGGTACGGTTCCAGTAGGGACGCAGGTTCTGGCCGAAATACTGGATGGAATAACCATCGTTGTAGCCTACCAAAACATGCCCCTCGGCCTTCTTGACATTTCCGAAGTCGCGGGACAGAGCCATGTTGCCGTCCTCGTCGACGCCTTTCTTGCCCAAAGCAATGCTCTTGCCTGCAACAAAGTTGCTGCGGAGTGCCTCGGGTATGCCAATACCATACTCAAGGCCTTTTACAGCGGGCGAAGAGAGGTAGAAGTGGCCCCAGTCGATACGCACATGGTCGCCGGCCTTTTCAAGCACAGCCTGGTCGCGGCTACCTGCGCGGAGATAAACCATGCCGTCCTGCTCGTACGCGTCGCTGACAGATGCCTGATAGGGCTGACCAAGAGCCCAGCGCGGCGATGCGTCGAAATAAACAGCGATATCATGGGATTTGCCGTCGTTGGAAGTGGCTGTGTAGTTGACATAGTTGACCGGACGACAGAGAAGGTCGAGGTCGCCGTCAAGGAAAACGGGGGCGCAGAAGCTCAGGGCCAAGTCAACAGGGCCACAGGTGAAAGTGTAGTGCGTCTGTGTGGCCTGAACATCGGCAGAGGTCTGCACGGCGGTGTTTTCGAGGATGTTATGTTTTTTTACGGGAACCTGAAGACCATAGTCCAGCAGACCGTTGGCACCAGTATTCTCGCACTTGGCGGCGAGAATGTTCTTGCCGGGACGCAAGGCTGCCCGAGCTTTGTCGTTGAACTTGACTATTTTATTTTTGTTGCAGAAAGTGCCTGTGTTGTATATCTCGACACCATTAATATAGAAGATAGCGCCGTCGTCGTTGCTCAGCTCGAGGTATACTGGCATATCGTCCTCGAAATCAGCGGGAATGTCGATAACTCTGCGTACCCATATTTCGGGAGTTCTCCACTCTGTCTTGGATGTAGGTTCGTTCTCGGGAGTGCCGAAAGCTGCCTCATCCTCTTTCCAGGAAGAATCATCATAGCCAAGCGATTTCCAGTCGCCTTCGGGACGGGTTGTTGTCCAGCGGCCTTTCCATCCGTTGCCCTGCAGCGAAGTGGGACAAAGCGGTTTTGTGTCGAATACTTCCGTACCCATAAAGCGATAGGGAACCCCATCTACCTTTATAACGCCTACAAAAGGAAATTCCTTGGACGTCCAGTGAATTACCGGGGAATCGTAAAGGTTATCGGTTGACGACCATGCACTGGTGTACGGGTCGATAGTTACAAGAGGATATGCCGGGGCACGAAGGTCGTTTTTTATAACTTCAGGCTCCTTTGCAATAGCGCTACCAGCGATAGCTGCGGCAATGAGCGATGTGATGACTATTTTTTTCATGATTGGAATGTGTTATATCTTAGTTATGGTTCTGCGAAAAGCAGCATCAGCGAAGGTACTGTCGAGGCTGAATAGCTGCCTATGATAGCATCGGAAGGTGTTGCTTTCCAAGACTCGCCATCGGCGATATTGCGAGTTTTGTCGCGGTTTTTCCATCCTTCGGTGGCATTATATATTATAAACGGCACAAACTGCGATTGATTGCAGCGGTCGGTAAGTATTTTCATATACTGTATCCAGATAGCGGGATATATACCCTGCTCAAGGCTACCCTGGTTATATGGATTTGATTTATTGTGCGCCCAGGGAAGCATGCCGTGCTCGGCCGACATTACATTAATCGAGTAGTCGGCACCATCGATGGCATTGCGGAGGTAACGGTCCTCGCCTGTAGCGAGATACAGCAATGCCGACGCACCGATGAATGTTCCCTGATTATAGATTAATGGGCCGCCGCGCATTTCACCACCGTGCGAATGGTCGGCGATACGTCCGGGCTTTGCCGGATCAGCGAGATTCTTGAAGCTCCACTCGTATATTTCGCGAGCCATCTCAAGATAACGCTCTCGCGTCTCATAAGCCGGACGGCAGAAGGTTCCGTGCGCGTTTGCCCACACCTCGGGATTAGGGTCGGCTTTCCGGTCGGCGGGAACGCATTCGTAGAGAAGCATGGCAGCAACCACCGTGGGGAAATTGATGCACGACATCTTGCCGTCGCCGGCACGGTTTGGCGCGGGATTATCGATAGGCTGCCACTGCCAGAACATACCTCCGCCGAGCTCCCCGGCAGGATCGGCATAGGAGCCGGTATCGCCCACGCGAGGCGATCCGTACCATACACGGGCAAAACTTTTCTCGGCCAAAGTACGGTACGATTCGTTTCCGGTAGCCATATATGCGCGCAAGAGGGTGATAGTCCACCACTGGATATCGTCGTAGATGAACCATCCGTGATCCAGATCGTTGTCGTCGAAGTCGAAACCGGCGTAATGGGCAATATTACCGGCGAGCAATTTGTTTACGAGCTCCGAATAACGTTTGCACCTTTTTTTGTCGCCGGCGCGTTTTGCAAGGTCGGCGGCATTTATGGCCATATCGACGAACATAGGCTGACACCAGATTGCTGCGGCGCCACGGTCGCGGCCCACGGCAGCCTTGTCGCGGTCGGTATTCTTGTAGATATTGCGTTCAGTATCGAGGTACACATTATTGAACGCATCATAGGCCTTGAAAGCAGTTGCCGCATCTATGGAGCCTGCTCCGGCCGCGCTTTTTGCGGCAGCGGCCGACACAGGCAACAGGCAGAACAGCAACAGTCCGGCCAATATTCGCTTTATCATATTTGCAGTTATGTGTTCCACTCAGATTTTCTCGTTATCAGATTCGGCACTGGTGAACATCACTTTGTGTGTACGGCCATTGGAATCCTTGATGATATTGAATCCGTTGAAAGGGCGGTTGGAACTAACACCGTTGATATTATAGTACACAGTGTCGCCCTCGAAAGGTTCTATGCGCACGTCGTTAACTCCGGAAGTCTCGTACACGCCTGTCAATCTGTCGACAGCGGCACGCAGACGGTTCTCGTTAAACTTAACAATCTCGCGGTCGTAGGTCATGATACCGTTTACCTCTGTTTCCACATCGGTAGTCTGGGTATACACGGCAGCTCCGTAGGAAATCTTGCCGGCTTCTGACTCATAGCCCTCGGCGATATCGCGAATCTGACTGGAAAGGCGGTCGAACGCGTCGGTGATGGAACGCTCGCTGGGGTATGTATTGTAGGTCTGGGCATCGCGTTCAAACCAGCGGTGTCCCTTGATGTTGCGTCCAAGACCGCCATACTCGCCCAGTACAAGAGGGCGCGAGGGGTCGAAGATGCCTTCGAATACACGTATGGGCTGCGCATAGGTATGCTGGTCTACGATGGTTCCTTCGCCAAGGCGGTAATGGTTGCCGCCGCTGGCGGGGTTTATTAAGCGGGTGTTGTCGAGGCTCTGGGTAAAGGCTACAATTTCGGCAGTCTTGAACTGTCCCCAATGCTCGTTGAACGGTGTCCACACCACAATGCAAGGATAGGAATAGAGCTGGTCGATTATTTCCGTCCATTCGTTGCGGAAATTCTTCTCTACAGTCGGATCCTGCGAACAAGCATGCTCGGGATACCACGTCTCGGTTACCCAGTTTTCGTCGGAACGGTAAACGGCGGGCATATCCTGCCAAACAAGGATACCGAGTTCATCGCAGTGGCGGTACCATCGGGCGGGTTCTGTCTTCATGTGTTTGCGGATCATATTGAAGCCCCATTCCTTGGTCTTTTCAATATCGTAGCGCAGAGCCTCATCAGTAGGAGCGGTGAGCAGACCGTCGGGCCAGTAACCCTGGTCGAGCAGACCGAACTGGAACAGGTCTTTGTTGTTGAGTTGCAGGCGCCAGAAACCGGCCTCGTTCTTTGCATAGGAAATCTTGCGCATGGCGGCATAGCTGCCGAAGGCGTCTACGGTCTTGCCGTTTTTGTCCACAGATACCTCTACATTATAAAGGAAGGGGCTGTCGGGGCTCCACAGTTTTGCACCGGGCACATCGAGGACAATCGTCTCGCCTGCCGCGCCAGATTTGGAGGCGACCACATTATCGCCGTCCTTAAGAGTTACATATACGGTTGCACCGTTGCCGTCCTTGATAACGGGCAGAAAAGAGATTGTGGAGTTGTCTACGTCGGGGGTGATACGAATGCTTTCTGCATAGGTGCTTTCAACAGGCTCGAGCCATACTGTCTGCCATATACCGGAGGTAGAAGTGTAGAATATGTCGCCGCCGCCGTTGGGATAACGGCGCTGTTTGCCAACAGGCTGACCATTCTCGTCGGTCTTGTCTACAACCTTAACATATATTGTATTGGCACCGGATTTCAGTTTGTTTGTTATATCGGCGGAGAAAGCGGAGTGGCCGCCTTTGTGCGATGCCACGAGATAGCGGCCGGTTACGCCGTTCACATATACGTCGGCATCATAGTCTACAGCGCCGAAATTAAGGATGATGCGTTTGCCGTTCCACGACGAAGGGATATTCACTTCACGCTTGTACCACAGCGTCTTACCGGGCTCGAGGGGACGCATAACACCCGAAAGCGACGATTCGATAGGATAGGGAACGAGAATCTTGCCGTCGTATGCTGCGGGAGTGCCGCCGTCGGTGATTGCATAATCCCACAGGCCGTTGAGGTTCATCCAGTCGTTACGCACCATAATGGGACGGGGATATTCAGGCAGCGGGCAGTCGGGATTTACATCGGCGACCCAGCGTGTTTTCATGTGGTTTCCTTTCGGCTCCCATGCTGTCTGCGCGGGAGCGGGCTGTATACGGTCTTTGAGAATCTTTATCCACAGACCACCGATTACCGAGCGGCCGCTGAAGTTGCAGCTTGTTCCGCGATCGGCGAGGTAGAAGTCGCTCAGAGGAATGCGCGAGGGGGTCTCGTTCATGTATTTCCAGTGAAGATCGGAGAATCGGAGGAACGTATCGGTGTCGGGAGAGAGCGACGCTGTCCAGAAAATCCAGTCGCTCTTCGTCTGCATGTCGCGGCTGTCGAGAGGCAGTCCGTATTTCTGCTGATGGTTGAGGTAGAAATTGATTTCGCGGTCTATGATTTCTGCAGGGAAATAGTTATAGCCCCACATGCGGTCCCAGACAAGGTTGTATTTCTGGCTCCAAGTACCCGGACGGTGGAATTCCATGCGGTAGTGGTCGCCGTCGCGAGCGTCGGCTTCCCAAAGCAGAGCCATGTTTTTGGCGGATTCGGCAAACGAATCGGCATCTTTATCACCGATGTATTTTGCAAGTTCGGCATATGCACCAACAGCGGTGATAGCCTTGAGCGAAAGGTTTGTATTCTGTTCGCTGGGGCCCTTGAAGTCGTCGGTACAGAGCTGACGACCGGGATTCTGACCGTTTTCACGGCAATATTCGGCCCATGTGCGAAGCACCTTGGCATAAGGTTTGAGCCATTCGCCGTCGCCGGTAATTCGGCAGATAGCGTTGGCAAGGATTATCATGTTGGCAGATTCCTCGAGAGGCATGGAATCACCGTAGTGCATGCCGTTGGCCTGGGGATAGATGCCGAGGTCGTGCGCGGCGCAGTTCTTGCCGGCGCGCTCAGGCGAAAGAGCGTAATCGAAGATGGAGAACATCATGCCCTTCTGCAATTCGGGATTATACAGCAGGTAGATGGGGCATTCGGGGTATGTGAGATCGACAGTGTTGACAAAACCGCCCGACTTGTTTTCCTTGGAGAAATACAGCATATGGCCTTTGTCGTCCTGGAACACTTTATGCGCTCCCATAACAAGACGGTAGTTGGCTGCGAGCATTTCGGCATACTTGACGTTGCCTGCGGCAAGAGCGTCGTCGTATATTCTCTTGTCGAGCTCTTTGGAGCGCTTCATCAAGTCGTTGTAGTCGCGCTTGAATTCGTCAAAAGCCTGGAAGATAGTTTTGCCGTTGCGGGCATAGTAGGCTTTATATTTCTTGTGCATGTACTCCATGTCGTACACCTCGTCGTAGCCTATCATCATATAGTCGCGTGCTTCGCTCACTTTGCCGAGGTCGTTTACAAAGGCAAGCGCCGGCATGGTAGCGTGGCTGGTGCTTCGTACAGTACCGCTGGCGCTCTGCGGGAGTTTGCCGTCGGCAACGAAAGCGCGCTCGGCATCCAGCTGGTTGGCGATAGCTATATCACCGTTGATGGCAGGGATATAGAGGTAGCCCCAGTCTATTGTGATCATATCGCCGGTGCGGCCGCAGTAGTTCTGCTCTTCCGAGCCGGATTTGAGGTAGCGTACGCCATTCTCGTTAACGATAGACGAAAGTGTAGGCTGTGTCATCTCGTTGACAGTGAACTGCGGCGACGCCGAGAGATAGAACTGCACGTCGTGTTTCTTACCGTCGGACGACTTCACCTGATAGGAAATGTAGTTTATCGGTGTGGATATGAGGTCGGGATTGTCTATGAGCATCGGAGCCGTGAAAACGACGTCGAAATTGACAGGTCCGCAGGTGAAATTATAATATGTGCTCGTAGCCATAACGTCGCAGGAGTTCTGGCGGGCCATCTGCATGGCGTCCGACGACTGGATAAGGTTTTCGTAGAGGCCGAAGTCTATGTACGAACCTCCCGAAGTGTTATGGCAATGGGCAGCGATAACGTTCTCTCCCTCTTTGAGCCATCCCTTCTGGGTATCGCTCAGGTTGGTGATTTCGCCCTGACGCCAAGTCTCTCCTGTGGAAACTACACGTTTGCCGTTTATGTAAAGCTCGAAAACATCGTCGTGCGAGTATTGCACGGCAAGATTTTTCTTAAGGTCTTCGGCGCTGAGATTTACTGTGCGGCGCACATAAATGTCTTTGTTGTCGCCTTTCCATACATTGTTTACATTAGGATATTCGCCAGCGGTACCCCATGCGGCGCGTTCGGTTTTCCAGGAATTGTCGTCGAAACCGGGCTGTGCCCATGCCGTACCCGTCATTGGGGTGTAGTTTACGCGACCGTACCAGTCGGCGCCGTCGACAGTCATTCCTGCGATGGGAACAAGCACGTTGGAGCGCTCGGGACCCATAAAGCGGTATGCGGTGCCGTCGACACGCAAAATACCGTTCAGGGCTTTCTCGTGTTCGCTCCAATGGGTTGTCGGACCAGCGTTAAGAGCATCGTAGTTCGACCAGATGGAGAAGAACGGGTCGTTGATAAGCAACGGCACAGAAGGCAGACGCAACTCGTTGGTCTTGTATGGTACAAAGTCGGATGCCTTCGGCCCTGCGGCCGACACAGAAACCGACGATGCCGCAATGGCTATTGCGAAAAGCGTTGTGATACGTTTCATGATTTATTTTTTGAATATTAATATTTATACTTATGATTATTCTTTACTTAACTACTTCGCGTGGGAATGCCGATACGCGCAGACGGGCAGCGCCCATAGGTATGAGTTTCAGCGGAGTTTCCTCCCGGTCGCGCATAGCATTTCCAGAGGGAAGGACGTCGGTCAAGCCGGTACTGTCGTAGCCCCACGAGGGAATCTTCAGGCCCACAGCCGAAAACTCGAAAGGCACATTTCCGATGGTGAAGGGCATGTCGTCGGCCGGATAATCCTTTTTGGTAACCTTGAACTTCACAGGGATATTATCGGAGTCCACTTTCAGGGCGTAGTTCCAGTCGGAACCGGGTTTGTATACGTAGCAAGGCCACTTAGAAGCGTCCACACCTTCCTGCCAGTGCGAATCGTCCTGCACAAACTCTCTGTCGCGGCTGTCGTGTGCCTCTATGTCCTCGTCGATCTTGAGCGAAAGTGTAAGAGGACCGTAATTCACACTTACACTCGACTGGTTCTGCTGCCATACCTGAGCTGTAACAGTCATTGGCAGAGTGAGCGTTACAACATCACCGTTCTTCCACTTGCGGGCAATACGCACATATCGGCCAGCGGCATCTGTAACAGACTGAGGCTTGCCGTTCACTGCAACCGAGCAGCCTTTGGCCCATGCGGGAATACGCAGGTACAGCGGGAACTCCACAGGCTTACCTGTGGCAAGAGTGAGCGTTACGGTTTCATCGAAAGGATAGTTTGTGGTTTCGGTGAGCGTAACAGGTATGTTTCCGGCCACATTAGCCGTGGTAGTGTTGGCGGCATAGAGCATGGTGGCAAGGCCGTTGTCGGCCGTAGCCATTACAAGGTGCTCGGCGTAGTAGGGCCATCCCATGCCATGGTTATGCTGGCAGCAACGGCTGCTGAACGGACTCATCGACAGCATACCACGCAGGTTGTTGTCGATGGAAGGTCCATGAAGTTTTTCATCGCTGACAGCCATGTTGGCGGCAGTGAGATAGCGCAGGGCCCTCATATCGGGCGTCATCGAGGCGGTAAAGGTATTAAGGGCAACATTCTCGCAGTGGTCGGCCCA
Organism: uncultured Porphyromonadaceae bacterium; assembly: GCA_937921035.1. Taxonomy (GTDB): domain Bacteria; phylum Bacteroidota; class Bacteroidia; order Bacteroidales; family Muribaculaceae; genus CAG-873. The sequence goes on from CALEUL010000061.1 coordinate 53,586, forward strand.
GAAGGGATCGCCGGTAATGCCCATAAGAATCTCGTCGGATGCCATCTGCTCTACCAATGCGCATGTCTCAGCGCCCTGGCGGGGATCAAAGTAACCATGACGCGCATTCTCGTCGGCGGCATACATGCCGCCCGGCATCTGACCGTAGAGCTCGCGCATGATATTGAAATTGTTATAGCTTGCCTCAAGCATGGCTTTGTCGCCAGTATACATATAATATGTAGCCGGTTCGCGGAAACCCTGAGCCACATTCACCCCGTGCCAGTTTGGCAGCGTACCGCTCTGTGTCCAGTCGGAAGTGCATCGGTGCAGCTTGTCGGCCAGCGGCAGAAGAGCCTCGTCGCCGGTACGGTTGTAGAGCCACAGCACACTCCATAGGTTGTCGCCGCCGCGCTTCTCCTGCCACAGGCCCTTGAGGAACTTATTGTCGGGCACTGTAAGCTCGTAGTTGAAATAGCCGGTCATGGCATCGAGTACAGCCTTGTCGCCACTGTATTCGTAGTATGTCTGGAGCGCCCACAGCATCACCATCTGAGCCCAGAGTTCGGGATTTCCGTTTTCGGTGTTGCGCGGACCAATGAATCCATCCTCCTTGATATTGCGGAGCACGGCGTCGAACCACACCTGCGCCTCTTTTTTCATAGAGTCGTCGTCGATGATATATGCCAGCGAGCTGTAGCCGCGCAGCCAGTAGGGAACCTCTTCCCAACCGTGGTCGCCGCTGTCGCTCAGCCACTGGTTATTGTTCTTGTCGAGCCAGGCGCTGATTTCGCCAAGGTGGCCGTTCAGGCCGTCGCGCTGCAGTTCGAGATATTTGCGGAGCCAGCCTTTCGGCTGCACCTTGCCTACCGGCAGTTTCAGCAACGGAGCCTTCTGCAGTGGCGCACGGAAATTGGTGTAGTTGTTGCTCACGCCGTCCAGCGGGCGATCCACAACAGTTACGGAGGCACCGGCGCTACCTGCCATACCGACGGTAACGGTCAGGGCAGCCAGAAAATTGAGTGCGCATGTGTGTTTCGTTTTTACTGTTCGTAGCATTACATTTACGGTATGTGAACTGTTATTGGTCCATATATAAGGAAGACCAGAATATTTGCCGGGGAAATTACAAATGCAAAATTAGACGGCATAAAACTATGTGTACATGAAAGGTTAATCAAAAAACAGAAATATCTATTCATTTTAGGAAAACTGCCGTGCAACCGCATATTTGACAAGAATGTGTTTTTTTTTGAAAAGATATTGCTCCGTCAACCATTGCGCGTATACTTAATTTTGCAACACCGAAGAAATCGATACCGAATTTATATATACACTTTATATAACCGAAAAACCAATATTTAACATTTCACCTTATGAAAGGAAAACAATTACTCGCATGTGCGGCTTTCATGTCCGCAATGTCGGCGTGGGCTGTAAGCTCTCCCTATCAGGGAAGTGAAGCCGCCACCGGATCCTACTACCTCTATCAGGTTGAAACGGGAAAGTGGCTCGAACCAAACCACAAGATTTTTGATACATGGACAACGTTCTCGGTCCTCGGCAACGACGGTATCGACGTTGAGCTGCGTAAACCCGAAGGCTACAACGGCTATTCCATTTTCTGCAACTTCACCAACAACGGTAGCCTTAACGGCGCCGATCAGGACCGTTTCTATCTCGACCAGCCCGACCGCGACCTCACCGACTGGATTTTCGAGCCTGTTACCGTAGACGGCGTATCCAACGCATACCGTATCTCCGCCAAAGCCACTCCCGAAGGCACTGGCGAGCGCAGCGCAATTGCAAACGACATTTATATCGGTGCAACCGACGGCGAACTTTCCGATAATCCCCAGGACTTCACATGGCAGCTTGTTTCGCGTGCAGAACGCCTCCGCGTAATGCAGGAGCAGGTTAAGAACGGCCCCGTAGATGTTTCCTGGCTCATTCCCGCCTTCGACCTCGGCCGCAACGACCACCGTATCGAACAGTGGCAGCGCAACGTTGACAATACCCGTGGCGGCAATGAAGGTTTAGGCGGCTCAAACGGATATCCCGTACAGGAATACTGGCACCAGATTCTCTTCAACAACTCCGTAAAACTCACCGGCCTGCCTACCGGTACTTACGAATTCGCCATACAGGCCTACTACCGCGATACCGAAATTGAAAGCGTAGAGCTGCAGCAGCGCTACCTCGACGGCACCGAAAATCTTCGCGCACAGTACTTTGCCGGCGCTACAAGAGGAACTGTAATGTCGATTTTCGCCAACGCAAAAGACGAACAGACCGACGGCTACAGCTACTTTGCCGAAACAGCAAACAAATGGGTTCCCAACAGCATCGGCGACGCCAGCCGCGCGATGTTCGACGGCGCATATGTAAACCCTTACATCCAGGCCGGTGTTACCGACGGTACTCTTACCGTAGGTATTGAAAAAACTGAATACGACCACCGCGACTGGTTCATCTACAAACGCTGCTACCTCCGCTATGTAAGCACCGCCCCCATCGCCGAGGACCTCACACAGCTCCGCAACCAGCTCAGCGAACTGATCGAAAAGGCTAAGGAACTGCCTCAGGTGGCACAGCTCACAAAGGCTATCGAAGATGCCAACGCAGCACTCCAGAATGCCACAAGCTCCTCTGCCCTACTTGAAGCATACAGCATTCTCGAAGGTGTATATACTGTTGTTAATCAGGCCAAAGACACCATTAAAGACTTCAACACCATCCTGGCAATAGCCAAGGGCGCCGGCGCAGACACAGCCGCTGCAGAAGATGCTTTCGCAAATGCCAAAAGCCGCGACGACTTCAACCGCGCGCTCTATCTTATCCGCGTTGCCCGTCTGCGTGCCGCAGCCTATACTCATGCCGACGTATTCCCCGGCCAGCCCGCTACCGTTGGTGAATTCTATCTGTACAATGTAGGTCAGAAACAGTTCCTTATGGGCGGTTCCGACTGGGGCGCACACGCCGCTCTCGGCATGCCCGGTCTCCTCATCACCCTCGAAGCTACCGAAGACGAAGCTGCCGCCGGCACCTTCCACATCAATACAGGTCTCTACAATGGCGAAAACAACCACTATATGAACTACCGCGGCTATATGGACTGCGCTATGGCAGGCCAGTGGCTCTTCAAACCCGTAGAAGGCAAGGAGAACGTCTACAACATCTTCCAGGCCGATTACCCCGACGTACATGTAGCATGGAATCCCGAAGCAAGCGTTGACCAGAACCAGCGCGACGATACAACCGTAGGTACCGAATGCCGCAACCTCGTTCCCGAAGACCTTAACGCACAGTGGAAACTCGTAACCGCCGCCGAACGCACCGCCCTGATCGAAAAAGCCTCTCTCGAAAATCCCGTGGATGTTTCCTTCCGTATCGTCAACCCGGGCTTCTGCCAGCGCGTAGACGACAGCGTATGGAACTTTACCAACGCCTCCATCTGGGGCCGCGGCGACAACCACAACGACTTCGTAGCAGAATCGTGGAACACCTCGAACTGCGAAATCAGCCAGAATGTAGAGAACATGCCTGCCGGTATCTACGCCGTATGGGCTAACGGCTTCTACCGCAATGGCGACCACGCCAACGCAACAGAAATCATTGACGAACAGAAAGTACAGATTCCCGGCCAGCCCGACAACGAAAAGGTATCCTACGCATTCCTCCAGGCCGGCAACGACCCCGAGGACGACGTTGAACTCCCCAACATCACCAATGCAGGCGGCACAGCTCCCGGCCAGGGCGCAGAAGTAACAGCCACCGACGGTACCAAGTACTACTATCCCCAGTTCACTTATCAGGCTACCGAATGGTTCCGCCTCGGTCTTTACAGCGCACACACCGTTATCAACTTCAGCGAAGCTGGCGACCTCTTCATCGCCGTTGCCAAGCCCGAAGGCGAATACAATGCCAAAGACTGGGTTGTTGCCGATAACTTCCGCATCGTATACTACGGTGCCGACACCACCAAGGAAGAAGTAGCTAAGGCTATCGAGGAAGCCACCGGCGTAGAGGACATCGAAGTCGCTCCCGCTCAGCGTCCCGCCGACGGCCGCATCTACAACATCCAGGGTATCGAGGTCAAGAATGCGACAGCACCCGGCCTCTATATCCGCGACGGCAAGAAGCTCATCGTTCGCTGATTAGATAAATAATATCTCACCGACGCAGGGGAGAGCGGGCATAGTCCCCTCTCCCCTACTTTTTTGCAAATAATGCGATTTTAACATTCTCTAATTCCTGAATACCCGATAATTCAGTAATTTTGCACAAAACCAGTCATCCCATGTCAAGCATGCAATTCCGCACCTTCATTTTTGCAGCGCTGTCGACGCTGCTGTGTTGTTTCTCCGCCTCGCCAAGGCCTGTAAACAGCAGTTGCGAAATCATAAACACCGACTATGCCATCGGCAAATCGTGCCAGTGCGCACTGCGCGACCATTACGGTTTCCTGTGGCTTGGCACTGCCTCCGGACTGTATGCCTACGACAGCGGCGGACGACTCATATACCCCTCCACCAACGCTGCCGCACCACAGCTGCCCGACGTGATAGACCTCTTCGAGCAAGACGACATGATATGGGTCGGCGCATCAAACGGCCTGTGGGTCTACGACAGGAACAACGACACCACCGCACGCTTCCCTTACAAGACAAAATACGGAGTTGCAGTCAGTTCTCCCGTACATCGGATTATGGAAGTCGGCGACGGGCTGATATGGATTCTGACATACGGGCAAGGTTACTTCATCTACGACACCAAAGATAACACTTTGGAACAGAACAGCCGCAACGGGGCTTTCTTCAGCGACATGGTGATAGGAAACAACGGAAACATCTACGCCGTGAGCCTCGAGGGTGCGCTTAAAATATTCAACAACAACGGAGGTCTGATCGACTCCATCGTCCTTCCCGAATTCACGGCCGGACACAGCAGCCTGCGCATGGGTGCCGACGCTGCGGACGTAATGGTAGCATCGGACAAGACAATATACACATATAATCTTATAAACAAAGAACTTACATTCGAGAATCCCTCGGGTCTCACATCGGATATAAAGACATTGTGCTGTACCGGTGGCCGGGTTATCATCGGCACCGACGAAGGCCTGTGGGTCTACAACAACGAATCTCACTCGGCACGCAACATCGCATCGACAAAAAGGACATCCATAAACAACCGCCTTTCCGACGACCATGTAACGTTCATCATGCCGGATATGGACAACAATCTGCTGGTGCTCACTGCAGTAGGCGGCGTCAGCCATCTGATAATGATGCGACAGCCCATCGAGCTTATCGAGCTCGGCACCGATGATTCTCCGGAGGCCGCCAGTGCCATCTGCATCTCCGACGACGGCAACCGCATCTGGGTAGGCTCACGCAAAGGCGTAGCCTATTTCGACCTGCCCTCGCTCACACCCGTAGCGCTGGATATTCCCGGCGCGGCAGGCGACAGGATAACATCCATCGCCATCCGCGGCAATATGCTATGGATCGGTACGGAATCGCGCGGCGTTTTCCGTCACTCTCTCGATACGCACCAGACTTGGCACTACATTTACAATGCCAAAACCCCGAATTCACTTATGAGCAACGCCGTACACAAGATTTTCGTAGCCAGCGACGGCGAACTGTTCGTGCTTACCAACTGGGGCCTGTGCCGCTACAACGATGCTGAGGACAATTTCGGCACCATTCGCGAAATAGACAGCCACAAGCAGCCGCTTACGATGGCGGAGGACAGGCACGGCAGGAGATGGTTCATGATGGCAGACGGCTCGATATTCACCCGTGGCCAGAACAAAACAAACGTGGAACGCCTTTTCAGCGACAATCTGAACGGCAAATCGGCCGCCATTCTGCGGTGCGACAACACCGGCGAGCTTCTTGCCGCAGCAAACGACAACAGAATATACATTTTCGACGAATCGGCAGGAGACTTTGTCCCATATAGCTTCGGTGTACCCAACGATTATCCGCTGACATTTATGGAGCGCGACCACGACGGCCGCCTGTGGCTCGGCGACGCCTCCGGCGCCTTGGCGGCAATCGCTTCCGACAAACGCACGGAGTTTTTTGTCTACAAAGCCAACACGTACACCAACATTCTGACAATGACAGACATATCCGGCATCCTCAGCGACGGACGCATCGTTTACGGCGATGAAAAAGGTCTGCGGATCTTCAATCCCCGCGAAATGAAATCGCCGGAGTCCAAAGTGCGCACCTACATACAGTCCATACGGTTCCCGTACACAAACAACGATATCGAGGAGCGCCGTCGCCTCGGAATGGAGGGTTCGCTGTGCAACCGCAGCAGCCTCACGATTCCGTACCGCGACAATACCTTCACACTGCTATTCTCGACATCACACTCCGCCGATATGCCGCCGGTGCGCTTCCGTTACCGTCTCGACGGATACGACAAGGAATGGAACATAATATCGGAACCGAATGTAACATACACCAATCTGCAGCCAGGCACATATACCCTGAGGATTCTGTCCGAGACGGAACCGGACGATACCGCCACAATGCTCACAATTACCGTTGCGCCACCTTGGTACAGAACACTCTATGCCTATATAATCTACTTTGTCCTGGCCATAGCGCTCGGATGGGGTCTCTGGATATTCATACGCCACCGCGTGCGCAGGCACTACCAAAAGCGAATCAACGACATGCGCATGCAGAAGGAACGCGAGACCTTCGAGGCAAAGATGCAGTTCTTTGTCAATCTTGTCCACGAAATCCGCACGCCGCTCACGCTGATAAGCCTGCCCCTCGAACAGATGGCCGAGAATGCGCGGAACGGAAAAAACAAAATAGAGGACAATAAAAAACATATCAAATCTATGCGCAGGAATGTAAATTACCTCCTGGGCATTGTAAACCAGCTGCTGGACTTCCGCAAGGCACAGTCCGGCTCCGAAGTTCAGCTCAAGCGCACGCGCACCGACATGAACAAGCTGATATCCGACATTGCCGAACGTTTCGAACATCCAATGACTACCGCCGGAAAGACTTTCGAACTGATAATGCCGCCCGTAGAAATTCTTGCCGACGTTGATATCGACAAAATAGACCGTGTGATAATGAACATCGTCAGCAACGCAATGAAGTACTCGCGCACAAAAGTAACCTTGGAACTTTGTGCCCCGGCCGACGGCGAGTTTGCGATAAAAGTATCCGACGACGGTACCGGCGTGCCCAAAGAAGAACGAGAACGTATATTCGACACCTACTACCAGATGAGCGGCGACGATGTTGCCGCCACACTCGGAACGGGTCTCGGTCTGGCATACGCCAAACTTATCGCCAACGCACATCACGGCAGCATAACAGTCGACAACAATGCCACGGGAGGCGCCACATTCACCATAACGCTGAACACCGCTCTTGCCACGGCGGCACAGCAAAGCCGAAAGCCCGAAGTTATAGGCGACAGCGACGACGCAACGGCAAACGAGCGCCACGACATCACTGTCCTGCTTGTCGACGACAACGCCGAACTGCTTGCAACTGTTTCCGAAGCTCTATCGCAGAACTATACCGTTATTACCGCTACGTCTGGCGACGACGCGCTTGCAATACTCAGCGACAACAGCGACATAGACTTTATAATCAGCGACTTTATGATGCCCGGCATGAGTGGCGCGCGCCTGTGCCAACGTCTGAAAAACGATATCCGTTTCTCGCACATACCCTTTATCATGCTCACGGCAAAAACAGACCGCGAGGCAAAAGAGGAAGGCATGGAGGCTGGTGTAGACGTATACGTAGAGAAGCCTTTCACCATCAAACAGCTTAAACTACAGATTGTGAACATGCTAAAAGCCCGCGCGTTGTTCTACAGACGCCTAATGTCCGAGCAGCCACAGCAGGAGATAATAGCAACCGAACCGTACATCAACCGCATGGACACCGAATTCCTCAACACACTCAACGCAAATATTGCGGATAATATCAGCGACGAGGAATTTTCCATAGACACTATGGCCGAACGGATGAACATGAGCCGCTCCAGCTTCTACCGCAAACTGAAGGCTATAACGGGCATGACGCCCGTGGATTATCTGAAGAATTTCCGTCTGGAGCATGCAGCGCGCCTGCTGCTGGAAGGCGCGCGAATCACCGAAGTCGCGCTGATGTCGGGTTTTACATCATCGTCCTACTTCTCGAAGTGTTTCAAAGCCAAGTACGGGCAGAATCCGAAGGAGTACGCTACCGCGCACCAGAAAGGATCAGGGATGGCCTAAGACAGGCATGCTGTTGGCGTCCCACTGCAACTCCGTTATGTTCACGCCGCGTCTGAAGCTGCCGTTGGCGCGGATACGGGTCTCATATATAAAATAGCTTTTGCCTTCGTCCGGGTTGTTGACCACCGACACGTTGGACGACCGTTTGTCGGGTGTCTCCGGAGCCGGAGTAAACTGAGGCTCGGGCAGTTTTGTCCACGAGCGCGGATCCAGAAGATTTGCCGTCGCCGGCGCGTACAGCATGCCGAGCGAAGTGAATTCGGTCCATATTCCGCTGGCAGAATAGAATATCACCACATTGCGGCCGTCAGGCGAAAGAACGCACTGCGGATTCTCGTTCACAAAAATAGGATAGGCCGAGCGCATGCCATCCGAGTTTATCCACTGCCGTTCCCACTCATACTCCGGCAACGAGAGCATAACGCGCTCCGATTTAAGGGTATAGGGATTCTCCATCTCGGCAATAAAAATGCACTGCGTCTCGCTTTCCACACGTCGCTTCTGCCAGCCGGACCACAGCATGTACAGTCTGCCTCCGCACGTGAAAGTGCTGGGATGAATAGAGAAGTTCCATTCGCGGTTTGTAATAACCGGTCCGTGGAGGGTCCATTCGCCTTCAAGAGGATTCTCCGAGGCGTTTTCCAGAACAAATATCTGATGATTGTCGGTGCTGTAACCGTCGTCGCCCTCAAAATAGATGTACCATTTGCCGTCAAAAAAGTTTATGTCCGGCGAATAAAACGTGCGCACTTTGCTTGTTCGGCCGTCGAGAATCACTTTTTTCTTACCCTTGCCTATATCGGCCAGTTTAGGGGAGGCAAAGAGTGTGATAACGTCGATACTGTCGTTCTGTACGGTAAGATAGTACATGCCGTTATGATATATGGCACTCGGATAGCCAACGTTGTCGATAACAGCAGTCTCTCTGCCATCGGTTTTGCTGCCTCCGCACGAAACGAGGGTAAAAGCCAGCGTCAGAAACAGCGGGAGAAGAAATGTAAAAGAACGGAAACGTCCGCGTATATGGTTCATGGTATCTGTATCTCTCTTTTAAATATAACGGATACAAAGTTAGCACAAAAAATTGACATACACCCAATTCCGCCGCCCTAATAAGGATATAATTTTTTTGTACTTTTCGGTCAATGCTGACCTATGTGTGCAAAAACATCCGATTTTAACATCTGTAGCGGTCTTTGAACAGAAATTCAGAATATATGAACGGTAATTTTTGGATTTCGCCACTATTTTTAGGTTATTTTGCACCCGAGAAAAGTGGTTTTCACCAATAGTATAAAGGTAATAATGAGGATGGGCCACAGCAGGTATGGCTTCGACGGGTAGGAAAGATTGTCAAGGGTTGCATTGATTAGTAAATTAAACCAATTGTTATACACACCATGAAAGTTAAATCAGACAAAGTGAAATCATCGCTTTTCCGGTTTCCGGGGTTTCTCTTCGGAGTATGCCTTGTTTTGCTTGCCGGAATGATGGTATCATGCGACGACGATTCGAATATAAAATCGTCGACACCTTTCAATCCAGCACTGCCGGTAACAGTAACGGGCTTTACCCCCGAGAGCGGCGGTTCGCAGGAAGAGATTATCATTAACGGCAGCAACTTCGGCAACGACAAAGACATTGTATCCGTATATATCGGAGGCAAAAAGGCCGTGGTTGTAAATGTGATGTCCGACAAACTGTTTGCATTCATTCCCGCCGGCGCCTACTCCGACAACGAGACCTACACAGGCGAAGTCGAAGTAGTCGTTACTCCCGAGAACGGTACCGAAGTCCGCGGCGTATCCGCCCGCCCGTTCCAGTATACTCCCAAAAAAGTTGTCGGCACGCTCTGCGGCTACCGCAACGAAAACGACGACCAGGGAGAAGCATGGGGCTCGTTCGACGAGGTATGCGGTTTCAATGCCGAAGGCTGCATGGCCATCGACCCGCTCAACCCCGACATGCTCTATATGGCCTACGACCGTTCGGAAGGCATAATTGCCCGCCTCGACCTTAAGAACCGTGTAGCCGAACGCATAATGTCGGCCACAAAGTTCCAGACCAAGCGTCTGCGTAACATCGCCTTTACCAACGACGGCAAATACATGCTCGTCTCCACCGACCGCGACGACAACGCCCTCCACTCCACAAGTGTATGGATTGTTACCCGCAATGCCGACGGTACGTTCAGCGACCGCTCCTCGTGCCAGCCCCTTGCTTCATACAAGCAGTGCAACGGCGTGGCCGTACACCCCGTAAACGGCGAAATCTATTTCAACAGCTACGAGAACGGACAGCTGTTCCGCCTCGACTTCAACGACTACCTTAAAGTTCTCAACGGCGGTACCGACGCCAACGGCAATCCACTGAAGTGGACAGGATACCTCGAAGACGGCGCGTTCAAGGAACTGTTCAAGATCATGGACCCCAGCTATGAGTTCCAGATCACAATACACCCCTCCGGCGATTACGCCTACCTGACGGTTATCAACCGCGACTATATCCTGCGTACCGACTACGACTGGAGCAAGAAAGAATTCACCACTCCGTATATCATCGCCGGCGCCAACGGTATGCCCGACTGGACCGATGCCGTAGGCAGCAACGCCCGCCTGCACCGTCCCTATCAGGGCACTTTCGTAAAAAATCCCGAATATGAGGCTGAAGGACGTTCCGACGTATACGATTACTATTTTTCCGACTGTCTCAATTTCTGTGTCCGTTACATAACTCCCGACGGCCTTGTGCGCACCTTTGCCGGACGCGCACCCTCCACAAACGGCAACATATGGGGTACCGAAAACGGCGACTTGCGCCAGCAGGCACGTTTCCGTGACGTAACAGGCCTTACCTACGACGAACAGCGCGACTGTTTCTATGTGCTGGACCACAACAACCGTAGCGTGCGTACCATAGGCATGGAAACTAACGAGGAGTAACTAACAAAAACATTCAGCAAATGAAACAGCGAATATCAGTGCTTTTAGCCGCAGCGGCGCTTACCGCAGCCTCGGCGACAGCCAAAGTATATACCGGTACCGTTATGAGCGCAGCCGACGGAGAACCGCTTATCGGAGCTTCGGTAGTTGCCAAGGACGCCAAAGTTGGCGTGGTAACCGACATCGACGGCAACTTCTCCATCGACATACCGGACAACTGCAAATTCCTCGTAATATCCTACGTTGGCATGCAGAACGCGGAGCTGCCGGTACGCAGCCTCGCACGAAACAACAATGAAATAAAACTCGAGGAAGTTCCCAACGCCCTCAACGAAGTAGTTGTAACAGGTATGGGCAGCCGTAAGAAAATCACACTTACCGGTGCCGTTACCAATGTGGACGTTGTGGACATGAAACACTACAATTCCTCCAATCTGTCCAACGCCCTTGCCGGTAACGTTCCTGGCGTTATTGCCATGCAGACTTCCGGCCAGCCCGGCAAAAACCGCTCTGAATTCTGGATCCGCGGTATCTCCACCTTCGGTGCCGGCGCAAGCGCATATATCCTTGTAGACGGTTTCGAGCGCGAGAGCATCGACGACCTCAACATCGAGGATATCGAGACATTCACGGTGCTGAAAGACGCCTCGGCAACCGCTATATACGGTTCCAAGGGCGCAAACGGCGTTGTCCTCATCACTACAAAGCACGGTAAGGCCGGTAAGGTGAAAGTGAACGCCAAATTCGAGAGTTCGTACAACACTCGCACAAAGACTCCTGAATTCGTCGATGGCGTAACATATGCCACCCTGCTCAACGAGGCATATATCACGCGCAGCCGCGGCCAGTATTACTCGCCTGCCGAGATAGAACTGTTCCGCACAGGTCTGGACCCCGACCTGTATCCCAACGTAGACTGGAAAAACCTTATCCTCAAGGACGGAGCCATGAGCTACCGCGCCAATGTCAATCTCAGCGGCGGCGGCAACACCGTGCGCTACTATGCCTCCATCTCCTACGTCAACGACGAGGGTATGTACAAAACCGACGCAACCCTGCGCGACAAGTACAACACCAACGCAAACTACAACCGCTGGAACTACCGTCTGAATGTCGACATCGACCTCACGTCCACTACCCTCCTGCGTCTGGGCACATCGGGCGACCTCTCGCTGCGTAACTCGCCGGGCATGGGCGACAACGACACCTGGAACTCGCTTTTCGGCTACAACGCCATCCTGACGCCCATCATGTACTCCAACGGCTACGTGCCTATGATCAACATGGGCCGCGACGACCTCCGCACAAACCCCTGGGTAATGACTACCCAGACGGGCTATAACCAGGAATGGAACAACAACCTGCAGAACAACGTATCGCTCGAACAGGACCTCAAATTCATCACACAGGGCCTCAAATTCATCGGCCGCTTCGGCTACGATACCTACAACTACAACTACATCAACCATTCGCAGCAGCCCGAACGCTGGTATGCCAACGGCCGCGACAAACAAACCGGCGAAATCATCTTCGATAAAATCAAGGATAAGGTGGACATGCACCAGAGCTCCGGCAACGACGGCTCTCGCCGAATCTTCCTTGACCTTCTTCTGAGCTACAACCGCTCCTTCGGCAAGAACAACACAGGCGCCAACCTGAAGTACACCTACGACAACAGCATTGCCACTCAGAACATCGGCGAGGACATCAAAAACGGTGTGGCCCGCAAGAACATGGCTCTTGCCGGACAGGTATACTACAACTGGGACTCCCGATACTTCGTCGACTTCAACTTCGGCTACAACGGCTCCGAAAACTTTGCCGACGGACACCGCTTCGGCTTCTTCCCCGCCGTTTCGGGCGCATGGAACATCACAGGCGAAAAATTCATGGAGCCGGTGCGCTGGCTCAACATGCTCAAGATCCGCTACTCCTGGGGCCGTGTGGGAAACGACCGCATGAACGACCGTTTCCCCTACCTGTACACTATCGACTACTCAGGCGACAACGTCTACAACTTCGGTACAGTAGGCACCCCCACCCGTCCCGAATACATGCACGGCGTACACTACTCCTCCCTGGCTTCCAGGAATGTAACATGGGAAGTGGCCACCAAGCAGGACGTCGGTATCGATATCTCGCTGTTCAACAACCGCTTTTCCCTCACCGCCGACTACTTCCACGAGAAACGTACAGGCATCTACATGCAGCGTAACTTCCTTCCCGGCTACCTCGGTCTTGAGCAGGCTCCCTCGGCCAACGTGGGCGCTGTAAAACAGGAAGGTGTCGACGGCAACTTCCGCTTCGAAAACCGCTTCGGAGAGACAAACCTCACAGTTCGCGGTAACCTCACCTACAGCAAGAACACCATTCTCAACTACGACGTAGAGAACAACGTTTATCCCTACCAGTACCAGACCGGCTATCGCGTGAACCAGCTCCGCGGCCTCGTTGCCGAAGGCCTCTTCACCGACTACGACGACATCCGCAACTCGCCCAAACAGATGTTCGGCGATGTGCAGCCCGGCGATATCAAGTACCGCGACGTTAACGGCGACGGCATTGTCGACGGCAACGACGAAGTAGCCATCGGCGCCACAACCACACCTAACCTTGTATACGGCCTCGGCGCATCGCTCAACTGGAAAGGCTTCGACTTCAACGTCCACTTCCAGGGAACCGGTAAATCCAGCATGCTCATGAACGGCAAAACCGTATGGGCCTTCAGCCAGGACCGCTACGGCCAGATTCTCAGCGACCTCGTAGAGGACCGCTGGGTGGACAAAGAGACCGCCGCCACACTCGGCATCCCCGCCAACGAAAACCCCAACGCAAGCTACCCCCGTCTGGTGCTGTGCGAAAATAACGCCAGTCATAACAACTACCGCGCATCGTCGTACTGGATGCGCGATGTAAGCTACCTCCGCCTTAAAAACCTCGAGATCGGCTACTCGCTGCCACAGGGTGTGCTCAACTCACTCCACCTCGAAAACTTCCGCGTATATCTCCAGGGTACGAACGTGCTGACATGGAGCAGCTTCAAGCTCTGGGATCCAGAAATGGGCAGCAGCAACGGCGAAGCATATCCTATCACCCGCACCTTCACCGCAGGTATTCAAATCAATCTCTAATCAATTGCCAATCATGAAAAAATATATAGTCAAATCTGCCGGTGTGATGGCCGTGGCTCTCTGCGGCGCTCTCACGGCATGCGAAGACGTTCTCGATTCGGACAAGTACTTCGACGACCGCCGTACTCTCGAATCGGTATTCACCGACATCAACCAGACAAACGGCTGGCTTGCCCAGGCATACGGCTACCTGCGCACCGACCTTGCCGATGTAATCACCAAAGAAAGCGGCGGTGTGGGTCTGCACTGCTTCTCGGACGACTACTACTTCGGCGACCGCGACGTGCGCTACGACAACAAATGGAACACAATGGAATCGTACAATGCCTTCAAACAGGGCAGCTACGACGAGAACTATGGTTCCAACTTCTGGATCAGCGCCTACCGTGGCATCTACCAGGCTTCTGTTTTCATACATAACGTAGACCTCAACACGGCTCTCACAAAAGAGCAGGTACTCGACCTCAAGGGCCAGGCACGATTCGTGCGCGCCTACTACTACTGGCTGCTGCTCCGTCGCTACGGTCCTGTGCCCATCATGCCCGACGAAGGCGCCGACTACACCCTCGACTACAGCGAGCTTTCCATTCCCCGCAGCACATACGAGGAAGTTGCCGAATTCATCGGCGAAGAAATGGTGCAGGCAGCCAATGAACTCCAGACCTGGAGCCGCTTCACCGGCAACACCAGCTCGGAAAATCTGGCACGCCCCACACGCGGCGCTGCCCTCGCAACCCGCGCCCTCGCCTATATCTACGCCGCCAGCCCTCTTGCTAACGGCCAGCTTGCCAACGGCGACCATCCGGCAGGTGTAAGCGACGGTTTTGCAAAATCGTTCCTCGACTTCGACGGCAAACCCCTCCTGGGCCTCGAATATGACGAATCCAAGTGGGCACGCGCCGCTGCCGCATGCCGCGACGTCATCGAATGCCCCTCCAACTACGAACTGTTCCACGTAGGTGTCAACAACGTTGACAACCGCACCACCGGCTACCCTGTAACCATCCCGCCATACAAGGACGGCGACTTCTCCGAAAAGAACTGGCCGGAAGGCTATGCCGACATCGACCCGTATCTGTCGTACCGCGACTTCTTCAACGGCGTAGCCGACCTCGGCAACTCCGAGATTATCTTCAGCCGCGGCTACAACGTGGGCACAAGCCGCCACACCGGCATAGACGCATTTGTATCGCACCAGATGCCTAACTCGCTCTTCGGCTTCAACTGCCACGGCCTCACACAGAAGATGGTGGACGCCTACTACATGCTCGACGGCTCCGACTGCCCCGGCAAAGACAGCGAAATGAACGGCGGCGACGGTTCGGAACGCCGTACCGGTTGGACTACCAACGCACGCGGCCAATATCCCTACACCAAATATCCTCCTTTAGGACAGGGCGTGTCGATGCAGTACGCCGAACGCGAACCCCGCTTCTATGCTTCGGTCGCATTCAACGGTTCGTACTGGTGGAACGCCAACCCCGACAAGAGCAGCCACTATATGCAGGTATACTACTGGCGAGGCACCACAACATCGGGAACCGGCGACAACGCCGAAGTGCAGAACAACGGCTACACAAACAGCTGCTACTACCTCCGCACCGGTATCGGCTGTAAGAAATATGTCAATCCTTCCGACTGGCGCTCGGTCCGCAACGGCGAAGACTACTCCAACATCAAAGAGAAGTGGGAACCGGCAATCCGCTATGCCGACATCCTGCTGATGTACGCCGAAGCCCTGAACGAACTCTCCGGCAGCTACACTGTTCCCTCTTGGGATGGCTCGCAGATGTACACCGTATCGCGCGACATCAATGAAATCAAGCGCGGTATCCGTCCCGTTCGCATCCGCGCCGGTATACCCGACTACACATCTGCCGAATATGGCGACCAGAACCTACTTCGCGCCAAAATCAAACGCGAGCGTATGATCGAATTCCTCGCCGAAGGCAAGCGCTACTACGACCTTCGCCGCTGGATGGACGCTCCCGTGGAAGAATCCAAGACAGTGTACGGCTGCAACGTGCTCATGACTGCCAAACAGCAGGACGAATTCCAGAAAATCGTGCCCGTATACAATCTTCCCACCGTGTTCTCCGACAAGATGTACTTCTGGCCCATCAGCTTCGACGAGCTGAAACGCAACCGCCAGCTGGTACAGAACCCCGGATGGAAATATTTCGATTAATCACCATATAATCCCGACAGCAATATGTCCAAGACATTATTATACATACCGGCCCTGCTCGCTGCAAGCGCTATCGCCGTTGCAACCACTTCCTGCAACAACGACTGGGAAGACGAACAGTACGAGCACTACGTGAGCTTCAAAGCTCCTTTGGCCACCGAGGGCAGCAATGTGGGAGTAACCACCGTTTACGTGCCCTTCACCCGCAGCAACGAAGACGGCACACCGCTCTACGGCACCGAAGGCGAATCGCACTACGACCTTCCTGTTCTTGTGAGCGGTTCCACCAACAACCCCAACGACATCAATGTCAACATCGCCCACTCCGACACGCTGCCCATACTCAACAACGAGCGCTTCAGCACCCGCACCGACTTGTGGTACAACGACATGTGGGACTACGCCGATGTACCCACGACAATCGCCATCAAGGGCGGCGATAATAAATCGCTGCTGCGCGTCCGTTTCCACTTCAATGGCATCGACCTTGCAGAACGCTACGTTCTGCCCCTCACGGTAGCTCCTGGCGAAGGCTATCTGCGCAACCCCCGCAAGAACTACGCCACCGCCATGCTGCGCGTACTGCCTTTCACAACATATTCCGGAATATACCAGGCCGGCAACCTTAAGTTCTACATCGTTTCCGGCGGCGTTAACGACACCGAGCCGGGCGCAATGACAACGGTGCAGACGTATGTAGTGAACGCAAACACGGTGTTCTTCTATGCCGGCTCCTTCGACGAAGACAGCCAGCTGCGCAGGAACTTCAAAATTTATGCGACCTTCACACCCAGCACCCCCGACGGCAAGCGTGGCGACGTTATGTTATCCTGCGATAATCCCGACATGAAATTCTCGCAGAACAAGGTTGCAAAATTCACTATCCTCGAGCAGGACGATGAAGTGCAGAGCTATATAATGCGCCGCACTGTGATTATCAACGACATCGACTATACCTTCACCGACTACATGTCGGCTCCCGGCTCTGAAATCACCTACAACGTTGTAGGTACTCTTGCAATGGAACGCAAGCTCAACACCCAGATGCCCGAGGAAGACCAGATCTCCTTCGAATAAGCCGAAATGACAAACCGACTTATAATAACCGCCGCGTCGGCCGCCGCCTTTATGGCGCCGGCCGACGTGCCGGCTTTATACAGCACTAATTTCCAATAGACAACCCATATATCAATGACAAAACGAATCTATATAGCGGCCCTCTCGGCCATTCTTGGATGCGGAACGATACTCGCCTCGGCAGCCCCGGAATGCGCGCCGGACAATACCGCCATCACCGCCAGCCGCTACACACGTACAAACCGTCCGGAACCTTCGCAGAGACTGTTCAGATCGAAGGCCGTAGAAAAGAAAATCCAGGAGATTAAGAAACAGCTCAAAAATGCCAAACTGGCATGGATGTTCGAAAACTGCTTCCCCAACACTGTCGACACCACCGTCCACTTCCGCAAAGACGAGAACGGCAAAAACGACACATTTGTATATACCGGCGACATTCACGCCATGTGGCTCCGCGACTCCGGCGCACAAGTGTGGCCGTACGTACAGCTGGTGAACAGCGATCCTGAACTCAAGAACATGGTGGAAGGCGTTATACGCAGGCAGTTCAAGTGCATCAATCTCGATCCCTATGCCAACGCTTTCAACGACGGTCCTACCGGAGGCGAATGGATGAGCGACTTCACCGACATGATTCCCGACGTGCACGAGCGCAAATGGGAAATAGACTCGTTCTGCTACCCTATCCGCCTGGCATACGCATACTGGAAAAAAACAAGCGACAACTCGGTGTTCGACGGCGAATGGCTCGCCGCTATAAACAATATCTACAACACGTTCATCGCACAGCAGCGCAAAAACGGCGACAAAGGCCCCTACCGCTTCCGCCGCAAGACCGACCGCGCCCTCGATACCCTCAACAACGACGGCTGGGGCGCTCCGGTGAGTGGCTGCGGCCTTATAGTTTCGTGCTTCCGCCCGAGCGACGACGCCACCACGTTCCAGTATCTTATTCCGTCGAATTTCTTCGCAGTAACATCGCTGCGTAAGGCTGCCGAGATTCTCGAAACCGTGAACGGCAATAAAGAAATGGCAGCCAAATGCAACGCTCTCGCCAACGAGGTTGCCGACGCACTGAAACAGCACGCCATTTACAATCATCCCGAATTCGGACCCATCTACGCCTTCGAGGTAGACGGATTCGGCAACAAGCACCTTATGGACGACGCCAACGTGCCAAGCCTGCTTGCAATGCCCTACCTCGGCGATGTGGATATCGACGATCCCGTGTACCGCAACACGCGCCGCTTTGTATGGAGCGAAAGCAACCCGTACTTCTTCAAAGGCAAAGCAGGAGAAGGTATCGGCGGCCCGCATATCGGCTACGATATGGCATGGCCTATGAGCATAATGATGAAGGCTTTCACATCCACCGACGATAACGAAATCCGCGACTGCATAACAATGCTCATGAATACTGACGCCGAAACCGGCTTTATCCACGAATCGTTCAATGTGGACGACGCAAACAAATTCACCCGCCCGTGGTTCGCTTGGCAGAACACACTTTTCGGCGAACTGATTGTGAAACTTGTGGAAGAAGGCAAAATCGACCTGCTCAACTCTATCACAGCAGGCAACACAACCGATATGGCCACCAGCCGATAAACCATACTACGCTGAATACATGCCCCGACAGTGCCGAAACTGCCGGGGCTTTGTGTTTTTCGGCATCGTTATATTATTTTTCGCCGGAGTTCACTATATTTGCATAAAAACCTGACAAAACGAAAACAATATGAGAATAGTGATACAGCGCGTTAAACGCGCGTCGGTAAGCATCGAGGGCAAAATCCACGGCAGCATCGGCCACGGCCTTATGGTGCTTGTGGGCGTAGAAAACGGCGATACACCCGACGATGCCCGATGGCTTGCCGACAAAACGGTGGCCCTGCGAATTTTTGATGACGAGAACGGCGTTATGAACCGCTCGGTCGCCGACGTCGGCGGCGATGTGCTGTCCATCAGCCAGTTCACTCTCACAGCATCGACCCGCAAAGGCAACCGCCCGAGCTACATACGTGCCGCCGGCCACGAACAGGCCACGCAACTCTACGAAGCGTACACCGAAATGGTGCACCAACGTCTGGGTCGCCCCGTGCCAACCGGAGTTTTCGGCGCCGACATGCAGGTTGAGCTTGTCAACGACGGTCCCGTAACAATAATAATCGATTCCCGCCTGCGCGAATAGCATAATCTGCTAACAATCGCTATCTTTGCACAATAAATCAATCTCCCCGCCTTAAATGGATACCATGACAACTGAAGCATTATCCAATGCACTTACTGACATTTTCGACCTAAAGCCCGGATATACGGACCAATTCACCGTGGCCTTACGCGAAGATGGAAAAATAACAAAAACAGAAATACGGATAGACACTTTATTCACAGCACCGGGGCACTATACCGAAGCCGGAAAATTATTGATACAGTTAACTGCCCACGATGCAAAATTCCATGATTTGTCGGAATTCATAATTCAATGGTCCGAGAGTAATCTTACCAGAAGTGTCCTCAAAAGCATGATCATTTCCTTCGAAAAATATATAAAGGATATTACAGGTATTCTTTTTGGAAAGGAAATGCGCGAAGGTATGGACAAGACATCCGGTTTGAAAGAAGTACTCGACAAAGCTGCCAAACTCAAACTTATAGACGATGTTAACTCTGAAGCTTTCATGAGACTTCGTGCAGTGCGCAACCTTGTCAGCCACGGGAATGAGTTGTCCGACGATGTTTTTAAAATCAAAGACAATGTCGCCTCCCTGTTTTTCGTCTGTCTGCTGCACATCGTTTCCCGATGTGCAAATCAACTGAAAGAGTACCTGACAGGCAAAATTGCATCCGAAGACACGGTTCCCGTTAACGAGGAAGATATAATAAAAAAATACGTCGGGCTATGCGGCGACGCCTACGCTTCCTATCTGGAAAACAACGTGCTGCACGGCGAGGGCGCCGGTATAAGCCTTATGCCTGTACTGATAAGGGAAACAAAAGGCTCCGAAAATCCTGATTACGATGCACTGAAGTTCCTTTTGAATGCGCCCGACGGCAAATACATAATTCTCGGTGTTCCAGGCGCCGGCAAATCTACGCTGCTCAACAGCTATCTATTGGGCGTGTGCCATGCTTTCACGGCAGGCGAAAGCGATATCGTTCCTCTGCTTATCAAAGCCTCGGATGTCGCTAAGGACACCAGTTTTATTGAAACGCTGCATGCCACCGCAGCAGCCAGACGTATGGACAGCCGCACCGTCGAAAAACTGTTGGACGAGGGGCGCCTCGCCATTGCCATTGACGGCATCAACGAATTCCTACCGGAAGTAAACGCCCAAAAATTCCTGAAGGACGTTATGGAAAATGCAAAAGGGCGTCTTATAATGACGGGTCGAATCTATGAATACGCGTCTGTTAAAAAAACGATCGACGAGTTTGGCAAGCATAGAATATTCCGCATTCAGGACATAAGCAGCGAAACCATCAGGAGATTCGTGGAAAAGCTGGACTTCGACGAAGCTATGAGCCACCGCATGCTCGAGATGTTTAAGAACGACCGTATTCTCAGTCTGTTGAACTGCCCTCTAAACCTTAAATTCCTGATCAGCACCATGCTGGAAAAAGAAGACGGCAACGACTTCAACTTCAGCAACCGAGGTGGACTTATATCTGCTTTTTTCAACCGGGTGCGGGCACGCGAAAGGCTTGACGACAATCGCGCCGAGTGGCTTCTTGAAAATCTCGCATTGCATACTATCGCAAAAGATACGGTTTCCATTTATGATTTTGCCGACGAGGCTATGAAGGCTGCCCCGAACGTTTACGACAAGAGAGAAATCGTAAGGGAAAAACTGATAGAACCACTTGTGCGTGCCGGTATTCTCCAGAAAGTTAACGATGCGGAAATACAGTTCAGACTCGATACATTCCGCGAGTATTTTCTTGCACGCATATACGCCGATTCCTTCATTGCGACATCCAATAAAAAAAAGCTCAGCGGCCGCGATATAACCGAACTCCCGTCGGTGGCCGACGAGAACAACAACGAGACCTTCCGTCTGATGCTTGAGCTGATGGACGCCGACAGCGCCCGCAACCTTGCCGAAGAATTGTACGCCAACCAATGCGGCGAACGTAAAACCGTTGATCTGACACCGGAAATTTACATTAACAAAATCAATTATGCGCTGGCATGGATATGCGACCTTGTCCGCACCTTGGGGACTGCCGACAAAACTAAAGCCGGTCAGCCTAATGCCAGGATGCTATGCGGGAACTGGGTGGTGAACAACATGAAAATACTGTTGGAGCAGAAAAAAGATGCCGGGCCAGAAGTGTACGGAGAAATAACACGGGCAGCGGCATCGCTCTGCACAGAAAGGGTGATTCGTTTCATTACAGGCGACAATTGGCTTGCGAAGATGATAAAACTCGGATTGGAAAAAGATACTGCAAGTATAATCGCAGCGAATGCCTCCGACGCACGTCTCGTATACCGCATTCTGTCTGAAATACTGCCAAACTACCGCTACAAAGACCATGAGATAGGCGCCGTATTGCGCGACTTGCACCGCAAGCTGCTGTACGGAATGAACACGCTGCAACTCGAACTTCTGCACCGAGATATAGGGCGACGTATAAAAGAAATAGAGTCAAAAAAACAATCAGTTCCTACCGAGATTTACGCAGACTACTATCTTACAGCGCTGCTTACCAATAATATGGAGCTGATTAACGCTGTACCCCCAAAAGTTATACGGAACGCGGAACCGTCCATGCAGCATGGCGACTACGACCGCCTGCTGGACAGCTGTGCCACCGTAGACACCGACAGCTCCCTTTTTGATTTCTTCGCAAGGCGAACCGACAAATACAAGACCGACATCAACCTGCTTGTTTATGTAATTCATTATCTCGTCCGGCAAAAAAACGAAAATTTCGCAGCGGCACTCATGAGTTGCGATTCTTTCGTCAGTGTTGTCGAGGAACGATACTATTCGGAAACGATACTTCGGAAGCTATGCGCATTATTACCCATACAACTAATACCCAAGCATATAGCAAACAAATTATATGAATCCTCGCTTCTGAAAATCGCACTGAAAAACGCCGAAGAAAACAACTTCGCCCGTAACTTGAAACACAACGCCGACGAGGCCTTTGCAACCATCGCCAACGACAACCTGTACTTCAGTACCGCCGTTGCCAAAGCCAAGCCGGATCTTCTGAAATGCAACGCGAAATTATTGAGCATCGACGGTAAAGACCGCCTATCCATTGTTTGCAGCACGTTGGCCGACACAAAAGCATACGTAGGAGCGAAAGCGATAATCGGAATCGGCACTGCATCCACGCTTGAAGGATCGGTTGAAAAATGCGAGACTTTCGGCGGAGACTATTTCGAAATGGTTTTCGGTTTCCGCGGAGCACCAGCCGGAAACCTGCGAGGCCGTATCGATTGGGTCAACTCCGAATTGCAGAGAAAAGGCTGGCTGGAATATTCCATGTGCGTATATGAGAGCAACACTCTTATGTTGCGTTTCACCAGTCAAGGCGCCCTTAACCAATTAAACAAAAAAGAAGTGCGCGAGGCACTCGCATCCCCACTCACAGTGTTCCGAATCGACGGCAAACTGCACATTCCTTTGCGCAGCGTCCATTATCCGAAAGTGCAAAACGGCACTCGTATAAGCATACGCCTCGATAATCCATTGTCGATCAACGACAGAAGTTACCTGAACATAGCAACAATCATGCTTAGGAATGCCGAAGGCAAGGGCATGCCTATGTTCCAGCAGAACTACGTCGATGGCAGCAACAAATCTGCCCGCCCGCTGCTTTTCTTCGGCGAAGACGGAACGGACGAAGCTATGTTGCTGTTCGGTGAAAAGACCGTGCGCAACGTATGCCCGGGGATATGGGTTTCGGCACAAGGCAGCAGCTACCACGCGCTTGTGAAAGACGACATAGTAACCTACGCAAACGTGATTGAATGTGTGGATTTTGAACTTAGTTGCCGTGAAATACCGACTTTCGGCACCTTCACAATCGAAAAAACAAACATCGCGATTAAATACATCTTGCGCGAAAGCGACGGCAATGGCAAATACCGGCTTTTCCTCCTTGCCGATAAAACTACAGTCGAAGCATTCCGCGATATCGCCGACCGATACCCCAAACTGATATTCAGCGACGGAAACAACGGCATCCTGCAACGTGCGCCAGAAATAAAGGATCACGGAAACGGAATATTGGTGAAAGTTTCCCTACGTGGAGCACCGGCGGATATCAAGGAAGAATGGACTGCCGCACCAACGGTGGATTTCAACGTATTGCGTTCTGTCGTTAATGAATGTAAGGTAAGAAGTGTTGTATACCCCACCACCGCGATTCCCTATATGCGCCGCAAAGACGGCAAAATTGAAATCCCAGTACCTGTTATCGCCAAATATATAGCAGGCATGCGGGTCTATCTGAACGACCGCAGCCGAAAATCACTTCCATGTACCCTTCATCCCCTTTCCGGGATAAACAATTTCGCCAAAATCATGGAAGTGGAACTTAAGAATCCTGCAGGCATGGCTCCTGCAATCAACAAAGACCGCGGACTCCTTTTCATTGAAACAGGCTCGTGGCTTGAATACCGGAACGTGCTAAATGTTGTACAGTTCGACAGCGGCGAACTGTATCACCCGGACATGGTACGTCCAGTTATAGAGGCGATGATTCAGAACGACGATACCGAACTCGACAGAACACGCATGAAATTTTTCCACGATAGTATGAGCGAGCATCTGCTTATGCTTTACGATGTTACACGTACACAATTATTAAAATTCAAAGCTGATGGATATCAAAGACAATAAAAACAGAACAAATTCTCTCGACTATAAGATAATCGGCGAGCAAAACAACTTATGGATTGTAGAAGCCGGACTGCCCTATCTGCTCTCAATTCCAAAGGAAAGCGTTACCGACGGTAAAATCGGCGAATACATTATGCTCGGGCGCCAGCAGTTCACCCAAATTGTAAGTTCCGAAAAAGACCACAGCGAAAAAGCCGAAGAACTCAAAGCCCATATCAGCGAGGGAAAGCCGATAGAGCTTATTCTGAAATACATAAACAGGAAAAATGGCTTTTATGTACTCACCAGCCCCAATTGGCCCGGTTTCACTTTCTCCACCAAATGGCTGAACTATGCCGACAAGTACAGCCTGGAAAATGGCAAGACAGTAGAAATGATAGGGCGCAAAACAAAAGGAGGTATCGCGCCCGAGGTCGAAACAATTCCCTACATTCCTGTACAATCCATAGAAAAAGAAACTCCACAGAAATATGGCGTATACAAAGCAGTGGTAACCTATGTCTCTTCTGCACGCTTAACGGTGGAATGTAACGGCCGGCCAGGCTACATAGACCAGAATAACATGAACCCTGACTGGAAATATGAAACCGGAATGTTCTTAGATGTCAAATGTATCTACGCCGACCATACAGGCAAAGTATATAATTACCGCCACATCATTACCGAAGCCAGCGAAAACACCCTGCGGAAGAATACGATTATCAGCGGGACAATCAACCATTTCGATGAAGATGAAGGAACCCTCTATGTAAATTTCGACAAATATATAAACCGGAAGACCTTCTGCGCGGGAAGTCTCAACGCGGCATCGTGGATAGCGTCCGGTCTTTTCGGCGAAGAGATCAGGCTGCGGATCAACAAGGTGCTCGAAGGGACGGACTGCCCGTACACAACCGAACTGTTACTGCCCGAGAACAAAGATCCATACAATCTTCCCGTAGGCACAAAACTTACTATCGACTATTCACCTGGCGACAAATATATTCGTTTTGTTCATAATGGCAGGCAATACGGCCTGTACAAGGAATCTGTGTATATTCCGGAGTTTCTGAAAGGCATATTGAAAGATAGCGTCAGCATGAATGGCATTGTAATCAAAGCATATGGGAGCACCGACCGCTACAGCGACCCCGATGTAGTTATCAATAGCTATACGCAGTTCTGTGCCGACCACAGCGATGAGGCCTCAAAAGAATTCGAAGCCGAAATAATCGGCAATTCGGATACCGGAATAGTTGTCAGGACAAGCGACGGGTATTATATCAATATTCCTGATAATAAATTCGACCATCATTGGCCAAAATACCATCGACCTGCAACAGGCGATATGATAAAATGCCTCTACGACACCCTTCCTGAAAGCAGAAACCCTGACAAGAAAGAAGTAATACCTCTGTACGACAGCTCTTCCGAAACAGAATACACGCTGCCGCAAGGCTGCTATGCCGGCAAAGTGATACGCGCTTACCTCAACGACCGCTTCGTGGTTGAGACAAAGCAAGGCCCCATAACCGCTGTATGCGATGCACCTCCGTACATTCAAAATTATTTCTACCGTAACAATACGCCCGCAGATGTCGAAACAGACGCAGACGGCAACGCTGTAATGCGCTTTAGCGGCGTGAATTACTCAGCTCCAGGACTCAAGGAAGGTGCGGAAGTGCATGTAACGCCTGTCGCACGTGTTTCCAACGGTATTTTGGTGGAATTCGAGAACGACGGTGCCAAATGCTACGGCTACATATATGCTGAAGATTTCGCATGGACGCATTTCTTTGATATTGACCTTGATGAAGAACTGCGACGTCTTTCCACGCCCGGCAAAATCGTTATGGCTCGAAGGATAACCAAGCCCGACAAAACCGGAATATTCTTCACACTCAAGAACTTGAATGAAAATCCTTACAAAGCTCCCGAATTCGATAACCTGCAACCAGGCAGCGAGGTAGAGGTAACTGTAGTAAAATACCTAAAATACGACAATCTGCTTGTGGAATACAACGGCATCAGGGGCATCATCTTCAGCAACTATACAGGTCGTTTCCGCATACAGTCGAACCGCCCGGCCCGATATGTCGGCGAAAGAATCAAAGCAAGAGTACAGGAATTCGACCGAGACAGAGGTACTCTGGAATTCCGCGCCAAAGCTGTGAATTATGAAAGGATTCATACACGCCTTGAGAAGGGAAAAAGATATAGCGTAACGGTACGCGGACATGCAGGCAGCAATGTAATTGTTCAGTGCGGCGATATTATCGGAAGCCTGTCCAACACGAAGTATCTGTATGAAAAAATATTTGTTACGCCCGAACATTTTCCTGTCGGCACAGAAATAGATGCCGTATGCAAAAAATACGAATTCAAAAACAACGGACGCACTATCTATTGCCTGTTCAGCGTAACCGATGAATGGATAAAGAATTTCTACAAGATATCCACACATGTCCTATACGAAGAAACCGTGAAAGGCAGAGTGGCCGGATTTACAGACCGCGGGCTGATTATGACATTCCCATTCCGAGAATACCCGAAAGCATACGGCATAATGCCTCACAGGGCGGCACTGGAAAACGTCGAGGGCGTGAATGCCGAGCTTCGCAACATTTACCACATAGGTCAAGAAATAGATATTATTCCGGCCTATCCCGTACAGAGCGAGCGCACAGTTTATGTGATTCCCGCGAATTGCCGTCTCAGAGAAGAATACCGCAAAGCCAAGCAAGGCAACTATATTGTCAGAGGCACCATCTCTTCTTTCGACAGAGCGGAAGGCTACACCGTCGCTCTTGACAACGGTCTCACGGCATTCATGAACGCCGACAGCTCCAGCCATTCATTGTGGTACACCGATATCCTGCCGACAGGAGTAGCTATGGATTTCTTGATGTACGGTGCCGATTTCATAAGATACCGGCCCCTGCTTTCCAGAAAAGCCGTAATCGATAATCCGTGGGATACTATGTATCTGAAAGAAGGCGATGTAACAGACATCACCGTTGAAGGCACTCTCGGCAATCTTGTTGTTATATCCTACCTCGGCGTTCACGATTATATCGAACCGGAACATATCGCGAATTTCGCCGGGCAGCCCTGGAACAAGAGCTATACGATTATCGATCAAGATTTTCCCAAAGGGAAAGTGCTGAAAGCAAGGGTTGTAAAAGCCGACGTCTCAAAGCGGCACAATATTCTTGTACCACAACTCGGCTATCTGCACGGTGATGTGCAGGCCGAGGTTGTACATGTGGCATCGGATGGTCTTTGGGTAAGATTATCGGACACCAACGGCACTGTCGGTTTTGTTCCTGACACTGAAATATCGCATGCAAAAATAAGCGCCGCCGACAGGTTCTTCAACACAGGCGACAAATTCCATGTACGCTTCACGGGAATGGATAAAAAAGGCTTTATACCGCAGCTGTCGCGCAAAGCCCTATTAGACGGCACGCCAGTGAAACCACAGGGCAAACCCGTTATGGTAACACTGCGCTGCTCGGCGGACGGCAACGCGCTTGTGCTTGCTTTCGGCAGAGAAATTGTGCTGCCCGAAACCGCACTTATTCCTACCGGCAAAGACGGCGAATTCACAGTAGATACCGCCACTTTCAACAAACTAATAAAAAAAGCATGAACGCCATAGTAAATACATACCTTTGCGGGCATTTGGCTGTCGATACCAGTCTTATTGCGGTGCTTAAAAGCGATGGATGGCAGGAAATATGGCTTCACGCCTATACGGACGAACAGACCGAGGAGACCAAAGCCAAAGGACAGGAAGTAACCGACGACTATAACGTCCTCACAGGCATATATTACTCCACCTTCATCAATTCGATGGCGAACCATACCGGCGAGGCCGGCAATATGGTAAAACTGTGCAGCGGTTACAGCGGGAAAAAGCATCTGTGCAAATTTGTCGACGCTACTTTCAGTTATAAAACAAGCAATAATACAATTGAAGTACAAGTTCCGCATCTGCACCTGTTCTTCATGCCCGACGGCGTATGTATATGGGCGCTTAAAGCCGAATACGAGGCGCCTAAAGAAATTGTCGCCGACACCCAGCAGGCGCTCCGAAATTTCCGCTCCGAATTCATGCCTGTATATAATGAATTTCTGAAATACTCCCTGCATCACTCTATCGGCGACCTTGTTTACAGCGGTAACAAAGCAAAAATTTTCCAGCACATACAGTCGGATAATATCACCGACGAGCGCCTCTTTGAATACGGTAGCCTGCTCAAGTACGGGTCGACGAACAGCAACCAGGCCAAAGATCGTCCCGACAAGTCATACTTTGAAAAGACAATCAAGGAAAACCGCGTCGCAGCATTTTCCAACTGGAGCGCTCTGGCGCTGGTAGACACATTCACCATCCTTGGCGACAACACATGCCAATGGGATATCCGCATCGACGGTTATTTCCGGTTCATTTACCTCAACTGCCTGTATCAGAAAATAATTCTGTTCAATATCAACCGCGCTTTCCGCTCCAGCGACAACACCATGTATCTTAGAAAACAGTTGCATAAAACGGTGAACAACAAGCATTGGTACTCGTTCACGCAGATAAGCTATAACTTCCTTCCGCAAATGATATTCGAGGCCATAGACAGAGGAATGGAGCTGTCCAAGGAACGAGAGAATCTTGCCAAACTTGTGGAGGAAGCATCGGAACAAAGCGATAAGCGGGCCGAAAGACTGACAAACTCACTGCTGACAACCCTTGCCGTCGTTTCGGCGCTTTCGGTGCTTTTCGATTTCTCGGAGTTCCTGAATAAATATTTTTCCATTACCGAGTTTTTGAGCCGCTGGTTGTCGATGTCGCTTTTGGGAGCGATTCTTTTGGTCTTTATTTTCAGAAGAATATTTCAGCGCAATGGATAAAAACTATATGCTGTCCGCCGACAGTCTTTTTCATTGTTTAGGGCACTTCAGCAAGCTATGCACCCCGGAAAAGGCAACGATTGAGGCCTCCGGACGCACTGCTGCCGAGATAAACGCCATGCTTGCGCGCCCCGGCTCGAAATTCTTTGCCGACAGTGTGGCCGAGGTTGTAGAGGCAATACTCAGGAATGCTGTAAAAACAGATAATGTGGATGGCAAAGTGATGGTGCATGCCATATTTCAGCAACCCGTAGGACTTACAGGCATATTGTCCGAAGACGAACTGACAGATAGCATGCGCGCCGGCATACGCGAGGATAAGCGCGGCCCGTATATTGTACGGACTGTGCCGTGTGCTGCGATGAACCCTACCCGCGAGGCACATCTTGTTATGGATGCCACAACGCATAGTGTCATAACCTTGTTCCCGGGGTGCTACGCGCCCGCGATACCGGGCGAAGGATGGAGCGCCAGCCCATTCTGGAGTACGCACTACTTCATCAGGCTCACATGACCTCGAAAGGCACGGTAGCCCGGATGTCGGCGCAAGAGGCGGCGATATACGCCTCGTATTTGCCGCAATCGGTACGCCACGCATGAATTTCCGGATCGAAATAACCTATTTCTGAAGCCCGCACAATGAATCTTACCTCTTTTGTCTCCCCGGGTTGAAGGTTCACTTTCTCGAAACCTTTAAGCTCCTTGACCGGTCGCGGCAGACGCGGTGCAAGTTCGGCCGTATACAACTGAACAACATCCTTTCCGGCCATACTTCCGGTGTTTGTAACGGGCACTGTTATGGTGATGGTGCCCTCCTGGCTCATGGTATGTGCCGACATCTTAGGCGCGCCGTAAGCAAATGTGGTATAACTCAGCCCAAATCCAAACGGAAACAGCGGCCTGATATTCCTGGTATCGTGCCAACGGTAGCCCACAAAAATATCCTCACGGTACTCCACTATCGGGTCGTTTCCGGCGCTCACATCGGCACCCTTGAGATCGGCAACGGCATTGCCCGCCGTATCGCCCTCGATACCGGGGTAAGCGACCTCACCGAAATATGCGGCGCAGTTGTCGTCGATTTTCTCGGGAAACGTAAAAGGCAGCCTGCCGCTCGGATTCACGGCACCCGAGATAACGTCGGCCATCGATGGTCCTGTCATTGTGCCGAGGTACCAGCTCTGTAGCACCGCAGCGACTTTATCAAGCCAGGGCATGGCATATGCGTTGCCCGCGATATTGGCCACAATAAGATTGGGACATGCCGCGGCAAGGTCTTCGATAAGCCTGTCCTGGTTCCACGGCAGACTGTACTGATAGCGGTCGGTGCTCTCGCAATCCTGAAAAGCGTTCTTGTTGAGGCCTCCTATGTATATCACGACATCGGCATCGCGCGCCATCTCCACGGCCTGCTTGTGAAGCTCGTCCATGATACCCTGTGGCACAAGGTGTTCGTGGTCATATTCAAAAGGTCCTGTGCGATAGCCCTCGGCATAGCTTACAGCATCGCCATAAACAGTTTTAAGAGCGTCCAGCGGCGAGAACATATCCTTTGCTTTAAGCTCTGACGAGCCGCCGCCTTCGTTGAGCCTTTTTGTGGCGTTCTCGCCCACAACAAGAATACGCATGTATCTGCCGGACGGCAATGGCAGGATACCGTTGTTCTTCAGCAACACAATGGCTTCGTCGCCAATTTCACGCGCCACATCGTAATGCTCCTGCGATGCTACAGCTCCGAACGGCTTGCGCGTGTTCATTGCCGTGCGGAAAATCAGACGCAGGATATTGCGGGCCTTTTCGTCGACGGTCGCTTCAGGTATTTCGCCGCTGCGCATCATTCTCAGATACGGGTCGGCAAGATAGTAATCGTTATAGGTGAACTCCGCTTCTTTGGTAAGACCGTTTGTAAACGAACCCATCTCGAGGTCAAGACCATTCAGAGCAGCCTGGCGCGTATCGTGGGCACCTCCCCAGTCGGTTATCACAACGCCGTCGAAGTTCCACTCGCCACGCAGAATATCTTTCAGCAGGCGCCTGTTGTGGCAACAGTGCTCACCCCATATCCTGTTGTACGCGCCCATTACGGCCCATGCGCCGCCTTCCTCAATAGCTTTACGGAATGCTGGCAGATAAATTTCGTACAACGCACGGTCGGAAAGTCTCACCTCCACATTGCCTCGCCATTTTTCCTGATTGTTGAGTGCGAAATGTTTCAGGCACGCAGCCACGCCATTATTTTGCAATGCCCTGATATATGGCACCGCCATCTCTCCGGCCAGATACGGGTCTTCTCCCATGTATTCGAAGTTCCTGCCGTTCAGCGGCGTGCGGTATATGTTCAGCCCAGGCCCGAGAATAACGTCCTTCTCCCTGTACAGAGCCTCTTCGCCCAGACATTTACCATACTCTGCAGCGAGCTTCCGGTTCCATGTAGCAGCCAATGCCGTCAGCGCAGGAAAGGCGGTGATGGCGTCGTTTGTATGGCCGGCATACGCCCAGTCGTTCCAGTTTATTTCGGCCCGCACACCATGCGGACCGTCGCTCATCCAAAGCTCGGGAATACCCAAACGCGCCACACCAGGCGACGAAAACTTGCTCTGCGCGTGGCACAGTGCTACCTTTTCCTCGAGCGTGAGGCGTCGCAGGGCGTCTTCCACCCTCTCCTCTACCGGAGCTTCCGGATTCATATACAGCGGTGTTACGCCGCATTTGCTTATATCTTTCATAGTTCACTGAGGAAACCGAAAATATGTCGGAGTTTCCGTTGCAAAATTAAACAAAAAGCCGATTGCCTCAAATAAGAAAACTTTGCTTATCTTTGCTAAATCAACGCTAATTAAATGCCGTTTGTTATGGAAGAACCTGTTCTGAACCCTCACAATAAAGAAGAATTCCCTCCAATGCACACTGCGGAACACCTGCTGAACGGAGAAATGGCTCGCCGCTTCGGCTGTGGCCGCGCTTTCAGCGCACATGTGGAACGCAAGAAATCCAAGCTGGACTATCACATGCCCCGGCAGCTTACAGAGGCCGAATTACGTAGCCTGGAAGCATATGTGAACGCAGCGGTGGCTGCTGATGTTGCCGTAAGCATCGATTACATCCCTAAAGCCGATGCTGCCGAGCGCTTCGATCTGTCGCGGTTACCAGAGGATGCCACAGACACCGTGCGTGTGGTCCGCATAGGCGATTTCGACGAATGTCTGTGCGCCGGAACACACGTCAGCCACACTGGTGATATAGGTGCTTTCCGCATCTCCAGCTCGCGCTATGCCGACGGCGTGCAACGGATTGTGTTTCGGCTTGACTAAACTCTCACTTTGTCAGCATTTCTTTAAATTCACGATTTTATCGTAGGTGAATTTGGGTATTCTATGGAAATTTGCTAATTTTGCACCGCTAAAAGAAAATTTGTTTTATGAAAGGACTTCATGAAGGCCATTGCGGTCTGTATAACCCTCGTCATGAGCATGATGCCTGCGGCGTAGGACTGTTGGTGAACGTTAACGGAATAAAAAGCCACCGTCTTGTCGAGCAAGGCCTGCAAGTGCTGGAGCACATGGTACACCGCGGCGCCGAAGGCGCCGACCCCAAAACCGGCGACGGCGCCGGAATAATGGTGCAGGTACCTCACGAATTCATTCTGTTGCAAGGCATTCCCGTTCCCGAAAAAGGCCGCTACGGCACCGGACTGGTTTTCCTGCCACAGGACACGGAAAGCCAGCAGATTATTCTTGATATCATCGAGCGTGAAGCTCTCGGACTGGGCCTTAAACTGATGGCGGTACGCGATGTGCCTACCAACAACGCACAGCTCGGCGAAGTTGCCCGAATGGCGGAACCGGATATAAAACAGATTTTCATTTCCGACGAGGAAACCAACAACCCTATAGAGGTGCCGCTGTACCTTCTGCGCAAAAGTGTGGAGCGGAAAGTAGCCGCCTCGGGCATACCTGGGAAAAACGATTTCTACATCGTCTCGCTGTCGTCGCGGACCATCATATACAAAGGCATGCTCTCCAGCCTCCAGTTGCGCTACTACTACCCCGACCTGATGAATCCCAGGTTCACCACAGCGATGGCTCTGGTACATTCCCGTTTCTCCACCAACACATTCCCCACATGGGCGCTGGCACAGCCATTCCGACTGCTCGGACACAACGGCGAGATAAACACCATACAGGGTAACCGCCTGTGGATGAAAGCCCGCGAGAGCATGCTGACGGCAGAACCGTTCATGGGCCGAGACCTTACGCCGGTGATACAGCCTCGCATGAGCGATTCGGCTTCTCTGGACAACGTACTGGAGTATTTCGTTATGGCCGGAATGTCGCTACCTCACGCTCTGGCAATGCTTGTGCCGGAATCCTTCAACGACAAGAACCCCATATCGCCTGAACTGAAGGCTTTCTACGAATACCATTCCATCCTTATGGAGGCATGGGACGGCCCGGCAGCCCTGCTCTTCAGCGATGGTCGCTACGCAGGCGGAATGCTGGACCGAAACGGTCTGCGCCCGGCACGATATCTGATTACGAACAACGACACCGTCGTAATGGCCTCTGAAATGGGCGTGCTGCCTTTCGACCCATCCGAAATAAAATGCAAAGGACGCCTGCGCCCTGGCAAAATGATGATGGTAGACATGCAGGAAGGTCGCATATATCACGATGAAGAACTTAAAGCAAAGCTTGCCTCGGAGTTCCCGTACCGCGACTGGCTGGGACGCAACCGCATCAGCCTCGACTCCATAACCTCCGGTCGCCAGATTCCTGTATCGGTACCCGATCTGCACCGGCTGGAGACAGCTTTCCTCTACAACCGCGAGGAGGTGGAGAAAATAATCACCCCTATGGCAACCGATGCCAAGGAACCCGTAAGCTCGATGGGCAAGGATACTCCTGTAGCACTGTTCTCGCGTAAGCCACAGTTGTTCTACAACTACTTCCGGCAGCACTTCGCCCAGGTTACCAACCCTCCCATCGACCCTCTGCGCGAGGAACTTGTCATGAGCCTCGACAGCTATATCGGTGCCGTCAAGCTCTCGCTGATAGAACTGTCGCCCGACATGTGCAAGATGGTGCTTCTCAAACGTCCTATCATCACCAACCGCGAACTTGACCTGCTGTGCAACCTGCGCTACAAGGGATTCAACACACGCAAGTTAGATATGACCTTCCCTGTGGCCGAGGGTGCCGAAGGGCTTGAACGCGGCATAGAGCGCCTGTGCGCCGATGCCGAGAAGGCCGTCGACGAAGGCTGCAACTACGTAATTCTGTCGGACCGTGGCGTCGATGCGCAGAACGCGCCTATTCCGTCGCTTCTGGCAACTTCAGCGGTACACCACCATCTTATAGAAAAGAAAAAACGCGTACAGACGGCGCTTGTTATCGAGACTGCCGAGGCACGCGAGGTAATGCACTTCGCACTGCTCGTGGGCTACGGAGCTTCGGCCATTAATCCGTACCTTGCTTTCGCCGTGCTCGACGACCTTGTTAAGCGCCGCGAACTGCAGCTTGATTTCAACACCGCCGCCACAAACTTCGTGAAAGCCGTAGACAAGGGACTGCTGAAAGTTATGTCCAAGATGGGCATATCCACCATTACATCATATAAGGGCGCGCAGCTGTTCGAAGCGATAGGACTTAACAACGGTCTATGTCAACGCTATCTCGGCGACACCGAAAGTAAAATCGGTGGCAAAGACACGTCGGAAATTGCAGTAGACATACTCGAAGCACATGCACGCGCATTCGGACAGCAAACCGACCCCGAGGCTCCGCTACCTTTCGTTGGCCAATACGCATACCGCCGCGACGGTGAGCAGCACGCATGGAATCCGGAAACGATAGCCACACTGCAGCTTGCAACAAAGCTCAACGACTTCGGCAAGTTCAAGGAATTCACACACTTGGTCGACGAAAAAAAGGAACCTCTCTTTATCCGCGACTTCCTCGAATTCAAAAAGGGCAACCCCATACCGGTAGATGAGGTTGAGCCGGAGGAAGACATCATGCGCCGCTTCGTAACAGGGGCAATGTCGTTCGGCGCCATCAGCCGCGAGGCGCACGAGGCCATAGCAATTGCAATGAATACCATCGGCGCACGATCCAACACCGGCGAAGGCGGCGAGGATTCGGCACGCTTCTCCACTCCGGCCCGTTCGGCCATAAAACAGGTTGCATCGGGCCGATTCGGAGTTACTGCCGAATACCTCGTGAATGCCGACGAAATACAGATAAAGATTGCCCAGGGAGCAAAACCGGGCGAAGGCGGTCAGCTGCCGGGATTCAAGGTAGACGAGATTATCGCACGTACACGACGCTCTATAGCCGGCCTCACCCTTATATCGCCGCCACCGCACCACGACATATATTCTATCGAAGACCTTGCGCAGCTTATATTCGACCTCAAGAACGTTAATCCGTGCGCAAAAGTGAGCGTTAAACTCGTTGCAGAAAGCGGCGTTGGCACAATCGCTGCCGGCGTGGCAAAAGCCAAGAGCGATCTTATCACCATCAGCGGCAGCGACGGAGGCACCGGAGCATCTCCCGTAAGTTCCATCCGCTATGCGGGCGTTCCTGTGGAAATAGGTCTTGCTGAGACCCAGCAGACACTGGTAATGAACAATCTGCGCGGGCTGGTGAAGCTACAGGCCGACGGACAGCTGAAAACCGGACGCGACGTGCTTGTAATGGCTATGCTCGGCGCCGAAGAATTCGGCTTCGCCACAAGTATCCTTATTGTACTCGGATGCGTGATGATGCGCAAATGCCACATGAACACCTGCCCTATGGGAGTGGCCACACAGAGCGAGGAACTGCGCAAACGCTTCATAGGACGATCGGAATATGTTGTAAACTTTTTCCGTTTCCTCGCCCGCGACATAAGGCAGACAATGGCAAGCCTGGGAATCCGCCGTCTGGACGATATCATCGGCCGCGCCGACCTCCTGCAGGTGAAAAAGGAAACAGTCGCCGAATTCGCTCCGGGACTCGACCTCGCCAACATCCTATACATGCCATCCGAAGCTGCTGTCAATTCCATACTCAACACCGCACGGCAGGCACACGAAATCTACAAGGTACTCGACCGCGAAATAATATCACGCGCCTACCCTGCTCTCACCTCGGGCATGATGGTAGACCTCGAATTCCCAATTAAAAATACCGACCGCGCCACAGGCGCCATGCTCTCCGGCGAGATTGCAAAAAAATTCGGCGAGGAAGGTCTGCCTGCCGACACAGTGCGCTGCACGTTCAAGGGTGCTTCCGGACAGAGCTTCGGAGCATTCCTGCCCCACGGTGTGTGCTTCCGCCTTGTAGGCGACGCCAACGACTACGTTGGCAAATCGCTCTCCGGCGGCAAGATTGTGATTGTTCCGCCCGAAGGTTCTACTTTTGCTCCCGAGGACAACATCATAGCCGGAAACACCATCCTATACGGCGCGACATCCGGCGAAGTATACATCAACGGTCGCGTGGGTGAACGTTTCTGCGTCCGTAACTCCGGCGCTACTGCCGTCGTGGAGGGCGTCGGCGACCATTGCTGCGAATACATGACAGGAGGCCGGACTGTTGTTCTCGGCACCACGGGCCGCAATTTCGCAGCCGGCATGAGCGGCGGCATCGCATACGTGTGGAACCCGAACGGCGACTTCGATTATTTCTGCAACATGGAAATGGTGGAACTGTCGCTGATAGAGGACGTTGCCGACAACCGTGAGCTGCACAGGCTTATATCGGCACACTACAAGCACACACGCTCGCCGTTGGCGGCACGCATGCTCGACAACTGGGACGAATATGTTCCACAGTTCCTTAAAGTGATTCCTGTGGAGTACAAGAAAGTGCTTGAAGCAGCAAAAGCAAAAAAACATCAAAGTTGAACCCGTAAACACAACATATAATGGGAAATCCCAAAGCATTCATGACCGTAAACCGAAAA
The DNA here is from genome assembly GCA_937921035.1 of uncultured Porphyromonadaceae bacterium. Lineage (GTDB taxonomy): Bacteria > Bacteroidota > Bacteroidia > Bacteroidales > Muribaculaceae > CAG-873. The sequence continues at coordinate 90,878 of CALEUL010000061.1, forward strand.
GAGGGCGGCTATCGCCCTGTTGACGAACGCGTCCGCGACTACAACGAAGTGGAAATGAGGCTCAACCCCGTGGAACGGCGCGAACAGGCCTCGCGGTGTATGGACTGCGGCACGCCGTTCTGCCACTGGAGCTGCCCCTTAGGCAACCGCCAGCCCGAATGGCAGGACCGCCTATACAAAAATGACATTGAGGGCGCATACCGCCTGCTGTCGGCAACAGACGACTTTCCCGAGTTCACAGGCCGCGTATGCCCCGCCCTATGCGAGAAAGGATGCGTGCTTAACCGCAGCCATCAGCCTGTTACGGTACGCGAAAACGAACTTGCCATAGTAGAGACGGCTTTCGCCGAAGGACGCATAAAACCCTGTCCTCCCCGTACCCGCACCGGCAAGCGCGTCGCCGTTATCGGTTCCGGCCCTGCCGGCCTCGCATGTGCCAATCGCCTCAATCACAGCGGTCATTCGGTAACCGTTTTCGAGAAAAACGAGGCTCCCGGCGGCCTGCTGCGCTTCGGCATACCAGATTTCAAGCTCGACAAAGCTGTTATTGACCGACGCATAGCCCTTATGGAGGCCGAAGGCGTGGAATTCCGTTGCGGCGTGCATGTCGGCAAAGATATTACTGCAAAAGAGCTTCTCGAAGGCTACGACGCCGTGTGTCTTGCTATGGGTGCCGAAGTGCCGAGGAATCTGAATGTGGAAGGACGCGACCTGCCAGGCGTACACTTCGCACTCGAGTTTCTGCAGCAGCAGAACCGTGTAAATGCCGGTACCGAGGTAGCCGAAGGGAACCGTATCAGTGCCCGAGGGAAGAATGTGCTTGTAATCGGCGGCGGCGATACGGGCAGCGACTGTGTAGGTACCGCACACCGTCAGGGCGCCCTCTCGGTAACACAGATAGAGATTATGCCCAAGCCTCCGGTGAACGAAAATCCCGCGACACCGTGGCCCTATTGGCCCGTTGTTCTCAAAACCACCAGCAGCCATCAGGAAGGATGCGACCGCCGTTGGCTTCTCGACACCACGCGTTTTATAGCCGGCAACGACGGAAAAGTGGCTCAGGCCGAGGTTGAAGAAGTGCTATGGGAAAACGATCCTTCCGGCGGACGTCCAAAATTAGTGCACACCGGCCGTAAACATACTATCAAGGCAGACCTTGTACTTTTGGCAATGGGTTTCACCGGCCCCGTGGCCGAAGGTCTGCTTGACCAGTCAGGCGTTGAAAAAGACGCACGAGGCAATGTGCGTGCCGACGACACCACTCGTGCAACAAACGTAGCTAAAGTATTCGCCGCCGGCGACGTTGCCTCCGGCGCTTCCCTGGTGGTACGGGCCATCGCCTCGGGACGCGCTGCAGCCGCCGGCATCAACGATTTCCTCTCATAAGAGAGTATGCAGGACAAAGACTTCGAAATCAAATAATTAAAAGGGAACCACTGGCAAAAACTTGTGGTTCCCTTTTAATTAGATATCAAATCATTAATTCAAAAATAGTCTTACATAATTGACGAAGTTACAAGGAAATGAACTTGTGTGTATAAGCTTTCATATCTTATATTCACTATAACTTCTGCTTTGCCATAGGGAGTATATGATGAGTTTGAGAACTTTATTTCATTGTTCTGAACAGTAACCTGTATGTTATCCCGTAAATCAGTATTCCCTTCTTCTGAAGCATATACGGTATATCCGGAATCAATTTTTACGTTCTTGTCGAAGGTATATGTCGCATACTCTCCGTATACAGAACTATCCCATGATTTCAAGTAAACAGGAAATGCTGTACCCCATTCAGGGAGAACATTTGTATATACGTTTGGAAAACATTCGGCATATCTTACTTTCGCACCGCTTATATCGTTATCCTTATCATAAATCCACGAATCTACATATACATTATAGTAGTTGGATTTTATGGGAAGTGCGCGGGCACCGGCTATTGTCCGGATATCTCCGGCAAGGGTAATCTGATAGAAATTACCCGGCGTGACTGCAACCTGCTGAGCGATTTGAGAAAGATTGGGATTTTGATTTAAACTGCCTTTCTTTCCAAGATCGGCAATACCGCAATTATTTGTTGTGAAATTAACAGATGTATTGATGTAAACATCCGACCCGCCAATAGTGGATTCACTATCTCCAATCATCATGTTCAACTGGATGGCGTTAGCCGGAATTTGAGGTTCATCGTCATCGCTGCAAGAAACACCCGTAATAGCAACAAATGCAATTAACGTACCTAAAAGTTTGTTCATACCTATTGTTTTTCTATTCTTATTATTCAAAATGTCGCGAAAAGGTCGATACTCTTACATCGCAGATTTACTAAATATATATGTAAGCAACGCTATAATCGACAGAAAAATAATAACGACACAATACTCTAAATTTGAAACGGAGTAGGCCGAGTTTGGAGAAAAAGAACTAATTTTGCGCAAAATTTAGGATTATGAAATCAGCATTAGCCACTATCATCCTTCTTATAATCTCCAACGTATTCATGACATTCGCATGGTACGGCCATCTTAAATTACAAACAAGCGGTCTGTCGCGCAACTGGCCGCTGTTTGCCGTGATACTGTTCTCGTGGGGAATAGCGCTGCTGGAGTACTGCTTTATGGTTCCCGCAAACCGAATAGGCTTCCAGGAGAACGGCGGACCGTTCTCCCTGTTCCAGCTGAAAATAATTCAGGAGGTGATAACGCTTACGGTATTCACCATTGTTGCCATGTTTCTCTTTCAGGGCCAGCGTCTGCAATGGAACCACATAGCGGCGTTCCTCTGTCTTGTAGGCGCTGTATGCTTCACATTCCTGCCGACAAAGTGAATTACCTGGTCTGCACACGCACAGGCTCGTCCACGGCATAATCGGCATCTGCCACAAGGCCAGCGACCATATCCCAGTATACAGCGCCAAGACCTGTGCCAGTGCGCTTTACGGTTAGATTATCGGCCGAAAATACCTCACCTTTGCGGATAGGGCGTTTAGCCACAATAGACTTCTGTACTACTTTCGATATTTCGACTTCCGATTTGTTCGGACGCTTCACACCGTCGCCCAGCGCTGCCTCTACTTCACGTATAGCCTTTACCATTGCGGCAAGTTCAACGGGATCGAGCGATGCCTTATGGTCGGGGCCAGGCATGTTGCGGTCAAGCGTGAAATGTTTTTCAATTACTGTGGCACCCATCGCAACTGCAGCGACGGGTACAGATATACCCAAAGTATGGTCGGAATAGCCCACAGGGCAATTAAAAGCTGCCTTGAGCGTCTGCATTGCCCGTAGATTGACCTCGTCGTATGGACACGGATAGTTTGTGGTGCAATGCAGCAATGTAACCTCCGTGGCGCCGTTCTGCACAAGGGTATCGTATGCCACTGCAACCTGAGCGAGGGTAGACATACCGGTAGACAAAATTACGGGCAAGCGGTATGATGCTATCTCGCGAAGATACGGAATATTGGTAACCTCGCCTGAACCGATTTTTATAAGCGGCAGTTTGAGGTCATTGGCAAGGAAGGCCAGGCTTTCGCTCTCGTCGGGAGTCGAAAGAAACTGGATTCCTATTTTTTTGCAATGCTCCTGTATCACTCTGAAATCCTCGTACCGCAGTTCTAATTTTTTGAGCATGTCGAACTGGCTTTGTGCGGCATCGCCCGTGTTGCGGGCCTGATAGTCGGCAGTTGCGGTCTCGCGGCTCACAATCTTTTCGGTTTTCCACGTCTGGAACTTTACGGCGTCGACACCGGCAGCGCGGGCGGCGTCGCACAACTGCAGCGCGAGCTGCAAATCTCCGTTATGGTTTACGCCTGCCTCGGCGATTATATATGTCCTCATTTTTGAGCTGTTTATCGTTTAATATCTGTATTTCAGCAATCTTGACCCGTACAAAGCCTCTTTTTCAGGATTATCGGCAGCCCACATAGCGCAGACGCGGTCATATTCAGGCTTGTTGAATATTATCTTGCCTATATGGAAGTCCATAAGTTCCTTGGAAAAACGGTGCTTGAAACGGAAGAGCGAATTATCAGGCGACCCGTCGGTACCACCGCCGAGATGGAACAGGCGCACACCGTGTTTCTTAAGCTCTAACGCCGCATTCCACAGCATGAAATTGTTCGGCGATAGTTTCAGATAATCCACATCGCTCCCCGAGAGATGATAATGGCCGTAGGGACCGGAGTGCATGAAAATAGCTGCTGCAATAACCTTTTCGTAATGCGACACAGTGCCGATGAAACTGTCCGGCAGCAGTGTGCGGAATCGTTCAAAATAGTTGTTATCGAAATAATAAAATCCGTCGGCCGAAAGCTTATCCATTGTTGCGCGGTAGAGACGTCTGAAATCGTCAAGAGCCGTAAAAGAATAATCTGCGTTGAAAACAAGACCGGACTTTGCGGCTTTTCTGATAACATTGCGGTTCTGCGTATGTATCTCGTTCAGCCATATATCATTTTCGCTGCCGTCAAGATTGATTGCGACTGTATGGCGGTTGAATAACGGCGTGCATAGCGTTCCGGCAAGACTGTGATTGCCAAGCAGCGGATGGAATCGCACAAAACCGGCAATATAGCCGTCGGCAACAGCCTCTGCGCTCATTTCCTCCATAGCGCGACGTATGAAAACAGAATCCGTAGTATTGGAGATAGGTCCGCCGTAGCCGTACGCACTCTCGAAATCTTTCACCACCGTACCGTCGGCCATCACCATTGTCCGCGAGAGGAAGGGGAACAGCAAAACCTTGTCGCCACTCCGATATACGAATGCTCGTGGCGTGTCGGCCTCGGTAGCACACAGCGAATGATATTCCTCAGTAAAATACACGTCTTTTTCCGAGGGAGCGAGCATGTCGAGGTAGTTATTCCATTTCTCCGTTATCATTGACGAGCGTATTTACTTAATATTTCAAGTATTCGGGCCATATCGGTCTCGCTATAACGCTGGTCTGCAATCAGCGACAGCTCATGTGCCTCCAAGCGTGCGCCTGTTTGCAGAGGAAGACCCTCAAGCGGCCAGTGTACAGGGCAGAATATGTTGTTTTCAAACATTTTCGCGCGTACTTCGTCGCGGTTGGCGAGACAAACGGGAATGAAGAACGGGACATCGCCACCTGACTGCTGTAAAAGTGGAGTTATACCGATATTCCGCAGCCCTTCCTGAAGGGAAGCGGCATTTGTACGACGTTTTTGCGCGGCGGCGACAATATCCACTCCGGCAAAGAGGCGGATGGTGCAGTCGGAAACGGCGCATTCAATTTCAGAATCTATCATCTGCTCACCCTTGCGAAGGATATCGAGGAACAGCGAATCATCACCGCCGCTCCCGGCGCCCTTCAGCAACAGACCGCTGTACTTGTACACCCAGAAAAGATTCTCGCGGGAGAACGCAGGAAGTGCAGTACCATCTGACGCCATTGCGAGGCCGCCATCCGGCACCGGGAACCATTTGCGCAGACTCGTAAAGCGATAGTCGGCATTGTCGGTCTTTGGATTCTGATAACTGTAGAAAGCCTGCACATCATCCTCGATAATCACGGCATTGCCGGCACTGCGTAAATGGCGCACAGTAGCGGAGTGGTCCTGCATGCCGAAATAATTAATAAGGAGAACGGCATCAGAATCCGAAGTACGTTCCGCAAGACCGGCGGCAGGCATCAGAGATGCGTCGAGATTATAAAACTCATAGGCCAGACCGGCAAAACGGACAGTTTCGACAACCGAAGCACAAAGATAATCCGGCAGGAACACTCTGCGCACTCCCCTGCCCGATATGTGTCGCAGAATTGCCAGCAACGCACTACGGCCCGATGAATACGCTGTGCCCAGACCGGCGATATCCTCCGGCGACAGCAGGCATCGCACCGGGGCATCGTGGGCAATCTCCATTTCGCCGCCAATCACTTTCTGAAGCATCGCAAATAATCTTTTATATGTTCTTTTATCCGCACCGACGTATGACCGTCGCCGAAATAACAATCCGGTTCGAGGCGTTGAGGCGGTATCGCAGCAAGAGCCTTGCAAATCTCGTCGTAAGAAGTACCCGAATTTACTACATTGGTACATATATGTCGTCCCTGCTGCCGCGAGCCGATATTGATAACCGGAATACCGAGGAACGGAGCTTCCACGATACCGCTGGAAGAATTCCCTACTACAGCCCATGCCTCGTTCATGAAAGAAAGATAGCGCCTGTGCCCCAACGAATGAACGAAGATAAAATTATCGTTCCCGGCGGACGCGTCCTTGTAAATATCGTTCATAGCCTCGCCTCCGGCATCGACATTGGCCGCACTGACAATCACCTGAGCGTCGGGCACTGTTTTCAATGCTGCCATCAGATTATCGGCCATTTCGAGGGAGAAAGGTATAGGGCGGCGCGTCTCGGGATGCAGGGTGCAGAGAATCCATTTTTTATCCGGATCGATATTCAGCGATTCGGCAAGTTCTGCACGGGACATCCGTTTTTCACGTATAAAACTGTCAAGGCCCGGTTCTCCGACGTTATAGATGAAATCGGTACCACCACGCATACGCGCAATGTTGTCGGCAGATTCCTGTGTGCCGGGGAAGTGAATATCGGCCATCATGGTAACGGCATTTCGTACCTGATTGTCTATGGCGCCTTCTGTAACGTCTCCTCCCGAAATATGTGCGATCGGAATTCCGAGCAGCAATGCCGTAGAACAGATACCGAGCAGTTCGTATCTGTCGCCGAGAACAACTACAATATCGGGACGCTCCTCGCCGAGGACATCGGCGAAAGCAATAGCCGCCCGTCCGTTGGATTTTGCAACGCCTACTTCGTTTTCATTCGACAGCAAAAAATCTACTTTGTGCGCAATCTTATGGCCGTCGTCTATAATCTGATTCACCGTCATGCCTTGTTCCGGCGACAGATGTGCCCCGGCGGCTATGAGAACGCAATCTATATCGGCGTCGCGCTCCATGTCGGTTATGAGCCAGCGCAGCAACCCGTATTCCGACCGCGCCGCAGTAATTACCGCAACCTTGTATCGCGGCCCGATTTCACGCGAAACGGTGATGAAATTATCAGTTCTCCCGAGTGCTTTCAGCTCTACCGGCTGCGGTACAACGGTTTCGTCGACAGTAAATCCGTTGCGGCTGAAACATTTAATCGACGCAAGGTTCTTCTCCGATACCCTGGCAATGATTCGGTCGCACGGCGAGGCTCGCAACTCGTCTATAACCATTGCTAACAAGCGAGTGCCGTAACCTTTGCCGGCATAGTCGGAAAGGACGCTGTATCCGTCAACTTCGGCTACAGAGCCGTCTGTTGAAATCTGACAATATCCGACAATCCGGTCGTTATCTTTCAGAAAAAAAACGAGCTTATCAGAACATACAAGGGCCTTGAAATGAGCCTTCAGACGCATATAATCCGGCGCCGAAGCAAATCCGGACCACTTTATGGCCTCGGGATCGCATTTCAGCCGATAATAAGCCTCGAAATCATCACCGGAAGCTCTGTGAAGTGTCAGTTTTTCTGCATTTGCCATAGTAGCGCAAAGTTACGAATATATATTTATTATCGCAATATCCGCCGCGGAACAATGCCAGGGCTATAATTGTTATACTTACAAAGCCATAAATTGCCGCCAGTCGGCGTCGAGGGATAGAAATCCACACGGTCGGAGGCTGAAAGTGCTACCGACGGCACCTCTCTCCAGGCAATAGGCATAGAAATCTACATCTGTAAGAGCCCGAAGCATCCGTTTCGGGCTCTTGCAGTTTGCCGCAAAATTATTACCTTTGCAGTGTATTTAAATCTCAATTTATGAAGAAATTTATACTTCTAAGCGGCGCAACTGTTCTCTGCGCCATCTCTATGGCCGCCAACACCACCAATCCTCGTTTTATAAAAATAGGCAAGAAAAGTGTATCTGAAACCATTGTCAAAAACCGTAAGGCACTTGCGAAAACCGCACAGGGCACAATGTGGCGGGCTACAAAAATATCCACAGCGTACTGGGAGATTACCGACTGGGATACTATGACCGGCAACTGGGGAGAACCCAATACAACGACCTACACATACAACAACGCCGGGCAGATTACATCTGAATCTGATATTTACAACAAAACTGAATATGAATATGATGCCGATGGCCGCTGCATTCGTATCATTCGTTACTATGGTATCGATGGACCCGTTGTTCCCACAGAAAAAACTGAGTTCACCTACGACACTATTGTGAAGAATTTTGTAACAGAAGAGAAGCAATACCAATATAATGATAACAAATGGGAACTTGCAAACGATAACCGCACCGTAATCACACGCAATGCCGACAACAATATCACTCAAATCCAGGAACAATGGTACAGCCCTTATTCCGAGACACAGGAGTGGCAAAACGAAAGCCTTGTTGAAATCGGATACGGCTCCGACAAGAAAGCCAATACAATCAAGATATACTACTATGAAGATCAGCAACCCATGCCCGAAGCCGAACTTGTCGACATTGTATGGGACCGCACCGACGGTCAGATTGTGGACATAGATACCGACGATGCCGAATTCTTCCTCGGCGCCAACCGCATAAAGAGCGCCAAAGGTGTTGCCGCCTACACCTATCCTTATGCTGGTGATATCTATTACAATGTGGAATACAAGGCTGAGAACGCCGGATTCAAGATTACAGCCACAATGAACGGCGCACTTTACATGTCTCAAGATTATACCGTTCTCGACGCCAACGGCAGCTATACCAACGAGGAGTTTGAAATCGACTATGACTATGACGATGATACCGATACTTGCGTGCCCGATGATCCTCAGCTCGAAGTAGAGACCAAAATTTACGACGCTTACGGCATCGTGCTGAAAGAAAGCTATCTCAGCTATATAGACGGCGACAAAGCCAACGGCATCGACTCCCAGAACGAGACGACCGCCGATGTAACTTACGATGCGACTCACGGCTATCCGCTGGAATACACTGTTCGTAGCTCTTATGATGGTAACGTTCCAGAAAACCGCGAACATGTAGTGTTCAGCGACTATTACGATGTTATCGCTGCCGGTGTTACAGATGTTGAAGTTGATGAAAACGCTCCCGTAGAGTACTATAATCTCCAGGGCGTGCGCGTTGCGAATCCCACTACCGGTTTATATATCCGCCGTCAGGGCAACAGCGTAAGCAAAGTAGTCTTCAAATAAGAACACGGATAAACAAAACTTCCGAAGCCGGTGTCATTGCGACATCGGCTTCTTTTTGTGCGGACAAAAATTAATGACTATTTTTGCAGAAAATACCATTGTTATGAAAAAACTTCTTTCAATCATAATCTTAGCTGTACTATGTATGAATGTCCGTGCCGCCGTGGTTATTAATGTAGCGGCGGCTTCCGACAAAGAGGATGCAACACAACGCATACAGACTGCAATCGATAAAGCGGCGGCTACCGGAGGCAAAAAAAGTGTGATAATCCGTTTTTCCCGCGGCACCTACCATATCGCATCTCCGGGACTGCGTATCGGCAATATGAAAAATGTTACCCTCGACGGCAACGGCGCGAAGTTGGTAACGCACGGCGATATTACAGCTCTGCAAATCGACAGTTGCTCCGACATTACGGTTAAAAATTTTATTGTCGACGCCTCGGATCCTGCGGTAGCCGAACTTATCGTTGAGGCGCGTAACGACAGCAGCATAGTAGTACGGCCATCATCCACCACCAAATTCCGCCGCGATGCCGGCGGCGTGCTGCACTGGACAGGCGAAAAACGTGATTTTACCGACGGTCCTGCTCTTCTGAACGACGGCATACACGCAAGGCGCATACCGTCGCCAATCGCAGCCAGCACAGGCAATTATTACTCCAAAGGACTTATAACACTGCAATACAGCCCGGACAACACGCCCGAATGCCGCGCCGGAAATGTTTTCCAGCTTTTCTGTCCGTCGGAAAATCCGGCCACTGTACAGATAGATGGAAGCAACGGTATCGAATTCGAGAACATTAAATTTCATTTCTCGGCCGGCATCGTGGCCAGATACTGCAACGGAATAGAACTGAAAAAGATAACCTCCACGCCCGAGGGAGGAACCGACCGCACATGTGCTGGATCGGCAGATTTCATACATCTGACAGACTGTAAGGGAACAATTACAATCTCCGAATGCGATTTCAACGGCACACATGGCGCTGCCGTCAATATAGGCGGTACACAACATACATTACCCGCAGTGGAGGTAAACGGATGCACATTCACCCTCGTTCCTGCACAAGTTTTGCAACTTTCCGCCTGTCGGCGTGCAGAAATAGAAAACAACACGTTTCTGAATATTCCCGCCGACGCGGTCTCTCTATCCTCTGACGCCGCAAAGATATCGGGCAACACGTTCATCGACTGTGCCTCACCCGTTGTCTGTATCGAAGGCGAAGGCGACATCAACGTAAGCAACAATGAATTCTTCTTTCTGAACCACACAAGTACACCAGTGATTATTGAGGCGCCAGCCGCCACAAAACTCACTGCCGATAACAACATCTGTAACACAGAAGTAAAAACTGTGCGGCAATAACAGACAACACTGTATGGTGTTTTTTTGTTAATTTTGCAGCACATAATTAGGCTCTGACCCAACACTGCCTTACAAAACTACTTCTCCGATGAAACTGAAAGCCTGGATAGAAGCCATGCGTCTGCGCACACTCCCTGTAAGTGTGGCCGGCGTACTTGCGGCCACGGCATATGCCTTGGCCGACGGCACATTCAATGCGATAGCGGCCACCACCTGCCTGATTTTCGCCGTATTGTGCCAGATAGCATCCAATTTTGCAAACGAGTATTTCGATTATAAGGCCGGGCGCGACAAAGCCGGACGCGAAGGGCCTCGTCGCGGTGTAACCGAGGGCGACATCAGCCCCGTACATATGTTCCGCGCTACATATCTTGTACTGTGTCTGGCCGCGCTTGCCGGCCTTACACTTACATATTGGGGGGGCACCTGGCTGATATTCGTAGGCATAGCCATCGCTCTCGGCGTATTCGCCTACAGCGCCGGCCCGTACCCGCTCTCCACGCATTGCATGGGCGAGGTGGGAGTTATAGTGTTTTTCGGCCTCGTGCCCGTAAACTTCACCTACTATGTGCAGGCGCTACATTGGAGCAGCGACGTATTCCTCGGCTCATTAGCCATAGGCCTTATGGGCGCCAATGTTCTGATCATCAATAATTACCGAGACCGTGCCGACGATGTCGCCGTAAACAAGCACACTCTGGCCACAGCACTGCCCGGATGGGCCATGCCGGTGCTGTACATGGCCAATGCCCTCATTGCGGTAACTCTTACAGTACCAGTATGGTATAGCGGGTGCGTGGCATGGTTCCTTGTGCCAGCGCTTTACCTTGTAGCGGCTTCTGCCGTTACAGTGAGAATGACGCGCCTCACCGGACGCCACCTCACGCCACTGCTCGGCATCACCTCTGTCTTAATGTTCCTGTATTCCGCGCTGATGGTAGTGTGCGCCTGTTTCCACTGACGATTTAACAGTCCGCTCTGCATAAGCGCTTCTTTTTTGCCAATTTTTCGCATTTAATAATATATTTTTCCACATTTACGAAATATTTCTTAACTTTACGCCGTTTTTGCGCATCTGCACACAAAAAAAACACATTTTTATAAACCACTAAAAAGAAAACCCCGTTCCTGCATGAAAAATGCTTTAAGGTTCTTTCTTGTATTTGCAATTCTGTCAAGCGGTCTGGTTTCTTTTGAAGCCAGCGCCCAGCAGGAATTCAAACGCAAAATCGAACAGGTATCTTTCGTTCCCAAAGGCGCTTGGATTGCCGGCGTGAACGTAAGCTACTCGCAGTCCGACCAGGACAACTATCAGTTTCTGATTTTCGAAAACATCAACGGCGACAGTTACTCATTCAAGGTAAGCCCCACGGTTATGTTCTGTTTCAAGGACAATCTTGCCGCCGGCGGCCGCCTGTCGTACCAACGCACCCACACCAAACTCAACAGCGGCGACGTTGTGCTCGACTCCGAGACATCGTACGACGTCGACAATCTTTATAGCATCAGCCACAACTATTCCGCAACTGCCCTTTTCCGCAACTACCTGAGCCTTGGCCACAGCACACGCTTCGGCCTATTCTACGAGATACAAGGACAGTTCGGAGGCGGACAGTCGAAACTGAGCAGCGGCACCGGCCACGACTTCACCGGCACCTATCAGCGCACCTTCAACATGAACATAGGCGTGGCTCCCGGTCTTTCGGTGTTTCTGAACAATTATTCCGCCATCGAAGTGAACGTGGGCGTCCTTGGTTTCAACTACACCCATACGCGTTCGGTAACCGACCAGATATATGTGGCCAACAGGCACACCAGCAATGCCAATTTTAAAGTTAACCTCTTTTCAATCACTTTTGGAGTGATGTTCTATATTTAGGCCATGAAAAAAGCGATTGGATTTATCATTCTCGGAGCTTTGCTCCTATGCCTGTCGATACCTTCACAGGCTCAGATAGTACGCAAGAACGCAGTCAAGCTAAACACCGACAGCATAGAACATGTGATTATCGACGGCGACACCGTATCTATCATTATACCGCAGGCAAATTACGGACGCTTCGACCGCGGTCTGTACAACTACATATTCATCCCCAAGGGCAAATGGGACTTCAGCCTCACCGCCTCGTACGGCGAATTGCAGACCGAAGACGAACGCCTGCTCTCACTTATAGAAAATCTGGACATCAAAGGGCAGATGTACTCCATAAAGCCCTCGGTATCGTATTTCGTCGCCAACAACCAGTCCGTGGGTCTGAGATTCAACTATACCCGTGGTTCCGCCGACCTCGGACACATGAGCGTGGACTTTGATGACGACCTTAATTTTACTCTTAGCGATGTAAGCTATTTTCAGGAAACATTCGACGTATCCACCTTCTACCGCAATTACCTGGGACTTAGCAGTTCGGGTATCTTCGGCATATTCAACGAGGTAGAACTTGGCTTCGGCTCCGGCTCGTCGCGTTTCAAACGTTTGTACGACGGCGTGCCGCGCGACACCCGCACCACCATTACCAAAGGGTCGCTGAACTTCAGCCCCGGCGTGTGCGTGTTCATTCAGGATTATATATCGTTCAATGTGTCGTTCGGCGTATTCGGTCTAAAATGGCGAAAGGAAAGCCAGACAACCGACGGCATCGAAGAAGGCTCGCGAGTAACGTCGGGCGCCAATTTCCGTTTCAACCTGTTCAACATCAACTTTGGCCTGATGGTAGTAATATGAGAAAGATTGTTCTGATAATTTCGGCTCTGGCCGCCACTATATTGGCCGGCTGCATCAAAAACGATATCCCCTACCCATACATTCAGGCCAACTTCCTCACACTTAGTGCCGAAGGTCAGGACGGGGGCACAATAATAGACAGCACCGCTATGACGGCCACAGTTCCCCTGCCCGAACAGGTAGACATTACAGCCGTAAAAATAAACGATTACACCATCACTCCCGGCGCACACGTCGTGGACAATCCGTTCGCAACCCCTATCAACCTTTCCGAACCTTTCGATGTTACGCTGGAGCTGTACCAGCAGTACTCTTGGAAGATTATAGGCAAACAGACTATCGAGCGTTATTTCGAGGTTGACGGAGAGTTCGGCGAAAGCGTGATAAACGTAGCCGACCGCACAGTTACCGTGAGCATGGCCGACTACAAACCGCTCGACAATCTAAAGATTATACGAGCAAAACTCGGTCCCGACGGCAGTACAAGCGAACCTTCGCTGACAGAAGGCTCTACCTTCGACGGCAACAGTCCTCTGGAAGTAAAAATAACCGCTTACGGGCGCACCGAAACATGGACAGTGAACGTCGAGACCGTCAAAGTTGCCCTGCGCACACTCAGCGTCGACGCCTGGACTGGCGTGGCATGGATCAACGGCATGGGCGAGGCCGGACAGAACAACGGCGCAGAGTACCGTCTTGCCGGCACCGAGGAATGGACTAAAGTTCCCGCATCCGACATCACTGTTAGCGGCGGCAACTTTACCGCTCGGATAAACCATCTGACCCCGCAGACTGCATACCAGGCCCGTGTGTACAACGACACCATGACGGGCGATATAATCGATTTCACTACCGGTCTTACCACCCAGATGCCAAACAGCGACTTCGAGAACTGGTGGCAGGACGGCAAGGTTTGGTGCCCGTGGGCCGAAGACGGCACTTCCTTCTGGGATACCGGCAACAAAGGCGCCACCACCCTTGGACAGTCCAACTCAACCCCGACAACCGACACACCCTCCGGCTCCGGCTGGGCGGCGAAACTCGAGACGCGCTTCGTGGGATTCGGTCCCCTCGGCAAACTGGCCGCCGGCAACATATTCACCGGCGTTTATGTGCGCACCGAAGGCACAAACGGCGTACTCAGCTTCGGTAGGCCGTTCACAGAACGCCCCGTTCGCCTGACCGGTAAGTTCAAATACATCGGAGCACCGATTTCCAACTATACCGAGGGGTTTGCATCGTGGGTAGGACGTCCCGACACTTGCACCATATGGATTGCTCTGGTCGACTGCGAGCAGCCTATGGAAATACGCACCAACCCTAAGAACCGTCAGCTGTTCGACCCGGACGCCCCCGAGGTTATCGCCTACGGTCGCTATCAGGAGTCGCAGACAATTCCGGAGTATATTCCTTTCGAAGTGGAGCTGAAGTACAAATCAACTTCCCGAAAACCGCGCTACATAATATGTGCGGCATCGGCAAGCAAGTACGGCGATTATTTCACCGGCGGCAACGGCGCCACGCTGTACATCGACGATTTCGAACTCCTGTACGATTATTGATAACGTCAGCATAAAAAACACCGGCCTCTCCATATGGAAAGGCCGGTGTTTTTTATCCCTTTGTACCGCTATTTCCTGTACTGGGGAAGAAGGGGAACAGGGAATTTGGAGAAAAGTGTCTGAACCGCTTCAGCTATGCCCTTGAGGTTGCGGAACTGCGAGTTGCCGTTCTCGAGAATAGTCGCCACCGAGGCGGAATACAGGGGCAGCTTCTCGTTGATGTTCACAAAGTCCATCGTAAGCACGCCTTCTTTGTATATACCAGTTATAACCTGTGCGTTGGCATAGTAATTAGCCCAGTAGTTATAGCGGGGATACATGAAATAGGGGTAAAAACCGTTGTAGTACGGACCGGGGTATGCGGGATATCCCGGTGGCAGTGCCGGCTCAGTGGCAATTTCCCTGTGAACCGTCAGGCCTATGTTCACCAGCAGGGGCGAATCGTCGGTTTCGGTGAAACCGCGCTCCATCATCTGCTCGCGGATAGCTGCGGCGATGTTGTAGTATGTTACCATCTGCATGCCCGGGGGAAGGGTGCCCTCGTCGGGAGTTACGAGGTGGTACGTGGTGTACTGAGCGAGATCGGCGTTGTTGTACGTCTCGCTGCTGACAAGCGAAAAAGGGCTGCATCCGGCGAGGAGCGCCGACGCCGCAATAGCAATGATGCCGAATAACTTTTTCATAATCCGAATGGTAGAACAGTTAAAATTTATAATTAAAAACACATTGTCTGCTTATAAAGTTGAACCCGCCGGCCCCGTAGAATTCGCTTTAATCATATTTAACCATGCCCGCACCCGAGGCTATGGAAATAATTACTACTTTTGGGCTTTAAAATATTCTGCCTATCCTTCATCGATTACTTATACTATACTATGGAAAACATAACAGACCTGTTCATGACAATAATACATCAGTCGCCGAGTATCGACATCGCCGAATCCGAATTCCGCAAGATGCTTGTCGACGACACCGAACTCCGCCGCACCTATCGCGAATACTGCCGCGAGATTGGCACAAGCGAGCGCCGGGGATTCCTGGATTTCTGCGACACATACATGGAAAGCCAGGACGATGTATGGAACACCCTTTCCGATTTCGACAATATTGAATAACCATATCCGATATAAAGAATGAGCGATAAAATACGCATGCCCGCCGAATGGGAGCCGGTCGACGCCGTGATAGTGGCTTGGCCGCACGAGGACACCGACTGGTGCGACATGCTGCCCGAAATACGCGCCACCTACGGCAATATGATAGCCGCTATCGCCGAAAGGGCGCGAGTGATTGTTATCGGCCCCGTACCGCCGGAGCCGAAATACTTCCCAGAGGGAACCGCCACGGCAAACATAAGCTATCACCGCATGCCCACAAACGATACGTGGACTCGCGACTACGGACCAATTACGATCGATAAAAACGGCGCCCTCTGTCTCTGCGATTTCCAGTTCAACGGCTGGGGACTTAAATTCGCCGCAAACAAGGATAACCTTGCCACCATGCGCCTGTGCGATGCCGGGGTGCTGACATATCCGCGCATAAACCGTCTGGGGTTCACCCTCGAGGGAGGAGCCATCGAATCGGACGGCGCGGGCTTCATCCTCACCACCGCCTCGGTACAGCTTAGCCCCAACCGGAACGGCGACCTGTCGCGCACAGAGATAGACTCGATGCTCAAGGAATACCTCGGAGCCGACACTGTCGGATGGCTATACAACGGCGAGCTCGAAGGAGATGACACCGACGGCCACATCGACACTTTGGCGCGCATCGTTCCGCCGGGCGACACAATTGTGTACGTCGGCTGCTCCGACACGGCGGACAGCCACCACGCTCCCCTTAGCCGCATGAAAGAGGAGTTGATGGCTCTGCGCCGTGCCGACGGAATGCCTTTCAATCTTGTGGAGCTTCCTTTGCCCGATCCTGTGTATGACCCCGACGACGGTTCACGCCTGCCGGCGACATATGCCAATTTCCTAATTGTAAACGGTGCTGTGATAATGCCTGTATACGGTCAGCCACTGAAGGACCGGCATGCCGTAATGGCCGTACAGGCGGCAATGCCGGAATATGAAGTGGTGCCTGTAGACTGCCGCGCCCTTGTGCGCCAGCACGGCTCGCTCCACTGCGCCACCATGCAAATACCATCACATAAATGCAAATGAACGACCGAATACTCAAAACCGCCATCATACAGCAGCACAACTGTGCCGACATAAATACAAACCGCCATGCCCTCGCAGCCAAGATACGCCGTGCCGCCGACGCCGGCGCACGTCTGGTAGTGCTTCAGGAATTGCACGATTCGCTGTACTTCTGCCAGACAGAAAATGTGGACCTGTGCGCCCTTGCCGTTGCCATACCGGGAGAAGTAACCGACTTCTACGGTGCCCTGGCCCGGGAATGCGGCGTTGTGCTGGTAACAAGCCTTTTCGAACGCCGCGCCGCCGGTCTGTACCACAACACAGCCGTGGTGTTCGACCGCGACGGTTCTATTGCCGGGCGATACCGAAAGATGCACATTCCTGACGATCCGGCCTACTATGAGAAGTTCTATTTCACCCCAGGTGATCTTGGCTTCGAGCCAATCGACACATCGGTAGGGCGCCTGGGCGTACTCGTGTGCTGGGACCAGTGGTATCCGGAGGCTGCCCGTCTTATGGCCCTTGCGGGCGCCGAACTGCTTATATACCCAACGGCAATAGGATGGGAAAGCTCCGACACCGCCGACGAGAAGAACCGTCAGCGCGATGCGTGGATAACGGTGCAGCGCGGCCATGCCGTCGCCAACGGCCTGCCAGTGGTAGCAGTGAACCGCGTGGGACACGAGCCGGACCCATCCGGAACAACCGGCGGAATACAGTTCTGGGGAAGCAGCTTTGTGGCCGGCCCTCAGGGCGAGTTCCTGTTCCAGGCTCCTTCCGACGCCGAATGCGAGGCCATTGTAGACATCGACCTGGCCCGCTGCGAGCAGGTGCGCCGATGGTGGCCTTTCCTGCGCGACCGGCGCATCGATTTCTACGGACCAATCACCCGGCGCTTCCGCGACTGAACCGCAATTTTCTCACATACTTTCAGCGCGCAGAGATGTGCGCATTTTTCAAGGCGATGAAATCAGGCTCCCTCAGACCGGACTGCGTCAGGGGGACAGCTTCGTTGTAGTCGTCGAGGTATACTCTGGCAGGCTCGGTGTACTGCGGCGACGTGAGTGCGGCGCTGGGGTCGAAAACGGGCGAGCGGACACCGGCGAGCGACAGCAGGGTGTGGAACACGCTGCGGCTGGTGGAGACGTTACGGCCCGAATTGGCCAGCAAGGCGTCGAAAGCAGCGGGGCGTAGTGCACGGTAGGCGTCGGACATCCAGACGAGCATAGGAACATGCAGCTGCCAGTAGGTAGGCGTGGGCGAGGCATGCAGGAAACGACCGCGGTCGTCGTCGAAAATATCCTCCCCGTGGTCGGCAGCATATACAAGCGCTGCAGGCACGCCGCGAGACTCCACCTCGGCGATGATGCTGTCCAGTACGGCGTCGACATAACGGATAGAGTTGTCGTAGGCATTGACGAGTCCGCGGCGGTTGCCGACGCCGGCGCGCATGCAACTGTCAGGAGTAAAATAATTGTACTCGTCGGGGTATCGTTCGCTGTATTGGAAATGCGAGCCATAGGTATGCAGCACCACAAAGCAGCGCCTGCCACTGTTGGCATCGAGGAAACGCCGGAGGCTGGCGCACAGTTCGCCGTCGTAGTGGCGGCCGCCGTCATCGGTGATGAAGCTGTACTCCTCTGCCTCCTCTCCAAGAAAATCTATCAGCGAATGGTTACGACGCTGGTTGGAGAACCATGCTGTGGAGAAACCTGCCTCGCGGAACTGGGCGAGAATGCCCTTGCTGCGGTATATGGAATCGCCGAAGGTGGCTGCGGTAAGATGCGACATCATCAGAGGCACGCTCTTGTGGGTGGTATTGCTCTCGGAAAGGGCACGGAGGCATGTAACCAGGCCGTGGCGCCGCGACAGGCGCGGATTTGTGGGGCGGCTGTAGCCGTTAATCTGCCAGTTGTCGGCGCGGGAAGTCTCGCCTATGACCATCACATACACCTCCGGACCGTCGGCGGGGCGTGCCGTGCATGGACGGAAGGAGAAAGCCGCCGACGTTTCCGAGTAGGCCTCGGAAAGGCGCGTGCGCTCCACGGCCTCGAACATATTGGAAATCACGTTCACGGGAAAGAGACGTCGCTCCGTCCTATAGCCGCACGGCGATGCCGAGGCACACACCACGCACACCGCACCCGCCAGCGCAAGTACACAGCCTGCGGCGCCCAAGGGCAGGCGTACGGTGCGGGGAGTGAATATCTTCTTTGTAACCATAACCACCGACAGCGCCACCGCAGGCAGATACAGTACGCATACCGCCAGAACAGCCGCCCATAGATTCTCCAGCAGTTCGGCGGCCTCGCTGCTGTTGGTGGTTACCACGTTCAGGAACATGTCTATGGCTATAATGGACTCGCCGTAGAGGCACAGCAGCACTATCTGGAAGCTGCACAGAAACATCAGAGGGAACATCAGCAGCGCCGTAGCGCCGGTATTGCGCCACAGCGACATGGCGATGCAATACACGCCCAGAGGCAGGAGTACGTTCACGGCCTTCTCTGCCGGGGAATAGGCAACCTCGGTATAGTCCAGCCATATATTTGGCAGCACCAGCAGCAACGGCAGCAGCCACAGCAGCAACCCGGAGGCGACGCGCCATGCAGGCGTCAGATTCCCGTATTTATCAGAATGCTTCATTGATACTGAATATAAAACCTGTCTGACGCTTGCCGAAACCAAGGTCGACACGCACATTCACTCTTTTTTTGAATTCCCATCGGTAGCCCACGCCATAGTTCGGCAGCACGCGGCGCCACCTCAGATCCTGGAATCGCGGAAAAACCGTACCGGCGCCCACCCATGCTACGGCGCCGCTGCGGCGCCATATGTGCTGACGCAATTCCAGGCACACATCCATCTCGCACTTGTCGCGGTAGCGCCCTTCGAAATAGCCTCGCATCTTGTCGCTGCCGCCGAAAGTGGGCAGGAGGCCCCAGGGGGTATTGCCGTAGGTAAAGGTTGAGCTGAAATTCATTGCCAGCACGGCGCCTTTCCACACGGCGTGATAGTAGCTGAAATCGAGCGCCGTGAGCGAGAAGGCGTAGCGGTTGAACATGAAGCGCGGATTAAAGCGCTGGTCGAGCCGCAGATACACGCCTTTGTAGGCATTGGTAAGGAAATCGCGCGTATCGTACTGCAGGGTGAAGCCGGCGCCGAAGTTGAAGGTGCGTTTGTCCTCGTCCTGCCACAGTTCAGGCTTGGCGAAATCGCGCCCGTTAACATAGTCGAAAGTTAGCATAGGACCGAAGTACACGCTGCGGAAGATCTGCCACAGACCCTTGACCTCGGCATGCGAACGGAGGTATTTGTAGCCGGATTCGTTGTCGTTGTTTACGTTGCTGGCATAGCCTATGCCCCAGAACTTGGATTTTATGGAGGCGAAATTCACGTCGTAGGTCATTCGGAAGCGGTCGGACGGCAGTATGTGGTTGCCGCGGACGCCTAACTCGAAGTGCATGCTCGTGGTGGCCTTGAGGTAGAGGGATACGTCGGAGGGCGGGAGAATACTGTCGCGCATGTCGGTGCGGTACAGCCCGGCGGCAACAAGGCCCACGCCGAATTTCGTGTCCGAGGAATAGTACGGGCCGCCGATAAGGCTGAAATCGAACTTCTTGTTCTCCTTTGGCTTGTTTGTCTCGTCGAAATAGCTGATTATCCGCTGAAGCAGTCCCTTCCTGGGGGCGGCGGTATCGGCGGCGCACGCGGCGGAGTCCTGCGGCACCCCGGCGGCACGTGCCTGCAAAAAGGCTGCGGCGACCAATAATATTATCAAACGTATTCTCATGCGTCCACCTGTATCTAATATCGTTTATTCAGTCCCCGCCGCCACAGGCGTGCCATACCGGCGGGGTGCGGTACGGCAAATTTAGCGCATCATCGGCAACCTGCCCACCGCAATGCCGGCATAGACCAACAATTCCGGCCTTTCGGCTATATATAGGGGCTGAGGGGACATGGGGATGGTGGCGGACTGTCATAGTTTTTTCCTTTACAGCTACCGGCGCGGGCCGGAATGATGAACTTAGGATGGCATTAAAACAACCCCGCTCCCGCATTTGTTCTATTGGCAAAAAAGCAGTAATTTTGTTGTAGCGAAAAAAGAAAAGCAGAAAAGCCATGCAGAATACAAGCAGCATCAAAGCCACGGTTCAGATAATTGCCACGGCCCTGTGGCGTCATGGCGTCGAGGATGTGGTGGTGTCGCCGGGCAGCCGGTGCGCCCCGCTTACGGTAGCGCTTAGCCGCAGCGGTCGATACCGCCTTCATGCGGTAGTGGACGAGCGCTGCGCGGCCTTCGTCGGTCTCGGCATAGCCCTTGCCACAGACCGTCCCGTGGCCCTTGTGTGTACGTCCGGCAGTGCGCCGCTCAACTATGGGCCGGCCCTTGCCGAGGCATATTACCGTCGTGTGCCGCTGATAGCCATAACGGCCGACCGGCCGGCATGGTGGGTGGGACAGCGCGAGGGGCAGACGATACGCCAGGCCGGATGCCTGCAGAGCGTAACACGTCGGTGGGTTGACATTCCGCCGGACAGCGGCAGCGCCGCTCAGCAGCGCCACGCAGCCATGCTGGTGGAAACGGCCCTAAATGCCGCAACGGGCAACATTGCCGGCCCGGTGCAGATAAACGTGCAGCTGGACGCGCCGCTGACTGCCGGATGGTGCGGCGAGTGCGATGTATGGAGCGGTATCTCCACCCGTGTGCCGCTGCCCGACAGGGCCGACCTGTCCGCGCTCCTCGGCCCGCTCTCCTCGGCCCGCACACTCGTTGTGGCCGGAGGCGTGCGTCTCGACGACGACGAACGCTCCGCTCTTGCCGCACTTGCGGAGCTGCCCGGCGTGGCTGTCGTGGCCGAGGCGCAGACAAACATACCCGGCGCCATCCGTCCCGCGGCCTTCGACAGATGCCTGTGCCAGGGAGCGCCTGTGCCGCAGCTGGTGGCTATCGTCGGCGGCGACATGGTGTCGGGACGCTTCAAGCAATGGCTACGCTCGATAGACGGCGACACTGTCTTTGTCTCTGTTACGCCGGAGGACGAGCCCGTGGACACCTACGGACACTTCGCCGCCAACGTTCCGTGCTCCGTCGGCGCCCTGGCGATGTATCTACGTGAAAACGGCGGCACCGGCAGCGGAATCTCCTACGCCGACGAATGGCGTGCCTACCTTGACCATTGCGCCACGCTGTTCCGCCCGAAGGCGTTCTTCCTTGACTATCTGCAACAGATCGTCGACAGCCTTGCGCCGGCCGACGTGCACGTGAGCAACGGCTCGGCGATACGCTACGTGCAGTATCTCGACATCCCCACGGGCGTCCGCATGGAGTGCAACCGGGGCGTCAGCGGCATCGACGGATGCACATCCACGGCTATTGGATGGGCGATGGCCTCGCAGAGGCCGACACTGCTTATCAGCGGCGACATGAGCGCCGCCTACGACGTCGGCGCCCTGGCGCTACAAGATATTCCTCCGACGTTCAAGATGGTGATACTCGACAACCGAGGGGGCGACATTTTCCGCAACATCGCCACAACCCGAAACCTGAGCGAGTTAGAGCCTTTTTTCGCCATGCAGCTTAAATTCCCCGCAGAAAAGCTGGCCGCTGCATACGGCTTCGCCTACTTCGAGGCATCGGCACACGACGCCGACGGAATACGCCCTTTCTGCAACCACCGCGGCAGGGCTATCCTGCGCATAATCATTGACCCGAAACAATCAAAAGACATTATATGACAGACAATAGCACTAACACCGCCGCCCGCAAATGGACGCGCATAAAGGAATACACCGACATCCTTTTCGACTTCTACGAAGGCATCGCCAGAATTACCATCAACCGCCCGGAGGTATACAATGCCTTCCGCCCTCTGACAAACAAGGAAATCCTGGACGCCCTCGACTATTGCCGCGACACACCGGCGGTGCGCGTGGTGGTGCTCACCGGTGCCGGCGACAAGGCTTTCTGCTCCGGCGGCGACCAGCACTACAAATCGCGCGGAGGATACCGCGACACCGACGGCACGCCTCGCCTTAACGTGCTCGACATCCACAAGGCTATACGATCGCTCGTAAAGCCCGTAATAGCGATGGTCAACGGATATGCCATCGGCGGCGGCAACGTGCTGCAGGTGGTGTGCGACCTCACTATCGCTTCGGAGAACGCACGCTTCGGGCAGACGGGGCCGAAGGTGGGCAGCTTCGACGCCGGTTTCGGCTCCAGCTACCTCGCACGCTGCGTGGGGCAGAAGAAAGCGCGCGAGATATGGTTCCTGTGCCGACAGTACACCGCCGACGAGGCTCTGAGCATGGGCATGATTAACAAGGTGGTTCCGCTGGACAGGCTCGAGGACGAGGTTGTGGAATGGTGCCGCACCATAATGAGCCGGAGCCCCTTCGCCGTACGCATGATT
Organism: uncultured Porphyromonadaceae bacterium; assembly: GCA_937921035.1. GTDB lineage: Bacteria > Bacteroidota > Bacteroidia > Bacteroidales > Muribaculaceae > CAG-873. The sequence goes on from CALEUL010000061.1 coordinate 114,282, forward strand.
AAGCGCGCGCTCAATGCCGAACTCGACGGGCAGCACGGACTTATGGAATTCGCCGGCGACGCCACGCTGATGTACTATCTGATGGACGAGGCCCAGGAAGGAGCTCGCGCGTTCCTGGAGAAGCGCGATCCCGACTTCGGCAAATATCCGCAGTTCCCAGGCTGATGGAGGCGCCTGTCAAGGCTTCGTGGTGCCCGTATACCCTTGATTTCACATTCGAGGCCCGCACATCGCGCGGCAGCATGAGGCGTAAAAAGACGTATTTCCTGCGCCTCGAGGACGCCGACGGACGCGTGGCCTACGGCGAGGTGCCGCTGTTCGAGGGCCTCTCGGCCGAGGACACGCCCGCTTTCGAGACCGTTCTCGCAAGCGCCTGCGCGGCGCCGGAGGCCACCCTCGCATCGCCGCCCAACAGCTCGATCGCTTTCGGTTTCGAGAGCGCCTTTGCCGTCCTGCGCGACAACGTCCCGCCCACGCCCTGGCTCCGGGGCGCCGGGGGCATACCCATAAACGGCCTTATATGGATGGGCGACAAGCGGCTGATGGCGCGGCGCATTGCCGAAAAGCTGGACCAGGGCTTCCGCATTCTCAAACTGAAGATCGGAGGCATTGCCTTCGACGACGAGCTCGACCTGCTTGCGCACGTGCGCCGGCACTTCGATGCCGCCGACCTGGAGATACGCCTCGACGCAAACGGCAGTTTCACTCCGGCCGACGCCCTGCCGCGCCTGCACCGCCTCGCGCCCCTGGGCATACACTCGCTGGAGCAGCCCGTGCGCGCGGGCATGCCGGAGGTTATGGCCGGCATCTGCCGCAGGAGCCCTGTGCCCGTAGCCCTCGACGAGGAGCTGATAGGCTGCCGCTCCCTGGCGGAGAAAAAGGCGCTCGTGGACGCCATTGCGCCGCACTACCTCGTTCTGAAGCCCGCCCTGTGCGGCGGCTTCCGAGCCGCCGCCGAGTATGCCGCCATCGCTGGTCCGGGACGCTGGTGGGCCACGTCGGCGCTGGAATCCGACGTTGGCCTCGCCGCCATAGGCGCGTGGGTGGCGCAGTACGCCCCCGCCATGCCACAGGGCCTCGGAACGGGGATGCTGTATGCAAACAATATCGCCTCGCCGCTGAGCTTGCGCGGTGCCGCCCTGTGGTACAACCCCGCGCTGCCCTGGCAGCCGCTCGAAAACATGCCCTGGCGATGATGGAAGATTTTGTTGCCGAGTGGCTCTCGGACGCACCCTTTGTGGTGGCGCACACATCCGGCTCTACGGGCGCGCCGAAGCGGATACGCCTGCTCAAGTCCGACATGATTGCCTCGGCACGCGCCACCAACGCCTTCTTCGGCCTCGGGCCGGGCTCGCTGGCGGCGCTGCCCCTCTCGGCGGAATATATCGCCGGAAAGATGATGATTGTGCGCGGAATTGTCGGCGGATACAGGGTTGTGCGGCTGCCGGTGAGCAACGCCCTTGTCCTGCCCTACGACGGATCGGTGTTCGACCTCGTGCCCGTCGTGCCCTCGCAGGCTTCCGGGCTGCCGGAGCATCCGGAATATGCCCGGCGCATACGCAATCTGCTTGTCGGAGGGGCCATGCCGGAGGCCGACGTCCTCCGGCGCCTCTGCCGCGCCGGCTTCAACGCGTGGATAAGCTACGGAATGACCGAGACATGCAGCCACGTGGCCCTGGCGCGCGCCGACGATGCCTCCCTCACCTTCCGCGCCATGCCCGGCGTTTCCTTCGCCGCGGCCGACGGCGGACGCCTTGTGGTGAGGGCGCCGGCTTTCTCCTTCGGCGAGCTGACAACCAACGACGTGGTGGAGCTTTGCGGCCCGCATGCCTTCCGGTGGCGCGGCCGCGCCGACAATGTGATTAACAGCGGCGGCCTAAAGCTCCATCCCGAGGAGCTGGAGCGACTGTACGCCCCTTTCCTGCACGGTCGCGCTTTCTATGTGGCCGGACGGCCCGACGAAAGATGGGGACGCGCGGCGGCGCTCGTAGTCGAGGGCGACATCGACGGCAACGCAGTCATGGACGCCCTGCGGCGAAACATCGACCACAGGCTGTGCCCGAAGCGCATTGAGACCGTACCCGAAATTCCGCGGACAAAAAACGGCAAAATAAAACGTATTTAGCGGAAATCCATCACGGCGGGGTCGAAATGCAGGCCGGCGGATGCGAAGGAGCGGTCCAGCACCCCCGATTCAATCATAGCGTCTCTTGCGCCGAGCACGGCCGTGCGCGCGGCAGGATCCACGGCAAGCACCATATCCGCCTGCGCCATCGCCGGAGCAATGTCGTGCGTCGAGAGGATCACCGCCCTGCCCGCGTCGGCAAGGCGCCGCAGCATCCTCATAATGTCCAGGCGCGCCGCCACATCCAGAAAAGCCGTCGGCTCGTCGAGCATCAGCAACGGCGTCTGCTGTGCCAGCGCCCGCGCAATCATCACCTTCTGACGCTCGCCGTCGCTCAGCTCCGCAAGATAGCGGCCGGCGAAATCCGACATCCCCACGGCGGCAAGCGATTCGGCCACAATGGCCCTGTCCGAAGCCGAGAGCATGCCCGTCCAGCCCGTAAAGGCATAGCGCCCCACCGCCACAGCCTCCGCCACCCTCAGGCCCCCTCCGCCGTGCCGCGCAGTGTCCACAATGGCCCGCACCCGCGCCAGGGCGCGCCTGCCGTAGCATCCCGCCGGACGCCCGCATATCTCCACCACGCCCCCCACGGCAGGCTGCTGCCCCGCCAGAGTGCGCAAAAGCGTAGACTTGCCGCTGCCGTTGGCGCCCACAAGAACCGTAAAAGTACCCGCCGGCAACGAAAAGCCGATGCCCGAAAGAACCGTCCGTTCACGATAGCCCGCCGCAAGGCCGCGGCAGCAGAGAATATCCTTCATAGTCAGTTAAAATAATCGAGCCTGCGCCTGTTAAGAAGCACATACAGAATAACCGGCACCCCCAGCACCGGCGTAATGGAATTCACAGGCAGCCTGCCGCCGAACGCCACGGAAGGCAGCACCGAGGCAATCTGGCAAAGCAGCCCCAGCAGCCCGCCGGCAAGCGCCGTGGCCGGCATGAGCACACGGTGGTCCGACGATGCCGTGAGCATACGCGCCACATGCGGAACAACAAGACCGATAAAGCCCACAGGCCCGCAGTAGGCCGTAACCACAGCCGTAAGCGCCCCCGACACCAGCAGCACCCCCGTGCGCGTACGCCCCACACTCACACCCGCCGCCGAAGCATAGCCCGCACCGAACAGCATGGCATTGAGGCTCTTGGAATACGTGAAAGCCACCCCCACAAGCACCGCCACCGCCACCGCCAGCCACGGCAGCACACCCAGCGACACCCCGCTGAACGTGCCAAGCCCCCACAGCACAAACGTATGCACGGCCTCCGAATCCGAAAAATAGTTGAGCATCGACATCGCCGACGACGCAAGATAGCCTATGAGGATGCCGACAATCAGCAGCGCGTCGGAGCTCCGGATAAACGTGGAGAACAGCAGAAGCACAAGAAGCACCGCCACAGCCCCCGCAAAAGCACCGAAAGCCATAGCAAGGTTGCCCCACACGCCTATCGCACCCCCGAACACCATAGCCACCATCGCCACACCGAAACTCGAACCCGCGGAAATACCCATTATCGACGGACCCGCAAGCGGATTGGCGAAAATCGTCTGCATCATCAGCCCCGCCACAGCAAGCGACGCCCCCGCAAGGAACGCCGTCGCCAGCGCCGGCAGACGCGACTCAACAACAATGAAATGGTTAATGTCCCCGCCCCCCGGCACCGGAGCGCACAGCGCGCGGAACACATCGGCGGGCGCAATGGCCACACTGCCGCAGAGAAGCCCCGCAGGAAACAGAACCGCCACAGCGACGGCAAGAAACACTATTGTACGGACAGCGCGTGTCATTGCATGCGGAAATAATATCTGGTCTTGTAATCCGGCATCACGTCGGGATGGAATATCGCTATATAATCCGCCAGCACCACCTCCGGATGGAACGTGGCTTCGGAAAACACATTGCGCTCCTGCGTATTACAGCTGTATACATTACCCTCCTTCAGAGCCTTGAACGCCGCATAGCGCGGATTCAGCGCCCTCAGCGACCGGGGCGTCGTTTCGTAGCCGTAGGAACGGACAAGCCACACATCCGCGTCGATGGCGCGGGCGGCCACATCTTCCAGCGACAGAGCCAGCGAACCGCTCCCGGCGGTATCGGCCCAGGGATAGTCGGCCCCGGCATCGGCGTACATACGCGCCGCATAGCTGCCCCCGGCGGGAACATACCACACGCCGGAAGTCTCGGTCTCGACAAGTATCTTCGGATTCGGGACGGCAGAGGACATAACCCTAAGCTTGAGCGACGAATAGCCGTCTATCACACTGTCGAACACGGCACGGGCCTCGTCGCGCCTGCCGAACAGCTCGCCGATAAGCAGAATCCATTCGGCACGGCCCATAGGCGTGTCCTCCATATAGTCGGCACACTCGACAGCGACAACACCCGGAGGCACCGGAGCGCCGCTCATGCCCTGCATGGGCGAGCGGAGGACCACTTCCGCACCCGAGGCCACCAGCAGCTCGGCAGACGGATCGGCACTGTTGCCGACATCGGTTAACTTTCCGCTCCTCAGAAGAACGGAAACAGTATCTTCCGGAGGGAAATAAGCCGCATCGGCAACGGCGCACAGCGCATCCACAGCGCCAAGCTCGCGCATCGCCCCGGTGTGCACGGCGCTGTACACCGCAGCCCGCCCCACAGGAGTGCGTATCACCCTGACGCCTGCCGGAACATCGGACGGCATAGCCGAATCGCGGTGCACAAGAAGGTAGGAGCCAAGCTTCGATTCCCCCTTCCACGGACTACCGACATCCACCATAACGCTGCCGTCCGGCCTTTCGGCCATAGTGAGGAAACGGGCGTGGTGTGTAAGCGTATCGGCCATCGGAACGTCAGCCCCGGCACCACCCCTGGCATTGCAAGACAACAGGACGGCACAGCACAGCGCAGTCCACAGAAATTGACGCATCTTCATAGCTGTCTTCATAGCTCAGAACTGTAAGGACACGGCCCACCAGTACTCCGCACGGGTGGAACGACCACGGGAATTAACATAGTTAGCAAAATAAATCTTTATTGCCGTAATAAAATCGACATTCATACAGTATACGGATATGATATAGCAAATTTAGGCAAAAAACACGAAACAATATATCATCGGCACAAAAAAGTACCGATTTCAAAATATATTTCAGAATTTATTGCGGCCTACATAAAATTATCACACAGAAAATGCGCCCATATGAAAGAAAATCGCTAACTTAGCGCGTCGGGAAAATCCCGGCTGATTTGTGATATCTTTAAACCATATACATAATGAACATAACCAAACTGTTTTGTACGGCCACTGCCATCGCTATGGCCGCACCGATGTTCGCCGCTCCACATAAAGCCTCCGGACAAGACGAAATTATCCTCCATGCATGGACCTGGAGCCTGGACACCATCGCCATCAACATGAAAGCCATAGCCGACGCGGGCTACGACTTCGTGCAGACATCCCCGGTGCAGGCATGCTATGTAGGCGAAAACGGCGGACGCGCACTATTCAGCAAACCGGGCGACAGCGTAACCGGAAAATGGTACTACTACTACCAGCCCACCGACTGGACCATAGGCAACTATATGCTCGGCACCCGCGACGACTTCAAGGCAATGTGCGACAGCGCATATAAATACGGCGTCCGTGTAATCGTAGACGTGCTCCCCAACCACACAGCAGTAGACCATACCGCCGTACTGCCAGGCCTCGACAACGCCGTCGGAGGACACGACAACCTTTTCCACGCAAACGGCCTCAACGACATCGTAGACTACAACGACCGCTACCAGTGCACCACCGGCAAGATGGGAGGCCTCCCCGATGTGAACACAGAAAACCCCGATTTCCAGTACTACTACCTGCAGTACGTTAACGACCTTATCAACCTCGGCGCCCGCGGCTTCCGATACGACACCGCCAAACATATCGGCCTCCCGTCCGACCCCCTCGACGCCAAAGCCACACGCAACAACTTCTGGGATATAGCAACCGGCCGCGAAGGCGTAAAAGGACTGTCGCTGCTTATGCCCGACAGCCTCTACATATACGGCGAAGTACTTCAGGACCGCAACGTAAAAGAAACCGAGTACGACGATTACATGGACCTTACCGCCAGCGCCTACGGCCACGCCCTGCGCAGCGTGCTTGAAAAAGGAGACGCCCGCGCCGAAAACCTCGCCGACTGGCACCACCCCTCCGCACCGGAAGCGCTTGTAACGTGGGTAGAGAGCCACGACACCTACTGCAACGCCCACGAATCGGCCGGCCTCACCGACGACCAGATCGCCGCCGGATGGGTATTCCTTACATCGCGCGCCACCGGACGTCCCCTATTCTTCAGCCGTCCCGAAGGAAGCACCCGCGAAAACTACTGGGGCACAAACCGCATTGGCAACCGCGGCAACGCCGAGTTCATGCGGCCTCAGGTTGTAGCAGCCAACAAATTCCGCCACAACATGAGCGGCCAGCCCGAAAAGCTCGAATTCAGCGATAACGGAGCCGTCGGAATGGTTGAACGCGGAACAAAAGGCGCTGCAATCGTAAATTTCTCCGGCAAAGACCAGAAAATAAAACTCGCCACCGCCCTCCCCGACGGCAAATACACCGATGCCGTGAGCGGCAACGAGTTCAAGGTAGCAAAAGGAACACTCACAGGCAAACTCGCACCTCTGGCAACATATATCCTGTACGCCGAATAACAGAACCACAAACAATATCGAAGGCTCCCGCACCGGAGCCTTCTTTTTTTGGCACCATAAAAACAAAGTTCTATCCCGCACAAGATATATTTAAGCAATTTAGAAAAGAACCGCAAAATCTTTCAGGACTTTCGTGATTTATAAATATTTTTCATAACTTTGCATAAATATCTTAATCCATATGAAAAAATACACAACAATCCTTGCAATCGCCCTTGCCGCTTCAATGTTTTCTTGCGGAGGAAACGGCCAGAAAGGAGGCGGCAACGACACCACTGCCGTAGATTCCGCATTTCTTAAATACGACAAAGTGCGCGACCTGGCACTCATTTACCAGGGAGGCGCACACCGTATCGACTGGACAGAAGACCAGTTCGAACCCTACGTTACACACAAATTCGCCGACGGCACGGAAGACTGGATTTTCGACGGCTATCTGTTCCTCGAATTCAAGGACGGACGCGGAGCCCAGCTTTCCCCGGGCTACGACTCAATAAACGCAACACGTCAGGTATGGGAATGGTATCTGGACCGCATCTTCGAAAAAGGAAAATCGCTCGACGCACTAAACAAAGTTATCGGTAAAAAGAAAGAACAGATCGGCGACCCCGGATTCAGGCATAAAGTGGCCCTTACTGCTATCGTACCGCTGGCTAAACAGACCGACTGGGGTGAACTCGACGGCAAAAAACTCGACTTCAACAACGTCGAAGACCAGAAAACAGCCTTGCGGTGGTTCATCGACCAGTTGTGCGACCGATTTGAAAAAAGCAACTACGACAACCTCGACTTCTACGCAATCTACTGGATTGACGAGGACATGGTACACACAAACGACTTCCCCAAACAAATCAAAGACTATATCCACGAAAAAGGCCTCGATTTTATCTGGATTCCCTACTTCAACGCTCCCGGTGCCGACCGTTGGCAAGAACTCGGTTTCGATGCCGCCTACCAGCAGCCTAACCATTTCTTCAACGACGACATCCCGGACTCCCGCCTGACCGAGGCCGTTAAGTTTGCAAAGGCTCACAACATGGGCATGGAATTCGAATGCGACGAGCACGCCCTCTCTCAGGACTCCGTTCTCCCGCGCCAGTACCGCATGAAGGCCTACATCGACGCCTACGAGCGCGACAGCGTCTTTGCAAAGGCTCCTATCGCCTACTACACCGGAAGCCACATGCTACTGGACATGGTTCAGAACCCCAGCCCGGAAAACCAGGCGATTATGGACCGGCTGAGCCGACATATCATCAACCGCCGCAACAACGCCACCGGCAATCTCGAAAAGAAAGACTGACACAATTTCATACAGCAATCCCGTTCTCCGGCTATATTGGAGAACGGGATTTTTTATGCGCTGCCCCGGCCTCTTCCGCAATCATATTCAAAGAATTTCTTATTCAACTGAAAACCATTATCACCGGAAAACAATTCAAAGTCAATGACTAATCACATACCAAAAAAAGAACCGCACCCGGGAAGGATACGGTTCTTTGATATTGGTTCTGTGCGATGTTATTTCTTCACTACGCTCACATAGTTGGGGAATACATCAAAGTGGAAGCTGATTTCGTATGTGCCGGGTTCTTCAATCTTGTAGTTGCCGGCATTCTGCCATACGCTGTTGAAAGTGCCGTCCTGTGTACCGTAGCTCAGTGCCCAGGAGTTGTTTACGCATGCCTTGAACTCGCCTGCCTCTGTGAATTCCTGAGTGATAGTCCATACGGTCTTCTGACTGTTAGGAGTGAGTGCGGGAGCGGTCTTTTCACTCCATCCGTTGAACGCGCCAACGAGGTTAAGCACCGGAATAGGAGTAGCTTTCCAGGTCATATCGATGATATTAGCCTGAATATAGTACAGTCCGGTAGTGGGCACCTTCATTGTAGCGGTGGATGTAACGTCGTAGATCATCTTGCCGGAGAGCACGCCGTCATTGTCTTCCTGGTCGCCGTCGGGGCGATAGTTCACACCGTTCAGCGAGGGCTGGCCGGTGAACCAGAAGCGGTTGCTCAGACGCATCGTGCCTTCGTAGTGGATATAGTCGCCAGTGTTGGTAAGGCGCATAATCTTGTCGAAGTTGGATGTGGAGGATCCGAAACCGGGAACCCACAGATAGTCGAACGCCTGGTCGATGGAGTAGCGGAGTGTCTCAAGGTTGATCTTGATGATGTACGGACCTTCCTGTGCGATGGTGCCAGCCTCCGTCTCGGCTTCGGGAGCTGCCACGAGGCTGCCGCTGAGGTTGCTGTCGCCTACAACAGCGCCGTATGCGCCTGCCCATGTACCGGCCTCGAATGCCGATTTGGGAACTACTTTCCACTTGTAGCCATCGCTGGCCTGGGCGGCTGTAACATCTATCTTAACCATGAATTCGGGATGGTCGTAGGGATTGCCTTCCTCTATTTGTGTGAAAGCTATACCCTTCTTCACATTCCAGTCGCAGAAGGATCCTACGAGATAATATCCTTCCTCGATAACGTTCTCCTGCGGGCAAGGCTTAACGTTTACAACACCGTTGAAGTAATACTCGTCCTTGCCGCCGAGGCGTACGCTGCTGGTGCCGTTAACGGCATAGGCAGCCACACGCAGGTAAATATCCTTGGCGTCGGGACTCTTGCTTATAAGACTGTTGAAGGCCGACTGAACTTCGGCTACAGGCAGGTAAGCCATGCCGGTGGTATCGACACTCATTGCCAGACTGATAGTCTTGTCGGCCGAGTATGCGTCGGTAGCCGAGAATTCGGCAACCGGCTGAAGCTTGTAGGGTGCGGGGAGTGGTTCGTAGGTAACGTTGAACATGTCCACAGGGCGCTCTGCCGCTTTAAGTGCGGGAAGGTCCACCGTGCTGCCCATCACCGAGGTGAAGGCAAGGGTCTGGGAGTCGTATACGCCCAGATCGGGATTGCTCTGGGCCGGGGGGGTGGGCAGATCGTAGGATTCGCAAGAAGCGAGGAACAATCCTGCGAGTGCCGCCAGAGCTATAACGGGATAATTTTTCATATCTGTATTATGCTATTTTCGTTAATTATTCGGCAACCGCAGTGATTACCACCTTGGGTTCGGATGAATTGGAGAGATCGACAAAGAAGTGGAGCTTGCCGGAGTAGTTGGGGAAGCTGAAGGAGTCCTTGGTAGCAGCAAGACCGTGGTCGAGTGTCGAACCGGCGACAAAGTCGGGGAATTCCACAGGTGTATCGGAATCGGTACCGCCAGAGCAGCCGAAGGAGTTGGCATCCCAGCCTTCGAGTGCGGTGTAGAAACGGAACATACAGTTGTCCTGTGTAAAATCGATTGTACCGTAGTACTTCTTGCTGTCGATTTCGTCGACGTTCTCCGAAAGGGTGTAGGGTGCAAGTTTGTCGGCGTTGGCTGCTTCCGGACCAATCCAGTCGCCAACGTAGTTACCTATAACGTAGATTATCCCGGGGATAGGCAGTTTGAGATATCCCTGTACTCGGTTGAGCGAGGTTACATTGGATGTAATCACATTGCTGCTTTCAATACCGCTGATAAAAGCCTGACCACGGAGATAAACCTTCTGTTCGCCGAGGTCGACATAATCCTCGGGTGTTTCAACCCCGTGGAGCTTGCACAGGGCCATTGCAAGGTCGGATTCCTTGAAGGTCATCTGCGAAAGAGTGCCGGTACCGGTGGGAGTAAGGGTCTCGTAGGTTGTAAAATCCTCGGCAATAGCCACCTGCAGGCGGTACTGTGTAACAGCGGAAAAGCCATAATCGGGCTGGCCGTTGAGCGTAATGTCGAAGGTGCCGTTATCCGTCAGCTCGTAGTAATCGTTCTGGAACGACGGTGTGTAGATTTTGAACGACTCGGCGTTCGGCTCGTGGTATTGCGGATCGGTGTTCTCGCTGCAGGAGGAGAATCCTGCAATAGCGACAGCAGCCGCAAGCACGGTATATAATTTAGCGAATTTCATATCTTTATTATGATTTTAGGTGAAATCAATAGCCTTCGTTCTGGCCGATGGTTGCAACGTACTGGTAAGGCACGGGGTACAGCGCACGGTATGCGGGGATGCCGGCGCCTTCATACACGCCGTTCTTCCACGACCATACATAGCTGCTGCCGGTGTACTTGCCAAAGCGGATAAGGTCGCTGCGGCGGTGTCCTTCCATGTAGAGTTCCTTCTGGCGTTCGCTCAGTACTACATCGGATGTAAGGGCGCCTACGGGGTCCATGCCTGCGCGTTCGCGTACCTGGTTGAGGTAGTTCAGACCGTCGCACTGCACACCGTGAAGCTGGCATTCGGCAAGCATCAGATATGTATCGGCGAGGCGGAACAGGGGATAATCCACGTTGGAGAGCTGTGTGCCGTTGTTGGTGGCACCTGCGGTATTCTCATAATCATCCTCCGGAGCATTGGAGTACTTGATAAGCATGTAGCCGCACGATTTGGCATCACAAGATGCAAGGTCGGGAATTTCTTCCTGGAAGGTTCCTTCGTAGATAAGACGTCGGTTGTCGCCCTTGAGTGCCTTGGACAGCTCGGGACGCAGACGCAGACCCGACCAGGGCACACCCTGGCTGTTGAGACGTGTGAGAACGTCGGCGGGAGCAGATTCAACCCAGCAGCCTACTGTAAGGTAGGTTGTGCCGCCCCATGTTTCCATGCGGCCCTGCTCCTGAGGAATAGCCCATAGAATTTCGCCGTTGCCTACGTATTTGTCGTTGGTGGCGCAGAAAAGATACTTGTATTCGGGAGCGAGCTGAATACCGGTGGAAACAACTTTCTTGCAGGCGTCGGCGCACTTGTCCCACATGGCGGTGCCGGTATATACTTCGGCGTTGAGATACAGCTTTGCAAGGAGCATGTAGCCTGCCTCGCGGCTCACACGGCCGTATGCCTGTTCTGCAGCGGGCTTAAGATCGGGCACGGAGGCCTCGAGTTCAGCCGTAATGGCGTCGAACAGCTGTTTGCGGTCGTAGGTAGGAGGTGTCTGACCGGTTACTGAGTTCTCGTCGATCCAGGGGCCGCGGCCGAAGAGGTCGATCATATAATAGTACGCCAGACCGCGGATTGCGCGAGCCTCGGCGATACGAGCCTTCACTTCTTCGGGAGTGAAGAATTCCTCGCCGTGGGCCTGCATCTGGGAGATGAACTCGGCGCTCATCTTGGCGTTGAAGAACTCTCGTGCAAAAGCGGCGTAAATCCATTCGTTGTCCGAGCTCCATGTGCACATGTTCAGAGGCTGATAGCCGGGGTCGTTCCATTTCTCAGAGATGAAGCATTCGTCGGCCACAACTTCCTGAAGGTTGAAGTGGGTACGGGTAAATGTACCGGCGCCGCCGTCGGATGTGGAGATAACGTCGTCGCGGTAGAGGTTACCGTAGATGCGTCCGAGGAAACCGTCCCATTCTTCCACTGTGGTAAGCTCGAGTTTCTGGTTGGGGTCGTTGGGCTTGAGGTCGAGGTCTCCCGTACAGGACACCGCCAAAAGGCCCGACAAAGCTGCGACACCCGATATGATATAATTTTTAATAGTCATGATTTCTTGATGTTAAGTAGTGTACCTTATTAGAAGCTGGCTACTACGCCGAGTGTGAAGGAAACAGGGCGGGGATATACGCTGTTGTCAATACCTCTGCGGCTGGGATCGCCGGTATAGATAACCTCAGGATCGAGGCCCTTGTAACCGGTGATTACGAAAGGATTCTGTACGGCGCCGAATACGCGGAGACGAAGACGTTCCTTAAGCAGTTTGTCCCATGTATAGCCGAGAGTGATGTTATCGCAGCGGATGAACGAAGCGTTCTGTACCCAATGGTTGGAAAGCATCAGTTCGGTATTACGTGTGGTTTCGAACAGATAGGTATTGTCGAGAACGTTGCTCAGAGGAGCTGTGGCAGTTGCGGAAACGAAGCTGTTGCCCATCTGGTTCTGGTTGTATACCCAGTTGCCGAACGCGCCGCGCAGTGTGATACCGAAGTCCCAGTTCTTGTAGTTGAATGTATTGGTCCAGGTCATCGTCACATCGGGATCGACGTGATGGTAGAGGATCTTGTCGTCCTCGTTGATAACGCCGTCGGCATTCTGGTCTACATAAACGCCTTCAAGAGGATTGCCGTTGTTATCGTATACCTGCTCGTAAACATAGAATGTATAGGCAGATTCATTAAGGAAGTGTTTCTGTACACTTACACCGTTACCGATACCGCCGGTAGTTGTGTCGGCACCGTCGGCAAGACGGGTAATCTCGTTTTTGTTCCAGGCGATATTGAAGTTCGAGTTCCACGTAAAGTCGTTGGTTACGATAGGACGGGTATTGATGTTGAACTCGATACCGGTGTTGGTAAGGTCGCCGAGGTTGATGTTACCTGTGTTCGACAGGTTGGAACCTGCGGGATAGTTGGCCCAGACAAGGAGGTCGGTGGATTTGCGGCGGTACCAGTCGAAGCTACCGTTGATACGGTTGTTAAGGAAACCGAAGTCAAGACCGACGTTCCATGTGTGTGTTTCTTCCCACTTCAGGTCGCCGTTATACTTGTTGGGGTATGCGATCTGCACGTAGTTGCCGTTGATGGGATAAGTGTTGGACTCGCCGGTTAGCACGCTGTAGATAGGCAGATAGGGGAAATAGTCGCCGCCAAGGTTCTGCTGACCGGTAACACCGTATTCGGCGCGGATCTTAAGATCGTTCATCCAGCTGCGGGCATCTTCCATGAAGCCTTCCTCGATAATCTTCCAGCCAAGAGCGACTGCAGGGAATGTACCCCAGCGGTTATCCTTGCCGAAACGCGATGTACCGTCGAAGCGGACAGTGGCGGTGAGGAGGTAGCGGTCGTTGAAAGTATAGTTCACACGTCCGAAGAACGACAGCAGCTGATAGCGGCTCTTCCAGTAATACGTATCGGAATACTGGTAATTGGCGAACTGACGCAGCGACTCGTCGGCTGCATTGGCGATGGCTGCGTCGACGCGGTTGTAATTGTGGGTTGCAAAATTGAAGCGCTGCCAGGAGTAACCGGCTGTAACATCGAGGTCGGATTTGATTTCCTGGAACGACTTGTTATAGTTCAGATAGAAATCGAGCAGCATTGTGTAGTTCTCGCCAAACTCGTTGTTCTGGGTTGTGTAGCCGTTCTTCAGGTTGATGCTCTCCACACCGTCGGGGTTGGGATAGTCGGGGAAATCAACAGTCTTGAAACCGAAACCGTTCTTCCATGCCAGAGGGCTGCCTGCGGCGTTTAGGTTTGTAACCTCGCCGTGCGAATAGTCGTAACCTAAGTTAAGATTTGCACGAAGTTCGCGGAGGAAAGGCATCTTCAGGTCTACCTGCAGGTTACCTACACTCTGGTAAACTTTGGAATCGCTGTTGTAGTCGTATATCATCGACACCGGGTTGATTGCCATAAGGGTATTGATCTCTGTACCGGGAGTTGTGGGGCCGGCGATCGCACCGTTGGCAATGTAGGTAGTCCAGTTGTTGAACACGTTGTCGGAGTGTACGGGCAGCGTGGGATTGAAGGCAATCGCACCGCCGAGTGAACCCTGGTCGTAGTGGTTGCGGATGTATGAACCTTTCAGGTTAACGTTAACGCTAAGCAGGTCGTCAAAGAACTTGGGAGTAAGGTTGATGGATGCGCCGAGGCGGTCGTTGCTCGTGCGGCGGATAATACCCTGCTGGTTGGCGTAGTCTACAGAGACGCGGTAGGGAAGGAAACCGGCGGTACCACCTACAGAGAGACTGTAATCGTGGCTGAATGTTGTGCGGAGCACTTCTTTCTGCCAGTTGGTGTCTGCGTTGCCAAGCGCACCTGCCTGTACGGATTCTGCACCGTAGCGGTTAAGAATGTAATCGCGGAACTTGCTGGCCGACATCATATCAAGGTAGTTGCGGGGAGTCTCAACCTTGAAGTTGGCTGCAAAGTTCACCTGCGGCTTACCTGCCTTACCGGTCTTGGTGGTGATGATAATAACGCCGTTGGAAGCGCGGCTACCGTAAATTGCTGTTGCGGAGGCCGACTTCAGAATTGTCATGTTCTCGATGTTCTCGGGATTGATGAGCGACAGGGGGTTGGAGGAACCCTTGACAGAGTTGCCTTCCATAGGCACACCGTCCACAACGATAAGCGGCTCGTTGGATGCGGAGAGAGAGGCACCGCCGCGAATCTGGATGCTTGCGCCACCGGCAGGATCACCGCCGACAGTCGAAACAACGACACCGGGACTTGCGCCTACAAGGAGGTCCTGTGCCGTCGAGGCAAGGCCTGCCTCAATCTCGCTGGGCTTTACAACGCCCACCGAACCGGTCGCATCTGCTTTCTTTACTGTACCGTAGCCGATAACCACAAGTTCCGACATCGCTACAGTGTTCTGTTTTAGTTTAACGTCGATGACATTGCGTCCGTTAACAGGTACTTCCATCTTGTCGCAGCCGACATAGGAAAATACAAGTGTACCCTGCGGATCAACATCGATTTTGTAATTGCCGTCGATATCGGTGGCCACACCGAAACCGGTGGAACCAAGGACTTCGACACTGGCGCCGATGGCGGGTTCGCCTTCTGGCTCTAACACAGTACCTCTCACTGTGATTTTTTGCGCAAATGACGCCAGAGACACTGTAAGCGCTACAAACAGCGCGAGCAATGCCTTTTGTGTCGTTTGGTGACAAACGTTCTTCATGCAAAGGGTGTTTTTTTAAGTTAGTGTTTATAAGTAGTATAATCTCGTTTTCATGTATCGCAACGGCTACGACCCGCTGTATACCACGGAGAGTATACAGGGGTTGAGCCTTTTTATGGTATTCAGACTCTCTATTTTTTACTTTTACAGTTTATTTGATATAATCTCTTATGTACAGACACTTTGGCATGAAGGCCTCCGTGTCTTCTAAACTGCAAAGTAAGTTAATATTTTTATTAGTAGAACGTTTTGGCGCAGATTATTTTACTGCGAGCTCAAACTTTAACAATATTAACTTAATAAATAGGATATTTTAACAATTATTTAAGTTCCGCCAATGCAGCAGCGATGCGGCGGAAAGCTTCGGTGAGGTTTTCGTCGGATGTCGCATAGCTGAGGCGTATGTAGCCCGGAGCAGCAAAAGCGGCGCCGGCAACAGTAGCTACGTGCGCGCATTCCAGCAGGTACATGGCAAGGTCGCTGTCGGTGGCGATGTGTCGGCCGTCGGGAGCTGTCTTGTCCAGATATGCGCTCACCTCGGGGAACAGATAGAAGGCACCCTGGGGCACATTAACGCGCAGGCCAGGAATCTCGCGGGCAAGGCGCACAACAAGATCGCGGCGGCGCTGGAACGCCTCGCGCATATGTTCCACACACTCCTGAGGACCTGTATATGCAGCTTCGGCAGCCTTCTGCGCTATGGACGAAGCGCCGGAGGTCATCTGACCCTGCAGCTTGGTAACAGCCTTGGCTACCTCGGGCGGGCATGCGCAGTAGCCGATACGCCAGCCTGTCATGGCATAAGCCTTGGAAACGCCGTTGATAACCACTACCCTGCCCTCCATCTCCGGGAAGGATGCGATTGATACAATCTCGCCTCCGGTATATAAAATATGCTCGTAAATCTCGTCGGCAATAACCATCACCTGCGGATGTGCTGCCAATACATCCACAAGCCCCTTGAGCTCCTCTCGGGAATAAACACTGCCTGTAGGATTCGACGGTGTGCACAGGATAATGGCACGTGTGCTGCCGGTAATGGCGGCCTCAAGCTGCGCTGGGCTTATCTTGAAATCGCTGTCGATGCCGGTACTTACCGTAACGGGCACGCCGCCGGCAAGTTTTATCAGCTCCACATAGCTCACCCAGGCCGGAGTGGGCACAATCACTTCGTCGCCGGGATTGACGGTGGCGAGTATAACATTGGCAAGCGCGTGCTTTGCACCGTTGCCCACAACAATCTGCGCGGGCGAGAATGCAAGGTGATTCTCGCGGCTGAGTTTGTCGGCGATTGCCGTGCGCAGGCTCATATAGCCCGGCACCGGAGTATAGAAACTGAAATTTCCCTCTATGGCAGCCACAGCTGCAGCCTTGATGTGTTCCGGGGTATTGAAATCGGGTTCGCCGACAGAAAGATTTATTACATCGACGCCTTGTGCCTTGAGTTCGGCACTCTTCTGCGACATCACCAGTGTCTGTGATGCCGACAACGCCTGTACGCGCTGGGATATTGTCTGCATATATATATTATATTTTGATTCTGGCACAAAATTAACGAAAAAAGCTGAACATGCACCAAAAATACAACGCATATTGCTGCGGCGCGCAATCATTTATAAGCCTTTTCTGTAGTTACGCGGACTGCAGCCCACCTGCTCCTTGAAGTATTTGCCGAAAGCCGACTGCGTGGGAAAGTTCAGATGATAGGCTATCTGCTGCACGCTCAGATCGGAGTAGCGGAGCATAATCTTGGCTTCGAGCACCACATAGTCGTTTATCCACTCGCCAGCGCTGCGGCCGCTGTACGATTTTATCATGCACGACACATATTTGGGCGAAAGGAACATCCTGTCGGCATAGAACTGCAGGCTGCGCTCCTTCACATGATGCTCGTTGAGCAGACGCATGAACTTGTCGAAAATCTGCTGCGGGCGCGACTGCTCCTTGCCGTACTCGGCATTGCGGACGCTGTATTTGTTCAGCAGGTCGATTATGCTGTATGCCAAGGCCAGCGACAGGGCCCTCACAACCATCCCGTTGCCGTCTGCAATACTCTTGCGCAACAGCATATCGTAATGTCCTATGTACTCCAGTTCGGCAAGCGGCACCGACACTGGCCCGATATCGTGCAGGTTCATGATACTGTCGGAGCGCGTGCGCGCATCCAGCTGCAGCTCGTGCGTATAATTCACCGATATAATAGCGGCAGATCCCTTCACGCCGTCAACGCGGTGTATCTGGATGATATCGCCTGGAAAATTCACCAACAGGGAGTTTTCACGCACGACATAACGCTTGAGGTTTATCGAGCACTCTATCTCGCCGGAAAGACATATCAGCGCCGTAGTGGCATGGAGGCGCGTGGGATGAGACAGCAGATGGACAGCAGCAATATCGCTCACAAGGACAATATCGTTGCTGTAGTTAACCATACCAGGCAGATTCTTCTGCAGGAACTTCTCTATCGAAATTTCGTTGGGCATCATAACATGGCACATAAACAGTGCAAAAGTAATATATCGAAAGCAAAACAGCTACCATCCGACGCCAAAAACAGCCATTTACTCCAATAATCGGCCTATTTATACCTATGATATGATGAATGCGCGCATCAACAGCACCGCAAGGCAGCCAATCAGCGGCAAATCATTAATACACAACACAATAGCCAGTAAATTATCAAAACAACAACCAAATAGTTGTATATTTACAAAAAAAAAGCTACCTTTGCACCGCTTTTTAGCATCCCGTGTGATGGGAAATTAAGAAGCAAAGTCTTAATTTTGAGTAACACAAACCAAACAAACACAATGAAAGTATTTGAACTCGCTGCCGAACCCCGCACAAACCTCGGCAAGAAAGCTGCAAAAGCACTTCGTGAAGAAAACAAAATCCCCGTTGTCCTCAACGGTGGCAAAATTGTTGAACTTCCTTTCGCCGGCACACTGAAACCCGGTGAAAAAATCGTTGAAATCGGCAACGGCAAAGGTGTGATCACCACCGACCTCCTCGTAAGCAACGACGCAGTGCGCAAGCTTGTCTACACTCCCGACATCTTCGCTATCGAACTCACCGTAAACGGCGAGAAGCGTATGGCTGTGCTCAAGGACATTCAGTTCCACCCGGTTAGCGACAAAATCCTGCATATGGACCTGCTTGAGGTTAACGACACCAAGCCCGTTGTAATGGAAGTTCCCGTTAAGCTGGAAGGCCACGCAGCAGGTGTTAAAGCCGGTGGTAAACTCAGCCTCTCTATGAAGAAACTGAAAGTTCGCGCCCTCTACACCGCTATTCCCGAACGCCTCGTTATCAATGTGGACAACCTCGGCCTGGGCAAATCGCTCGCTGTAGGCGACATCCACATCGAAGGCCTCGAACTGGTCAACGCCAAGAACGCCGTTGTATGCGCAGTGCAGCTCACCCGTGCCGCCCGCGGTGCTGCCTCCGCAGAATAATGCGCAGGGCGTAATTGATGAAACACCTTATTGTTGGACTGGGGAACATAGGCGAGGAATACCGCGACACCCGGCACAACATAGGATTTATGATATTGGACGCCTTTGCCGAGGCGTCCAATATTTCTTTCTCCACCGAGCGCTACGGCGATGTGGGGCGCGGACGTATAAAGAACCAGCAGGTAGTACTGCTTAAACCGTCCACCTACATGAATCTGAGCGGCAATGCCGTGCGCTACTGGAAAGAGCAGGAAGGCATAGACATCAACAACATCCTTATTCTTGTGGATGATCTGTCGCTGCCTTTGGGAGCTATTCGCATCAAGTCGCAGGGCAGCGACGCCGGCCACAACGGCCTTAAGGACATTGCCCGCGCACTCAAGACCGAGGCATACCACCGCCTGCGTTTCGGCATAGGCAACGAATTTCCGCGCGGCACGCAGATAGATTATGTCTTAGGCCATTTTCCCGCCGACGAACAGCCACTGCTGCGCGAAAGAATAGGTGTGGCGGCCGAGGCTGTCCGTGAATGTGTGCTCGCCGGCATCGACAAAGCCATGTGCACCTACAACAACAAGTAGACACCTGCATTTTATGGAAGTTAGAATCGACAAATGGCTGTGGGCGATGCGTGTTTTCAAAACACGCACCGTTGCCACCGAAGCCATAAAAAAGGGTCGTGTAACCGTGGGCGACAACCCAAATCCCGTGAAACCGTCGCGAACAATCACCGTGGGCGACATCGTGCACGTGCGCAAGCCGCCGGTTACCTTCTCCTTTAAGGTTCTGCGCCTCACCGAGAACCGTCTCGGCGCCAAACTGGTGCCCGAGTATATGGAAAACATCACCCCGCAGGAACAGTACGACCTGCTGGAGGTGGTAAAAATTTCGGGTTTCATCGACCGCCAGAAAGGCCTCGGCCGTCCCACCAAACGCGAAGGACGCGAACTGTCGCGATTCACCGATCAGATGGGCGACGACGGATGGGATTTCGACTGGGATGCCGACGATGATGACGACGACCTGAAATAATTCATCACATTAATCAAATAATCTACCATGCGTTTCGACGAACTTGCCCTTAGTGATGACATATTAGATGCCCTCGATGCAATGCACTTCGAGGAATGCACTCCAATCCAGGAACAGAGTATCGGGCCGATACTCGACGGTTACGATATGATAGCATGCGCCCAGACCGGAACCGGCAAGACTGCCGCATACCTTCTGCCGCTTATCGACATGCTATCAGAAACCGAAGCCACACCAACGGTAAAGTGCGTCATAATGGTTCCCACTCACGAACTGGCACAGCAGATCGACCGGCAGATGGAAGGCTTCGCCTACTATATGCCCGTCAGCAGCCTTGCCATACACGGCGGCAACGACGGCAAGGAATTCGCCCGACAGCAGCATGCCCTCCGCCAGGGCGCCGACATGGTAATCGCTACACCCGGGCGTCTGCTCGCGCACATGAAGATGGGATATGTGGACCTGTCGCACGTGAAATACTTCGTGCTCGACGAGGCCGACCGTATGCTGGACATGGGATTTTCCGACGATATAATGCGCATCGTCGCCGAACTGCCAAAAGACAGGCAGACACTGATGTTCTCGGCAACTATGCCCAAGAAAATACAGCAGCTCGCCGCCACCATCCTAACCGACCCGATAGAAGTGAAGATTGCCGTATCGCGCCCGGCCGACAAGATAGACCAGTCGGTATACATCTGCCACGAAGGCCAGAAAGCGGCGTTGCTGAAAAATCTGTTCGACCAAGGCTACAACAAGCGCGTTATCGTGTTCTCGTCATCCAAACAGAAAGTGAAGGAACTCACCCAGGTGATGCGCCGGTCCAAATGGAAGGCAGCCGAGATGCACTCCGATCTGGACCAGAAGGCCCGCGAGGAAGTAATGCTCGATTTCCGTTCGGGACGTATCGAAATACTTATTGCCACGGATATCCTTGCCCGCGGCATCGACATCGACGATATCGCAATGGTAGTGAACTACGATGTGCCGCACGAAGCAGAAGACTACGTGCACCGCATAGGCCGTACTGCCCGCGCCAATACCGACGGTAAAGCGGTAACGTTCGTGAGCGAACGCGACCAGCAGCGATGGGCGCAGATAGAGGACTTCCTCGGCAGCGAAATACGCCGCGACGACATCCCCGCCGAACTCGGCGAAGGTCCGCAATATAATCCACGCCGCCGCGGAGGCAAAAACGGCCGTGGAGGCGCTCGCGGAAACAGACAGCACACTGGAAACCGGCATCGCTCCGGCAAGACAAAGGAAACAAAGCCAAAGGCTGCCACCGCGCAGCAGCCGGACGCAGCCCAGAAAACCGACGTTACGCCCGACAACGCAAAGACACGCCGCCGCAAACCACGGTATCACCGAAAGAAGAACAAGCCTACCGATACCCCAAAAGCCGAATAAACGGTTCCCGACAAAAAGATTTACCGATGATAGAATACATTAAAGGAAGCCTTACAGACTTGAACCCCGCCGCAGCTGTCGTAGAGACCTCCGGCGGTGTCGCATACCGCCTCAATATAACTCTTCCAACCTACAGTGTCCTCGAAGGCAAGACAAGCGCCAGGCTCTATGTACACGAAAGCATTCGCGATGATGCCTGGGTGCTGTATGGCTTCGCTGAAGAATACGAACGCGACCTGTTCCGAGCGCTTATCGGTGTATCCGGCGTCGGAGCCGCCACTGCCGTTATCATCCTGTCGTCGCTGCAAGGCGACGAACTTGCGGCCGTGATAACCGCAGGAGATTCCAAACGTCTGAAAAGCATTAAAGGTATTGGCGCCAAGACGGCAGAACGCATAATTGTTGATCTGCGCGACAAACTCAAAGTCTCCGGAGACACATCCATGCTTCCGGGCTTAGTGAAACACACCGAAGCCTACGACGAGGCTATTGCAGCGCTAATAATGCTCGGATTCGACAAAAAATCCGTCGGCAAAGTTGTGGACAATCTTTTCGCCGCCGATCCCGGCCTCAAAGTGGAAAACGCCATCCGCAAGGCCCTGACCATGCTGTAAAAATTGCATTTTGCAATTCCTCTCCTATATAATTAGCATTAATCGGGCAGTCTTTACATATAAAAATCCTTTTTAATTTGCAGAGAAGGAATATTGTTCGTATTTTTGCGAACAATGTACAAAAAGATATGGCAAAATTAGAGATATCACCAGACCAGGAACGACTTGCGCGGTTTGCAAAAGCGATGGGGCACCCCACGCGCATTGCCATTCTTCATTTCCTTGCACAAAGGGATGAATGTTTCTTCGGGGACATACACGAGGTGCTGCCTATAGCAAAAGCCACAGTATCCCAGCATCTGGCAGAACTGAAAGAGGCCGGTCTGATTCAGGGTACCATAGAACCGCCGAAGGTGAAGTACTGTATCAATCAGGAGAACTGGAAACTTGCCAAACAGCTGTTTTCGCAGATGCTCGACAGCTGTTGTCCCTCAAAAAAGAATAGCTGCTGCCAGTAAGCGCTATTTTTATCCACATTGTTCGTATTTCGGCGAATTACAATTCACCCCAAAACACTAAAGCACATGAAAAAGTTACTGATGATTTTCGCCCTTTTGACAGGGCTGATGTCGTGCGCAAGCAAGGAAAACCCCGGCAATGCAAAATTCCCCGAACAAGACAGGCCCGAACAGGACAGAGTGGAAGTGATATACTTTCACGGCAAACAACGCTGCCCTACATGCATGGCAATAGAAAAAAACACCAGAGAGGTTATGGACGCAATGTTCGCAAAGGAACTGAAAGACGGCTCGGTCGTTTTCAAATCTGTAGACATTTCCACACCGGAAGGCGAAAAAATAGCCGACCAATACGAAGTTACATGGTCTTCTCTTTTTGTAAACAACTGGAAAGACGGCAAGGAGAACCGCAACAACCTTACGGAATTCGGGTTCGGCAACGCCCGTAAGAATCCGGAAGCCTTTAAAAGCGGACTCGCCGATAAAATCCGTCAATCACTGAAATAATGGACTGGCTACAGACATTGCTCGACAACAGCACGACACCAGCTCTCACTGCCCTACTCCTCGGACTGCTCACGGCCATTTCTCCATGTCCGCTGGCCACCAATATCGCTGCAATAGGCTACATCAGCAAGGACATAGAGAACCGCCGACGCATTTTCCGAAACGGTATGTTCTACACCCTCGGACGTGTAACAGCCTATACCGCTCTCGGCATTATTCTTATTTCGATTCTGAAAGAGGGCGCAAGCGCATTCGGCGTGCAAAAAGCTGTCGGAAAATGGGGCGAATTGCTGATTGGACCGCTGCTTTTGATTATCGGACTTTTCATGCTGTTCGGGAATAAGCTCAACTTGCCCCGATTCGGTTTCGGCGGAAACGGAGAAAGCCTCGTCCGAAAGGGAGGCTGGGGAGCCTTGTTGCTCGGCATGCTGTTCGCTATGGCATTCTGCCCTACAAGCGGGGTACTATACTTCGGTATGCTGATACCTATGTCGGTTACAGCAAGTGCAGGATGGCTTCTGCCGGTATTGTTCGCAGTCGCTACCGCCCTGCCGGTTCTTGCTGTTGCATGGATTCTCGCCTTCAGTGTCGAAAAAATCGGCGAGTTCTACGGTAAACTACGCACCGTTCAGAAATGGCTCAACATCTTTGTGGGCGTTATTTTCGTCGCTGTAGGCATATATTATTGTATAATGATGTACTTCCAATAAAATTGTATAACTGTAAAAACAAAAACATGGATAATAAAGAAACGAAGAAAAGCTTCTGGTCAACTCTATTCGCACCAAAAAAGAAAAGTTGCTGCTGCAATGGCAACATAATCGTAGAGAACGATTTGAAACTTTATGAACCCGCAGCAAAGGCCGGCGAGGTGCTTGTTCTCGGTCCCGGCTGCGCCAAATGCAAGGAGACCTACAAGGTAGTGGAACATGTTATCAGCGAAAACAATCTCGACGTCAAACTCTCCAAAATAGAGGACATTGCCGAAATGATGAAATACAACCTAATGGCTACACCCGCAGTAGTCGTTGACGGCATCGTAAAAATCAAAGGACACGTTCCGACAGCTCAAGAAGTAAAAAAGGCTCTCGGAATCTGAACTGAAACAACAGGAAAACAGCTATGGAAATAAGAAAGGATATCAAGTTCCTGATATGGACCGTTGTCATATTCCTGGCAGCGTTCTTTATGCCCGTCGACAGCGATACACTGATGACGGCGATACACTCCACTCTCGACCTCGCCAAATGGTATGCCCGTGAACACATCGTGCTTTGTCTTCTTCCGGCATTTTTCATCGCCGGTGTAATCGCAGTGTTCGTGAGCCAGGGAGCTGTGTTGAAGTATTTCGGAGCCAATGCAAAAAAATGGCTATCGTACACCGTAGCTTCCGTATCGGGTGGCATCCTTGCCGTCTGTTCCTGTACTATTCTTCCGTTATTCACCAGTATCTACAAGCGTGGTGCCGGTCTCGGTCCTGCAATAGCCTTTCTTTATTCCGGGCCTGCAATCAGCATACTCTCGATAATACTCACTGCACGCATACTCGGGCTGGAAATGGGAGTTGCACGCATAATCGGTGCCGTTTCTTTTGCGGTAGTAATCGGACTTTCCATGTCGTTTATCTTCCGCAAGGAGGAACGCGACAAAGAAGCGGAACAGATGAACATAGTGCCTCCTCCAGAAAAACGCCCTCTCTGGCAGACTGCCGTTTTCTTCTTTACACTTGTGGCGATTCTCGTATTCGCCAACTGGGGCGCCCCCGCCGCCATAGACCGCGGCATATGGGCCGCAATATATGGCGCGAAATGGTGGATAACATCGGCTCTTGCAATCGTACTTTGTGTAATTCTGGTAAAAATTCTACATCTGAAAGCCCGGTGGATTATCCTCGGCGCTATCGCTGTAGCCGTGTCGGCGTTTCTCGCAAATGTATTTATCCCCGATGCAAAATTAGCCCCGCTCGTGCCAATGATTGTTTCGGTAGCCGTTCTTGCCATAGTACTGCTATGCGATAAAGACGATGACGAAAACCGCGAATGGGCATTGTCAGCATGGGGATTCGCCAAACTGATACTACCGCTGCTCGCCGCAGGCGTACTCACCGCCGGCTTTCTTCTCGGTTCCACACACGACGGCATCGAACTGCCCGGCATAATTCCAAACAGTTGGGTGGAATGGGCGGTCGGCGGCAACTCGTTACGGTCCAACTTCTTCGCAAGTTTTACAGGAGCGTTTATGTATTTTGCCACACTCACCGAAGTGCCGATTATTCAAGGACTGCTTGCATCGGGAATGGGCAAAGGCCCGGCACTCGCTCTTCTGCTCGCCGGGCCCTCGCTTTCGCTACCGAACATGCTTGTGATCCGCAGCGTGATGGGAACGAAAAAGACCGTGATATATGTCGCCCTTGTAATTGTAATGGCAACATTCTCCGGATGGGTGTACGGATACTTCTTTTAAACGGCAGTGCTTTTGATTATTCCACGTAAAGCACGAGGCCTTTGAGGTATTCGCCCTCGGGATGGTAGATGTTTACGGGATGGTCGGCAGGCTGGGTGAGCTGATGCAGGATGCGGACTTTGCGACGGCTCTGCGCGGCGGCACTGAACACTGCCAGGCGGAACTGTTCGCGGTTGACGGCCTGCGAGCATGAGAATGTAAATAGGATACCGCCCGGAGCTATTTTCTCGAAGGCACGGGCATTGAGCCTGCGGTAGCCCTGCAAGGCATTATGGAGCGCACTACGGTGCTTGGCAAAGGCAGGAGGATCGAGAATAATTAGGTCGTGCCGTCCTGCTTCCATAGAATCCAGATACTTGAAAGCATCAATCGCTTCGGAGGTATGGCGCGTATCGCCCGGGAAATTCAATTCCACATTGGCATCGGTAAGCGATATCGCTTTTGCAGACGAATCCACAGAAACCACCTCTCGTGCCCCACCGGCAAGAGCGTATACAGAGAATCCACCGGTATAGCAGAACATGTTCAGCACGCTTCGGCCGTGGCTGTAGCGGCCTACGAGGGCGCGGTTGTCGCGCTGGTCGACAAAGAAACCTGTCTTTTGCCCGCGCAGCCAGTCAACGCGGAATTTGAGACCATTCTCGAGGGCTGTATCGCCGGTAAAAGAGCCTATGATATAATCGTTGCGGGCGTCGAGCTGAGCCTTGTACGGCAGTGTCGTCTCGGATTTATAGTAGACGCCGGTAATATCAAGGCCCGGCAGTTTCACAAGCTCGTCGGCTATAATCTGACGCACAAAGTGCATGCCCGGCGAATGTGCCTGCACGACAGCCGTCGCACCATACACATCCACAACAAGTCCGGGTAAAAAATCGCCTTCGCCATGCACAAGACGGAATGCCGTTGTCTTATCCGACGGCAGCCCGAGGGCGCGGCGCAACTCCAGAGCCTGAAGCAGACGGCGGCGGAAGAAAGAGGCATCGATTTTCTCGGCGGCATCAAATGACAGGATGCGCACGGCAATACTGCCTATCTGAAAATGACCTGTGCCTATCAGTCTGCCGTCGTGAGCGGCAACGGTTACAAGGTCGCCCTCCTCGATATTGTCTTTGGCGGGGTCGGGCATACGGGTCAGCGCACCCGAGAACACCCAGGGGTGAAAGCGGTCCAACGATTCCTCCTTGCCTTTACGAAGGACAAGAACGGGCATATCTGACTTATTTTCCATTGGTCAAGCGTGTCATTTAATGAAGAAACGGTAAATATCGTTGCCGTTGGCGTACACAAGCAGCAACAACAGCAGGAACATGCCGCATGTGTTGGCAATTTCCAGGAATTTGTCGGAGGGCTTGCGCCGGGTAACGATTTCAACAATAAGGAACAGGATATAGCCGCCGTCCAACGCAGGAATAGGCAGAACGTTCATAAAGGCTAAAATAACCGAAAGGAAAGCTGTTATCTGCCAGAAGCTAAACCAGTTCCACTGATTCGGGAAAAGATCGCCGAGTGTGCCGAAACCACCGAGGCTCTGGGCGCCTTCTTTTGTGAACACAAGTTTGAGCGACGATACGTAGCTCATCAGACGGTCGGTTCCAATTTCCCATCCTCGCGGTATGGATTCAAAGAAACCATATTCGATTTTCTGTCTCTCGAAAATATCGAAAGGACTCAGCATCTGAATACCAATCTTGCCACCGTCGTTTATACGAACATTGGCAATACGTTCAGCACCTTGCTTGTCGCGGATGCGCATCGGAACTTCCTGCCCCTTGTGGGCCTGGAGTGAAGGCATGAACTCGGTTATGGTGGGTGTGGTATCGTTGCCTACCGTCAGGATTCGGTCGCCTTCGGCAATACCGCCCTCGGCTGCGGGCTCGCCACGCATCGTTTTGGCCACAACGACGGGCACGCGCATGGTCATAAGCATGTAGTCCTTGCCTTTGGTGGCGATTTTACGCACCAGGTCGTCGCTCACAGTAACGGTTACATCCTCGTTGCCGCGACGAACACCGACACGGGCACCGGGCTGAATCATATCCCACTGGTTGGAATAGTCGTTAACATCGATGGGCTTACCGTTGAGCGAAACAAGGATATCGCCGTCGCGGAAACCGGCGTCTTTCATTTCCTGACTGAAGTCCATGCCTTCTGTCATTGCCTGGAAAGGCACGGCATCGTCGCCCCAATGGAAAGCAATGCCTATATAGATAATGATAGCCAGAATAAAATTGAAAACCACACCGGCGGCCATCACGCACAGGCGTTGCCACGCGGGTTTGGAGCGGAGTTCCCAGTCCTGCGGTTCGGATTCAAGGTCCTCGGTACCCTTTGTCTCGTCCACCATGCCGGCGATATCGCAATATCCGCCGAGGGGAAGCCATCCAAGGCCATAGAGGGTGTCGCGCCATGTTGGCTTGCCGTCGGGACGCGGACTGTGCTTGCGGCCGACTTTAATATTGAGAAGCGAGCGCGGATTGCCGTCCTTGTCGTTCCAGCCTATCACTTCGAGGCGGTTCTCCATCGGGTGATAGCGCAACAGCGAGAACCAGGGATTGAAAAAAAGATAGAAACGATTTACTTTAACACCGAAAATACGGGCGGAGATGTAATGTCCGAACTCGTGTATGGTTACTAACAGAACCAGTGCTACAACAAGTTGGAGTGCTTTTATAAGAATTTCTTCCATCTATTATATGTTCAGTTGTTTAGGGTATTGATATACTCGGCGGCACGCATGCGCGCCTCGGCGTTCGTCGCCACATAATCCTCGTAGCCCGGAGACTTTATAAAAGGCACCTTCGAAAGAGTTTCCTCGATAGTACCGTGAATATCGTTGAAGCCTATGCGGTCGTTCAGGAAGGCGTCTACGGCAATCTCGTTGGCGGCATTTACAATGCAGGCAAAGTTGCCGCGCTGTGCAAGGGCACGATGGGCATAGCCGAGACACGGGAAACGTTCTACATCCGGTTTTTCGAATGTAAGGCTCGCATAATCCTCCAGACGGAGGTGCTTTACCGCACCCTCCAGACGGGTGTGCTCGCCTATGGCGTACGCTATCGGCAGACGCATGTCGGGAACGCCGAGCTGCGCCTTTACGGCGCCGTCGTCGAATTCCACCATCGAGTGGACAATAGACTGGGGATGCACCACTGCCTCGATTCTCTCCGGCGCGATACCGAAAAGATAATGCGCCTCTATAATCTCGAATGCCTTGTTAAGCAGCGTCGACGAATCGATTGTAATCTTGCGGCCCATTGCCCAGTTTGGGTGCCGCAGCGCGTCGGAAGCCTTGGCGGCGGCAATCTTATCGGCTGGCCACGTGCGGAAAGGCCCGCCCGAGGCTGTTATGAGCAGACGGTGAACGTGGGCGATATCCTCGCCGGCAAGGCACTGTGCGACTGCCGAATGCTCGGAGTCGATAGGATATATCCGCGAAGACGACTGAGCCAGTCGGGAATTTACCAGCTCGCCGGCCACCACAAGCGTTTCCTTGTTTGCCAATGCTATATCCTTGCCGGCGGCTATAGCGGCAAGCGTAGGCGCAAGACCGCTGTAACCCACGGTGGCAGTTACAACAGTATCTATATCATCGGCCACTACGGAATCCCTGAGAGCTTCTTCACCGGCGGCTGTAGATATGCCGATGGGGTCGAGCGCGGCGCGCAGACGAGGTAAAAGGCTTTCGTCGCCTATTACGGCGAGACGCGGACGGAATTCAACAGATAGTTTTATAAGGTCGTCGACCCTTCGGCCGGCCGACAGGACAACGGCGCGATATTGGTCCGGAAATCGCTTTATTATGTCGAGTGTCTGACGCCCTATGGAGCCGGTTGCGCCAAGCACAGCAAGTCTTTTCTGTGTACTCACTTTGTGTGATATTTGGTTTTATGCGCAAAGATACTAATTTTTCGGCTTATCGACAAAACAGCATCGGTTTGGCGTACTACACATAAAGAACAGAAAGCCTGCCTATAGGACCAAACTCTACAGGCAGGCTTATGGATGGGTTTAATACCCCTGGATTGGAATTACTTGTTCAGGTTGTAGTATTCTACATATTTCATACCGACATCGGGCATATCGGTAGTGATAAAATCGACACCTTTGTTTATCCATTCGCCAAACTCTGCGTTGGATCGGATTGTCCATACATTTACAACAAGGCCGAGCTTGTGTGCGGAATCGATGAAAGTGGGATTGGATCTCAGCATATCTCCATTGTAGTCAATCGAAATGCCGCCGTCATTGTTAAGCTGTGCCGGCGTGCGGACCTCGGAGGCACGGTCGCAGAGGAACTGCACCATAATCTCCGGATAGGCAGCCGCAAGAGCCTTGCACGTGGCATAATCGAATGCTATATACTCAGCTTTGTCGTCCAGACCCGCAGCCTTGACAGCCTCTACTGCCGCCATAGCAGCCTCTATTGTACGGGCTTCGGTAGAATGTGTCTTGATTTCTACAATCAGCTTGCAGTAATCGCTTCCTTTAAGTATATCAAGATAATCGGTAAACTGAGGTACTGTCTCGCCATTGGACAGTGTTTTGTCTTTGATCTCGTTATAGTTGGAATTCTGGATTGTAACACCGCCGATAGAGGGGTCATGGTTAATAACGAGTACATTGTCTTTTGTAAGCCATATATCGGTTTCGGATCCGTAAGCCTTAAGCTCTATGGCATTACGCAGAGCCGCACGCGAATTCTGCGCCGCGCCTTCCTTGGCCCAGTATCCGCGGTGAGCGATGATGTTGGCACGGTTTTCAAAGTTCTTGGTCTTCAGGAAATAAACTGAACCCAAAGACTGGGAACCAGCGCCTCGGCTCAACGATACGCTGAAAGTTCCGCTCTTTACATCGTCGGGCAGAACAACCGTTACACCCTCGTCGCCTTTCATCGTGGCAGGAAGCTCCCAGCGCGTAGCGCCATCTTCAATTACGATTACATCGCCTTCCTTAAAGCCTGTGCCATATATGGGATACACAGCTCCGGCCTTTACCTGAACGTTCTCCAGAAGAGTGCAGTTTTCGATGTCAGGACGTGCAGAGCATATGCCTTCTTCCACTTCCTTGTATAGTACTTCTGCCTGCGCGGAAGTCAGCGGATCGTCATAGATACGCGCAAGAACTACACGGCCGTTGATACCGTTCTGTACACCGGTGGTCTTGCTGCCTCCGGGAACGCAGGCATCGCCGCCGATGCAGAAGAAGTTGGCGCCGTCCTTGGCAAGAACGAAATTCTCGCCGTCAAGGTCTATCTCATTGTTGAGCACACCATTTACATAGATATCCGCTTTTTTCGCATCCTTGTTCCACACGCCTACAATATGGTAGTACGAGCCAGAGGCAGGAACAACGTCGCTTGCAGCCCACTGCCACGAGCTGTTTGAACCTGTCGATACATTGGGAAGGAACGTCAGCGAATTGAGGGCATTGGGACCGCTGCCCGTGGTCTTTACCATTATGCCCGTACCGCCGGCCTCATGCGAGGCGAATATCTTTGCCTCGGCATTCTGTATCGCGCCGCTATATTCGGGCATAAACAGAACCTCAAGAGTGTGTCCGTCGGCAAGAGCGTCCTTAAATGCCTGGTTTTCACTGTAGTCGACGCGATAGAACTGTTCAGCCACATTGCTGTCGCCCCATTTGTTGCCATTCAGCCTTGTAACATAACGGTTGAAAGCCTCGTTCCACTCGGTTGTAGCCTCACCACCGCGCTCAACCTCGAATTTCATAGGCGATACATCCACTGCTGTTCCGTCGGCATTGAAAACCACGTCGAGCAGGTCGGCCTGGGGTCTGGCGACAGCTGCGGGCTTCGCTGCATCGTAAAGACGGGCTGCGTCGTCGGCAGTCAGAGGTTCGTCATAGATACGCGCCAGCACAATATTACCATTGATACCATTCTGTACGCCGGTGGTCTTGCTGCCTCCTGGAACGCAGGCATCGCCGCCGAGGCAAAAGAAGTGTGCGCCGTCCTTGGCAAGGATGAAATTCTCGCCGGCAAGATCTATTTCATTGTTGAGCACACCATTTACATAGATATCCGCTTTTTTCGCATCCTTGTTCCACACGCCTACAATATGGTAGTACGAGCCAGAGGCTGGAACGACGTCGCTTGCAGCCCACTGCCACGAGCTGTTTGAGCCAGTAGAGACGTTGGGAAGGAACGTGAGGGAATTGAGAGCATTTGGACCGCTTCCCGTAGTCTTTACCATTATGCCCGTACCGCCGGCCTCATGCGAAGCGAATATCTTAGCCTCCGCATTCTGTATTGCACCGGTATATTCGGGCATAAACAGAACCTCGAGAGTGTGTCCGTCGGCAAGTGCGTCCTTAAATGCCTGGTTATCGCTATAGTCGATGCGATAAAAATGTTCGGCCACATTGCCGTCGCCCCATTTGTTGCCGGCCAGTTTTGCCACATAGCGGTTGTAGGTATCGCTCCACTCGGTGGTGGCATTGCCACCGCGCTCAACCTCGAATTTCATCGGCGATATGTCCTTGGCAGTGCCATCGGCGTTAAAAACAACGTCGAGCAGATCGGCCTTGGGCAGAGGTGCTTCGAATGTAATGGAGTCAAGGCCGTCGCCCGGTACAGAATACAGGGCATTTCCATCAGCATCGACGGCCATGAGCATATTGTCGTCGCTTTTAATGATTTTTTCCACGTTTCCTGCGGAAAGAACCTGAATTACTTCACCGTTGCGATGGAAATATAAGTAGTCGGCAGCATAGATGGACAATGCAGCCGCACTCATTGCGAGCAATGATATAACCTTATACTTTTTCATGATCATCTGAAGATTTTATAGGTTTGTGAAACACCGCCGGACTCTACAACTACAATATTGAGACCCGTGGCAGTGGTAGCCACTGTCGCCATATCGGCGTCGGGAGCGCTGTACGCAATCAGTACACCAAGTGCGTTATATATACGGATTCCGTCTATTTTAACCGGGCTGGTTACTGTCAGGATATCACCGTCCAATCTTACAGTAGCGCCGTACTTCTCTACCGACGACACTCCGCTTACCTCTATAGGCTTGAACGAGAAACAGCTCATTCGGGACATATCTATTTCCACCTTATTTCCTTCTACGGGAATAAGTGTCATTTTGCCGTTATCGAATGCAATACATCTTACATCAGTAGCCGTGGCAAGATTTTCACCGGCCGTCGAATAGACATATACATCTTCGGCCATAACGCTCATTGTCGACATCAGACCGATACCGGCAACGATAAAGGAAAATATTCTACGCTTCATGGTTTTGGTGATTAAGATTAAATCGCTATTTTATATGATTTGTTGACAGTTTTCCCAGCGACCGACACCAGATATACGCCGTTGCCAAGATTAGCAGCCACAACACCTTTTGTAATACCCTCCTTCAGAGTAACAACCCTACCGGCTACGTTAACAACTTTTACATCGACCGGCTCGGGCGCATAGAGCAATTCTACCTGATTGCCGCCCCACGACAGCCCGACGACATCGGCCTCGGCGGCCTCGATGCCGGCGATTTCGTTGTCGGCCGGGAGCGCAGGCACGTCCGAAAGAAATTCGGTTGTCATTGTCTCGGTACGGGTATTGACAGTGATACGGTAACGGCCACTGCGGGTAATTATCCATTTGGAATCTTCTCCGTCCGTGGTTCTGATATTTACAGTGCCTTCGGCAGGAGTATCGGCAATATAAGGATGATAAGTATCATCGTTCCAGCTTCTTTCTGTAAGGATTTTGAATTTGTTAGGCTCCGGTGCATTGTTCCAGCCTATTCTGAGTTCACCTTCCCAGATAAGTTCGTCAGGATTCTCGGGATTCGGCGCGAAATCGCAATGGCTCTGGTCCGAATAATCCCATGCCTTCTCGCAGCATCCGCCTGTGATATAAAGATACTTGCGGTGCTTATGCATGCGTCCCATGTACTTATTGTCGCGGCACGAAATATATATGTTGTAATCGCCGGGAACCGAAACGCTCCAGCCGAGATTGTCGGCGTCGGTGGTCATGCGCAGTTTAGAAACGAACCCTTTGCCGAATGTCAGGTCTACATCCTCAAACATAGGCACGAAATAGCGGGTATCCTCACCTTTGACGGGTGTATCCATCAGGATAACATTGCCGGTCTTGCATCGGAGGCTCTGCTTGAATTCGAAATTTTCGATTTTTGCAAGTTCTATCACCTGATTGTCAAGTGCACTGCCGGTTGCGTAATATTTCTCAGGATAAGTTACTTCAGACTGAGGTTCCGACAGGCATACGCTCATGGTGCGCAGATCAACTGTAAGAGTATATTCTGCTGTTTCGCTTACCATAAATTTATTGTCGAATGCATCGGGAAGCTGCCAGTTGGCATAGAAATCAA
The DNA here is from genome assembly GCA_937921035.1 of uncultured Porphyromonadaceae bacterium. GTDB lineage: Bacteria > Bacteroidota > Bacteroidia > Bacteroidales > Muribaculaceae > CAG-873. The sequence continues at coordinate 148,038 of CALEUL010000061.1, forward strand.
GATGGTGTACCTCCCCTACATTAATCAGTTCGTCCTTGGTGGTAGCCACTACGTGTTTGTGCCAGCCGTCGTTGGAATTCATAAACTTGAACGGCTCGTTGGCGGTGAGGCGCCCTGTCCACGTAAATACGCCGCGGTCGATTCTGCTCATTGGGGTGGCATTATAGTCCCAGCCGCCTTTCACTGCGCTGCCGACAATGTACAACTGTGTGTATTCTATTGAGTTAGACATGCCGGCAAAAACCGACAGCGTGCAGAAAAGAACAGCAAATAATGATATTATTTTTTTCATGGCTTCTGCTTATTTGGAAATTTTTTCAACAATAAGTTTATTATCGGCTACTATCTTGCACACATATACTTGAGAAGGAAGCGCCGACAATTTTTCGGAAAAACACGAAACATTGTCATATGTGCGGTTCAGACATTCGGCTCCGGCAATATTGAACATGGCAAACTCCACATTCCTGCAGTTTTGACGCAAATCGGCGGTAATGGTGTCCGAGGCCTTATCGTAGAACACTTTAAGGCCATCGGAATAGATATCGGCTACATCTGAGGTTGAGTCTTCAATTTCTACTGCTACAGCCGAAGAACAGAGGGTGGACGGCACCTCTACGACTGTACACTTGCTGTCAGAATCATAGCTGTAATCCGAAGTAGGTGTACCGTCGATTTTAACCGACACGGGAGTCTCGGTGTTGTAGACCTTTACAGTGTACGCTTTGGCCACAGGTAGCCCTGTGGCATCGCCTTCGCGCGGGTTGATCATCAGGGTCAGCTTATTGCCGGATTTAGTCTGAGTAAAGGCCGTGGTAGCATATACGGTAGCATAATCGGGGTTATCTCCATTATCCTCATACAGCTTCGAACTGCCGTTCTTACCGGCTACCACATTCAGAATCAGATGCTCGGCGTGTGTTGTTACATTCTTTATTTCCTCGGGATTCAAAGGCACAACAGAACCCTGACGATAGAAATATGGAATATCGGTCCTTGAGAACTTCATCGTCATGGTGCATGGACCTTCGATAAGCTCATTTGTTGCCACACTCCACCAGTTGCCTTCCGGGAACCAGATTGTGCGGGTGCTCACGCCGTCTACACCGGCCTCCACAATAGGAGCGACAAGAATGTCATTGCCGAAGAAATATTCATCCTCGAATGTATAAGCCTCCTCGGTTTCAGGATACTCGTAATAGAGAGGACGGCATAATGATATACCTGTGTCATATGCCTCGCGAGCCATTGTATAGATATAGGGGAACAAAGAATAACGTAATTTCACAGCCTCGAGCATATCGGGGAAATTGGGAAATTTCCATATCTGTCGCTCAATTCGGGAGTCGTTGGTGGCATGTGTTCTGAATATAGGGGTAAACACGCCAAACTGTATCCAGCGAAGCACAAGTTCAGGATCGTTGACAATGCTTTCGTCGGTAAACGCATGTCCGCCCAGATCATGGCCCCAGTAGCCGTAACCTACATTAGATGCAGTTGCTGTAAAATAAGGCTGGAATGCAAGAGTCGGAAAGTTTATCAAAGCATCTCCGGAAAATCCTATCTGGTATCTGTGGCTGCCAAGTCCACCCCAGCGATGGAAGATAACGGGACGATGGTCCGGACGGTTTTTGGCCATGTCGTTAAAGAAAACATGGTTACACCAGAATGTCTCGCCAAGGCCGTTGGTATACGGACTTGTAAGATGCTGCTGCCAGTCGAGCCACCAGAAATCAACACCTTCGCTCTCGTGCTCGCGAATAATAGTGCTGAAGAAAGCGTCGGTAAAATCAGTGTAATCGAGGTACCAGGGAATCTCCTGAGCCCCCCCGGCGTTTATGTTATATTTACCGCGCAGGTCCTCGTTCATTGTATTGAAGAACTCGGGAGACTCAATACTGTTGACACCACCGGCAGGGTGGAGATTGAGAGCCGTCTTGAAGTTGCGGTCATGCATTTCCTGGAGCAATCCTTTGGGATCGGGGATAAGATTGGTGTTCCACGACCAGCCTGTCCATCCGCCACGGCCTGCCGACATGCTGCCTTCGCTGCCGTTCCAGTGCCAGTCCATATCAAGCACCATAACATCGGTAGGAATTCCATTGGATGCAAGGCTATTCATTATTTCGCGGTAATCGTCTGCCGAATATGAAGAATACTTACTGTACCAATAACCGAACACATAGGAAGGGGGCAGAGGAATTTTCCCGGCAATCGAGGTATAGTCATACAAGGCCTTTTTATAATTGCTGCCATAGCCCATAAAATACATATCCATCGCGTGGGGATCCTTGCGGTCTGTCCACCAGTCATAACCGAGTTCTTCAGAAGGCTCCAGCGCAAACGAACGGCTACCATCTGCCCTCGCCGCGGTCCAGGAATCTTCAATCACTGCCCAGCCCGAACGTGAAATAAGGCCGTTCTCCATCTCCGATCTCTTGTTCTGGCCGTTACTTCCGTCAAGAGTTCTGCAAGTGCCCTTAAGGTTCATAGGGTCGGGTTTGCCTGCATACCACAGAACGTCACGACCGTTATGATTCATTGTAATAGAAAGATTGCTCGATGAAGCCGGTATAGTGTATGGATTAGTACCTTTACGGTACTTGAGGTGCAGCTTGTCTGTCTCGATATAAAGGAAGTTATCATCCTCTGTTTTTGTAAAATGAGGAACATCGAGATTACGGTTTACAATAGTAAAGGTAGCGCGGTCCTCGAATACGCCCTTGTCGCTGTATTCGATACGGATCATTTCGGGAGTAAGAACCGTAAACCTCGCATTGCCGCTTATTACAACAGCTTGCGGATTGGCAACCGGATTAGCAGCGTCAGCCGCCTTCAGCGATGCCTGCCCTAAAAAGAAACAGGCAAGAAACAGGATAATGCTGAGTTTTAATTTCATAAGTGGTATAGACTATTTTCCGGGCTGAGAGAAAACTCTCAGCCCGGAGATTGTTATGGTTTATTATAATGTTACTTTGGAAACTTTATTTCCTACCTTCTTGATGAATATACCGTTGGAAGGATTGGGAACAACGATGCCCTGAAGATTGTAATAGACCGGAGTGGCATCATTGTAGTATGAGATTTCATCAACACCTACTACGGGGGCTTTTGTAATAGCGATAGAGCCCTTGAGCAAATCAATATCTATATTGTAATTGCCGGCCTCTGCTATCTGCCATTTGCGATCGCCCGTTCCGTCGGCAATTATTTTGGAATAGTCGATATTGCCGTCTGCGTCAACTCCGGCAAAGAACCACGGACCACCCCAGATGTCGCTGTACTTATTGGAATTGATTTTGAACTCGCCAGCATTCAGTTCGCCCGACCATGTAAACTTGAACGGATCGTTTTCGCCGCCCCAGTTCAAGGGTGTACCGTCAAGAATTGTCCATCCGCCGGGAGTGGCGTTGCCAATCATAAAGAGGGCATTGAAACGAATAGGCTCTGCCTGATAGTCTGCTTTGGCAATAGAAATCGTGAGGTCGGCGGTATTCAGCACAAGACGGTAATTTGCGCTCTCGCTCACTTTGAACTTCTGGTCGGAACCGCCCTGCTGGAGTTTTGTAATGTCATACGGGTCGGATGAAGCGTTGCGGAACTCATTCTGATCGTTCGACCAGTCATTGTTGGCTGTGAATTTGAACTCCTCGTCAGCCTTGAGATAGGCAACACAACTGAAAACATTCTCATTGTCGGGATCAGGCGGCAGAAGAACACCGTCAACTATTTCCCAGCCGCCGGGAGTGGCTGCGCCGATAAGTTTAAGATGGGATACTGCAGAAGCGCCAAAAACTGTTGACAACATAAGGACAGCGGAAGCCGTCAGTTTTGTAAAATTAAGCATACGATAATTTTTGATTAGTTTTTAAATGGTTTAGATAGTATTTTCATGCACTATTTAAAGCAAAATTACGCATTGACGGCGTGTTTTAAAACAGCGCGCGGCCATCAGTAGCGAATAAGTAGCATTTATAAACATCGGTAAATTATAAATCTTTATATATAAGCATAATGCACGGCGCGCCTCCGGCAAAAAAGGTAGTAATCCGAATGCGGTTATTTAACGTTATATGTGCCGCTGCTCTTTAATTTAAACAGGGCTCTTCAATATCATCGGAGTGTTAAGACGGAGTGTTAAAAAAATAATTTTCGCAGATTCCCGTTCCTGTCTTTATTTCTTTTTTGTAACTTTGTGTATGATGTTTAAAAGACTACTTCTTTTTTGGATTATACCTCTTTTGTTGACGGCAGCAACCGGCTGTACATCTGCGTCCACTCAAACAGACTCTCTGATGTCGGAACTCCACAAGACAATCCAGGACAGAGAGTCCTATCTGGCGCAGAAAGAAAGCAGGCTTAACGAGCTACGGCAAAAATTATATTCGGCAACCGACGATACCGCACGGTTCTTTGCCTTAGGAGATCTGCTTGACGAATTCAGACCCTACAATACGGATTCGGCATTCACATATTGCAAATTAAGAGAAATTTTGGCGCATAAGACCGGGAACCCCGAATTTATAACCAACTCGCGGCTGAACACTGCAAACGTTCTCGGAAGTATCGGTATGTATAAAGAAGCTTTGGAAATAATAGATTCTATTCCATACTCCTCGGTGCCGGACTATCTGCTGCCATACTATTACTATATAAACCAGACAATAGCATCATATCTGGCAGATTTTTCTGTAAGGAAAGAAGATAAAGATAAATATCTCGGAATATTCGAGATGTATCAGGATTCCTTGCTTTCCCGTACTTCTCCCAATTCGTTATCATACGTTATCGGCATGTCCGGCAAATACCTGCGAAAAGGTAACGCCGCAAAATCCGTGGAAATTCTTGAGAATTACCTCGCCAACAACGAATATTCCACCCACGACAGAGCCATCGTGGCCAACACGCTGTCGTTTGCATACAAAGGAATAGGAAACAAAGAGAAGCAGAAAGAAAATCTTATCATATCATCTATCGCCGATCTTCAGGCTACCGTGCGTGAATATGTATCCCTCCGACAGCTTGCCACGATTCTATTCATGGAAGGTGATATCGACAATGCCTATGAATTTCTGTGCATTGCACTGGATGATGCTCAAAAATGTAACGCCCGGCAGAGAATTCTTGAAATAAACGACATCTACCCTATTGTCAACGCGGCATTTGTGAAAGAGATACAGCTTCAGCGCCAGAGGCAGCTCGGTTTAATAATTATTATTAGTATCCTTGCCGTATTCCTGCTCGCTGCTATCGTATGGATATGGAAACAGATGAAAAAAACATCTGCCGCACATCAGCAGGCTATTGCCGCAAACAATAAATTGAAACAGCTGAACGCAGAACTCGAAGATTTCAATAACCGCCTCACAGAAGCCAACCACGCCATCGCCGAAAATTCTAAAATCAAGGAAGAATATATCACTCAGTACATGGAACAATGTTCCTTGTATATAGAAAAACTGGACGCATACAGAAAATCACTGAACAAACTTTCGGCTGCCGGAAACATAGATAATCTGAAAAAGATACTGAAATCAACAGATATTACCGACGAGGAACTCAAGGCTTTCTACCACAATTTTGATACTACTTTCCTGAAGCTCTTCCCCACTTTCGTAGAAGATTTCAACAAGCTTCTCACTCCGGAAGGGCAGATTGTTCTAAAGAAACCGGGGCAGCTGAACACCGAACTGCGCATTTTTGCTCTCATCAGACTTGGTATAAAAGACAGCGAAAAAATAGCTAAGTTCCTGCGCTATTCCGTCGTTACGATATATAATTATCGCGTTAAGACAAGAAATAAAGCTGCCGGAAACAGAAAAGAACTGGAAGAACGCGTGATGGAAATAGGCTGGCTTTAACTGATATTCCCGTAAACCCGGAAAGATGCCCCATCTGGTGGCAACACGTCGGAATTATATAATTCTTGGCGTATCGGTATTATATCCGATATACGGTTTTTGCATAATTAAGGCGGGAATGAGCTTATTCACTCCCGCCTTAATACCATAAATCTGTAGCGTCAGATTATTTTCAATGCTTTTGCAAGGCGACACGCTTCATGTGAATTTTTAACCTTAAGTTTCCCGATTATTTCCTGCCTGTGGCGGTTGACTGTATGTATGCTTATATTCAAACGATTGGCGATTTCTCTACTTTTTAAACCTGTATCTATAAGCGACAGAACCTGACTCTCGCGCCGGCTGAGAATAGCATCGTTGCCGGAACTGGTCAGCTCCTCGGTTACCCCGGTGATTGAATTGACTGCATAGCTTTTACCCCCAAAGTCAAAAGCGAGCGGACCATAAGTGCAGATAGCGTAGACGATATTTTCATTACAGCCATCAAAAATATAGTACATGCGATGCTGCACATCGTGCATTTTGCCGTCTATATAACGTAACCGCAACTTTGAAACAAGGTAATAATCGCGCTTCCTGCACGCTGGTAAATGGCGTAGATAATGGAAGAAACGCAGTTCGGCAATATACTTGCTTTCCTGCTCCTGAGGCAACATCAGTGAAAGAATGCGGCTTTCCCATATTGAGTTTTCCTGTTGATAGTCGCCAAGATCAAGATTACGCGCAAAACCGCCGGCAAAAATATGACTTTTACCGTCGTTCATGTCGCTGACCACAACCAGGGCATTCTCTATGTCCGCCATTAACCGCGCATATTCCAGAATCTGCGGCAACCCGACGTCGGCACCGGAAATATTTTCCGGCCGCAACAATTCATCAAGCTTTTTCTTATTGCTGTAAGAATGGTTATTTATGACCATTGCCTGTTATTTATTAACACGTTAATTTTGCAAAGTTAATCAAACCAATGGTTATAAACAATAACAACGGCAAAAGCAGCCGGAACAATTTCTTACAATACATCTCATGAAAACGAAACTCATCCTTATCCTATTCGCGGCTATTTTAGTCCGGACAACAAACGCGCAGACTCTCGAAAAGATGAACTGGTTCAACGAACCGTCAGGCTGGCAGATTAACGGCGGAACGCTCACTATGGATGTAACCCCTAACAGCGACTACTGGCGAATATCTCACTATGGATTTACCGTTGACGATGCCCCGTTCTATTATGCCGAATATGGCGGCGAATTCGAAGCTAAGGTAAAAATTTCAGGCGACTACAAGGTTAGATTCGACCAGGCCGGCATGATGATTCGCCTCGACCATGAAAACTACATCAAAACCGGAATCGAATATGTCGATGGCAAATATAATCTAAGCACTGTTGTTACGCACCATACTTCCGACTGGAGTGTGATAGCTCTTGACCGTCCGGTAGACTATATATGGATAAAAGCCGTACGCCGTCTTGATGCCGTGGAAATATTTTATTCTTTTGATGATAAAGAGTATCACATGATGCGCAACGCATGGATCGAGGCTAATCGTCCCGTAAAAATCGGTATGTTCGCCGCAAGTCCGGATGGCGATGGTTTCAAAGCCACCTTCTCCAACTTCAAAGTGAGCCATCTGCCCGACAAAGTCCGAAGCGAATGGCTGAAAAATAACGCGGAATAATGTCATACACCCGGGGGCCGATATTCAGGCCCCCGGCGCTCTCCTGGCCTTCTTTTTTCTGATATGACCGGCAATATGTATTATCGCCATCACTACCATAAGGAATCCTATTTTGCCGTGGACAGCCCCCAGATGCGAATGCATATACCCGTCGGCCCATATAACCGTTGCCGCTATTCCGCTGGCAGCAGCAAGGAGGAACAGCCACCAAAGAATTCGGGTAGAGGCATTACGGTTCCTTGCAAAACGCGAAAACCAGTTGCCCGTTCTGTAATGCAGGAATATGTGGTAGACAGACAGGATAGCCAGCAAGATTCCGGTTATGATATGAAACCATACCGACCATACGTATCGGCCGGAAGTCGCCTCCAGCTGTATGCCTGTTGCCTGCACCAGCAATAGAGTGCAGCCGAGCCATCTGTTGCAGAGTCTGAGTTGTTGGGCTGTGTTCATTTTACTTGTACAAAACGTTAATATATCGACCGCAGACATGCGCCATAGCGCCTGCCGAATCCGTTTGGATTGCAAGTGCAAAATTAGATTATATCGTGATTGCCGGAAATGGCTGATACGAGGGAAAAGTTGTACTATTTAAGGTTTTTGCGATATTCCACAGGAGACATGCCCTCGTTCTTTTTGAAAATCCTGGAAAAATAGGCATAGTCATCATAGCCGAGAGCATACGCGATTTCTTTTGCCGACAGCGAAGTGTAGGCAAGCTGCCGTTTGGCCTGTATTATAACTCGGCTGCGTATATACGCGCCTGCACTCAGTCCGGTAGCACCCTTCACGGCCTCGTTGAGATATACTTCCGAAATATTGAGCACCGAAGCGCAGACACCCGGGCGTTTATCTTTTGGCATATGTTCGTCCTCCAGCAACTTCCTCAGTCGCGACGTAATCGTCCTGTATCGGCCACTCAGTTCATTACCCGGAGCGGAAAGTGTAGCCACCACCATGCTTTTTACAGCAATCGCAAGCGCTTTGGAAACTCTGCCGTTTTCCATGTTCCTTTCCATTATGTAACACAGCGAACTGATGTCTTCCACAATATTCCCGCCCGGATTGAAAGGACGTGGCGATATGGAATATTCATCGATGGCCCGGGAATCCGATTCCGAAAGTATTTCGGGAGAAAAAGCAAGCAACCAGCCGTCGGCATTCCACACATCTCCGCCCGGCTTGTTATGCACCTGCCAAGGCGACACCACAACTATATCACCTGCCCTCAGCTCTTTCCGCTCAAAATCAATTTCTACGGCAGCGCTGCCTCCGGTGAGCAGCACAACCATATAATAGTCGTCGCGATGCGCGTACTGTTTCATAGCAGACTGCATTACCCGTCCGAACCGTTTTACAAAAACTCCGGAGCCGGATATCTTCTGCATTGTCGATAATGGTATATTTTTTGGCTTTGGCATCGCGTTTCTCTTTTGATTGCACAAAGTTAGCCATTATACGGTATTCTTCAATAGACAATAACAATATAATCCGAAAAACGAAATTTCGCGCCTCGGAAAACGAAGCGTTCATTCCTGAACTATTAAGTTTTTCTTAATAGTTGCCTCCGTGGTGAGTTCGTTGGTATCATAAATATTTTTAAGTGCTGGTTTATAGCAGATATAGGCACGTCAAACAATTGAGCCATAGCTTTATTGAGAATAAAGAAGTTTGCTGTTTATACAAATTTAGCGATTAATTCCGAGGTGGCAAAGAGAACTTGAATGTATCACATAAAGCCGTTATATATAGCTTATTCCGAGCTTCTTTTGCTTTTGGGAGATAATTAATGGACGCACATGCGCGTAATGCAAAAAAAAATTACTATCTTTGCAGCTGATTTTAGCCGGACCATCACATTCCCGAGCTAAAGCACAGTTGCTTAACAACAAACGACATGATTAAAATAACATTTCCCGACAACAGCGTAAAGGAATTTGAAGCCGGCATTACGCCGCTCCAGATTGCCGAAGCTATCTCGCCACGTCTGGCCCGCGAAGTTCTCGCCGCCAGTGTCAACGACAAAGAATGGGACCTCACACGCCCCATCAGCGAAGACGCCAGCATCAGGCTTTATAAATGGGAAGACCCCGAGGGCAAGCACGCTTTCTGGCACAGTTCGGCTCACCTTCTGGCCGAAGCCCTGCAGGAACTGTATCCCGGAGTTCGGTTCGGCATAGGTCCGGCAATCGAAAACGGTTTCTACTACGACATCGACCCGGGCGACAACAAGCTCACTTCCGACGACTTTGCCAAAATCGAAGCCAAAATGCTGGAGCTTGCAAAACAGAACCAGGCAATCGTACGTGCCGAAATTTCCAAAGCCGACGCGCTCAAGTTCTTCGGCGACAAAAATGAAGAATACAAATGCGAGCTTATATCCGAACTGGAAGACGGCTCCATAACAACATACACACAGGGCAACTTCACCGACCTTTGCCGCGGCCCGCACATCCCCACAACCGCTCCAATCAAGGCAGCGAAAGTGATGTCGCTCGCCGGCGCGTTCTGGCGCGGCGACGAAAAGCGCAAGCAGCTTGTTCGCGTCTACGGTATCACCTTCCCCAAGAAGGCAATGCTCGACGAATACCTCGCCCTGCTCGAGGAAGCCAAAAAGCGCGACCACCGCAAAATCGGCAAGGAGATGGAACTGTTCGCCTTCTCGCCCAAAGTTGGCGCCGGTCTGCCTCTCTGGCTCCCCAAAGGCGCTGCCCTGCGCGACCGTCTGGAGCAGTTCCTGCGTAAGATTCAGAAACGCTACGGATACCTGCAGGTTATCACCCCGCACATCGGCAACAAGCAGCTCTACGTAACATCCGGACACTACGCAAAATACGGCAAGGACTCCTTCCAGCCCATCCACACACCCGAGGAAGGCGAGGAATACCTGCTCAAACCAATGAACTGCCCCCACCACTGCGAAATATTCCGTGCTCTGCCCCGCTCCTACCGCGACCTGCCTCTGCGCCTGGCCGAATTCGGCACTGTATACCGCTACGAACAGAGCGGCGAGCTCCACGGCCTTACACGAGTACGCGGTTTCACGCAGGACGACGCGCACATTTTCTGCGCCCCCGAACAGATAAAGGACGAGTTCCTCAAAGTGATGGACATTATCCTGTATATCTTCAAGGCGCTCAATTTCGATAACTACGAGGCTCAGATTTCGCTGCGCGACCCCGAACACAAGGAAAAATACATCGGCAGCGACGAAAACTGGCACAAAGCAGAACAGGCCATCATCGAGGCATGCGCCGAAAAAGGCATAAACGCTCGCACAGAACTCGGCGAAGCTGCTTTCTACGGTCCCAAGCTCGACTTCATGGTCCGCGACGCTATCGGCCGCCGCTGGCAGCTCGGCACAATCCAGGTAGACTACAACCTGCCCGAACGCTTCGAGCTGGAGTACACCGGCAGCGACAACGCCAAGCACCGCCCCGTAATGATTCACCGCGCCCCCTTCGGCTCGATGGAACGCTTCGTTGCCGTATTGCTCGAACACACCGCCGGACACTTCCCCCTCTGGCTCGCTCCCGAACAGGCTGTCATAATCCCTGTTAGCGACAAGTATCTCGACTACGCACGCAAGGTTGCCGACGAACTCGAAGAAAGCGATATCCGCGTGGAAATTGACTCGCGTAACGAGACCCTCGGACGCAAAATACGCGACAACCAGCTCAAAAAAGTACCATACATGCTCGTTGTTGGCGAAAAAGAAGCCGAAAATGGCGAAGTTTCAGTAAGAAAACCGGGCCAAGGCGACTTAGGTTCGATGAAAATTGCTAACTTTGCACAGATTTTGACCGACGAAGTCAAACAAATGATTAACTAATAACCCCCTGAATGGAGAAAAAACCCCCTTACAATCCCGCCGCTCGTCCTGCCGGACCGCGCAAACCCAATGGTCCCCAGCAGCACCGCGACCCACGCCAGGCAAAGCAAGTGCCCAACAATATAAACGAGCACATCCGTGCCCGCGAAGTTCGACTTGTGGGCGATAACGTTACGCCCGGCATATACTCCATTCAAGAAGCTCAGCGCATAGCCGAGGAACTTGAACTCGATCTTGTCGAGATTTCCGCTCAGGCCGATCCTCCTGTCTGCAAAGTGCTCGATTACCAGAAGTACCTTTACCAGCAGAAGAAGAAAGCCAAGGAAATAAAGGCAAAATCAACACAGGTGGTTGTGAAAGAGATCCGTTTCGGACCTCAGACCGACGACCACGACTACAACTTCAAGCTCAAGCACGCCATCGGCTTCCTTCAGGAAGGTGCGAAAGTAAAAGCTTACGTATTCTTCAAAGGCCGCTCCATTCTCTTCAAGGAACAGGGCGAAGTGCTTCTGCTTCGTTTCGCTAACGACCTCGAGGACTACGGCAAAGTTGAGCAGATGCCCCTCCTGGAAGGCAAGAGAATGATAATCATGATTTCGCCTAAAAAGAAATAATTCAGGTCCGCCGTGCAGGCCTCTATTATACAACTCGAATTAACTAATTAACAAACAGACAAATGCCCAAGATTAAAACTAACTCCGGTGCCAAAAAGAGGTTCGCCCTTACCGGATCAGGAAAAATCAAAAGAAAACACGCATTCAAGAGCCACATTCTGACTAAGAAAACCAAAAAGCAGAAACGCAACCTTACACACACCGGACTCATCGCCCGCGTAGACGTAAAGGCCGTTAAAGCTCTTCTCGGTCTCAAATAAGCTCGCCTTTGCAAGTTTTCCAAATTAATTCGTGTTATTGTAATTTCATTATTAACCGAGTGTTTAGCCAAAAAGAGCCGGCGATCGTCGGACGCTAACATTCAAAAACTTCTGAAACAATGCCAAGATCAGTCAATCACGTCGCTTCTCGCGCACGCCGCAAAAAAATCCTCAAACTTACACGAGGCTACTACGGCTGCCGCCGTAATGTGTGGACCGTTGCCAAAAACACATGGGAAAAAGGTCTCACATACGCTTATCGCGACCGCAAAGACAACAAAGCAAACTTCCGTGCCCTCTGGATTCAGCGTATCAACGCTGCTGCCCGCATGCACGACCTGAGCTACTCCAAGCTCATGGGCCTTATCCACAAGAGCGGTATCGAAATCAACCGTAAAGTCCTCGCCGACCTCGCTCTCAACAACCCCGCTGCTTTCGCAGCTGTTGTAGAGAAAGTGAAGAACGCATAAGCAGACTTTACCTTACCCCACAGCGCGGCCTCGGCCGCGCTTTTTTTATGCCGGCATCACTCCCTCTACCACATCAACGGCCGGGAGATTGGCAAAAAAAGCCTCTCAGACGCCAAAGCGGAAACATCTGAGAGGTATTATTTATCCAGTCTATCAGTTGTCCTATGCCGCCGCGGCTTCGCGGCGCACAAGCGAACGCATGCTGCGGCGGATGGTCTTCCACTTAGGGAATATAGCCCACGGCCGCATAGAACTGTAGCTGCACAGAATTACTGCGAGACTTACTATGCCTGCTATCAGCAGCCATCCATATATTTCCTTCATGGACTCCACAAGGGCCTGCCGCTGCACCATACCGTACAGTTCTCCCAGAGGAATATGCGGCACATGCGGATTAGTGTCGGTTATAGCACTCCCGAGCAGAGCGGAATTCGCAGCAATCGTGCGGCTGAGGAATTCGCCGATTACCGCGGGGCCGAAGGACGCGCCCATCACAGCGCCGAAGAAACCATTGACAACCAGCGCCTGCGGAAAAACAAAGAAATGCAGTCCGGAATGCACGATGGAGGTAAGGAACACTATGGAGATGATAACCTCGGATGCTCCACGGCAGAACAACGGTATGAAAAGCATCTCTTTTTCTATATCATAGTCGATAAGGAAATAGAAATAGGCCAGATACACCGCCGCAAGGGCAAACGCTATGGCCGTTAGCGTCTTGTAGCGCCAACGCCGACGCGCAAAAGTGAAATATGTGAAGCCTACTCCGCACACGATTCCGGCAAACACGTACCAGTTGAGGTCTACCAGGTTTGTTTCATCGAATCCGAGAATCCCGGATGCAAAGCCATTCTCGAACACGTGGCCCGGTGCCATCAGAATATAGAAAACGGTATATATAATCATAGCGTACACAACGTTGCGGCGCGTCATGGCGGCAAAGGATATGTACGGATGGCGGAGGAACGACGCTCGCCATAGGTTAAGCGCCAGGCACGCAAGGCCGATAACCGTGGCTCCGCGTATTTCGGCCGCCTCCCACCAGTCGTAGTAATTGCCATAGATACACACGTAGGCAAAACAGAGCATGAATATGCTCCACAGCAACGAACCTATCCAGTCGATTCCGAGAAGAGGTATATACATAGGCCCGTGGACAGGACGCAGAAGCACGGCAACCATTATCATCACCAGTACCAGCAGACCCGTCATAATTACCGGCATGCACTCCCATTGGCTTACAAACGTTGTATAAACAGTGGCAACGCCGCCAAGCTGTATGGCGCCGTCCACCACAAGATAGACGTAGCAGAAGAACACGGCCATATCGCGCACGGGCGTGAGCCATAGCTGTATGGTGGAGTTACACAGGAAAGTGGCCCACATGCGGAACCAGCCTACAACAAGACAGCTTGCCACCAACAGCGGCACCGAGGTTGTTGTGGCGCACACAATATTCGCCGCTATCATTGCAGCGCAGCATATCAGCATGCCCGTGCGGCAGCTGTAGCGGAATTTGAGACGAAACATGACGGCAAAGTTCACCGACATGCCTACAAGCTGCGCCACTCCGGCCATCATAACATCCTGCTCCATCATCGCCGTACTGCCCACCATCTGCGAGGCGGCGGCAAGGTACACGCCGCCGCTGAACTGCACGACTATTACAAAGAAAATGAACAGCCAGGGCTTGAGACGTTCCGGCACAATGCCAATGACATCGGGTATGCTGAACGCGCCCTGCTGTGCGTGAGGATTGCCCATTGTTATTTAATGACACATTCCACATTCATTCCCGCGCGCAGCTTCTGCATGGCCGCGGAATCATTGTCGCTGTCAAAAGCTATCCTTACAGGCACACGCTGGCGCACCTTTACGAAGTTGCCCGCCGAGTTGTCCTGCGGGAGCAGCGACACAGCCGCGCCTGTAGCCTTGGATATGGCCGATACGGTACCGTGGAAAACAGTGCCAGGTATGGCGTCTACCTTTATCTCGGCCTCGCTGCCTATGGCTATACCCTTGAGCTGAGTTTCCTTGTAGTTGGCAGTTACCCACACATCGCCGCAGTCTACCACGTCGAGCAGCGTCTGGCCCGGCTGAACGAGCTGACCTACCTGAATGTCCTTACGCGAAGCGTAGCCGTAACACGGCGCCACCACAACAGTGTACGACAGATTCAGTTCCGCCGTTTCCACAAGAGCCTTGGCCAGGTCTATGCCGGCATCGCTCTGTTCGGAACGGCGGCGGCTCTCGTCTACGCGGCGGTCGGCTGCCTCAAGCTGTCGGCTAAGCATGTCGTATCGTGCCTTTGCAGCCTCATAGGCGGTTTTGGCGCCGTCGTACTGCTGCTGTGTTACGGCGTTCTGCTTCAGCAGTTCGCTGTAGCGGTTAAAGTCGGTGCGAGCATTCTCCATCAGCACACGCGCTTCCTCTATGCTCGCCTTGCTCACTGCTGAGTTAGCGCCCGCTACGCTTATCCCACGTTCGGCCAGACCTTTGCCTGCAAGGGCGTTGGCATAGTCGGCCTGGGCACGCGCAAGGGCAAGACGCATGTCGGCGTCGTCGATAATCACAAGGGTATCGCCCTTGTTCACCTTGCTGAATTCATCGAAGCGTATTTCCTTGATGTAGCCCTGCACGCGGCTTACGATGGGTACAATCTGCTGGCGCACCTGAGCGTTGTCGGTGAATTCGCCTTTGCCGAAGTACATCAGTTTGCTAAGCGCCCATACAGCGGCGCAGACAATCACTGCCGCCGTTACGATATACGACGCTATTTTTCTTTGTATGCTGTTTCATATTTTTCCGGATGTGAACAGAAGTTTATAATGATAATAAATAATGTCGATGCGCGCATTCACAAGTTTTTGCTCGGCATCGAGTTTTGCATTGGCGGCATCAAGCAAATCGGTTATCAGCGCCATGCCCGAGTTGTAGCGCAGCGCAACAGTACGATAATTGATATCGGCCAGTTCTACGCTTTTTTTCTGAGTGGACAGCTCCTCGAAGGCTTCGAGGTAGCGAGTGTAATCGCTGCGTATGCCAAGTTCGATGTTGTCGCGGGCTGCCTCAAGTTCCTGGCGGGCGCGCAGTGTGGCGGCACGGCTTTTGGCGAGGCGCCTGTCTGTCTTGAACAGGCTCGACAGATTGTAGCTCACGCCCACACCGACGTACCAGTAGCTCAGATTGCGGTTTATCGGCGGTATTTCCACCAGGATTGGGCCGTCCATTGTCCATCCCGCCTTTATACCGATGTGCGGCAGATAGTCGGCACGCACAATATCCTCGGCCTTGCGGCTTATGTCCACCCCCTTGCCAGCAAGCTGAATCGCGGGCGCCGAAGTGGCTGCTTCCTGCCACGACCGCTCGTTGCCTTTTGCCGGAAGCGCCGACAGCATAAGCGTGTCAGGCACCACTTCCGTACCTTCCGGCAGACCTGCGTTTATAACGAGGCTGCTGTTCAGAATCTTAAGACTGTTCTGCAGCTTGGTTTCCTGTAGCCTGAGGTTGGCCACAAGCAACTCGTAGCGCGTAACATCGTTGTGCAGAGCCACACCCTGGCTATGGCGTGCCCGCATCTCTTCAAGCACCTGTTCGGCCTGGCCTATGTTCTGGCGCACCACATCGAGCAGATTGTGGCATTTGTAGATGTCGAGATAATTGCCAGCAAGCAGAAAACGGATATTGTCGCGCTGCAAGTCGGATCGATACCTTGCCGCCGTCGATTCCATCTCGGCAATATCTATGGCACCGGATATGGCTCCGCCGGTATAGACAGGCTGGGTAATATTCAGCGAAAGACCGGTACCGAGGTGTGGAATAGGAGCCTTCTGATAGTCGCTGAAATCTCGCCGCGTGGTAAAACCGTCGCCGATATAGCTCACCGACAGCGATACATCCACGTCCGGCAGACGCCCCGAACGGGCTACCGCCATCTGGCGCTCAGCCTCCTGCTGCGCCGTGAAATAGGGTTGCAGCTGCGCGCTGTTGCTCTCTGCCGTGGCAAAGATTTCCTCGAGCGTAAACACCCGCGGCTGCGCCTCCGCAACTCCTCCCGCAAGGGCCAAAGCCCCTGCAAGAAGTGCATAATACTTCATATTGTGATAAAATTTGATAGAAAATTACTGGTAACAGCCGCCATTCACGCACACCTTACCTCGCAGACCCGTACTCCAGGTCGCGAAAACAATTAAAACAGTGTGTTACAGGCGGAAAAAGTATGCCTTGCCGCGCAATCGCTGCGCCTCAGGGCCCGAACGGAACGTTTAGCGCATAGTGCGCCAGCTGGCCTTGCACTGATAACGCTCAATGCTGATAATGGAGAATGATATTGGCAGACAATCGTTCATATGTTCTTTAATGACGCTGCAAAGTTAGCGAAAAAAATCCAAACGTTCCAAAAAATAGTGCCGTCCGGGCCCACCCCGCCGCTAATTGCGGAATTTTGCAGAATTTGCAGGGTTTTCTGAATTCTTATATTTTTTGTAGTATATTTGCAGCGTCAAAAAATTGCAATGGAACAATGAAAAGATACTTCAGAAACGCCGCCGCGGTTGTTATGTTTGCTGCGGCCTCTTTCAGCTGCGGAGCAGTGCGCCCCGACTGGATTAACTACGAAAAATACGAAACGGCCAACCAGGAACTTAAGAATATGCCCGACAACGGCAAGCGCGTGGTTTTCTTCGGGAATTCCATAACCGAGTTCTGGGCGTCGCGACGTCCGTTTTTCCAAAACAACGGTTTCATTGGACGCGGAATCAGCGGACAGACAACATACCAGTTTCTAAGCCGCTTCCGCGAAGATGTGGTTGAACTGCATCCGGCTGTGGTGGTTATAAACGCGGGCACCAACGATGTTGCCGAGAACACCCATGCGTTCAACCCCAGACGCACAATCGGCAATATAAAATCGATGGTGGAAATAGCCCGCGCCAACGGCATAAAGATTATCCTTACCACTACCCTGCCAAGCGCATCCTTCGGCTGGAACAAAACCATTACCGACGCGCCCGAGAAAATTTCAGCCCTCAACAAAGAGCTCAAAGCCTACGCCGCGCAAGAGGATATTCCTTTTGTGGACTACTTCAGCGCCGTGGTCGCCGACGACGGACGGGCAATAGACCCGGCATGCAGCAGCGACGGTGTTCATCCCAACGACGAGGGCTACTCCAGAATGGAGGCGCTCATCCTCCCGGTTGTGAAAAAGGTGCTGGAATAAATTGCCGAGCATGGTTTTTATTGGAGATTTTCGTACTTTTGCATAAAACTTCATTGCAAGCAACAAAACGAGATGACTCCCCTCTTTGCCATAATCACCGCCACATACAACGCGCAGGACACCATCGGACGAACACTCGAAAGCGTGGACAGCCAGACGTGCACAGACTACGAACACCTGATCGTTGACGGAGCCTCGCGCGATGCCACAATCGATATCGTGCGCGCGCACGAAAATCCCCTGCGCTCATTCATCAGCGAACGCGACGGCGGTCTGTACGACGCCATGAACAAAGGCATTTCCGCTACACGGGGACGATATCTAATTTTCCTCAATGCCGGCGACAAGTTCCACAGCCCCGACACTCTCGAGACTCTGAAACAGTCTGTTCTG
Source organism: uncultured Porphyromonadaceae bacterium (assembly GCA_937921035.1). Lineage (GTDB taxonomy): Bacteria > Bacteroidota > Bacteroidia > Bacteroidales > Muribaculaceae > CAG-873. The sequence continues at coordinate 166,366 of CALEUL010000061.1, forward strand.
AAAAACAATCTGCCCGGAATAATATACGGACAGACGTTGGTGGTGGACAACGACGGCTCGCCATTAGGCCCGCGCCATCTCTCGGCACCGGAAGACCTTACCCTGAAAAGTTTCAGCAAAGGTATGCTCGTATGCCATCAGGCCTTTATCCCATTGCGCAAGATAACCGGTTTCTACAACCTCAGCTACCGATTCTCCGCCGACTACGAATGGTGCATCCGATGCCTGCAGCACTCGCGCAAAAACATAGGGCTCACCGACACATATTTGGTAGACTATCTCAGCGAGGGCCTTACTACCCGCAACAAGATACCGTCGCTAAAGGAACGCTTCCGCATAATGTGCATATATTACGGCGTACTTACCACGGTTGCCAACCATATTTCCTTCGTATTCCGCTGCCTACGGCGTCATGCGGCAAAAAAGAAAGCACACACATGATACTGATAAACACCACATTCAGCGTCGATGCCGGCATAGCACCGGCATTCATTGATTTTCTCCGCGACACCTATATCCCTTTAGGACGGCAGTGCGGAATGTACGCACCGCTTGTTAGCGAACTGCGCGGCCACGCCGAGGCCGACATAAACGGCAATGTTCCGCGCACAATAGCCATCCAGATGCGCGCCCCGTCGGCAAAACACCTGGGCGAATTCCGCAACGACGTTCTCCCTTCCGTAAACCGTACAATCGCATCCCGATGGGGCATGGGAGTGGCTATGTTCGAAAGTGTTCTCGACATTCTTCACGACCCCGAGAAACAGGATTCCCGAAAATGATTGACGACGCAGTACGCAAGGCCGACCGGATAATAATCGGCATCGACCCGGGCACCAACATCATGGGCTACGGAATTCTGGGTATATACAGCCGCAAGCCGCAGATGATTGCGATGGGCCTGATAGAACTGACAAAATTAGGCGACCACTATCTGCGTCTGGCCCGTATCTACGAGAGAGTGCTGATGCTCGTGGAACAATACTGTCCCGACGAGATGGCTATCGAGGCGCCCTTCTTCGGAAAGAATGTGCAGTCGATGCTCAAACTCGGCCGCGCCCAGGGTGTCGCAATGGCCGCGGCGCTCGCCAGACAGGTACCAATAACCGAGTACGAGCCGCGAAAGATCAAACAGGCAATCACGGGCAACGGCGCCGCCGCAAAAGAGCAGGTGTGCGAGATGCTTGTTCGAATACTCAATATCCCGAGAGAGAGCCTCCTGCCAAAACTCGATGCCACCGACGCCCTTGCCGCCGCTCTGTGCCACTTCTACGAATCGGACAAGCCGGTTGTGGCAAAAGGGGCCAAATCATGGAAAGAATACATTGCAAAGAACCCCGGAAAGGTTAAGGGGTTATAACTATATTCAACAGCCTTCCGATATGGAGAATTCCGAAATAGAACGCATACACCGCCTGCGCGACGAACTGCACAGGCACAACTATAATTACTACGTCCTCAACAGTCCCGAAATCGACGACCGCGAGTTCGACATGCTCATGAAAGAACTCGAGGAACTCGAAAAACGGCACCCCGAAGAATACGATCCAAACTCGCCCACACAGCGAGTTGGTTCCGACCTCAACACCGGCTTCGAGCAGGCGGCGCACATATATCCTATGCTATCACTCGCAAACACATATTCCATCGACGAGGTCGACGCTTGGTTCCACCGTGTGGAGGACGCCCTTGTAGGACAGGAAAGCACGATTGTGGGCGAGATGAAGTTCGACGGCCTCGGCATATCGCTGATATACGAACACGGGCGTCTTGTGCGTGCCGTAACGCGAGGCGACGGCGAGAAAGGCGACGTCGTTACCGACAATATAAAGACCATCCGCAGCATTCCGCTGCAACTCCAGGGAAGCGGATGGCCCGATTTCTTCGAGATACGCGGCGAAGTACTACTGCCGTTCGAAGCCTTCAGACGCCTCAACCAACAGCGTGAAGAAGCCGGAGAAACACCGTTCGCAAACCCGCGTAACGCCGCTTCCGGAACCCTGAAACTGCTCAATCCCGCCGAAGTTGGCCGCCGTGGCCTGGATGCGTATCTCTATTACCTTTTAGGCGAGAATCTGCCCTTCGACAACCACTACGACAACATAATGGCCGCCCGCTCGTGGGGCTTCAAAGTGTCGCCGGCAATGAAAAAGCTGCATACACTCTCCGAGGTAGACGAATACATAAACTACTGGGACAAGGCCCGAAAAGACCTCCCGGTGGCAACAGACGGCCTTGTGTTCAAGGTTAACTCGCTGCGCCAGCAACTAAACCTCGGCTTCACGGCAAAATCGCCGCGCTGGGCCGTTGCATACAAATTCACTGCCGAGCGTGCCCTCACGCGCCTGCGTTTCGTATCGTTCGACGTAGGCCGCATGGGCATAATCACTCCCGTAGCAAACCTGGAGCCGGTGCTGCTTTCGGGTACAGTGGTAAAACGCGCCTCCATGCACAACGAGGACATCATGATAGCACTCGACATACACGAGAACGATATGCTCTATGTGGAGAAAGGCGGCGAAATCATACCAAAGATTACAGGCGTAGACGTCAATCAGCGCCTCTCAGGAGCCATGCCCGTGCGCTTCGTAAGCCACTGCCCCGCCTGCGGCACTCCGCTTGTGCGAGTCGAGGGTGAAGCCGCATGGGTATGTCCCAACAAACAGGGATGCGTGCCGCAGATTGTTGGACGCATCGAGCACTTTGTAGGACGCCGCATGATGAACATCGACGGCATAGGCGAGGAAACGGCGGCGGCACTACACGCACACGGATTCGTTAACAACATCGCCGACCTCTACGACCTCACAGCCGGTCAGCTGATGACAATCGAAGGCTTCGGCGACAGAAGCGCCCAGCGTGTCATAGACGGCATAGAGGCTAGCAAGAACGTTCCGTTCGAGCGCGTCGTCTTCGCCCTGTCCATACCGTTTGTAGGCGAAACAACGGCAAAGAAAGTCGCCAAGGCGGCCGGCTCGATAGAGAGGCTGATGGAGATGCCGGCATACGAATTGGAAGCGATAGAGGACGTGGGCCCGCGCATAGCCGTTGCCATAGAACAGTATTTCGCCGACGGTCAGAACCGTGCAATAGTGGAACGCCTGCGTCAGGCAGGTCTTCAGATGGCTGTTCCCGAAGGCTCCGCTGCTGGGCCTGTATCCGACACCCTTGCCGGAAAGACATTCGTTATCAGCGGAGTGTTCGCAAAACACTCGCGCGACGAATACAAATCCTTGATCGAAGCTCACGGCGGCAAGAACGTCGGGTCTATATCCAAGAAAACCGACTATGTTCTCGCCGGCGAGAACATGGGACCCGCAAAGTTGGAGAAAGCTACAAAATTAGGCATCCCCGTTATATCCGAAGACGCCTTCCTCGAAATGATAGGTTCCTGAATCACCAGAGATTGAAACGATAGCCGAAAACGGCCTCGCCACTGAGAATACCTCCGGCGTAGGTCGTTTTCTTGTCGTTGACAATAGCGACGTCGAACTTGCCGATGGCCCCGAAAAAGAAACAGCCGCTGTTCCATACAACCGACAGCTTCATGCGGTTGTAAAGCGACAGCGAATACTTTTCTATATCGCTGTTCACAAATCCCTTGCGAAGACCTATCACAGGCGATTCGCTAACACCGAGCACCCACTTCGGGGCAAAGACCCAGTTGTAGCCGTAGCCTAATCGCAAGGCATAGTTGTATGTTTCCACCCTGTAGTGGCGGTCGAGCCACGTATCGGGAATATATGTCTGCAAATCTTCGGGAACCAGTGAGAAATCGAAATCGAGATTCTGCCTGTAGATCGAAATTCCGGTATAGAACGAGCCATGACTCTTTTTCTGCAAACGGCTGAAACTGAAGGTGGCAGCCTCGGAATATCGTTTATGGTCAAAGAAGTAATACGCGTCCAGCCCCCATGTCTCGTTGTTGATTCCGTTGAACGGTATGTCCAGATGGTTGGAGGAACCCTTTGGCCCGAAACGCTTTATCGTGGTACCTACATCGTTCGATATCAGATAAACCTCGGCGGCAAACAGCATGCAGTTGAATCCGAAACGCAGACGTTTGCGCGATTGAGGCTGACCGCCGAAAATCTTGCTGATATTCACATCGTAGCCCGCCGATACTGCCAAATAGGTGAGATACGCGCCGATGGTAGACGACGGATCGGAAATCATAGTTATGCGCGTATCGTTGGGCAGCATAAAGTTATACGCGTCGGTCCAGTTGTCGGCTGTAACCTTGACATTGAACTTATAGCCCGTCGACTTTACAAATGTGGTGTCATAACCGTTGAAAAACTTGTCGCCCCAGCGGTATGTATTCACGACAAAACGCGGGAACTTGCCCCATGTGGCAATTGAATCCAGAGAAAGACTGAGAGCAGAGACATGCTGCACCGGCACGAAAACCGCGCAAAACACCAACAGCACAAATATCAATCTCAATCTTTTCATCTATAAACCGGAATTCGGAGTGCAAAGGTACAAAAAAACAGCAGGAACCCCAAAATAAAACAAAATTCCGAAACCGCTGTAAATGCCACAAAATTGGCCGTAAGGTCCTGCGTTCAGCCAAGATAAGGCATCAGCAATGGCCAAAGAAGCGCGCATAGCGCAGTAAGAGCGGCCACAAACACAAGAATTCCCTTCAGTACCTGCCGCACAGGACGGGGAAACGGAAGACGGTCGAAATACAGTATTCCTGCCATAATGTAATTGCCGTTCGCTTCTTCAAGAGCGCTCTTGGGCTCCGGCGATGCCTGTATGTCTTTTTCTTTATGGCTCATATATCAGAACAGTTTTTGGAAAATTAGAATATCAACATAGCTGTTGCCACGGCGCACCCACGAACGCAGACGTCCGCAAGCCTTGAATCCGGCCGAGGCAAAGAGGCGCTTCGATGGCTCGTTGTCCACAGCCACCTGCGCGGCAAGCTGATGCAAGCCCAGAGTATGCGAAGCATAGCGGCAAAGCATCTCCAGCGCCGCTGTACCGTAACCTTTTCCACGATTGGCCGAAAGGATAGAAACGCCTACGTAGCCCCGACGGTTGGAGGCGTCATAGTCGCTTATATCGACAGCCCCTACAGCGTTGCCTTCGGCATCCTCGACAATAAGACGCAACTGCCGGTCGGAGGCTATATCGGCCGAATAACTCTGGATATAGTTCCACAGCATCATGCGGCTAACCGGTTGGTTCGAAACGGAACTACCGGCTTCGGCAATTTCGTTTTCAAGGAAATAGAGCATGTCAAGGTCGCTGCTCTCAACGGCCCGCAACTTTATTTTATCGTTCTGGAGAGTGTATGGCATTTGTTTTAGTTTTTAGTGGAGGGTAGAGTGTGGTGAGTTTTTAGGTGGAGGGAAACTCCTCTCCGCTCTTCACTCTCCCCTCTCCACTTATTATCAAAGTTGAAAGGGCGTACGGGAAATCAATGAACGCGCAAGGGTGGCTTCATCTGTATATTCCAGCTCGTTGCCAACAGAAACACCTCTGGCAATCTGCGATACCTTAACCTGCGGTGCTTCACGGCTTAGCAGACGATAGATGTAGAAATTGGTTGTATCGGCCTCGACTGTTGCGCCGGTAGCCAGAATCACTTCCCTGATACCGCCCGTTCGTGCCCGTTCAACCAGCGATGCTATGCTGAGCATATCGGGCCCGATTCCGTCGACAGGCGAGATAAGACCTCCCAATACATGATAAACACCAAAATACTGGCGTGTGTTCTCCACGCTCATTACGTCTTTTACGCTTTCTACAACACACACGGTCTGCTGGTCGCGACGGGGCGAAGCGCATATCGGGCATAACTCCTGTTCGCTGATGTTGTGGCAGCGGCGGCAATAGCGTACTCCCTCGCGAAGCGCTATGATTGCATTGCCGATTGCCAGCGATTCCTCGGTTTCGCGCCGCAAAAGGTGGAGGGCAAAACGAAGTGCCGTCTTGCGCCCTACACCGGGCAGACGCGAAAGGGCCGATACGGCATTCTCAAGCAGAACCGACGAAAACTCTTGTTCCATAGCGCAAAATTAATCATTAAAGCGCATTTTCACAAATACAGGACACCTTCGCATGAAGAATATAGGCAAAAAGTTATTCAAAATTGGCAAAAATGTCTTATTTATTCTTATTCGGAACAATTACGTTTGAAAAAAGGCATCGGAATTGTTAAATTTGCATGTTGAAAAAAAATATCTGCAATCTTAGGAATTCTAAGAAAATAGAAAAAAGAAAACAAGCATAAAATATGGATTTAAAACCAGTCATTATCGCTGCCGCGGCAGCGTTTCCAATTGCGTTTTCTATGCAGGCGCAGAACAGCCTGACGATTGCGCGCGACAGTCTTACTCTGGACGACTGTCTCACAATTGCGATGACAAACAGCCCAACAGTGAAGGTTGCCGACATGGAAGTTTCCCGAATGGACTATTCTCGCAAAGAAGTTATTGGCCAGTTGCTTCCAAACGTCGATTTCGGAGCCAGCTACAGCCGTACTCTTGCCAAACAAACGATGTACATGAACATGGACTTCGGCGGTTTCGGTGGAAGCGGCGATAGCGGAGAAGGCGGCGATAGCGGAATTCCGGAAACACAGAGCGACAGCAAAAAAGACAATGGCATAAAAATGGGTCTGGACAACTCCTACTCGCTCGGCTTCCAGGCTTCGATGCCAATTATTGCTCCGCAGCTGTGGCAAAGCCTGAGCATTTCAAAAGAGCAGGTCATACGCAACCTCGAAGCCGCAAAGCAAAGCCGGCAGCAACTCGTCAACCAGGTGAAAAGCGCATACTACGCTCTCCTCTTGGCCAATGACTCGCGACGCGTTATCCAGGAAAGCTACGACATGGCAGCTCTGACACACGATACGTACGTCAAGCAACAGAAGCTCGGAGCCGCGTCGGACTACGACGTCCTGCGTACTTCCGTAGCAATGAAGAACATAGAGCCGCAGATCACACAGGCCGAGATTGCTATAAAACGCGCTCGTCTGAACCTCCTGATACTCATGGGACTGGATGCTGAATACGACCTTAAAGTGGCCGGAAAGCTCGCCGACTATCAGGAAGGCATGTACGGGGCTGCTCTGCAGGCATGCAATACCGACTACTCAGGAAACGCCGATCTGAAATTGCTGGACATAGACACCAACCTTACCGCCCGCAACCTCAAAATTCAGAAACTGGCATACTCCCCCACTCTCGCACTCACAGCAAACTACAACTGGACGTCCATGAGTAACGGATCGCCTTTCAAAAACTTCCGCTGGAATCCTTATTCCACAATCGGTCTGTCGCTGTCTGTACCTATATTCAGCGGCGGTCAGAGATACCACAAGGTGAAGCAGACAAAGCTACAGTTGGAGGAACTGCGCCTGCAGCGCGAGAACCTGGAACGCAACATTGCTTCGCAGGTCAATCTTGCTGTAGACAATATAAAAATGAACGTAGAGCAGATTTCGTCAAGCGCAGAAAGCGTGCGCCAGGCCGAAACGGCTCACGACATCATGGAAAAGAGCTTCCGCATCGGAGCCGCAAGCTACCTTAACCTGCGTGATTCCGAACTGGCCCTGACACAGTCGCGCCTCTCCTATTTCCAGGCTATATACAACTTCCTCATTGCACAGAGCGAGCTTGAACTGCTCCAGGGCACAGCTCCTGTGGAAAAATATTCTTCTGCTAACAATTAAAGCACTATCACATATATGAATCTCAAAGGAAGCACCTTTGCAACTACCGTCCTGTGCGCCCTGGCGCTGACCTCGTGCGGCAAGGACAACAAAACAACCGAAGAGGTTGAAGAACTGCCACGAGTTACTGTAGATGTGGCACACCGAATGTCTGTACCTCAGGAAAGAGAGTACACTGCAACCGTAGAAGCCGACAACATCAACAACATCGCGCCATCCGTGGCAAACCGTATCAAAAAAATTACAGTAGATGTCGGAGACCGCGTACAGCGAGGACAGCAGCTTGTTGTAATGGACCAGGCAAACGCAGACCAGCTGCGCATCAATCTTGAGAACACACGCCGGGAATACGACCGCGCTGTAAAACTCCTCGAGATAGGATCTGGCACACAACAGCAGGTAGACCAGCTTAAAACTCAGCTCGACGCCACTCAGTCGCAGTACGACAACCTTATGGAGAACACCGTCCTGCGCTCGCCTATCAGCGGCGTCGTTACTGCTCGCAACTACGATCCCGGCGACATGTGCGGCGCCCAGCCCATACTCACCGTAGGGCAGCTTAGCCCTGTGGTAAAAGTCATGATCAACGTTACAGAGAACGACATGACCAAGATTTCATCCGGCATGCCCGTAGAAATTGTATTCGATGCCTTCCCCGGCGAAACCTTCCAGGGCAATGTCAAGCGAATATATCCCACTGTAGACTCCTCTACACGCACCTTCCAGACCGAAGTTCAGGTATCAAACCCAAAGGAACGCATCAAACCAGGAATGTTTGCACGCGTTACTATCAACCAGGGCAATCAGGAGAATGTTGTCGTTCCAGACCGGGCCGTTGTTAAACAGACTGGCTCCGGCAACAAGTACGTTTACGTGCTGAACGGCAACAAAGTGTCATTCAAACGTGTGGAACTCGGCCAGCGCCTCGACAACACATACGAACTGCTTTCGGGCATCGAAGATGGCGACACCGTTGTTATAACCGGTCAGGTACGACTTACCGACGGTGCACAAGTTGAAGTTCAAAAATAATCTGCAACACTTACTATAAAGAATAAAGAAAATGAGTCTTTACGGCAGCGCTGTCAAACGCCCTATCATGACAACCCTATGTTTTGTGGCTGTCGTGATTATGGGTCTGTTTTCGCTGAGCAAGCTCCCCATCGACCTGTACCCGGACATTGAGACCAACACCATTATGGTGATGACCACCTACTCCGGCGCCAGCGCTCAGGATATCGAGCAGAACGTTACAAAACCGCTCGAAAACGTCCTCAACTCGGTGAGCAACCTCAAGCACATAACCTCAAAATCGCGCGAGAACATATCTGTAATAACCCTTGAGTTCGAGTACGGCGAAGATATCGACGTTCTCACAAATGATGTGCGCGACAAATTAGACATGGTATCGTCGATGCTCCCCGACGATGCCGAGAACCCTATCATCTTCAAGTTCTCCACCGATATGATTCCTATCATAATCCTGTCGGTGAAGGCCACGGAAAGTATGCCGGGCCTCTACAAGATTCTCGACGAGGATGTCGCAAACCCACTTGCTCGTATCAACGGCGTTGGATCGGTATCAATATCCGGCGCCCCAAAACGCGAGATACATATTTATGTAGACCCCGTCCGTCTGGAGGCTTATAACCTCACTGTGGAACAGATTGGCAACATCATCGGCGCCGAGAACCGCAATATTCCCGGCGGTTCCTTCGATATCGGCTCAGACACCTACTCGCTCCGCGTGCAGGGTGAGTTCAGTGCATCGGAAGAAATGAAGAATATCGTCGTGGGAACATACAACGGAAAGTCCATTTACCTTAGCGACGTGGCTCGTGTCGACGATTCCGTTGAGGAACGCACCCAGCAGACATTCAACAACGCCGAACAAGGCGCCATGATTGTTATCCAGAAACAGAGCGGCGCTAACTCGGTGGAAATATCCGACAAAGTGCTCGAGATGCTTCCAAAACTACAGAAACGTCTCCCATCCGACGTTCAGCTTGGCATTATCGTCGATACATCGGACAACATCCGCAACACCATCGCCTCGCTTGTGGAAACGGTGATGTACGCACTGCTGTTCGTGATTATCGTGGTGTTCTTCTTCCTTGGACGCTGGCGTGCGACGCTTATCATCACAATTACGATTCCTATATCGCTCATAGCTTCGTTCATATACCTGTATGCCACAGGCAACACCCTCAACATCGTGTCGCTGTCGGCGCTCTCGATATCTATCGGTATGGTTGTGGACGACGCCATTGTGGTGCTGGAAAACGTTACTACTCACATCGAACGCGGGTCCGATCCAAAGCAGGCCGCTGTGCACGGCACAAACGAGGTTGCCGTTTCGGTAATCGCCTCAACGCTAACACTTATCGCGGTATTCTTCCCCCTTACAATGGTAACCGGCATGACAGGCGTGCTATTCCAGCAGTTAGGATGGATGGTAACAATCATGATGATTATTTCCACAACTTGCGCCCTATCGCTTACGCCTATGCTCTGCAGCCTGCTTCTGCGACGAAACACCAGACACGGAAAGCTTTACACGATATTCTTCACGCCTATTGGAAAGGCCCTCGATGCCTTCGACCGAGGATACGGACGACTGCTCGAATGGGTGGTCAGCCACAAAATGACTACTTTCATAACTTGTATGGCGATTTTCATTGGCTCCCTGTTCCTGATGAAACAGGTTGGTACCGAATTCTTCCCCACAGCCGACGACGGCCGTCTGCGTGTGAGTCTGGAAATGCCTATCGGCACACGCGTCGAACTCACGCGCGAAAGCACAAAACGGCTTTCCGACCTCTGGAGAGAGAAATATCCCGAAATTCAGGTGCTCAACTACACCAGCGGTACTGCTTCGAGCGACAACACTTTCGCTTCGCTGAGCGACAACGGCCCGCACATCGTGTCTATGAACGTACGTCTCAGCGACCCTGGAGACCGAGACAGAACATCCAGCGAGATTGCCGCACTGATGCGCGAAGACCTCAATCTGTTCCCGGAATTCAAGAAAGCTCAGGTTTCCGTTGGCGGTATGAGCGGAATGGGTGGACAGGCCACTATCGACTATGAAATATACGGCTACGACCTCGCCGAAACCGATTCCGTTGCAAAAATGCTCCAGAACGTGCTCCGTGAAATCCCGGGTACCGCCGACGTTATTATCTCCCGTCCCGACTACCAGCCTGAATATCAGGTAGACTTCGACCGCGAGAAATTAGCGCTGTACGGCCTCAACCTGTCAACGGCTGCTACTTATCTGCGTAACCGAATAAACGGACAGCTTGCTTCGCAGTTCCGCGAAGACGGCGAGGAATACGACATCAAAGTGATGTACGCACCCGAAAACCGTACCTCTATCGAGGATATCGAGAACATTCTTATATACAACTCGGCAGGAAAAGCTGTCCGCGTGCGCGACGTCGGAACCGTTGTCGAACGTTCGTCGCCGCCTACAATCGAGCGCAAGGACCGCGAGCGTATCGTTACCGTCAGCACTTTCGTACAGGATGTGCCTATGAGTGAGATTGTCAGCAAGTCGATGGCAAAAATCAACGAGATGGACCTTCCTCAGGGTATAAACATAGAACTGGCCGGTTCATACGAAGATCAGCAGGAGTCGTTCCGCGACCTGCTCACTCTTGCCGTACTGATTATCGTTCTTGTATATATCGTTATGGCTGCGCAGTTCGAGAGCTACACATATCCCGGCATCATCATGACATCTCTGCTCTTCGCATTCTCCGGCGTGTTCATCATCCTGTGGCTGACAGGACACACCCTGAACGTGATGAGTATGATCGGTGCAATCATGCTTATCGGTATCGTAGTGAAAAACGGTATCGTGCTTATCGACTATATCTCTCTTAACCGCGAGCGCGGAATGTCTATCCGCCGTGCTGTTATAAACGGCGGCGAATCGCGTCTGCGTCCCGTTATAATGACAACCCTCACCACAATCCTCGGTATGGTGCCGATGGCAATAGGTACTGGACAGGGAGCCGAAATGTGGCGCCCGATGGGTACTGCCGTTATCGGCGGCCTCACATTCTCCACAATACTCACACTGCTGTTCGTGCCAGTGCTGTACTGCGTGTTCGCTTCGCGAGGCGTTAAGAACCAGCGCCGCAAACTGCGCAAGCTATACGGCAATAAAAACACAACTCCACAAAACGCATAAACAATGAAAGCCATATTCATAGCCTTCGACCAGGCTCACTACGAAAGAATCGTTGAAATGCTGGAACGCAGCAACTGCCGCGGTTTCACATCGTGGACCGAAGTCCAGGGACGCGGAAGTGTCGACGGCGACCCTCATTACGGAAGCCACGCCTGGCCTTCGATGGCAAGCGCGATAATTACCGTCGTAGAGGACAAACGTGTGCCTATCGTTCTCGACAAACTGCGTGCCTTCAACGACGAACGTCCTAAATTAGGCCTCCGCGCATTTGTTTGGAATGTAGAAGACCAGATCTGATGAATTAATTCTCTCAACGGGGGCGGGCCGCGTATCACACGCGGCCCGTCCTCATTCTTATTCAAATGTTATGGCTAAAAGAAAAACTGTTATCAGATTTTAATATAAAAACACCCGATGCTTAAAATTGTTTAAGCACCGGGAATGCCGACTGTGTTAATTATCAGATTTTCTTTATAACCCTCGCCGGATTGCCGCCAACAACAGTGCGCGCCGGCACGTCGCGCGTAACAACAGCTCCGGCCCCTATCACGGCTCCGTCGCCGACAGTAACACCCGGCAGAATGGTGGCGCCTCCCCCAATCCATACATCGCGGCCGATAGTTACAGGCTCTGCCCATTCGCGCCCGTCGCGCCGTTCGTCGGCATCCAGAGGATGACAGGCTGTATAAATACTCACATTTGGCCCGATAAAGGCATTGTCGCCGATAGTTACTATGGCCTCGTCGAGTACAGTGAAATTGAAATTAATAAAAACATTGTTCCCGAAACGGACGTTGCAGCCATAGTCCACCCTAAGAGGCTGGTTGATATACGGCACAGTTCCAGTTATAGGAAATATCTCCCGGAGCAGCCCCTCCAGTGTGGCTGTATCGTCGGGCGAAGCATCGTTAAACCGGCGCACAAGAACGCGTGTGCGCATCAGCAGCTCATGGAAATAGTGATGCTGGGCTTCGTAAACATCGCCCGTAATCATTTTGGCCCATTCGGCGCAAAACGCTTCATCGCTTCCGTAAGGTTCCGGAAGACAAAACTTGAGGTTACGGCTATTCATAGAATCTTTTTTAATGATTCACAAAGGTAGCCAATCGTACCATGAAATCCAAACACTACCCTCCTCCAAAAAATTTCATCTTCTCATGAACTATTTCGCAGACGCGAACGTTCTGATATCAAAGACAAGTAAGAAATGTGATAATGATTGGTTTATACCACCGCAGCGGCTCTGTGAAGCGCCGCTGCGGTGGTGTTTATATATGAAGGGAGCAGCCGCAGCAGCCCCCTTGTAATTTGGCTCTTTCCTCGACATTATCCGACAAACGGCAGCCGGCCCCAAGCCGGCTGCCGTTCGTTGTCTTTAAAGGATGAATTTTTTCGGAGGATTATTTCTTTGCAGCTTCGAGAGAAACTTTGCGGAATTCCTTCATCAGTTTTTCAAGTTCGAGGGAAGCCTTGCGGGCACGTGTACCGGCTGCTTTGTTACCTTTTTCAGCCTGAAGAGCGGCATCGGCATTGAATTCCTGATAGGCTTCCTGTACTTTTTTAAGTAATTCTTCCATGATGTAAAAAAGTTTGGATTAGTTAATATGTTGATTATCACATTTTTCAATTTTCATCATCGTACACCGTTGTGTCGATGATACCGGCTTGCGCAAGTGCCGCGCGCCGCTCTATGCACGTTCCGCACCTGCCGCAATGGTTTTCGCCTCCGCGATAGCACGAATATGTGGTGGAGTAATCTATACCGAGCCTCTTGCCGCGTACGGCTATGTCGGTTTTGGATAACAATGTGTACGGCGCCTTCACTTTTATCCCATCGTATGTGCCCTCCTCTACGGCCTTGCTCATTGCGTCGATAAAGCTCTTGCGGCAGTCGGGATACAGGGCGTGGTCCCCCGCATGGTTGGCAATCATGACGGTATCCAGTCCGTGGCTCTCGGCAAGACCGGCAGCCGCCGCGAGCATAATGCCGTTACGGAACGGAACTACCGTAGATTTCATGTTGTCGAAATCGTATTCGCCGTCCGGAATGGCATCGGCACCTTCGAGGAGCGAGCTGTGGAAATAGCGGCCGATAAACGAGAGGTCTATCTCGATAAGTTCTATGCCGAGATCTTCGGCATGACGGCGCGCACAGGCCAGTTCGCGGGCATTATGATTGCTGCCATACGAAAAATTGACTGCAAGCTCTATCTCGGATGCGTACTCGTGGAGCATCGTCACCGAGTCCATTCCCCCGGATAGCACCATCAGCGCATGTTTGCTTGGTCTGATCATTTCTATTAAAGTTTATCGGGAAAAACGGAAAGAAGACGCGTGCGAACCATCTCCTGATGCAACGCATCACCATAGTTGGCAAACGGAATTATCGAGATTCCTCCTCGGGGAAGGAAAATACCTCTGACTTCCAGGTAACGCGGATTCATGAGGCGCACAAGGTCTTTCATTATTATGTTCACGCAATCCTCATGGAAATCGCCATGATTGCGGAAACTGAATAAATACAGCTTGAGGCTTTTGCTCTCCACCATCAGTTTGTCCGGAATATAGTTGATTATTATATGGCCGAAATCGGGCTGACCCGTCTTTGGACACAACGACGTAAATTCAGGACAATTGAATGTTACCAGATAATCGTGTTCGGGATGTTTGTTCTCAAAGGTCTCCAGCATTTCGGGTGCGTAATCGGTAGGATACTTCACACCGGCGGCGCCCAATAGGGAACATGATTGTAATTCTTCAGTTTTTCGAGACATATATACCGGGAATCCTTTGTTGTTTTATTTATGACATTCACGACATTTCAATTGCAAATATACAAGTAAATGTTTGTTTCGCAAAAAAAAATATAGAATGTGGTTAAAATATTTCAAAAAAAATCGTTTTAACCACATTTTTAACTATTGCAAAAGGATATGTGCGCTACAAACCACTATATTTTAACAGCTCCGCACAGGTCCTCTACCCTTTCAACGCCATGACGGCGGCAGTAGTCGGCTATACCGTCAACGATCTTGACTGTTACCGACGGATCTACAAAGTTATAGGTACCTACCTGAACGGCGCGGGCGCCCGCAAGCAGAAACTCGATGGCATCGGCGGCGCATGATATGCCTCCGAGGCCGACAACCGGAATACCTACTTTAGACGCTACCTGCCATACCATACGCACCGCAACAGGCTTAACGGCCGGCCCCGACAGGCCGCCCGTTACTGTACTAAGACGCGGTCGCTGCGTCTCCACATCGATAGCCATTCCCATAAGCGTGTTGATCAGCGACACACTGTCGGCTCCGGCGCCTTCTACGGCGAGGGCTATGTCGACAATCGACGTAACGTTGGGCGACAGTTTCACCATCAGGTGCCCCGGCCATACCTTGCGCACAGCCGATACTACGCCGGCAGCTCCGTCGCACGTTGTGCCGAAAGCCATACCGCCCTGCTTTACGTTCGGACACGATATGTTAAGCTCTATAACCCTGATACCGGTCTCGGATGCGAGACGTTCGGCAACTGCGCAGTAGTCGGCCACCTTCGCGCCCGATACATTTACAACCACCTCGGCCTTGCAGTCCTTGAGCAACGGATAGGTATGTTCTATAAAATGCTCCACACCGGCATTCTGAAGACCTACGGCGTTCAGCATTCCCGACGGAGTCTCGGCCATGCGCGGATAAGGATTGCCCTGGCGTGGCTCCAATGTCGTACCTTTCACAACAAAACCGCCAAGACGGTCAAGATCGATAAAATCGGCATATTCAAGGCCGTAGCCGAATGTGCCGGAGGCTGTCATCACCGGATTCTGAAGGGTGATATCTCCTATGCGGGTGGTCAGATCTATTGCCATTTCAGTTGAGTTGTATTGAAAACAGGACCATTCTTGCAAACACACACATTACCGTCAGCTGTATCCTCTACGCAGCACAGACACGCCCCAAGGCCACATGCCATCTGGTTTTCAAGCGATACCTCGGCCTCGATGCCTAACGTTGCGGCTGCTCGCGCGCACGCTTTCATCATCGGTTTGGGTCCACATACCTGCATAAACGCAAAGCCGGACGATACTGCCGGATGCGCGGTAACAAGACCGTGAAAACCGGCGCTGCCGTCGTCGGTGCAAAGATGCAGAGGCGCCACATCGGCAAAACGGCTGCAAATCTCGGCATCCTGCGCGCTTCGGTTGCCGTAGACAACCTCCGGATGGCATCCCTGCTCTACAAGCTGGCGCGCCTGATAGTACAGCGGAGCTATCCCTACGCCGCCGCCCATAAGAAGCACGCGCGTACCACGGGCAAAAGCGGTGGTGAAACCGTGGCCAAGCGGCCCGATCACACGCAAGGTGTCGCCAGGCACATATTCACAAAGCGCTTTCGTCGCTGTGCCTATTGGTGCCACAAGCAGCTCGAGGCTCTCGTCGGTACGGTTGAATATTGAGATTGGACGGTTGAGGAGTACTTTGGCGCGGTCTACGGCCACTTCCACAAACTGCCCAGGCAACATCTGCGGCATCGGCGAGCCGTCAGGCAAGCCTAACACCAGATGAAGGAGCCCGGAAGCATATCGCTCCGAGACCTTTACAACCATGTCGAGTTCGTATTTCTTCATATGACATAAAAAAGCCGAATGCAATTTGCTTTCGGCTTTGAAGATAAAGATTGGTTTAAAATGTGGCGGGAACGAGAATTGAACTCGTGACCTCCGGGTTATGAATCCGACGCTCTAACCAGCTGAGCTATCCCGCCGTTTTGCGAGTGCAAAGTTACATCGTCTTTTTGAAACTGCCAAATTTTTTGACAACTATTTTTAAAATTTCTTGCGCGGGCGTTCATCTTGGGATTATCTTGGGATTATCGGGTATCGAAGATACCGAGATGTGATTTTAATTTTTATCTGTAATAAACTACTGTAACTCATTAATATATTGAGTGCGTTTATTACCATATATACTCGCGCTATCATTATGAGAATAGCAAATCAAAACATCTGGAAGCAAGCTGGGGATTGAACCTTTTATATATTTCATAACAGGCTCTCCTGAGGGATAATACCACTCGTAAATAAGATAAAGATTTGTCCGCGGCCTTAACTTATTTGTTCGATTAAGCACGGCTTTTTCATCAGCGATAATCGCTTGAGTGATAACTGAGGTAATTAATTTTTCAACAAGATTCACATCCATTTTTGTATCCATTTGTCGAATCGTGGCGCGAACATTTCTATGTCGCGCTGAGGCAGTTCGAGTCTTCGGGCTTCTGCGCGCCATGATTGCATGGCGGTTTTTACTTCGTTGATAATGCCCTTGGCTTTCTCCGCTGAAAGCATATAATCACTTGAAGAGGCCAATAGGATATTGAGGTTGGATTCGCTTGTGGAGCGGTTTATCAATAGGCTTTGATTATTGGTGAGGGTTGGGTTGATATCGTATGCAGGAGAAAGTTCCCAACCTTTACGTGTCAAAAGGAAACCATGATTGCGGAAATGATCGTCGGAGTTTCCGATAATGATGTAGAATGCCACGCGGCGAAATAGTTCCTCCAGGTTTTGCTCGACATTGCTCCCTTGCTGAACAATGAAATCTATAATGTCGGTGTAGCCATAGCCCGTTGAAGCGTTGTCGCCATCGGTCAGTCCGAGCAGAGTCAGCGCGGAGGCGAAATGTATTCGTCTGTCGGCTCTATTCCTGTCAAAGCGCTTTGACAGAAGAATGTGATAGTCTTCGCCGTCGATTGTGCGTGTATCTGCAACATTCAGTCCGGCCTTTCGGCCCATCACATGACAGAAATGCTCCCATTTGGCGACATCGTAATCATCTTTGCGCGAAGGGAATTTGGCAACAGTCAGACTGCCATCCTCGTCAATGACAGATGCCTTCGGTCTGGCACCGCCGAGAGACGTTCCCGGATGCAGTAGTTGAGCGAGCCATTTCTTCGACGGCAGCAAATGCTTTTCCTCGCTAAGTTCAATCTCATGCGCTGCCCGCATCAGTTCTCTTACATTTGCCAATGGCGGCACACGAAGGCTTTCTTCGCAGTTTATGAAATTTCCTCCGGGAGTTTCGGCAAACCGGAAACCGCCCATACGCGAAGCATCGTCAATGCCCATAAGATAATCAAACGAGGTCAATCTGTGCACGGCTCTCTTCTCATCAGATGCTGCAATTTGCTCCCGGCGGTTCAGCAATGTGCGGCCCCAGCGGTCGGGGAGAGCATCAGAGAAACAAGCGAAAATGTCGCGTTCAGGTCGAGTGTATTGGATGCCGGTATAGTTATGCAAATCATCGCTGAGGAAAACATCTCCATATCTGGCAAGCCACTCTTTATCATACGAAAATCCGTAAGTCTCGCTGCCGCGCACCGAGTCATAGGATAGTTCGCCAATCAACTGAGGCGTTTCGAGCCAATCAAAATCGGCATAAACAAAAAGTTTCTTCATGGCTTACTCCTTTTTAGATGCGCGTTGACGATGTTTCAGATTCAAATCTTGTAAATTGCGCCCGAGCGTATCCTCTTTGGCAATTAAAAGAAGATCGTCATCAAGTTGCAGAGCATAAAGGACACGCGCATAGATGCCGATTGAGACCGTGGGCGAGCCTTTCTCAATGCGGTTCACAGTGAGAGGGGAACAGGTCGCACGCTCCGCAACCTGCGCAATTGAGAGATTCCGACGCAACCGGGCGAGCTTAATCTGCTCACCCATAAGAGCCATCTTCTGCTCCAGTTTTCGGGGCAGCTTAGTCCCCATAGTGTTCTTTGCCATTGTTTATATTTTAAGGTGCAAAGCGGTAAGTCGATGACTTTGTCATTCTCAATCTATCTTTTAATACTGCAAAAATAGTAAAAATATTTATTATATGATATATTAAGTGATGAATAATTACAGTGTCTGACCACCCTACACCGTACCGACATTCTTTGTCGCTTTCAGATTTTTTCGCTATTTTTGCAAAAGTAACAACAAGCACATTATCCCATGAAAAAATTCGCTCTGCTGCTCCTGGCCGGCGCCGCCGTCGTGGCCGTTCAGGCAAAGACTGCCTCGTATACCCTTAAATCGCCCGACGGAAAGGTTTCTACCAGAATCTCTGCGGGAGAAATTTTCAGCCTCAACGCCGAATACAACGGCGCCGAATTGATGCAGCAATCGCAGATTGGCCTTCTGCTGGACAACGGCACCACCATCGGCACCGACGCCAAGGTAAAATCGGCCAGGCGCACAAGTGTAAGCGATGTCATCGCTTCGCCATTCTACCGTTCGGAATCCATCCCCGAAAACTACAACCAGCTCACCCTCCGCATCGACAAGAACTGGGATGTGCAGTTCCGTGCCTACAACGACGGCATCGCATACCGCTTTGTCAGCAACGCCAACACGCCTTTCAAGGTTGTAAACGAGATTGCCGAGTACAACTTCACCCCAGGCACCACGGCTGCGATGCCGTTCGTGAAACAGAATAACCCGAAAAACTTCGAACAGCAGTTCTTCAACTCCTTCGAAGCGCAGTACACAATCGCCGAAATCGACAAAATGGACAGCAAACGCCTCGCTTTCCTGCCCGTGATGGCCGAGACTGCCGGCAACACAAAGGTGGTGATTACCGAAGCAAACATCGACGACTACCCCGGAATGTTCCTCAACGCGCAGGGCAATACCCTGAAAGGTATATTCCCTCCCTACCCCAAGACTATCGAACAAGGCGGCCACAACATGCTGCAGGGTGTGGTGAAATCGCGGGAGAACTATATCGCCAGTATCGAGGCTCCGCGCGCTTTGCCGTGGCGAATAATCGTTGTGGCCGGCGATGACAAGACGCTCGCCGCTACCGAACTCAGTTATCTGCTCGGCGCACCTAACCGCTTGGACGACATCAGCTGGATAAAGCCTGGAAAAGTGGCATGGGAATGGTGGAACGCATGGAACATCGACGGCGTGGACTTCAAGACAGGCGTGAATAACGATACCTACAAGGCATACATCGACTTCGCTTCCGAAAAAGGTATAGAATATGTAATCCTGGACGAGGGCTGGGCTGTGAACAAGAAAGCCGACCTGTTCCAGGTCGTTCCGGAAATCAATCTGGAGGAACTGATTGCATACGGCAAGGAAAAGAACGTAGGCATCATCCTCTGGGCCGGATATCTCGCTTTCGAGCGCGACATGGAAAGGGTGTGCAGGCACTATTCCGAAATGGGAGTCAAAGGATTCAAGGTAGACTTTTTCGACCGCAACGACCAGCCGATGACCAAATTCTTCTACGACGCCGCCGAAACAGCTGCACGCTACAATCTCGTGCTCGACATGCACGGTGCATTCATCCCCGCCGGTCTCAACCGCACATATCCCAACGTGCTCAACGTGGAGGGCGTTTTCGGCCTCGAGAACATGAAATGGTCAAAAACGGATGTCGACCAGGTTACATATGACGTTCAGATACCCTTCATCCGCCAGATTGGTGGTCCTATGGACTACACCCAGGGCGCGATGCGCAACGCCTCTAAAGGCAATTACTATCCCTGCAACAGCGAACCTATGAGCCAGGGAACACGTTGCCGCCAGCTGGCATTATATATGGTATTGGATTCGCCGCTGAACATGCTATGCGACTCCCCCTCCAACTACCGCCGCAACGACGAATGCGCCACTTTCATCGCCGAAGTTCCAACATCATGGGACGAGACGCGCATTCTCGAAGGTAAATTCGGCGAGTACATCGTTACGGCACGCCGCAAGGGCGACACTTGGTACATAGGCGGTATAACCGACTGGACTCCCCGCGATATTGATATCGACCTTTCGTTCCTCGCGCCCGGCATGCACAAGGCCGAGATATTCAGCGACGGTGCCAACGCAAGCCGCGCGGGCCGCGACTACAAGCGCGCCACCACTACCCTCGACCATGACAGCAGCCTCAAACTGCACCTCGCTCCCGGCGGCGGTTTCGCAGCCATAATCAGATAAATTGTTTCCTTAAATATACAACAGACCCCGGCGGCTATGTAGCTTCCGGGGTCCGCTTTTTATTGTTTCGGTCTGTAATCCAGCCGGACGTAAGGCGTGTGGTTGAACAAGCGGTCGGCCTCAGCGGCGATAGTGTCAACGGCAAGAGCTCGGCGGTCGCGCACCTCGCGGTTGATATCCTCGCCGTGATATTCGGCCTTGGCAAGATTCGTGGCACGCGAAAGATAGCCGAGGTTGGAGTAACAGAAATTAGCCTCGAAATTGTTGTAGCATCGCTCAAGCTCGCGCGGCGATATATCACCAGGCTCTGCCAGGCGGCGTGCCTGGTCCATTATCATTTCCTCGGCACTGTCGAAAGCCTCCGGAGAGGCATCGGAAAGCTGGGCCATTATCAGCACAAGGCCCTCGTGTTCACATCCGATAATGGAGGCGTCGCAAGTAGAAATCAGCCCTTTGGACACTTCGTACACAAGTTTCTCGCTAAACCGAGCGGAATATCCCGCAGACAGCAGGTCGGTGATTGCGTCGGCGGCGAAATAACGCTCTGTACCGTAGGAATCCATCGGAATGGCAAGCACAAGCATAGGGAAAGGTACGGCGGCTTCCTCCACATGATGAACCTTGGCCGTCGGGAAACCCGGAGCAGGCAGCACGCGGGATGCGATATCGCGGCGCGGTATATCGCCGAACCATTCGTTGGCAAGGCGCACCGTAGTATCAAAATCAACGTTACCCGCAACAGAAAGGATGGCATTGTTCGGCGCATAGTGCGCATAGAACCATGCTTTTACATCTTCCATAGCCACATCTCGTATATGCTCGGGCATGAGACCGATCACAGGCCACGAGTACGGATGATTCCCGCCGTAGGCAAGACGCCGCACAATATGCATCAGGTCGCCGTACGGCTTATCGAGGCATGTCTGCTTGAATTCCTCAACCACAACCCCTTTCTGCACATCCAGAGAACGCGGATTAAAGGCGAGCGAGAGCATGCGGTCGCTTTCGAGGTAGAATGCCGTGGATATGTTCTGCGCGGGCAGCGTTATATAGAAATTGGTGAAGTCGGAACTTGTCCACGCATTGTTCGTGCCTCCAGCCGCCGTCAGTACGCTGTCGTAGTCGGGCACATTGACCGAACCTCCGAACATAAGATGCTCGAAAAGGTGTGCCATGCCCGTGAGCGAGCGTTTCTCGTCCCGGGCGCCGACATTGTACAGCACATTCACCGCCGCCATTGCTGTGGTGCCGTCAAAAGAATGAACAATGCGCAGGCCATTGTCTAAAACGGCTCTGCGCACAGGATATTCGGGGTTGCTCATTCCGAGAGAACCTTCATCGAAATAATGCGTATGTCTTTCGTAGGACGGTCGGCACCGTCGGTTTCGGCTTTTTCAATAGCGTCTACAACATCCATTCCGGAAATAACTTCGCCGAAAACGGTATAGTCTCCGTCGAGATGCGGTGCGCCGCCTACATTGGCGTATGCCTGACGCATTTCCTCGGAAATCTCGGGTGCCGGCTGCTTGGCGGCTATTTCCTCGGTCTGGCGTATCAGACTGTCCTGCAAAGCCATAAGTCCATCTCGGTCGCCTCGCTTCTGCATGGACTGTATGCTGTCGCGGTGCTGCATGGCAAGATCGTTGAATATTTTCTGCATATTCTTGTTTTGCAGGCTTTTGGACATCTGGTTAAGCTCGTTCTCGGAAATCCTGCGGCCTGTAACGATATAGAACTGCGACCCGCTGGACTGCTTCATGGGGTTCACCATGTCGCCCTGACGTGCTGCCGCCAGAGCGCCGCGTTTGTGGAAATGTTTGGGGTACACAATCTCGGCGTCGATTTTATAATCGGGCCCCCCGGAACCGAGGCGCTGACCCGGAGCGGCGTTGCGGCTGTCGGGGTCGCCGGCCTGAATCATGAATTCCTTGATCACTCGGTGAAAAAGCGTGTTGTTGTAATAGCCTTCCTTTACAAGTTTCAGGAAGTTGTCGCGATGTTTGGGCGTATCGCCGTACAGAAGGATTGTGAAATTGCCGGCAGTGGTGGCAACCTCGATTTTGGCGGAGGCTGTGTCCGGTGTGTTCTTGTCGGTCATGGAAATATTTGTATCTTCAGGTGTAGCCGCGGCACGGGACGTGCAACTCATTGCAAAGACGGAAATGCAGAGCGCTGCCGTGGCGGCAAAAAAGAATTTTTTCATTGTTAATCAGATAATAGCCGTGGGAAAAAGGCGTTTATAAATGCGGCGGAAATTATCGTCCGTCGCGCATAGCTCGTTGCAACGCGACTCATAGTCCTCGCCGTACAGGCCCTGCAGCAGATCGGGCAGATAGCGGTGCTCGCGGTCCTTGTCTATGGCCTGCGATACCAAAGAGCGGATTGCAGGCGCATAACCCTCGGCATCGATGGCATGCAGATATCGCGCCGCGCTTGCAAGAAACTGGCCGGAGAGGTCAACTCGGGCCATATTCTCTATCAGTTCGTCTATTTCTTCAGGACCGCATTCTCCTATATGATTGGCAAGATATTCATAGGTCAGCAGACCGTCGGCATCCTGCTTCAGCTTTTTCTTATCTTCTTCAGTCATAATATCATTTTATATTTTGATACAAAGGTAAATCTTTTTCCCGTAAAACCCAAGCACAGGCAAAAAAATGCTTTATTCTGTACTATAAGATTATATAGAGATCTGAGACATCAAGAATATTTTATCTTCTATTACATCTTTTCGAGTATTTTCCCGTCTTATAAGTGAAAAGTATTTTTATCATGGCAAGAACAACTCAATTCATATTCGAGATACTTGAGGCTGAAAAAGAGAAACTTTTTCAGTATGCGAGTTACCGACTTCATAATATCAATGATGTCGAAGATGTACTTCAGAATCTTTATATCAAGATTCTCGAAAATCCGAAACAATTCAGTAATATCGCAAATAAGCAAGCTTATCTTTATCGAATTATTAGTAATGAATGTACAGATATA
Source organism: uncultured Porphyromonadaceae bacterium (assembly GCA_937921035.1). GTDB lineage: Bacteria > Bacteroidota > Bacteroidia > Bacteroidales > Muribaculaceae > CAG-873. Next base: position 190,215 of record CALEUL010000061.1, read on the forward strand.
TTGAGAAGTAAAGCAAATGTCGATTTATTGAACGATGACAGAATAGCATCACTTGACATTAAGACTTTACAATCCGAGAATTTTGAAGATGAATTCAAAATGATTAATCGCCTGTTAAATATTCTCCCTTTGGAACAATCAGAGGTCATAAGACTAAGACATCACAGCAGTCTGTCGTTTCAGGAAATAGCAGATATAATGAATGTTCCATTACCAACTGCAAAAGCGAGATATCGCTACGGAATCGAAAAAATACGCAATAATTTAAAGAAACATAATCTACTATAATCATATGCAAGACACAAACCAAGAAAGCCGGGAATTCGAGAAGGTTGTCGAAATACTTACACCTAAATTCCAAAGAAAATGTGAGTTTTCATTCACAATGCCTCGTAAACGGTTTATGAATAAAATATGGACTATCAGCAGCCTCGCCGCAATGTTTGTTGTAGTGTTGACAATAGTCATTAAATCTGTTATTCCCGTTTCAGCAGCAGAGGTAATTAATTCAGCGTTTGCAACTCTAACAGATGCAGAGAGCATTAAAGTAGTATTCGTATTGCGCGGGGCAAAAACTTCCGCAGTAGAAATATACACCCCTGACCCATCTGGAAATATGATAGAAGGGACACTCTACGTAATGCGTAAAAATGGCAAAGTGAATATTCGTATTGACTGGCACGACGCAGAGAAGAATTCCATTATATTTAATGGCAGTGACTATACCCATCTCAGAAACAACAGCATTGTAAATAAACATTCGTCTTCGTTTGGAAAGGAAATAATGAATCTTTTCAGCCAAAACACGTTGCCAAACGAACTAATAGACAAATCGACACTATCGACAGACGGGAATATGGTAATAATGAAAAGCCACGATGGTAACATAACACTCTGCGGAGAATTCCAAAGAGACAGCAAGCAACTTATCAAGGCTTCGGCAATAATCGCATTGCCAGATGAGCAGGATATAACATTGCTTGAAACCAAATCAATCGAAACAAACACAAGCGTTCCTGAATCGTTATTTTCCAAATAAGCTCAAACCCAAGCGTGGTTAATCCACATGTAGAATCATGATATAACTGAAAGATAAGTGCTCCGAGAGAAGCCCCTCTCTCGGAGACATTTGTATTAATGGCTGTTAGGGCTCAGATGGAATAGGCGATATCCTGTAACGAGAACAAGTCGGGGTTTTCTTTGCTTTCTCGGGCCGGATAACGATTTTTTCAACAAAAACTTTCCGTATGCGGCGCCGTTTAGCTAATTTTGTACACCGAAATGGAAAAGACGATAGACATACACAATGTGCGCGTTCGCTACGACGTCGCCGGAAGCGGTCAGCGCCCCGTGATAGTGCTTCACGGCTGGGGCTGCAAGGCTTCCACCGTTAAGGTTCTTACCGATGCATGCACCGACGCCTCAACCACAGTATACACCCTCGACCTCCCTGGTTTCGGCGAATCCTCCGAGCCGCAGGACATCTGGGGAATAGAAGATTACACTGCCATGCTCGAGGATTTCACCAAAGCGCTGGGCATAACCCGCCCCGTGCTTGTGGGCCATTCATTCGGTGGCCGCATGTCAATCGTCTACGCCTCGCGCAACGATACCGACCGCATTATACTCGTCGACGCCGCCGGAGTCAAGCCCCGCCGTACGGCGAAGTATTATATCAAGGTATATTCCTTCAAGCTCGCCAAAAAGATTGCTCCGCTAATTTTGGGACGCAAACACGCCGAAGCATATATCGACCGTATGCGTGGAAAGGCCGGTTCGTCGGACTATGCCTCGGCATCGCCGAAGATGCGCGCAATAATGAGCAAGGTCGTCAACGAGGACCTCTGCCACCTTATGCCGTCTATCAAATGCCCCGCCCTGCTTGTTTGGGGTGAAAAAGATACCGCCACCCCCATTTCCGACGCACGGAAAATGGAGAAGCTGATTCCCGACGCCGGACTCGTGAGCTACCCGGAGGCCGGACATTATTCATTCCTCGAGCGCCCAGCGCAGACCGCCGCAGTGCTTGCAAGTTTTCTTAATTTCAAACGATGATAACAGCCTTATATATTATAATAGGTCTTTTGGCGCTCGCCAACCTGAGAATAGAACTGAGCCGTGTGCTGATGATGTTCCAGCAGAACAGCTACCGCGCCGACCGCTTCCGCCGCTGGATTTCAGAAAGCGGCGACAGCACCAACCCCTGGCGACTGTGCGGTCTGCTGATTTTTTTCGCAACACTCGTGCCGCGTTTTCCTGATACGGCGGCAATGATTCTCTGCGGTATTTTCTTCATTTCAAACTACATACATCTACGCAGCAAAAAATACAAGAAACCGCTTGTCATGACATCGCGCGCATGGCGAATAATGGCCACGGCGTTCTTTGTGGCTGCTCTGATTGTTGCTGTTGCCCTGATTCTCTTCGACGGAGGGTTGCTCCATCGCCTTTTTGTAGCAACCGCTACCCTTCTCGGATGCTACTGCGGCTCGCTGATTCTTATCGTTGTGGCAAACACCCTGCTCACGCCCGTAGAAAAACATATAACCGACCGGTATATCAACGATGCCAAAGCCCGTCTGGCCGACATGCCCGACCTGAAAATCATTGGCATCACCGGAAGCTACGGAAAAACAACAACAAAGCACTATCTCCACCGCATCCTCTCCGAAAAATACGAAACACTGATGACGCCCGGCAGCTTCAACACACCGATGGGCGTGGTGCGCACCGTGCGCGAACAGCTGAAACCATATCATGAGGTGTTCATCGTGGAGATGGGTGCAAAGCAGACAGGCGACATCGACGAAATATGCCGCATCGCTAACCCGCAGGCTGGAATAATAACCGCCGTAGGACCCCAGCACCTGGAATCATTCAAGACAATTGAGAATGTGCAGGCCACCAAATTCGAACTTGTAGACGCCCTTCCTTCCAACGGCATAGCGCTTGTGAACAACGACTTTGAAAAGATTGCCGACCGCCCCGTGAGCAACGTTCGCTGCCGCAGATATGCGGTGAAGAACACCAAGGACGCCGACTACACCGCCCGCAACGTGGAATACAGCCGCACAGGCACACACTTCACTATGGTATGTCCCGACGGTACCGAAATCGCACTTGAAACACGCCTCGTCGGCGAGTGCAACGTGTCCAACATCCTCGGCGCCGCCGCAATGGCACGCGAGATGGGCGTCGGCGACGACCGCATCCGATATGCCGTGAGCCAGCTCGAACAGGTAGAGCACCGCCTCAGCATAAAGCATATTCCCGGCGGCTATACCATCATCGACGACGCCTTCAACAGCAATCCCGTCGGCTCTGCTATGGCGCTTGATGTGCTCGCATCCATGAAACCCGGCAAGAGAATCCTCATTACTCCGGGCATGATAGAACTTGGCGAACGCGAGGCCGAGCTGAACGCCGCTTTCGGCGAAAAAGCCGCCGCAAGCTGCGATGTGGCGATAGTTGTTGGCCGCTACAACCGCGAGGCAATAACCGAAGGCCTGCGCCGAGGCGGCATGCCCGAAAACGCTATCCACACGCCCGAGACATTCGCCGATGCTCAGCTGCTGCTGCGTACAATTGCCGCTGCTGGAGATACCGTACTCTACGAAAATGATTTACCCGATACTTTTAAATAAGATATAAAAGATGAAAACCAACATAGGAGTGTTTTTCGGCGGACGTTCCACCGAACATGAAATATCTGTACTCACCGCATGCCAGGCAATGGCAGCAATCGACACAGACCGCTACAACGTTATTCCGGTGTACATCACCAAACAGGGCCAATGGTACACCGGCGAAGCTCTAAAGGACACGAAGAACTACCGTAACACTGCCAATCTTCTCTCTATGTGCCAGGAAGTTTTTATGCATCCCGTGTTCGGCGACTACAACCTCTATCCGGTGAAAGGAAAAGGTCTGTTCGGCAATAACACCAAGCCCGTGGAGCATCTGGACGTGGTGATTCCCGCTCTGCACGGCTCAAACGGCGAGGACGGCATTTTCGAAGGCGTTTTGGAAACCATCGGAATACCATATGCCGGATGCAACACCCATTCGTCGGCAAACGGAATGGACAAGATAACAATGAAAATGATTCTTGCATCCGACGGCATTCCCGTAGTGGATTACGTATGGTTCACCGACAAGCGCTGGATTGCTCGACGCGACGAACTTACCGCACGCATCGAGAAGGAACTCGGATATCCGGTGATTGTTAAGCCCTCCAACTTGGGTTCGAGCGTCGGAATAGGACGTGCATCCAACCGCGAGGAACTTAACGAATGTGTTGCCGACGCCTCTCGCTACTCCTCGCGCATCATCGTCGAAAAAATGGTGCAGGAGCTACAGGAAATAAACTGCTCCGTTCTCGGCGATGCCGACGAGTACCGCACGTCAGTTCTCGAGGAACCTATCAAGAGCGGCGACATCCTTTCCTATGACGACAAATACATGGGCGGCACAAAAGACAGCATGGGCATGCACGCATCCAAGAAACGCATTCCCGCAGAGCTGCCTAAGGAGGAGACCGAACGCATCCGGTTCCTTGCCGGCGAGACCTTCCGGGTTCTCGGATGCCACGGCGTGAGCCGAGTGGACGTAATGATCGACGGCAAGACTCGCGAAATCTACGTAAACGAGATTAACACCATCCCAGGCTCGCTTTCGTTCTACCTCTGGGAAGCAACCGGCCTGTCGTTCACCAAACTGATGGACGAGCTTGTAAAACTCGCCTTCAAGCGCAAGCGCGACCAGGACGGCAAGACAGTGAGCTACGACGCCAACATTTTCGCGATGGGCGGCGGCTTGAAAGGCACCAAAGGCGCAAAACTGAAATAAACGAATAATCGCAAAAAAAGGCCGATTGACGGATATCCGCCAATCGGCTTTTGCTATATAGCCATAGCGATTATACAGAATTCTCAGCGGCCGAACTGGCGCTGATATTCGGCCTGTTTGTTGCGCGCTATCGTGCGTGTTTCCTCTTTGGTGGCTCCTGGCAATGAGCTGCGGTCAGGAATAAGGACCTTTGTTCCGGGACGGATTGTGTTGGGATTGGGAATTTTGTCGCGGTTCGCCTCGAAGATGAACACCCAGAATTCCGACACTCCATAGTGCTTCTTGGCCAAGCGGATAAGGCTTACCTGCACAGTATCGTATACAGGTTCTGCTTTCTTCGCCTGCGCAGGGGCGGGTGCGGGAGCGGGTGCAGGGGCTGGAGTTGGCTGCGGTTTCGCCTCAGCCTTTGGCTGTTCCGTGGTTTCCGGGGCTGGAGATGCTTCCTGTATGTTCTCAACCGCAACTTCCTCTATCACAGGAGCAGTATCGGTATCGGCAACAATCTCTTCATCCTCGTAATCCTCGTAAAGGTCAGGCACGGGAACAGCTTTCATGGCGGCGAAATAGCCAATAACACCCGCTGCGACAATAGCAACGGCGGAAATCCATATCCATTTGTTGCGATGCTTCTCTGGCCCCGTCTCAACGGGCTGCGGAACTTCTTCGTCATCTTCATCATCAGCAAAATGGAAAACGGTTTCCTCCGGTTCTGGCTTGCATTCCGGTTCCGGCTTCGGCATTGGCTTGGCCACTGCTATAGGCTCCGGTTCCGAAACAGGTTCCGGCGCGGGCGTAGGTTCCGGCTCTGCGACAGGCTCCGGTTCCGAAACAGGCTCCGGCTCTGCAGCAGGCTCCGGTTCAGAAACAGGTTCCGGCTCTGAAACAGGCTCCGGTTCAGAAACAGGTTCCGGCTCGGGAATAGGTTCCGGTTCTGTTTTCGATTCTATTTCCGAAAAATCCACTCCGTCGGCAAGCTCTACGGCTTCGAACATCTCAAACGGCCTGTTCACCTCTCCCGTAATAACGGAATCGGGAAGAAATCCTATTGTGCGATGCCCGTCGGGGGTTTCTGTAACGCGGAATGTACCTATATTTTTTATCGTAACGTTCTCGCCGTTCTCAACTGCTTCTTCGATAGTGGCAAAGAATGTACGCAGAAAGCGCCTGGCTGTATTATTATCCACTCCGGTGGCTTTTGCAAGGCGTGTTATCAGTTGCGATAATGTAACAGTATTGTTCATTTTGGAAGGAATTCGAAATCGTCCGCATCGTTGCAGACGGGAAAGTTTCGTCGGTAATCGTCCTGCTTGCTTTTGCTGAGATCTGCCACTATAAATGGAGTCCCTTCGGCTTGCACGCCCACAGGCATACCGCGACCGTCATAAATCTGCGATAGCCCGTCGTACTGGCCATACATATCCTTGCCGCCGCGGTCGGCGCCAACAACGCAGCACTGGTTTTCTATCGCCCTCGCTATTAGAAGATGAGAGAAGGCATATCCCCGCGACTGCGGCCAGTTTGCAGGAACAAGCAGTATGTCGTAGGCATTCCTGCGGCAACGGCACCATACGGGGAAACGGAGGTCGTAGCACACAATCATGGCTATGTTCCAGCCTCGGAAGCGTACTACGGGAATGTCTTCGGTTCCGGGTGCGAAAATCTTGGCTTCGGCACTCAGCGAGAATAGATGACGCTTGTCGTAAAATGTTTCGTCGCCGTTTGGCTCGATAAAGAAAGCCCTGTTGTAGAGTTTCGGTGGCGTGGAAGCGACAAACGACCCGGCGACAGCCACTGAATAATGCGTCGCCAGTCGTTTTATAAAATCAATTGTCTCCTGTGTGTTTCGCTCAGCCAGTTCCTTCATGGCCTGAGGGTCGTCGACATAACCCGTAGAAAACAGTTCGGGAAGCACTACAACGTCGGTTCCCTCGGGCAGCCGCGTAAATGCCTCGGCCACTGCGCGGCAGTTGGCGGTCTTGTCCGCCCACACTATGTCTAATGGCAGTGTGGCCACTCGCAGGTTATCGTTATATCGCATCATTCTGCACTAAATTTATCGGGATATTTGCCCTTGAACGGTTTGTAGTAATCCTTCACCGCACGCAAATCGGCCTGCACATCGCCGGTCGGTGTAAAAGTTTTATCTATAAACACCTCTTTGCGGCTGTATTCTATCACTCCAAGTGCTATCTTTACATGCGCATTGCGTGCGATATGCAGAAAACCCGTATGCCACTGGTCGGTCCGGCTGCGGGTTCCCTCTGGCGTTATGGCCAGTGTTAGGCGGTCTGCTGACTCGAATTTTTCCGACACAATCTCGGTGAGTGAGCGCGAAGAGCGTTTCTTCCGTGGCACAGGGATACCGCCGATAGAGCGGAAGAAACTGCCCATCGGCCAGAAGAACCATGTGTCCTTCATCAGAAAACCGGCCTTGCGGCCGACTGAGGCATATGCGAGTTTACCTAATACGAAATCCCAGTTGCTGGTATGCGGAGCTACACAGATAATGCACTTGGGATAGTCCGGTACGGTAATACGCACCTTCCATCCGAACAGCCGCAGCAGGAAGCCTGATAAATTGGCCATCAGCTGATTGCCTCTTTAATGGCCTTGCGCACCTCGTCGGGAAGTGCGGCATTCATTTTGGCTACAATCTCCTTGACGGATTTATTGAAATCGGCAAGAAGTTTTGCATAGGCGTCGTTGTAGAACGCATGGCGGGCCTTGTTATATGCTGCCTTGGATTCGAACTGTGCCGGAGTACGGTCGAATTCAACGCTTACACGAGCCAGCGAACGGGTCTGCAGGCGAGCGACGTCCAGTACAACATCGTGTACGGCCTTGCGGTCGATAACGGGAAACGATTCGCGTGCCAATACCATATCGAGTGCGAGGGCTCCACATGTATTGCGGATAAATTTCTTGAGTTCTCTCTTGTTTGCCATAGTTATGAATGTATTATGTTATTGAATTGACTGTAAATGTTTGCGCAGCGCCGGCAGTGTTGGCGCAAGCAGCAAAGGATGACGACGCACCGTCATGAAATGTGTGAGCTGCAAAGGCAACTCTACTGTATGGCCTGTAATACGCGTCATTATATCGAGCTGCTTTGCCGGATGTCCGGTGGCGAAGACTACCTTGGGCGTACCAGACGGCGCGGCATACTGTTGTGCGGTGGCATAAGCCACCGCGCCATGAGGATCGATGGTGTAGCCGGCGCGTGAGCGGAGGTCGCATACGGTGGCGCGTATCATATCGTCGGAAATCGGAGGAGTTGCTACTACATCGCGGGCCAGTGCGTCTAAATCTCCGCCATAAAGGTGCGCGAGCCGCGGCCAGCCCGAAGGCACGCTCATATCTATCGAAGGGGCAAGGGTGCGCACGGGTCTGCGGCTGCGGTCCGTGGTAAATTTGCCCGCCATACACGGAGCTACCTGGTCGTTGGCGTTTACTGCCGCGAGCACAGGGCCCATCGGAAGGCCTGTCCTTCGCGCCATAGCTGCTGCTACCACATTGCTCAGATTGCCGGCGGGTATGGAGTAAACTGCATCTTCGGCATTCTTCACACCCATTGCCTTTAGGCGTGCATAGGCATGCAGCGCGAATGTTACCTGGGGGATAAGGCGTGCGATATTGATAGAATTTGCTCCTGTAAGATTGTAGCCGGAAAGGGCGGGTTCGGCAATGGCATCCTGTACAAGACGTTTGCAATCCTCAACGCTGCCCATTACTTCCACGGCATGGATATTCTCGCCCAGGGCTGTTATTTGCGATGCCTGCGCACGGGTTAGCTGCCCCTTGGGATAGAGCACGCTCACAATCATGCCGTCGAGCTTATAAAGTCCGTTGGCGGCGGCGGCGCCTGTGTTCCCTGTTGTAGCTACGAGGATGTTTCGGCGACGAGAGGCGCGCCCGTCCAGATGACCCATAAGCCTTGCCATAAAGCGGGCGCCATAGTCCTTCACGGTAAGTGTCGGGCCATTGAAAAGCTCTAAGATATACGTATCCGTGCCCATTCTTATCAACGGTGCATCGAACGAGAATGACACATCCACTATATTTTTAAGCACGGAAGGCTCTACGTCCTCGCCGAGGAAACTCGTGGCTACGACATACGCTATTTCGCGCAGGCTCATGCCACTGATATTTTTAAAGAAAGCCCGGGGAATTACCGGCATATATTCAGGCATGAACATGCCTCCGTCTGAAGCCACGCATCGGTTGACGGCTTCGTCAAGTCCGACCGGGGATGCACTTGAATTTGTACTTATAAATCTCATCTACGGAAAGAACAGATTTAAAATTAGGAGAGTTCGCCATATTTTGGCTGAGAATTAAAAAAGCGAGAGTTGGGCGTCGCTTTCGGGCTTGCGGGGTTTTCGCACTGGTTCCTGATATCCGAAGTTTGGATCCTCCGTGTGCAGCGGCATTGGGCCTGGCCCTGATGCCGCAACAAACCATCCCGGGCACTCGAAATCGTCCTCGATGGCCGATAGTTCGTTGCGCAGATCCTCGTCAAGGGGCTCAATTGTCCGTTCTGAGGATGGCTGCGGAGCAAATAGATTGGCATCCTCTTCTTCAAGGCGCCGGCGCAGCGATTCGTTATCGTCCCTAAGCCTGTGATTTGTATTTTTCAGTTTTTCTATTCGTTCATCACGCTTGCGTATCACTTCTTCGATCTGTCCGAGTTGTTCCTGAAACTGGTTTAGCTGGTCGAGCATGCTCTCTGCTTCGGCAAGCTTGCGTTCAGCAGCAACTCGTCCGTCGCGTTCGCCTACAAATTTGCTCTGCAGGTCGTCGTACATGCCCTGCGAAAGTTCCTGCTGCTGACGCAGGCCCTGTATGTCGCCCTCCAGCGATGCGGCCTTCTTCTCGGCTTCGTTCCAAACGTGCTCAAGCTCCGTCTTCTCTTTTTCAAGCGTTCCGGCACGCTGGGTCAGTTCCTCTACAGACTTCTCGAGGTCTGTTTTGACCTGCACGAGTTCCGCATTTTCCTTTTCAAGCGCCTCTATCTTCTCGGATGCTCCTCCGTCGGCTGTGGCGGCTATTTCGCCGGACCCTCCGGTAGCAAGAGCGGCTTTAAGGCGCTCCACTTCCTTTGTAAGATCCTCTACCAGTGCCGGCTGTACATCGGCAACCTTGAGTTTGTTAAGAAGGCTCTTGTTTTCCAGTTCGAACTGCTCTCGCTCTGCCTCGGCGGTCGCAAGTTTGCCTTCAAGGTCGTTGACACGGTCAGATAAAGCACGCCGACGGCGGTCTGCGCTAAGCTGCGCTTCCCTCAGCGACGAGCGCTGCTGTTCCAGCTGCGTCATATCGGTCTTCAATTTCTCGGATTCGCGGTGCGCGGCATCAACTGCAGCCTTCAGCTTTTTCTCGGCATACTGTTCGGCTGCGAGCATAAGACTGTTCAGATAGTCGGAGGCCGATTTATCCAATGCCTCGAGCAACAGGCGACGCTGAGCTGCCGGGTCTACACTGCGCGCAAGGAAATCGGGTAACGATTTATTGAAAATATCCACAACACCCTCGAATATCCGCGCTTTCATGTCGGGGTCTATCTCGGGAAGCGTAGGAACATCGGCAAGCGGGACTTCGTCCTGACGTTCGACGTCGCCGACAGGGGCTGGAGACGTAGCTTCGCCGTCTGCGGGCTCGTCGGTGAACTCGTCGGCATCGGAATCGCTGCCGAAGCCAAACATCCTTGATATTTTATTGAAAAAGCTCATGTGTTTTCGTCGTTATAGGAATTATCTTTATTGTCGAATTCGGGTTTGGTTACAATGCCGAGGCCCGAACGGCCGTTTACAGCTATATGCAGCGGACGCCCGAAAGTTACGATACGCACTGTATCATCTTCGTACGCGGCTGGCATCGTATCAAGATACGCACTGTCGTAGTAGCCGTTTCCTCCGGCTTCGTCAACAGTGAAATATGCAACCCCGAAACTTGTAAGGTTCTGGAAGAAATGTGTTCCCTGGCTCGGTTCCACTCGGTAAGTGCCTACGGCAGCCTCAACGATAAGGCGGGCCGAAGATATATCGGTCCACCGTACGGGAATACCGAGCGACGGATCGGAGGAGCCCCATCTGCCCGGACCGATAAGCACATACCCTTTGTTCTCGCCCGCTAATGCTGCATTGATTTTGGCAATAAGCATAGCCGTGGCAGGGTTGCGCAGCGAATCGAAGCGGTTGGGGCGTACATACACGATGGTATCCACGCCCTCTATCATGCCGTTGCCCATAGCTGTGTTGCTGCGCAGGATTAGTTCGTTGTCCGGACGCTCAAGCACCTGGTCGGCAATCAGGTTCTTCCTGTCTATGATAGGTCTTATCTGGAGCCAGTATATGTGTGCGCGGTTGCCATTGGCAACCTGTTTTTCATTTATTATGCCGGCAAACTCTATTTCAACGGGACGCTGCATGGCTCCCTGACCCTGTTTGAGCATAAAATCGAGAGCATCGGCAAGCGGCAATGCACGGTCGCGCAACAGATTGGCGAATGTTACCACGCGACGCCCGGGGCCTTCCTCGTAATCCATCAGGCATTCGTTATGGAAATCGTAAGTGCTCACCATGTACCGAAGCGCGCCAGTGCCGGCAAAATCCTGCACATTCTTGCGCACGAGGTTCGCACCCTCGTCAAGGGCGACACTGAATGCGCTTTCGTCGTCGGAATCGGTATTGCGGAGTGCGAACAGTTTTGTCTGTGTATCACGCAGGGCAAGGTCCACGGTAGAGGTCTGTAGACATTTGTCGGCATGTAGAGGCGAGAATCGAAGTCCGCGGCCTCCGTCCACAATATATTTTCCCAGGCCAACAGCAATCTCAACTACGCCGTCCTCGGTCTTTTCGTCGCCGAGTGGATAGTAATTTAGCGAACGTCCGACGCCGGAGAACGACGGAAAATAATATTCGCCGTGTTTCTCGCCAACCACTTCCTGGATTATAACGGCCATTTTCTCCTGGTCGATTACATTGCTTGTGGCTGTCATGTAGGTTTTGCTCGCGGCATAGAACACCGACGCGTAAACACCCTTCACTGCATCCTCAAGCCATCGCAACCGCAACTCCGTATTGCTGCTGAAAGGCACCATATATGTGGCGTATATTCCGGCAAAAGGCTGATAATGCGAATCCTCCAGCAGGCTGGAGCTGCGCACGGCAAACGGACGGTCCACAACGTCGAACAGGGCAACAAAATCCTCGCGCAGCCTCGACGGCAGCTTTGCCGCGAGGAAGGCGCTCAGGATGTCCTGGTCGGATGCGTCGCTCAATGCCAACGGATACAGGCGATTGGTGCTCATAAACTCGTCGAACAGATCGGTACAGAGTACTACTGTACGGGGTATGGATATTGCGATTCCTCCGAAATTATCGCATATGGGATTCTTCTTTATTATGGAATCGATAAAAGCCAGGCCGCGACCCTTGCCGCCGAGACTGCCCTGGCCTATGCGGGCAAAATTGGAATAATAGTCGAAGCGGTCTTTCTGGAACACAGCAACTACGCCACGGTTTTTCATCCTGCGGTATTTCACAATCAGGTCGAAAAACAGCTGCTTCACTGCCGGAGCTTCCCCGATTGATGTAAAATGGTGCATTTTCACCACATCGGCAATGGGGAAGAGCGCGCGAGAATACAACCATCGCGAAATATCGTTGCGCGAGGCATGGTATAGCAGCGCATCCGCAGGTATATCGAATATATGCATCTGCAAATCCTTCAGATTGCGGATAGACATTATCGGACTGTTGTCGAGCGGATTGCGTATAATAAAATCGCCGAAGCCAAAATTTGCCATGATTGCCTCGCCGAGGTCTACTGGCAGTTTCTTGGAATTCTTGTCGATGAACACGCCGCCGAAAGCGCCTACACGCATCGAATTTGAAAGTTCCGACGACTCTATGATAATAGGCAGGTAGGGATCCTGCTCGCGCAGCCAGTGCGCCAGTTTGATACCGGCCTGTGCATCTTTTACATCGTTACGCTTGAATGACACATCGCTGATTACACCGAGCATATGGTGGCCGAATCGCTCGTACAGCTGCTGAGCCTCCTCATATGTACGCGCCAGCATAACCTTTGGACGCCCGCGCATACGAAGCATCTGCTCGTGCTGGTTGAGAGCCTCGGTCGAAAACAGCATCGACTGTTTGAGCAGAAATTTATATATGTGCGGCAGTACCGATGAATAGAAGCGTACGGAGTCCTCGACAAGAAGAATCATCTGCACGCCAACATCGGTGATATCGTTGGCGTTTAGTTTATCTTCGAGCAGCTTTATAATAGCCAGAAGCAGATCCATGTTTCCGAGCCAGCTGAAAACATAGTCCACATTGTCCAGATTCTCCATTGCAAGGCGGCGGGAAACTTCCTTGCTGAACGGAGTGAGAACCACTATAGGGACTTGCGGAAACTCGGCCTTCAGAAGCCCGGCGCCGTCGAAGGTTTCGGAAATGTCCCCACCGGGCATGGCGATAACTATGTCAAATGCCTTTATTCGCATAATCTCCAGCGCCTCATCCATCGTGGATACGCGCGTTACGCGCGGCGGAGACGAAAGGTTAAGAGCCACATATTCGTTATACAGTTGCTCTTCAACGCGGCCGTCCTCCTCCATCATGAAGGCATCGTAGGGCGAAGCGATGAGCAACACATTGAAAATGCGATGCTGCATAAGTGCCTGAAAAGAAGTGTCCTTCAGGAACATTCTGCTTAGTGCTTCCTCGTTCATCTATAACGCTGCTTTTAACGATAGCAAATATAGCTAAAAAAATCCACACAGAACCACTCTGAGGCACAAAAAATCTATTTCTCGCATATTTTAGGCACATTCTCCAAACGGCAAAACTCATTTCATATGCCCTCAAGAACGATTTTGACCAAAAAAAATCAATTTCCCTCTCGCGTTTATGTAGGATTACAGCGATGAATGCCCACATACACCCACACCGGCAACAGTAAATCCGCTATATTTTTCGGAACAAAGCCTTCTACTCATTGTTCTGATATTCAGAATATTGAATTTATACACTGCCTTAAAACCACTACTTTTTATCCTCTTAAAGACGCCACTTCCGATTAATTATGTAATTTTGTAGAAACAACAAACTGTATATTGTCAAACCTAAAAATTATAACATGAGAAATTTTACACGACTGATTCTTTCTGTCGCTGCGGTAGCATCCGCAGCCATCTGTGCAGACGCACAGGAACGCACCGACCTTCTTTGGCTCGCAGGCGAAGCCACCCCTTGGGGATGGTCGCTCGACGACGCATCGTGCATCGCCGCCACTGCAGAAGACCCCGATATTTATACCGGCACCCTATACCTCGAAGCCGACAAGGATTTCAAATTCCTGACCACTTTCGACTGGGGTAACACCGAACTGCGACCTGTAGTAAGCTGCAAACCCGATGCCGACGGAAAAGTGAAGCTGACAAGCATTTCTGGCGACGACAACGACTTCAAGATTCAGGTGAGCGAAAGCGCCAACTATCTGATCACTGTCAACACTGCCACGATGGAAGCCACATTCGCAAAATCCGAATATCAGGCAACTCATATAAACTTCGCAACCATCTTCATGACGGGCGACGCAACAAGCGGAGGTTGGAGCATTGACGCTGGCACTGTGATGCGCCAGAACCCGCAGATACCCTACGCCTTCGCCGCTACCGATACCGAACTCAATGCTGGATCCTTCAAGATTTTCTACATCATGAAAGGCGCTCGCAGCTTCGACAGCAAATACTTCTACTTCCGCGACGCTAACGACAACGGAAAAATGGTGCTGAACAGCTCCGAGGACAACAAATGGAATATCTCCGAGGCCGGCAAATATGATATCTCGGCCAACACTGAAGCCCTTTTAATCAGCATCGCTCCTGCCCAGGCTGGCATAGATGATATCAGGGCCGACGAAGCTCCTGCAACATATTACAACATGCAGGGCATACGCGTATCCAACCCTTCCGCCGGACAGTTGCTTATCAAAGTACAGGGAAACAAAAGCAGCAAAATCCGTTTCTGAAACATAACACAACCTATATAATAAGGCGCCGGTTTCCGCGAGACCGGCGCCTTATTATATTACAGATACCGACTTCCTTTTGCCACGTCCGGCGATTTTGCTAATTTTGCACCGCTTTGTGTAAATCTTTTATCTGCATTTGATGAATCCACTGATACGTTCAGGTATAAAATTCTGTTCCTCTATATTTAAAACAGCCGGCGCGAATCCGACGGCTATGGTCAATATCCTTTGTTCGTTACCGCACAAGCAGTTGAAGATAACCGATAAGGAAATCAAATGGGCCTCCACTCTGTTGAAAGATATTTATGATGATTGCGACAACAGCTGCTTATCATCTAACAAGGTATCGTCCGAATACGACCTCCACATCATTATTCCGGCATACAACGCAGAAAAGTATATGGAACGGTGTATGGAAAGCGCTATTGCTGCGCAGACCGGACAATACAAAATTCTTATTACGGTCGTTAACGACGGATCCACGGATTCCACACCGGATATCCTTAAAAAGTATTCCGGCCGCAAGGATATCGATATAATAAGCCAGGAGAACAGAGGGTACTCCGGCGCCAGAAACCGCGCATTGCAAAACATCCGCGGGAGATATATAACATTTCTCGATTCCGACGATGAATTAGGAGATATCAACCGCCTTTTATCGGAAGCGTTAAAAGAAGATGCCGATATCGCGGAAGGAAGCTATGAACTGTTCAACGACAGTCAATCGCGGAAGGTAAAAGGATGCGACACCGATTCCGACTCCGGAGGCTACGGCATTCTATACGGTTATCCCTGGGGTAAAGTATATAAAAACCATCTGTTCCACAACATATCCTTCCCGCAATCATATTGGTTCGAGGACACGGTTGGAGGCATGGTGCTGTTCCACATAGCAAAAAGGGTTGTCAAGCGCGACATTCCGTGCTACAGATACCGGATGAACCCTCTCGGCATAACAACTCTTTTTAAAGGAAATCCAAAATCCTGCGACAGCCACTGGATAACGGAACGTCTGATGAAGGACCGCGCTTTGTTAGGGCTCGACAATAACAACGACATCGCCAGACTCATGCTTGTACAGCAAATCCGAATAAACTACTCGCGGATTACAAAGATAAAAAAGAACAATATCGAGTTGGCGCTGTTCATCCTGAGCTGTGATTTATACAACCGCTACATTACAGGAAAACCGCTTAAGAACAATATGATAGCTGAATCCCTACAGACAGGCGATTTCCTGAAATTCAGACTGGCTTGTATTATAAATGTATAATCTCCCTGAGTGATTTTTTCTATTTCTTTCTTGTGGCTCTACTATATAATTTAATCATTTCAGAAACAGCTCCATAGACAACTCCGGAATTATGGAACAGAAAAACAATTTAACATGCTTTAATTGCGGACGTACCTCTTCGGGTGTTTATTGTCCGGATTGCGGTCAACTCCTTCAAACTACCAAAAGAATAACAATGAAGTCCTTCTGGAAGGAGGTTGTAATGAGTTTCGCAAGCTTGACTCCTGGTTTCTGGAGAACATTTGTCGGACTCTTGCTGCATCCTTGGCAGGTCATCAGACAATATATTAATGGTCAACGAGTCAAATATTCACCGCCTGTTACTATGGTGATGCAACTCTTGCTATATTCCACATTTATTTATACAATTTTGGGGAATATCTTTCATGTGGACTTTTTTGCATCTTCTTCGGAAGAAACCATATCTACAGGGAATTGGGTTGTAAACATGTTAGTATCCTCAGATGTGATATCCAAAATATTTATTGCTTGTGTGCCTGCTTTCAATTGTTACATTGCATACGGACTGTCCACAGGGCGCAAATACAATCTTGCAGAATATTTGACTGCCGCAATCTATATGGGGTGTTCTTTTTCCATCTATAACAACTTATTGAAACCGTTGGCAATCTTTTACCCGGACACGGAACGTTTCATCATGATTTCGATAATCACAATTATTGGTACTATATCTTTGTCGAAGGCATTTCCCGTAAAACAGTGGTGGCGAAGATGTTTGATATGGATTGGATTTATGTTACTGAATATCATCACATTGTTAATCGCGGTTTTAATTGTGCTAATAGTGCAACTACTATAAAGGCTAAATTAATTATTTGATTGGAGTTGTAAATACAAATTGTTTTTGAGATGTTCTGACTGTAAAACAGCGGAAAGGAGGAAAACAAATAAAAACCTAATCCACTGATATTCATTCAGGTTAATTCAAATTTATTCATTACCGTCAACCATATAAAAGATTTTATTTGTTTATACAGAGAATGAATTTTTTTGCTTAATTTTGTGTCATGATACAGATACTGTTACAGACTAACGGAGAATACACACCGACTCAACTGGCACAGAAAGCCATAGACGCAGGCTGCCAGTGGCTTATATTGCCCGACGCTCCTATCAACGAAGAAGCAAAAGGAATAATAGACCTTTGCCGCGAAGCCGGAGTGATACTCACCATAGAAAACAACGTGGAGGCATGCCGCGAATTCGGGCTCCACGGCGTATTGCTGCACCTCGGAGCAAATCCCGCTGCCGTACGTGCCGAAATAGGCGCAGAAGCTGTTATCGGTGCCGAAATAACATCCGTTGCCTCAGCTACCGCGCTGTCAAAAGCCGACATCGATTATTTCCTGATATCCACCGACGACGCCTCCATTATCGGGGAAGCCCGCAAGGCCGGCGTAGAGGTGCATTTCGTAGCAAACCTTACAGACAGAGCAGCCACCAGGGCCGATGTGGACAAGGCTATGTCGCTCGGTTTCTCCGGCGCCTGCATATCTTCCGCAAAATTCTCGGGCGACGATATCGCTGCCGATATTTCCGCACTGATACCTCAGTCCTGAAACATGGCCAAAGAGCTGTCGAAAACACTATGGCGCACAATATTGCCCGTTGTGCTTAGCGCCGGTGTGGCGATATGGCTGTTCCACAGCGATGTCGACATGGCCACCCTGCGCTCAATCAGGTTCGACAGTCGCACATTCATCGGCCTGGCAGCGGCGTTGCTCTTTGCTTTCGGCCGAGACTTCGGCCTCGCCTGGCGATTCCACACCATCGCCGACGGTGCCCTTACATGGAAACGAGCTTTCCGCACCGACCTTATGTGTGCCTTCACTTCGGCCATAACACCGTCCGTTGTCGGCGGAAGCGCACTTGCGATATTCTACCTAAACCGCGAAGGAATCAAATTAGGACGTGCCACCGCCCTCACTCTTACCACCCTCTTCTTAGACGAGCTTTTCTTCGTGATATTCTGTCCGGTCGTAGTTCTCCTCATACCCTGGAACGACCTGTTCGGCAGCATGCCCGCAGAAAGCGCGGGCGCCGCGCTACTACTCGGCGGTGTAAAGATTGTGTTCTGGCTCGTATATGCCGGAATAGTTATCTGGACAACAATACTCTATCTCGCCATAATTGGCAAGCCCGAGGCAACGGAACGCACCCTAAAACGCATTGCCTGCTGGCGCATTGCCAAGCGCTTGCGCCGTAAGATAATTAATATGGCCGACAATATGTCGTCTACCTCTCAATGGGTAAAACATCAGTCGCGCACATGGTGGGTGCGCGTACTCGCCGGCACTGTATTGTCGTGGTTCTCGCGCTACTTTGTGGTAAACGCTCTATTCTGGGCATTTGTGCCGGGGGCTTCCATGCTGCTTGTTTTCTGCCGGCAGTTCGTCGTATGGGTCGTCCTTATGGTAAGCCCCACTCCCGGCGGCAGCGGCATCAGCGAATGGCTTTTCGCCAACTACTACGGCGATCTTATAGGCAATATCGGCATCGCGGCAATTCTCGCCCTCGTATGGCGCCTTTTCAGCTACTATATATACCTTGTAATCGGCATGGCGCTCCTGCCCGCCTACTTCGGCGAGCATGCCGGACAAAAACAGGAATCCACCGAACAGAAATGAAACATTATCGTCTTCTTGTCCTGATGCTGTTACCCCTGCTGGCCTTTGTGGCCTCGGCACAGCGCGCGTTCGTAATCCCCATAGAAACCGAAATAGACCTCAGCGCTTTCCATCATTTCAGAAAAGCGATGACACAGGCCGAGGACTTCGGTGCGGACGTTATTATTGTGAAACTCAACACATACGGCGGTGCCCTCGACGCCGCCGACAGCATCCGCACATCGCTGATGCGAAGCCCTGTCGCCACAGCGGCTTTCGTTGACCCAAACGCCGCCAGCGCAGGCGCCCTTATAGCCCTTGCATGCGACAGCGTGTTCATGTCCCCTGGCGCTACTATGGGTTCTGCAACAGTTGTGAACGCCCAGGGAGAACCGATGCCCCGGAAGTATCAGTCCTACATGAGCGCGATAATGCGCGCCACTGCCGAACACCACGGCAGGACAACCGAGGGCGACAGCACAATCTGGCGGCGCAATCCCGATATCGCAGCATCGATGGTCAATCCGGACGTATCCGTGTCCTTCACGGCAAACCAGGCTATTGCCAACCGATTTGCCGACGGCATCGCCAACAGCGTGGAGGATGTGTTGGCCGACCTGAAGATGGCCGGTGCGGAAACACGCTACTACCAGAGTACTTTCACCGACGACCTTCTCGGATTCCTTTCCGGAGCCGGCGTCCGCGCGATACTGGTAATGTTGATTTTAGGCGGCATCTATATGGAAATGCACACTCCGGGCCTTGGTTTTGCCGCCGCAACTTCCATTGTGGCCGCGATACTCTACTTCCTGCCGATGCTTGTTACAGGCACCATGCCGGCATGGATAATCATATGTTTCATTGCAGGTGTTGTCCTCATTGCTCTCGAAGTATTCATAATTCCGGGATTCGGAATTTCGGGAATATCCGGCGCCACAGCCATCGGCATTGCAATCGTCGGTGCAATGATGAGCTCCGATTCTGTCAGCGGCTTCGACATAGCATCGCTCGGGCGCTCGCTCGCGGTGCTGTTCGCCGGACTGATTCTTGCCACGGGCGCCGTGCTGTATCTGACATCATCGAAAGGACCTAAATGCTTCCGCAAGCACTCCGAACTTATGACGGAACTTCGGGTTTCCGACGGATTTGTTGGCGTGGACATGACGCCCGCAAAATACATTGGACGCGAGGCAAAAGCCATCACCGACCTGCGCCCCGCCGGAAAAATTGAAATTGACAATGACGTTTTCGACGCCGTATCCACCGGCAGTTTCATCGCCGCCGGACAACACGTAAAAGTAGTAAGGTACGAAAACGCTCAACTATACGTTACAGACTTATCCTGAAGACTATGGCACAGAAATTCATAGGTATAATACCCGCCCGGTATGCATCTACGCGCTTTCCGGGCAAGCCGCTCGCCGATTTAGGCGGCAAAACAATGATTGAACGCGTATACACCCGCGTGGCAAGCGTTATGGACAATGTTGCCGTCGCCACCGACGACGAGCGCATTCTCAAGGCCGTTGAAGCTTTCGGCGGACGCGCCGTAATGACTTCAGCCGAACACCGCAGCGGCACCGACCGCTGTCGCGAAGCTGCTACGCTCCTCGGAAACGACGCCGACGTTATTGTCAACATACAGGGCGACGAACCTTTCATTGCCCCATCGCAGCTAAAATCGCTTATAGAAAGCTTCAGCGACCCTTCGGTACAGATTGCCTCGCTGGCACGGCCTTTCGACCCCGCGCGCGGTTTCGAGGCTCTGTTCGACCCCAACACGCCGAAGGTCGTGATGGACAACGACATGAACGCACTGTATTTCTCGCGCTCTATAATCCCCTACGTACGCAACTACAAATGGGAGGAATGGCTCGATCACGCCAAATTCTATACACACGTCGGGCTCTACGGATACCGACGCGAAACACTGGAGAAAATCAGCTCTCTGCCGCAGAGCAGCCTTGAACTGGCAGAATCCCTCGAACAGCTCCGATGGCTTCAGGCGGGTTACAAAATACGCATGTCGTTAACCGAAGAACCGACCATTGGCATCGACACTCCGGCCGACCTCGAGGCCGCGCGTCAGCTGCTGGCAAAAACAGAATTGTAATGCCTGTACGCTCTACTCCACCGCCGACATATCCGTTCGGCCATCTGTCCATGCCTGTGCAGTCCGTCGAAACGCTTCCAAACGGCCTGACCATGCACTACTTCCGAGGCGGCGACCAGCCTATATGCTCTCTATCGGTAGTATTCCCCGGGGGAGCGGCCGAACACGACGAAAGCGCCGGAAGAATGGCCGTAAACCTGCTCACCGAGGGTACTGCTAATCATACTGCCGACCAGTTAGCCGAGATAATAGACTTCAACGGCGCTAAACTCGGTGGCGTACACATGCGCCACCATACAGATATCCGCCTTGTGGCGCTCGAACACAGAATCAAGGACATGCTGCCCATTATGGCCGAGATTATCGCGGAACCGGCTTTCGACGCCAAGCGCCTCCATGTGGCAAAGATTAAAGCCGTAAACGAGATTCAGACTTTGCGTATGGATGTTTCCGCGCTTGCCTCCGACGAGAGCAACCGCCTTATTTACGGCAACGGTCATCCTCTGGCGCACATTGCTCAGCCCCAGGATATTGAACGGCTAACACCCGAAACACTTGCAGCGCTCCACAAAGGCATCATTAATCCCGCCGGCGCTCACGCCTTTTTGAGCGGTTATTTCACCGACGACATTCTCGACAGCGTCCGCAGCATGCTCGCAGCTATTCCGGCTCTTTCCGAAGGAACTGAACTCAACCTATGCCCGGGAACTCCCGCCAATGGTGGTACTATTGTTAAAATTCCTTTCGAAAGCAGCCTCCAATCTGCCATTTCCATGTCGATTCCTTCCATTCCGCGCTGCCATCCCGACTACATACCCCTGCGCATGGCCGTTACAGCTCTTGGTGGATACTTCGGTTCGCGGCTCATGACAAACATTCGCGAGGAAAAGGGTCTTACATACGGCATAAGGGCCATGCTCTGCGGAAGTCTCGAAGGAAGCTACGTAGGAATTATGGCACGGTGCGACAAATCGTACGCCTACAAAGTTACCGACGAAATTAAGAAAGAACTGCTGCTGCTTGCCAGCCAACCGCCCCAAGGCGAGGAACTTGAGCGACTGAAGACTCACCTCGCATCTGAACTTGCCGACAACCTCGATTCCGCTTCAAAAGTGATGCAGTACTACCGAAACATCGTAACTTTCGGCACCCCTGCCGACTATTTCGAGCAGCAGCAGACGCACCTTGATGCGATTACAAGTACATCAATCGCCGAGATGGCCGACAAATACCTGAAGCCCGAAATGCTACTGACTGCCATCGCGGGGGCTCCCGATATTCAATAGCCTCATAAACACTTATTCACATTTATACCTCAGCTTTTTCGAAAAAATTTCGCTTACTTTGCACAATAAAATATAACCAATATAGAATCAACATATCACGATGAAAAAAAGTCCTTTACAAACAGCCCGTGCAAGCTATCAGCCCAAACTTCCTATAGCTCTAACCGGCGCTGTAAAAGTAGTTGAAGGCCAGCCCACCGAATCCGTAGCCGATCAGGATGCAATCCGCGCTCTGTTCCCCAACACCTACGGCCTTCCTGAAATACGTTTTGAGAAAAACAACAGCCCTGTTCCCGGCAAGCCCGTTAACGTGGGCGTTATCCTCTCTGGTGGCCAGGCTCCCGGCGGACACAACGTTATTAGCGGCCTTTTCGACGGTATCAAGAAAATTCATCGCGACAGCCGACTCTTCGGATTCCTCATGGGTCCTTCCGGACTTGTTGAACACCGCTATATCGAGCTGACTGCTCCCATAATCGACGAATACCGAAACACCGGCGGTTTCGACATTATCGGATCCGGTCGTACTAAACTCGAAAAAGTCGAACAGTTCGACAAAGGCCTTGAAATCCTCCGAGAACTCGGTATCACTGCCGTTGTTATCATCGGTGGCGACGACTCCAACACCAACGCCGCAATCCTCGCTGAATACTACAAGGCTAAGAACGCCGGTATTCAGGTTATCGGCTGCCCGAAAACTATCGACGGCGACCTCAAGAACGCCGTTATAGAGACTTCTTTCGGTTTCGACACTGCTACAAAGGTATATTCCGAAGTAATCGGTAACATCCAGCGCGACTGCAACTCGGCAAAGAAATACTGGCACTTCATCAAACTGATGGGCCGTTCCGCCAGCCACATCGCACTCGAATGCGCGCTCCAGACTCAGCCGAACATCTGCCTTATCTCCGAAGAAATTCAGGAGCGCAACATGAGCCTCGAAGACATAATCACTTATATCGCCGGTATCGTTAAAGCTCGCGCTGCCGAAGGCAACAACTTCGGTACTGTTCTCGTTCCTGAAGGCCTTATCGAATTCATTCCCGAATTCAAGCGCCTGATCGCAGAGCTCAACGAACTCCTCGGCGCTAACAAGGACAAGGTTGCTGGCATGGACCACGCTCAGCTCACCGAATTCATCCTCAGCAATCTGTCGCCCGAAAACGTCGCTTCACTCAAGCAGCTCCCCGCAAACGTGGCAAAACAGCTCATGCTCGACCGAGACCCCCACGGAAACGTTCAGGTTTCACTTATCGAAACCGAAAAACTGCTCAGCGACATGGTGGCTGCTCGTCTGGCCGACGACCAGGAATTCGCTGATTGCGGCGGAAAATTCTCCCCGCTGCACCACTTCTTCGGCTACGAAGGACGTTGCGCAGCTCCTTCAAACTTCGACGCCGACTACTGCTACTCGCTCGGTTTCAACGCTTCGGCTCTGATCAACGCTGGCGTTACCGGCTACATGTCGTCCATCCGAAACCTGGTAAAACCTGCCGTTCAGTGGATTCCAGGCGGTATACCCATCACAATGATGATGAATATCGAACGCCGCAACGCCGAAGACAAGCCCGTTATCCAGAAGGCGCTTGTCCGTCTCGACGACGCTCCTTTCCGCAAATTCGCCGAACAGCGCGAGAATTGGGCTCACAACACATGCTACATGTATCCCGGACCCATACAGTACTTCGGACCATCCGAAGTATGCGATCAGCCTTCGTTCACTCTCCAGTACGAGCACAAAGGAAAATAACTCACTTCCAAATATCAGCTTGCAGCCACGGCGCCCTCGGGGGTCGTGGCTATTTTTTTCTTTTCCATTTTAACAAAATCATAACTGTCGTATAGATTTTTTTGCGTAACTTTGCAGCTCCAAAAGCAGAATTTCTAAAAAAGACTAATATGGGTGGCTTCTTCGGAGCAATTTCCAAGAAAGAATGCATCAACGATGTATTCTATGGTACTGACTACAACTCGCATCTCGGCACCAAACGGGCCGGAATGGTAACTTTCGACCCCGAATATGGTTTCAACCGAACAATACATAGCATCGAGCGGAACTATTTCAGGTCGGTCTTCGAATCGGAATTAGACGAATTCAAGGGCAATCAGGGAATGGGAGTAATCAGCGACACCGACCCTCAGCCAATTCTGGTTAACTCACACCTCGGTCGATACGCCGTTGTTACGGTGGCTAAAATCGACAACGTCCGAAGCATCGCCGCTGAGCTGCTCGAGCAGAAGATGCACTTCAGCGAACTCTCGGCAAACGTAATAAACCAGACCGAACTCATTGCACTGCTCATAAATATGGGCAAGGATTTTGTCGACGGCATCAACCTTGTTTATAAGAAAGTTCAGGGTTCTTGCTCTATGCTTATCCTTACCGAAGACGGTATCATAGCCGCGCGCGACTACCTCGGGCGAACACCTATTGTTATAGGAAAGAAAGAAGACGGATATGCGGCAACCAGCGAATCGTGCGCCTTCCCCAATCTGGGATACGACCGTTTGCGCGACGTCGGCCCAGGCGAAATTGTGCGCCTTCGCGCCGACAGCATCGAAGTGCTCCAGAAACCTGCCCGACGCGAGCAGATATGCTCTTTCCTGTGGGTTTACTACGGATTCCCTGCCAGCGACTACAACGGTATCAACGCCGAATATGTCCGCGAGAACGCCGGAGTGCGGATGGGACGCCGCGACAACACCGAGGCCGACATCGTTTGCGGCATACCCGATTCCGGCGTTGGCTTCGCTCTGGGTTATTCCGAAGGCCACGGCATACCATACCGCCGGGCTGTGCTAAAATACACGCCCACATGGCCTCGAAGCTTCACGCCCAGCAACCAGAGCCGCCGAGCACTCGTCGCCAAGATGAAGCTTATTCCTAACAGAGCGATTCTGAACAACAGCCGAGCCGTTTTCTGCGACGATTCCATTGTTCGTGGAACTCAGTTACGCGACAACGTTCACACATTCTTCGAAGGTGGCGTCCGCGAAGTACATGCCCGAATATCATGCCCTCCGCTCGTCTACGGATGCAAATATATCGGATTCACATCATCGAAATCCGACCTCGAGCTTATCACGCGCCAGATAATACGCGACTTCGAGGGCGACGACAAAAAGAACATCGAGCGCTATGCCACAACCGGAACACCGGAATACCAGCGTATGGTCGACGAAATAGCGCGCCGCCTCGGGCTGTCCTCTCTCAAATTCAGCACCATCGAGGAACTGGTGGCAAGCATTGGCCTGCCCAAGGAACGAATCTGCACACATTGTTTCGACGGCTCAAGCTACTGCCCATCACGGGCATACGCCGAAGATCACAAAGAATAACATCCCTCAGAGGATGTTGCAGAACTGCCGTAGAAAGCCTCTAAATGTAGGGACGTATCTTTGATACGTCAGCAACCACACAGAGTATCAACACTTTAAGTAGCAAACTTGCAAAAAAAGCGCCTCCCAACCCGTGTTGAAAAACTTTAGCTCTGCAACATCTCCTGCCGCATAAATCCTGTTAATTCACCATGCCGGCAAAATGCCCTCCACAGAGGCTGTTTGCACATTCGAAGGTTTTTTTGTAGCTTTGCGGTTTGATAAGACACAAAAAGCAATGAAGGCTATTATATCACGATATATCTTCGCGGCAGCTGCCATGCTCGCCGGCTTTACCATGCTCGCCCTCGACCTGCCGATAAAGACGGTGAACGGACACATGGTGTATTTTTATAAGGTAGAAAAGAAAGAGAGCGTATATGGCATCGCCAAACGGCTAAACCTTTCGCGGGAAGAAATCGTGCGCCACAACCCCTCTGTCAACGACGGCGTAAAAAAGGGGATGGAACTGTATTTCCCCGTTTCGGAATACGCACAGATAGATTCCGACTCACTTAGGGAGAAAGCCGAAGAAATCGACAGCACTCAGGACCAGCTTGTTGGAGAAACAGATTCTCAGCCGGCGATGATGCAGAAAGAACCGACAATTGCCCTGCTCCTGCCATTCGGTCTTGACAAGGCGGAACAGTCACGCACAAATCAGCTCGCACTCGACTTCTACAAAGGTTTCCTCATCGGAGCCGACACTCTTGCTCGACGCAACGGACACGTAAACATCGCCGCATTCGACACTGAATCGAAGTCTGTCGCTTTAGACAGCATAATACGCATTCCCGAAGTTGCCGAAGCCGCGATAATCGTTGCTCCGAACAATCAGCAGGAACTATCAGCAATTGCAGCCGACGCAATTGCTACTCAAACACGGGTTTTCAATATCTTCACCGTTCACGATTCGCTGTACCTCACAAACCCGATGGTCGTGCAGGCAAACATTCCTCAGAAACAGATGTACAAACTCGCCGCCGACGCATTTATTACACGCTATGGAGCTTTCACACCTGTAATTCTGAGGAACACCGCAGGAAAAAACGATAAGGAAGCCTTCGTATCGTACCTCACCGGCCGACTCGCAGAACGCAACATTGTTCCGATTGTGTTGGAATACGAAAACAACCTCACTATGGCCTCCCTTGAAGCGCTGCCTGTAAGCGCGGTAGAAAAATACATAATGGTGCCTACATCCGGATCGCTGGCCGAATTCAACAAATTCGCCCACACACTTAAAATGTTCCGCGACAAAATTTCGAGAGTAGACACCGAGGCTGAGGATTTCGACCCGATGGCGCCGACACCTCAGGTGGCATTGTTCGGATATCCCGACTGGACGGCTTTCCGAGGCGAAGCCCTCGACATGCTGCACAAGTTGGAGGTTACGCTATATTCCCGGTTCTTCGACAATTTCTCAGGATTCGCAGCTCGTAATCTGGAGAACGATTTCCGTTACTGGTACGGTACCGACATAATCGAAAGCGTACCTTCTCAGGCAATTTTAGGTTTCGACACCGCTTGCTACCTCATTAAGAACCTCCGGGCTAACAACGGTGTGTTCGACCCTGAGTTCCCTCAGATTTTCGAGGGTGTCCAGTCGGCTTTCGAATTTGAAAAAACAGGCGAGGGATACAGCAACTCAACTCTTTATATTCTTGAATACCAGCCCGACGGCGCAATATCGGAACAGACGATATGAGAAAGATTCTCGCAGCCGCCGTAATACTCCTGGCGGCATTGTCGGCAACAGCCGAAACACATTACCGTCCGCATATATGGATCGGTGGTAAAGCTGGCGTCTCGTTGGGCGAGATGTCGTTCTCGCCATCGGTAAAACAAAGCTGGAACATTGGCTCGCATGGTGCTGTAACTTTCCGATACAGCGAGGAAAAAATATTCGGCGTAATAGCCGAATTGGGATGGGTGCAGCGCGGATGGAAAGAGAACTTCGAAGAACACCCTTTCAGCTACTCTCGCAGCATAACTTACATAAACCTCCCTATTCTTACCCACATATACTTCGGGTCCCGTCGCTTCAAAGGTTTTGTAAACCTGGGACCGCAGTTCGCATACATGTTAGGCAACAAGATAAAATCCGACTTCGACTACGCTCACACCAACACCGTGCCTAACTTCCCGGCTAATCGCCAGACCGAACAGCTGTGGGCCGAAATAAAGAATAAATTCGACTACGGAATCTGTGCCGGCATAGGATGTGAATTCTATCTCCGGCCCATGCACTCCGCTGTAATGGAGTGTCGTTTCTACTATGGTTTAGGTAATATTTTCCCTGCATCTAAAGCCGATACTTTCAGTGCGTCGCGAAACATGAGCATAGAGATATCGCTTGGCTATAATTTCCGAATAAAATGACCATAGAGCCCGATATTGAAACGCATCCCTGGCCACCGTTCATCCCCGTCGGTGCAAAAGTGCTGATTATGGGTACATTCCCCCCTGGTTCGCACCGCTGGAGCATGGACTTCTACTACCCTAACCGCACCAACGACTTCTGGTACATGATGGGGTTGCTGTATTTTGGAGACCGCAACGCGCTGCTCGACTCAACCGGCAAGAATTTTCGTCTCGACGAAATAAAAAAGCTCCTATCCGCCAATGGAATAGCCATGAACGATACCGCCCGTAAGGCGCGACGATTAAAAGGCAACGCTTCCGACAAATTCTTAGAAATCATAGAGCCCGTTCCATTGTACGAGTTGCTCGGGCAGATGCCACTTTGCCGCGACGTCGCAACTACTGGCGAAAAAGCCGCCGGGATCATCGCTTCAATAACAGGTACGGATATTCCCGCGATGGGAGAATACACTACAACACAAGATGGCTTACGCTTGTGGCGCATGCCATCTACAAGCAGGGCTTATCCGCTGAAACTCGAGGACAAAGCCGCTTTCTATAGGCGTCTCTTTAGCGAGGCCGGTGTCCTGTAGATATTAGCTGTCATAAGCATACTTCAACTTTTATTTATGATATAAAAAAACGCATTTTCAGAACACAAAAAAGGTAAACAAGACACAAAAAGGACGCTATGGCACAAAAAATATTATATTTTTTTGCAAAGCGGCCCAAAATCACTAACTTTGCAATTATATTCTAAACATCCGGAAAACCAGAATAACAATCGACTTATGAAGATACTATCAGTTACATTTACCGCAGGCCTTCTATTGGCTTTATTGTTAACCAGTTGCGGCAGTACAAAGACAGTACCCTACTTCGTTGGTGCCAACACACTTCCCGCCGATTCACTGAATATGGTTCAAATGAATCAGGATCCCGTTCTCTCTGTGGGCGATCTGCTCAATATTCAGGTTACAGGCGTAAACATGCAGGCGATGGCGCCCTTCAACAAAGGCAAATACATCGATGCCGAAGGCAAAATAGGAACTATGCAGATGTCTAACATCAACTCATACTCAAACAACGGGTTGGAAGTATCTACAGACTACTACCTTGTCAACGCCGACGGATGCATCGACTTCCCTATAGTTGGCAAGATACCAGTTGCCGGACACACTAAAGCTCAGGTGGCTACAGAAATCTGCGATGCAATATATCCAAAGTACGTTACCGAAAAACCTTCGGTTGACATACGCCTAATGAACTTCAGGGTTACTGTGGCTGGTGCCGTCAAGAACCCCGGTGTATATCAGTCCAAGAACGAGCGCATGACATTCCTGGAGGCTATTTCGATGGCCGGTGATCTCGATATCAAGGGCGACCGTACCGACATTCTCCTGTTCCGAACAAACTCCGACGGTACTCGCGAAGTACACAAGCTCGACATAAACGACAAAAACTTCCTTCTCTCTCCATACTACGTTCTGCAGCAGAGCGACTATATCTACGTAACTCCTAACAAATCAATGCGTAAGAACGCTTGGCAGATGGACCCCGCTGTTACTGCCACTATATCGGTCGTTGGCGGTGTTTCCTCGCTCGCTTCTCTAATCATCGGCATCCTTAACCTTACAAAATAATCACTTAGCTATATGTCGACAGAAAATTTACAGCAGGCACAGACCGAAGATAACGAGAGTTTCGACACCAAAGGTCTGCTTCTAAACTACTTGTCAAACTGGAAATGGTTCGCAATAAGTGTAGTTGTATGCCTTGTTGCTGCATACTTTTTCTGCGCCTCGCGCATTCCCGTCTATAAGGTAGACGCTTCTGTTTACCTGTCCGATGACCTGAACAACCAGCAGAACGCCTTCAGCATGGACATTGGAAAGAATCCGCTGTTCAACATGAAGGATTTCAGCGACGAAACAGAACTGGAAGTTTTCCGCTCCCGTAACAGCATTGTTCGAGTTGTTGACTCCCTGAATCTGGCATATTCTTATTATGAATGCGGCACTCTTCGCGACATTCCTCTATACCAGAACAATGCCGTGGTTGCTAATATGGAACGCGAAGCTCTGAACGACCTCACTTCCCCTATCGTCATAACTGTCGAACCTTCTGGGAAAAACACTTACGACGTTACCGTAAAAACACGATACAAGCAGGTCAAGGAAGAAAAAGATTTCAACGACGCAAAACTGCCGCTCGACATCAAACTGTCTTATGGCACTGTAAGCCTGAAACTCTCGCCAACCGTTAGCTCTTTCAACAGGAAAGAAAAGATTGTGATCAGCAACCCTCGCGACGTTGCCGAAAACATATCCACAAACCTAAGCATCGAATTCGCAAAAAAAACCGAGAATGTGATGCACCTGAGCTACCTCACCGACGTGGTGAAGAAAGGCGACGATATAATCCTTGCTCTGCTCGACTACTACAACCGTAACATCATCGATGACAAGAACCGTTCTGCTATTCAGACCGAGGCTTTCATACTCGACCGTCTTGTTATGATTGCCGATGAACTCAGCGACGTTGAAGGTCGTCTGGAAACTTACCGCCAGCAGCACAACGTAACTGACATCGCTATGCAGTCTAACCTCAACCTCTCGTTGAAGAGCGACTACGAAAAGGAACTCGCCGAAACAGAGGCCGAAATGAATATCTTCGACGAAATCGAGCGAATCGTATCTTCCGCCGACAGCTACGAAACACTCCCGGCGGCGGTAAGCGATCCCACAATTTCCTCAATTATCGAATCTTACAACCGCAAGGTGTCCAACCTTAACCGCACCCTCGAAGGCAGCACTCTGGACAATCCTCTCGTTGTTAGCATGCGCGACGAACTCAGCCGCGACAAAATTCGTATCCTCCAGAACCTCAATACGGCAAAGAGAAGCCTCAACACTCGCCGCAAATCTATTAGCAGCCTCGAGAACCGAAGCGCCGGACAGCTTGCTTCTGCTCCTTCCGTAGACAAGGGCCTCCAGGAAATATTCCGCGAGCAGCAGGTTAAGGTAAACATCTACACATTCCTCCTTCAGCGCCGCGAGGAAATTGCGCTCCAGAAAACACTCGCTACTAACACCGCTCGCCTTATCGAAGACCCGATTGGCAGCCGATTCCCGGTATCGCCACGCAAAATGATGATTTTCGCGGCCGCATTTATCATCGGCCTCGCCATTCCGGGCGTAATTATCTTTGTGAAACGCCAGCTGTTCCCTGTATTTGCAAACAAAGAGGAACTCGAGCGTATTACAAACATTCCCGTTGTCGGCGAAATCTGTACAGCTGAAAACCAGGGTAAGGCCGACGAGCATGCCGACTTTGTTATCGGCGATAATGTTTCTTCTGCAATCGCCGAGCTGTTCCGACTCCTGCGTAACAACATATCTTTCACACGCGACGGCAGCCACCACAAAGTCATTCTGGTTACATCGTCGGTATCTGGCGAAGGTAAGACTTTCGTTGCCGGCAACCTGGCCATGACTTACGCCCTGATGGGAAAGAAAACCGTTATGCTCGGTCTCGACTTGCGCCGTCCTATGCTTGCAAAACGTGTAGGCTTCACAAACCGATTAGGTATCACAACTTATCTGTCCGGACAGACAGAAGATATCGACAAACTGATTCTACAGACAAAAGAATCCAGCAATCTGTATCTTATACCCGCCGGTCCCGTTCCGCCAAACCCCAACGAACTCCTTATGTCCAAGCGCATGGAGAATATGATGGAGTACCTGCGCAACAAGTTCGATTATATTATCATCGACTCCGCTCCTATCGGTGTGATATCCGATACATTCCTCCTCACTCGGTTCTCCGATGTACAGCTGTACGTTACCCGTGCAAACTACACCTCCACAAACAACGTCAAGCTGCTTACTCAGGGTATTGCAAGCGGCGCCTTCAGCAACGCATACATCGTTATCAACGGTGTCGACATCCACTCCAGCGCATATGTTTATAGCCGCTACGGATATTATGGCCACTATGGCAAGAAATCCAGCAGCGTATATGGCTATGGATATGCCAGCAAGAACAAGAAAGATAAAAAAGACTCAGACGATACTAACGAGTAAAACACATTTCCAAAAAAAGATGAGGCTGTCTAACAACCAAAGTTAGGCAGTCTCTATTTTATACACAAAATCAGAA